>NZ_JBIBUK010000064.1:0-1011 GCF_043079345.1 Streptomyces sp. NPDC015220 | reverse complement strand
GCACCCCCGCACCACCCACCGGACAGCCCCCGACCGGCCACACCCGCGCCGCCCTGGACATCCTGCACGCGGCCCGCCACCTGGTCATGGCCGCCATCACCGCCGACCGCACCGCCAGGGACAACCGGACGGCCATCCCGAAAACACTCGCCACCTGATCGGCGGCCCGGAGCGTCCGTCACCAGACCTGGCGTGCGGGTGCGGCGGTGACCGCCACGGGCACGCATCGCGGCGTGCTACGTGTCCAGCCGCTCGCGCCGGCGCCGCGGGGACGCGTACAGGACGCCGACGACCTGGACGGTCAGCAGGACGCCGAACGCCTCGGGGGCGGTGGACAGGCCGGATTCCAGCGCGGTGCGGCCCTGGGCCTGCTGGAGGAAGAGCGGGCCGATGTACATGGCGCCGAGTATGGGGACCAGGCCGACCAGATTGAGCAGGTTGGTGTCCCGGAAGAGCCGGTCCCCGAACAGGCGGAGCCTCAACAACGGCTTGGGACTGCGAAGTTCGACCACGACGGCGGCGGCCAGCAGCGCCGTCCCGAGCGCCAGCGAGGTGATGACGGCGGCGGACGACCAGCCGCGGTCGGGGCCCTCGGAGACGCCGAACATCACGCTGCCCAGCGCGGCCGCGCTCAGCAGCAGGCCCGGCAGGTCGAAGCGGGCGGGCCTGCTGTCGTGGTGCCCGGCCAGGAACATCGCGCCGAACAGCACGGAGGAGGTGGTCCGCCTGGCGCTCGCCGAGGCGACGGCCGCCCTCGCCGCCGAGGATCGTGAACAACTGCGTGCCCTGCTCGCCCTTGTCCGTGAGGCCACCGGCTGACCGCGGCCGGGCGGCCGGGTCACCGCGGCGGGGCGGCGACCCGGCCCGAGCCGCCCGGCCCGGCCCGGCCCATGCCCTGCTGGGCTGGGCTGGGTGCTCAGGCGGCCGGGAGTGTGGTGCCCTGGACGGCCTGGATGTCGAGTTCGATCTTGAGTGTGGTGCCGATGGCGGCGATGCCGGCCTGGAGGACCT
>NZ_JBIBUK010000063.1:0-1031 GCF_043079345.1 Streptomyces sp. NPDC015220 | reverse complement strand
GCGCGGTCGCGTTCGATGGTGTTGGACCAGCGGGGGATGTGCCATTCGAGGGTGGTTTCGGGGAGGGTGGGGCCTTTGGGGAGGTTGATTTGGACGCTGTGGCCGGTGGCTTTGATGTAGGGGGTGTCGACGATGGCGTTGAGGGCGGTGGACCAGAGGCGGGCGAGGGGGCCGCCGCCGGTGTCGAGGGCGAGGTGGTCGCCGGTTTGTTCGTCGTGCCAGCGGGGGCTCATGACCCAGGAGTAGTTGCCGGTGAAGTCGCGTTTTTGGGGTGCGGGGAGGGTGGTCTGGTTCCAGGGGTGGCGGATGTCGACGGGGTTGCCGAGGGGGTCGTGGGTGACGTAGGGCTGTTCGTCGGTCCAGTCCTGGTAGTAGGAGGAGCCGAGGAGGATTCTGAGGCCGAGGTTGATGTCGATGAGGTTGTTGGTGCGTAGTTGGCCGTCGATGATGATGCCTGGGGTGACGTACATGGCTTTGCCCCAGGTGTTCATGGTGGCGTAGCGGTAGTCGACGATGTCGGGGTTCTGCCAGGCGCCCCAGCAGGCGAGGAGGGTGCGGCGGCGGCCGACTTCTTCGTAGCCGGGGAGGGCTTGGTAGAAGAAGTCGAAGATGTCGTCGTTCATGGCGACGGCTTGTTTGACGAAGTCGATGACGTGCATGAGGCGGGCGAGGTAGTCGGTGAAGACGGAGGGTTGGGGCATGGTGCCGACGCCGCCGGGATAGAGGGTGGAGGGGTGGACGTGGCGGCCTTCCATGAGGCAGAACATTTCGCGGGTGGTGCGGGAGATTTTGAGGGCTTGTTTGTACACCTCGCCTTCGAAGGGGTTGAAGGCGCGCATGATGTCGGCGATGGTGCGGTAGCCGTGGGTGTCGGTGTGGGGGGCGGGGGTTTTCTCGGCGCGGGCCAGGACGGTGGGGTTGGTGGTTTTGACCATGGCTTCGCAGAAGTCGACGAAGACGAGGTTGTCCTGGAAGATGGTGTGGTCGAACATGTATTCGGCGGCTTCGCCGAGGTTGGTGATGTGTTCGGC
>NZ_JBIBUK010000062.1:0-1103 GCF_043079345.1 Streptomyces sp. NPDC015220 | reverse complement strand
CGGTCGAGCAGACCACGCAGCCGCGGCCGGCCCTCGGTCTCCACCAGCTCCTCGTACGTCGGCCCCTCACCGGTACGGGCCTGCTTCAGACCCCACTGCCCCTTGAACAGCGCACCCTCGTCCAGCCAGGAGGCGTACTCCTTGAGCTGGATGCCCTTGATCACCCGGGTGCCCCAGAACGGCGGGACGGGAACGGGATTGTCGGTGGCGACGTCGGAACGGACATGCCCCTCCAGCGGACGCTCCTCCACCTGGACGGCCGCCGCCGCCCGCACCCGGCGCTGACGCAGCTCGGGCAGCTTCGCCCCGGGCACACCACGCTTCACCCCGATCAACGCGTCCATCAGCCGCAGGCCCTCGAACGCGTCCCGGGCGTAACGCACCTCGCCCTCATAGATCTCGTGCAGATCCTGCTCCACATACGCCCTGGTCAGAGCGGCACCACCCAGGATCACCGGATAGCTGGCCGCCAGACCCCGCTGGTTCAGCTCCTCCAGGTTCTCCTTCATGATCACCGTCGACTTCACCAGCAGCCCCGACATGCCGATCACGTCGGCCCTGTGCTCGTCGGCCGCTTCCAGGATCGCCGACACCGGCTGCTTGATCCCCAGGTTGACGACGTTGTAGCCGTTGTTCGACAGGATGATGTCGACCAGGTTCTTGCCGATGTCGTGCACATCCCCGCGCACCGTGGCCAGCACGATCGTGCCCTTGCCCTCGGCCTCCGACTTCTCCATGTGCGGCTCCAGATGAGCCACCGCGGCCTTCATCACCTCAGCCGACTGCAGCACGAACGGCAACTGCATCTGCCCCGAGCCGAACAGCTCACCGACCACCTTCATGCCGTCCAGCAGGACCTCGTTGACGATCTCCAGCGCCGGCCGCGCCACCAGCGCCTCGTCCAGATCCGCCTCCAGACCGTTGCGCTCGCCGTCGATGATCCGCCGCTTCAGCCGCTCCTCCAGCGGCAGCGCCGCCAGCTCCTCCGCCTTGCCCGCCTTGAGCGACTTCGCCGTCGCCCCCTCGAACAGCTGCATGAGCTTCTGCAGCGGGTCGTACCCCTCACGGCGCCGGTCATAAATCAGATCCAGCGCCGTGGTCAC
>NZ_JBIBUK010000061.1:0-1309 GCF_043079345.1 Streptomyces sp. NPDC015220 | reverse complement strand
TCCTACCGCGACTACCTGGAACTGCACGGCCTGTCCGTCCAGCTCGCCGAAGCCCTCGCCGAGTACTGGCACGCACGCGTCCGCTCGGAACTGGGGATCGCCGCCGCCGACCCGGACTCGCTCGACGCCGTGCTCCGCACCGAGTACCAGGGCTGCCGCTACTCCCTGGGCTACCCGGCCTGCCCCGACCTGGAGGACCGCGTGAAGATCGCCGGTCTCCTGCGGTCCGAGCGGATCGGCGTGCACCTCTCCGAGGAGTTCCAGCTCCACCCCGAGCAGTCCACCGACGCCATCGTGACCCACCACCCGGAGGCGAACTACTTCAACGCCGGAGGACGACCATGACCCGCCCGCCGACCTTCTCCTTCGAGTTCTTCCCGCCGAAGACCGCCGCGGGTGAACGCGCCCTGTGGGACACGGTGCGCCGGGTGGAGCCGCTCGCGCCGGACTTCGTGTCCGTCACGTACGGCGCCGGCGGGTCCTCCCGGGACCGCACCGTCGACGTCACCCGGCGGATCGCCGCCGAGACCACGTTGCGTCCGGTGGCGCACCTGACGGCGGTCGGCCACTCGGTGGCCGAGCTGCGGCACATCGTCGCCACCTACGCGGACGCCGGCATCAGGGACGTGCTCGCCCTGCGCGGGGATCCGCCCGGCGACCCCAAGGGGCCCTGGATCCCGCGTCCGGACGGTTTCACCCACGCCTGCCAGCTGGTGGAACTGGTCCGCTCGCTGGGCGACTTCACCATCGGGGTGGCCGCCTTCCCGGAGCGGCATCCGCGCTCGGCCGACTGGCAGTCCGACATCCGGCACTTCGTGGCCAAGTGCCGGGCCGGCGCCGACTACGCGATCACCCAGATGTTCTTCGACGCGGAGGACTACCTGCGGCTGCGCGACCGCGTGACGGCCGCCGGCTGTGACATCCCGATCATCCCGGAGATCATGCCGGCCACCGACGTACGGCAGATCCGCCGCTTCGCCGAACTCAGCGACGCCGCCTTCCCCGAGGACCTGGCCCACCGGCTGGAGGCCGCCCGCGACGATCCGGCGGCCGGGTACCGCATCGGGGTGGAGCACGCCACGCGCATGGCCGAACGCCTGCTCGCCGAGGGGGCTCCCGGTCTGCACTACATCACCCTCAACAAGTCCACCGCGGCCCTGGACATCCACCGCGACGTCATGAGTTCAAGGAGCGCACATGTCAGCTGAGTTCACGGACTTCAAGGTCGCCGACCTGTCCCTGGCCGAGTTCGGCCGCAAGGAGATCACCCTCGCCGAGCACGAGATGCCGGGTCTGATGGCGATCCGTG
>NZ_JBIBUK010000060.1:0-1322 GCF_043079345.1 Streptomyces sp. NPDC015220 | reverse complement strand
TGGTGTTGTGGTCAGCGGGTTTGGCTGAGTTCTCGGTCGGTTCGGGGGTGGTCGTGGTGGGGGTGGGTGTTGAAGTGGGTGGTGGGGTGGTAGCGGTGGCTGAAGTCGAGGGGGATGTTCAGGGCGAGGAAGTTCTTGCCGTCCGTTGTCCGGGCGCGTAGGTGGATGCGGTGGCGGGCGACGGGGACGGTGTCGGGGACGTGGAGGTCCCAGGTCTGCTGCCAGGGTCCGGCGGGGGGTCGTGGGTCGCCGTGGAGGGTGGTGCCCATGAGGGTGAGCAGGTCGGGCAGCCGGTGGGTGGTGTGCAGGAGTCTGACCGGGCCGATCTTGATGGTGACGGTGCAGGTGACCTGGGTGAGGTCGACGGTTTCCTCGAGCCGGCCGGCCATGTGCCAGCGCAGTAGGTGGCCCAGGCGGGGGTGGGAGGGGGTGAGGGTGATGTCGTGGATGGTCAGGACGTAGGTGTCGTCGCTCGCGTCCTCCACGATGCGGATAGTCATGATGATCATCCCGTAGTGTCGCGGGTCGGGGAAGGCGTCGTGCGTGCTGTCGTGTGCGTGCTGTCGTGTGGGTGCTGTCGTGTGGGTGGTGGCCTGTGGGTGGTGGCCTGTGTGGGGGTGGGTGTGTGCATGTGGTGGCGGGCGGGGGGTGTGCGGCGCGCCGTGGGGTCACCTGTTCGGGGGTGTGTGCTCACCGGTTCGGCGCAGGGGTGTGTCGTGCGGGGTGCCGGGTCAACGGGGCGTGGTGGGGCGGGAGTCGTCCGGTGGGTGGCGGGGCGGGGCGGGGCGCGGGTGCGGGGAGGGGGGCGCGGGGTGTGGTGGGGGTTTTAGTATGGCGGGGCAGGCGCGTGGGGTTGTCGGGCGGCGCTGGTGCGGGCATTCCTCCGGGTGGGGGGTGTTCCCGGGGTGTCGCTCCAATTGAGAACCCCGGCCCGATTACGGCAGGCCGGGGTTGTCGTGTCATGTGCCTGGTGGCGGAGCCCCGGCCCGATTACGGCGGGCCGGGGTTCCGTGTCACGGTGGCCTGTGGTGCGGTGGTGCCTGTCATGGCGGGGGGCGGGGTTTTCAGAAGTCGAAGCCGAAGTCGTAGTCGCCGCCCTTGTGGCGCTCGATGACGCGGAAGCTGCCCACGACGCCGTTCTTGACGAAGACGTCCTCGGTGCAGCCGGGGCGGACGCCGTTGCTGGAGCTGCGGGGGCCGACGGTGGCGATCGGGGCGCCGTTGTCGCAGACGGCGCCGCGGAAGACCTCCACGGTGCGGCGGCTGTCGTTGCGGATGTTCAGGCTCTTGGCGCCCAGGCCGCTGACGACGGTGACGCAGCC
>NZ_JBIBUK010000059.1:0-1335 GCF_043079345.1 Streptomyces sp. NPDC015220 | reverse complement strand
CTGGTGGCCACGCTGGAGGGTCTTCCCGCCGGCGTGCCGATCACCACGGAGATGGTGGCGGACCACCTCGCGCGGCGTCGTCTGGGTTACGGCCGGGGGGCGCGGATGAAGTTCGAGCGGGACGAGGTGACGTTCCTCGGTGGTGTCCGGCACGGTCTGACTCTGGGGTCTCCGGTGGCGGTCATGGTGGGCAACACCGAGTGGCCGAAGTGGGAGAAGGTGATGGCGGCTGATCCGGTGGATCCGGTGGAGCTGGCCGCGCAGGCGCGTAACGCGCCGTTGACGCGTCCGCGGCCGGGTCATGCGGATCTGGCGGGGATGCAGAAGTACGGTTTCGACGAGGCGCGGCCGGTGCTGGAGCGGGCTTCGGCGCGGGAGACGGCGGCCCGGGTGGCGCTGGGGGCGGTGGCGCGGTCGTATCTGCGGGTGACGGCGGGGATCGAGGTCGTCTCCCATGTGGTGGAGCTGGCGGAGGTCCGGGCTCCGTACGGGGTGTACCCGGTGCCGGGGGATGTGGAGCGGCTGGACGCGGATCCGGTGCGCTGTCTGGACGCGGACGCCTCCCGGGCGATGGTGGACCGTGTCGACCTGGCGCACAAGGAGGGTGACACGCTCGGCGGGGTGGTGGAGGTGCTGGCCTACGGTGTGCCGGTGGGTCTGGGCTCGCATGTGCACTGGGACCGGCGGCTGGACGCGCGGCTGGCGGCGGCTCTGATGGGTGTGCAGGCGATCAAGGGGGTGGAGGTCGGGGACGGTTTCGCTCTGGCGCGGGTGCCCGGTTCCCTGGCGCACGACGAGATCGTGGCCACCGGTGAGGGGATCAGGCGGGCGACCGGGCGTGCGGGCGGGACCGAGGGCGGGCTGAGCACGGGTGAGGTGCTGCGGGTGCGGGCGGCGATGAAGCCGATCGCGACGGTGCCGCGGGCGCTGCGCACGGTGGACGTGGCCACGGGTGAGGCGGCGCAGGCCCATCATCAGCGTTCCGACGTGTGTGCGGTGCCGGCGGCGGGGATCGTCGCGGAGGCGATGGTGGCGCTGGTGCTGGCCGACGCGGTGGCGGAGAAGTTCGGCGGGGACAGTGTGGCGGAGACCGGGCGCAATGTGCGGTCCTACCTCGATCATCTGGTGATCCGGTGAGTGTGCCGGTGGTGGTCCTGGTGGGGCCGATGGGTGTGGGCAAGTCCACGGTCGGGCTGCTGCTGGCCGAGCGGCTGGGGGTGGGGTACCGGGACACCGACGACGACATCGTCGCCGGGCAGGGCCGCAGCATCGCGGAGATCTTCGTCGACGACGGTGAGAGCGCCTTCCGGGCCCTGGAGAAGCAGGCGGTGCGGG
>NZ_JBIBUK010000058.1:0-1482 GCF_043079345.1 Streptomyces sp. NPDC015220 | reverse complement strand
CTTGGGTTCTAACGGTCCTCGCAACACCCGCGATCTGTGGGAGTTGCGAGGACCGTGGCCGTTGGACGCGATGATCTTTCGGGGCTGCGGGAGCGTTTCCTTGCGCGGTTGGATGCCGTGGGCAACGTGACCGTGGTGGCACGTGAGCTGGGGGTGAACCGGAACACTGCTTTCGGCTGGGCCCGGAAAATTGGACGAAGCTCGGTTCGTCTGCCGCGCCGTCATCCAGGGCGGGACGAGTACGAGCGGCTTCGGGCGGCCGGTGTCGCACGCCGGGTCGCGGCCCGGCAGGTCGGCGTGAACGAGCGCACGGCCAAAGACTGGGACTGGGGCGTCAAGAAGAGCCGCTCTTCGCGTACTTACGCCGACGGGCGCCGTGTCGACTACACCACCGGGACCGTCACGATGGGCGGTGTGACCACGGCACCGGTAGGCCTGACGGCCCTGGAGAAGCAGCTTCACCCACGGTTCCTGACGCTCGCCGAGCGCGAGAAGATCCGCGATCTCCATGCGGCGGGGCAGTCGCTGCGGGCGATCGGACGAGCCCTGGGACGGCCGGCGAGCACGGTCAAGCGGGAGATCGACGCGAACCCGGGCAGCGAGGGCTACCAGCCCTACGCGGCCCACCGCGCGGCCGCCGCCCGCAGGCCCCGCCCCAAGGAGCGCAAACTGCTGCGCGAGGGACGGCTGCGCCGCTTCGTCCGGGACGGACTGCGCAGGCGGTGGTCACCGGAGCAGATCTGCCACGCTCTACTGAGAGAGCATCCCGACGACGAGAGCATGCGGGTGAGCGTGGAGACGGTCTACCAGGCGCTGTATTTCCAGGCCCGCGGCGGCCTGAAACGGGAAGTCCAGGCCGCCGTCCGCTCCGGCCGGACCCGCCGCAAACCACGCCGGGACCCCGAGCGGCGCACCCCACGGTTCATCGACCCGATGGTGATGATCAGCGACCGCCCCGCCGACATCGAGGACCGGGCCGTACCCGGTCACTGGGAAGGCGACCTGATCATCGGCGCGGGCGGTCGCTCCGCGATCGCCACCCTCGTCGAGCGCAGCACCCGCTACACCATGCTGGTCCACCTCCCCGGCGGAGCCCACGACGCCGAGACTGTCCGCGACGGCCTGGTCGCCACGATCCAGACCCTGCCCGCCCACCTGCGCGGCTCCCTCACCTGGGACCAGGGCAGCGAGATGGCACGCCACAAGCAGTTCAGCATGGCCACCGGCATGCCCGTCTACTTCTGCGATCCGGCCTCGCCCTGGCAGCGCGGCTCGAACGAGAACACGAACGGGCTGCTGCGCCAGTACTTCCCCAAGGGCACCGACCTGAGCGTCCACAGCCCCGAAGACCTCGAACACGTCGCCCAGGAACTCAACGGCCGCCCACGCAAGACGCTCGGCTGGGATACCCCAGCCGAGCGTCTACGTGATCTACTCACCACCTAAAACCCAGTGGTGTTGCGACGACCCCTAGAACCCAAG
>NZ_JBIBUK010000057.1:0-1596 GCF_043079345.1 Streptomyces sp. NPDC015220 | reverse complement strand
GGGGGCAGGACTTCGACTTCGGTGTGCTGTTCGCGGGGGGCGGTTTCGGCCGGGTGCCGTTGCCGACGTATCCCTTCGCCCGCCGCCGCTACTGGCCGGCCAAGGCCGACCGGCGTCCGGCCGCCGGTGCACGCGAGGAGGTCCACCCGCTCGTCCACGCCAACACCTCCGTCCTCGGGACGACCCGGTTCACCACCACGCTGACCGGTGACGAGTTCTTCCTCGCCGACCACGTCGTGGGCGGGCGGTCCATCCTCCCCGGTGTCGTCTCGCTCGAAATGGCCCGCGTGGCGGTGTGCCTCGCCCTCGACGAGGGCGAGCAGCCCCTCCGGCTGCGCAACGTCACCTGGCCCCGCCCGGTGGTCTCGGACGGCACCCCCGTCACGCTGCGGATCACGCTGTCCGCCGAGCCGTCCGGGGCGATCGGCTTCGCCATCCACGGCGAGGACGCGGTGGTGCACTGCCAGGGCGAGGCCGAGCGGCTCACCCTTACCGCGCCCACCTGCGATCCGGCTCCGCCGACCGGGCGTCGGATCACCGCCGAGGAGACCTACGCTGCGCTGCGGGCCCGGGGCATCGAGCACGGGCCGCGCTTGCGCGCGCTCACCGACGTCCACCTGGGCGCCGGCCGGGCGGTCTCGCGCCTGCTGCCGCCGGCGGACGTCGCCTTTGGGGACTACTGGCTCCACCCGAGCCTGCTGGACGCCGCGCTGCAGACGGTCGTCGCCTTCAGCGCCGGCACGGGCGCGTCGGCCTCGGCCGTGCCGTTCGCGGTCGACGAGGTCGCCGTGTTCGGCCCCTGCCCGGAGCGCCCGGTGGCGATCGCCCGGGCCACCGGCGCGTCCGCCTTCGATGTGGACGTGTGCGCCGAGGACGGCACGGTCCGGGTCCGTATCGGCGGGCTGACCCTGCGCGAGCTCGACCGGCCCGCGACCGCGCCCGCACTACCGTCGCCCCCTTCACCGGCGGACCCGGAGCGCGCGGACGAGGGCGAGGGCGTGTACCTGGTGCCGACCTGGACGCCCGTGCCCACCGAGGAACTGCGGGCCGCCGGCCCGGCACCCGCGGGCACCGTGCTGGTGGTCGGCGAGGACGGCCCGCACCGGCGCCGGGTGCTCGCCGCTCTCCCCGAGGCGGTGGCCGCGGACTCCGCCGCGACCGCGGGCCGCGACGGCCTGGCCCAGGTGGTCTGGGTCGCGCCGGAGCCGGCCGGCGCACCGGCCGAGGAACAGGACCGGGGCGTGCTGGAGGTCCTCCGGCTGGTCAAGGCCCTGCTGGCGGCGGGGTACGGCGAACGCGAGCTGCGGTTGACCGTCGCCACCGTCGCGACCCAGGCCGTCACCCCCGACGAGCCGAACGAGCCGGCGCACGCGAGCGTGCACGGACTGGTCGGCGCGCTCGCCAAGGAGTACCCGCACTGGCGGGTGCGGCTCGTCGACCTGCCCGCCGGCGGCCCGTGGCCGGTGCGGGACCTGCTGACCCTGCCGGCCGTCGACGCGACCCTTGCCTGGCGTTCGGGGTGCTGGTATGCGCAGCGGTGGTTGCCGGCTGTGGTGCCTGCGGGTGTGGGTGGGTTGCGGCGTGGTGGTGTGTATG
>NZ_JBIBUK010000056.1:0-1714 GCF_043079345.1 Streptomyces sp. NPDC015220 | reverse complement strand
TCAGGCGGCCGGGAGTGTGGTGCCCTGGACGGCCTGGATGTCGAGTTCGATCTTGAGTGTGGTGCCGATGGCGGCGATGCCGGCCTGGAGGACCTGGTTGTAGTTCATGGCGAAGTCCTCGCGGCGTAGTTCGGTGGTGGCGCGGAAGGCGGCGCGGGTGCCGCCCCAGGGGTCGGCGCCGGTGCCGAGGTAGGCGAGGTCGAGGTCGACGGGGCGGGCGATGCCGCGCATGGTGAGGTCGCCGCTGACGGTCCAGCGGTCGGGGCCGGCGGGGGTGAGGTGGGTGGAGCGGTAGGTGATCTGCGGGTACTGCTCGGCGTCGAGGAAGTCGGGGGAGGTGAGGTGGCCGTCGCGCATGGTGTTGCCGGTGTCGATGGAGGCGGCGTGGATGACCGCTTCGACGCGGGAGCGGGTGATGTCGTCGGGGGCGATGTCGATGGCGGCGGTGAACTCGGTGAAGCGGCCGTGGACGCTGGAGATGCCCAGGTGCTGGGCGACGGCGGCGATGGAGGAGTGGGCGGGGTCGACGGTCCAGGGTCCGGGGGGCGGCAGTTCGGCGCCGCCCTGGCGGGTGAGGGTGACGGTGCCGATCTCGGCGCGGCCGCCGGCGGTGACGATCGCGCTGGAGGCGGTGGGTGCGTAGCCGACGGCGGTGACGATGACGGTGTAGGCGCCCGGTGCCAGTTCGGTGGTGTCGCGTACGGCGCCCTCGTGGTCGGCCTCGGCGCGCAGTACCTGGGTGCCGGTCATGTCGGTCACCGTGACGACCGCGTGCGACACGGCCCATCCGTCCCGGGTGCGGATCCTGGCGGTCAGTGCCATCCCGTTGTCTTCCTCTGCATAAAAGTGAACAAAATGGTCGTCAAGTGGCCGGCCCGTGGCGGGGGCGCGCTCCGGGTTGGGTGCGCGCCCCGCCACGGGCCGGGTGGGGGTTACTCGCCGGGGTGCGCGAGGTGGATGTCGTGGCCGTCGACGCCGTGGCCGGTGACGGTCAGGGCGGTGGCCGCCGGCGGGTAGCCGGTGGCGATGACGGTGTACTCGCCGCTGTCGAGGTCGGCGAAGGCGTAGGCCCCGTCGGTGCCGGTGGTGGCGGTGCCGATCACGTTGCCGGCGGCGTCGACCAGGGTCACCCGGGCGTCGGCCAGCGGCCCGTGCGGGGCCCGGACCACGCCCTGGACCTCGGCACCGGCGTCGAGGTCGATCTCGACCCGGGTGATGCCGGTGCCGCCGATCTCGACCGGCAGAGCGCGGGGGCGGTGGCCGGCGGCGTTGACCGCGATGGTCACCGTGCCCGGGACGAGTTCGGCGAAGGAGAACTCGCCGTCCTCACCGGTGGTCTGGGTGGCCAGCAGGTCGCCGCGGACGTCGGTGACGATGACCATGGCGTCCTTGATCGGCAGCGCGCCGGCGGTGGCCCGGACCAGGCCGGTCAGCCCGCTGGTGCCGCTGAGCAGGATGTCGTAGGCCACCGCCTCGCCGTTGACGACGATCGTGGAGGCCTGCGGCTGGAAACCGTCCGCCGAGGCGATCAGCACGTAGGAGCCCGCGCCCGGCGCGCTGAGGGTGTAGGCGCCGTCGGCCTGGGCGACCGACCGGCCCAGCTGGCGGCCCGCCAGCGAGATCAGCGTGACCGCGGCCTGGGCCACCGGTGCGCTCTCGGCGCCCCGGACGAAGCCGTGGACCGGGATCCCGCCGCCGCTGCCGGCGGCCGGTG
>NZ_JBIBUK010000054.1:0-1848 GCF_043079345.1 Streptomyces sp. NPDC015220 | reverse complement strand
GTAGGTCAGGGTCTCGCCCGCGCAGGAGACGGCCACCGCGTCGGGCGTGGCCGCGGCGCGCGCGGCGATCCGGTCGTGGATCGTGCCGTCCCAGGGGGCGACGCCGGGCGTCACCGCCCAGTCGCCCACCAGCCGCTCCCGCTCGGCCGGGGTGAGCAACGGCAGCGCGGAGACGGGCCGGTCCGGGTCGGCCACGGCGGCGGCGAGCAGCGTGTTCAGGTGCTCCCCGAAGCGCGCGACGGTCGGCGCGTCGAACAGCTCGGCGCTGTACTCGACGAGCGCCCGCAGTCCGCCCTCGTACTCCTGGAACTCGACGGTCAGGTCGAACAGCGCCGAGTCCTCCCGCTCCAACGGGTAGTCGCCGACGCGGACCCCGCCGAGGCCCGGGTGCACGCCGGGCGCGTTCTGCAGCACCACCATCGCCTGCACCAGCGGTGTGCGGCTCGTGTCACGCTCCGGCTGCACCGCCTCCACCAGGCGCTCGAAGGGCACGTCCTGGTGGGCGAACGCGTCGAGCACGGTCTCCCGCATCTGCCCGAGCAGGGTGCCGAAGGGCGTGTCGGGGTCGATGTGCGAACGCAGCACGACCGTGTTGACCAGGAAACCGACCAGCTGCTCCAGACCCGCCCCGTCCCGGCCGGCGGACGCGGTGCCGACGGCGATGTCCCGCTGCCCGGTGTAGCGGGCGAAGACCGCCTTGACGGCCGCCGTCAGCGCCATGAAGAGGGTCGCGCCCCGCGCACGCGCCAGATCCTTGAGCCCGTCCACGGTGGCGGCCGGCACCTCGAAACCCTGCACGCCGCCCCTCGACGAGCGTACGGCCGGGCGGGGCCGGTCGGTGGGCAGCTCCAGCGGGGCGATGCCGTCGAGCCGCTCGCGCCACCAGTGGAGCTGCTGCGCCAGCAGGCCGCCGTCCTCCAGCCGGGCGCGCTGCCAGGCGGCGAAGTCCGCATACTGGACGGCGACTTCGGGCAGCCGGTGCGCGCGGCCCTCGGTGCGGGCGGTGTAGAGCTCGCCCAGCTCGCGGGCGACGACGCCCATGGACCAGCCGTCGGTGACGATGTGGTGCATCCCCAGCACGCACACGTGCTCCTCGGCGGAGAGGCGGACCAGGAGGACCCGGACGAGCGGGCCGTCGCGCAGGTCGTAGGGGCGCGCCAGTTCCTCCCGCGCCAGCGCGCGCAGCCGTTCCTCGTCCGTCGCCTCCTCTGCGCGCCACTCCGGTTCCAGCACGGGGTGGACCGTCTGCACGCCACGGCCGTCTACCACGGAGAACGTCGTCCGCAGCGCCTCGTGCCGGGCCACCAGGTCACCGACCGCCGTGCGGAGCGCTTCCGGGTCCAGGGGGCCGGTCAGACGCAGCCCGACGGCCGAGTGGTACTCGGTGCCGCCCTCGTTGAAGTCCTCCAGGAACCACAGTCGCTGCTGGCCGAAGGACATCGGCAGCAGGCCGTCGCGCGGCGCCCCCGGGATCACCGGCGCGCCGGGCGCGTCCTCCGCCTCCAGGGCCACGGCGGCCGCCAGTTCGGCGACCGTCGGAGCCTCGAAGAGCAGCCGCGGCGAGAGTCGTCCGCCCAGTGCCTGGCGGGCGTGGGAGATGACCTGGATGGAGAGGATGGAGTCGCCGCCGAGTTCGAAGAAGTTGTCGTGGACGCCGACCTTGTCGACGCCGAGGACGTCGGTCCAGATGGCGGCGAGGGTTTCCTCGGTCTCGTCGCGCGGGGCGGTGTAGGCGGTGGTGAGGTGTTCGGTGCGGGTCTCGGGGTCGGGCAGGGAGCGGCGGTCGACCTTGCCGCTGGGTGTGAGGGGGAGGTGGTCGAGGGTGACGAAGAGGGCGGGGATCATGTA
>NZ_JBIBUK010000053.1:0-1864 GCF_043079345.1 Streptomyces sp. NPDC015220 | reverse complement strand
ACACAGTGGACGCGAGCAACTGAGGACAAGCCCTCGGCCTATTAGTACCGGTCACCTCCACACGTTACCGTGCTTCCAGATCCGGCCTATCAACCCAGTCGTCTACTGGGAGCCTTACCCCATCAAGTGGGTGGGAGTCCTCATCTCGAAGCAGGCTTCCCGCTTAGATGCTTTCAGCGGTTATCCCTCCCGAACGTAGCCAACCAGCCATGCCCTTGGCAGAACAACTGGCACACCAGAGGTTCGTCCGTCCCGGTCCTCTCGTACTAGGGACAGCCCTTCTCAAGACTCCTACGCGCACAGCGGATAGGGACCGAACTGTCTCACGACGTTCTAAACCCAGCTCGCGTACCGCTTTAATGGGCGAACAGCCCAACCCTTGGGACCGACTCCAGCCCCAGGATGCGACGAGCCGACATCGAGGTGCCAAACCATCCCGTCGATATGGACTCTTGGGGAAGATCAGCCTGTTATCCCCGGGGTACCTTTTATCCGTTGAGCGACGGCGCTTCCACAAGCCACCGCCGGATCACTAGTCCCGACTTTCGTCCCTGCTCGACCCGTCGGTCTCACAGTCAAGCTCCCTTGTGCACTTACACTCAACACCTGATTGCCAACCAGGCTGAGGGAACCTTTGGGCGCCTCCGTTACTCTTTAGGAGGCAACCGCCCCAGTTAAACTACCCATCAGACACTGTCCCTGATCCGGATCACGGACCCAGGTTAGACATCCAGCACGACCAGACTGGTATTTCAACGACGACTCCACAAACACTGGCGTGCCTGCTTCAAAGTCTCCCAGCTATCCTACACAAGCCGAACCGAACACCAATATCAAACTGTAGTAAAGGTCCCGGGGTCTTTCCGTCCTGCTGCGCGAAACGAGCATCTTTACTCGTAGTGCAATTTCACCGGGCCTATGGTTGAGACAGTCGAGAAGTCGTTACGCCATTCGTGCAGGTCGGAACTTACCCGACAAGGAATTTCGCTACCTTAGGATGGTTATAGTTACCACCGCCGTTTACTGGCGCTTAAGTTCTCAGCTTCGCCCCGTCGAAACAGAGCTAACCGGTCCCCTTAACGTTCCAGCACCGGGCAGGCGTCAGTCCGTATACATCGCCTTACGGCTTCGCACGGACCTGTGTTTTTAGTAAACAGTCGCTTCTCGCTGGTCTCTGCGGCCACCCCCAGCTCAAGGCGTAAAGCCCATCACCAGACGTGGCCCCCCTTCTCCCGAAGTTACGGGGGCATTTTGCCGAGTTCCTTAACCATAGTTCACCCGAACGCCTCGGTATTCTCTACCTGACCACCTGAGTCGGTTTAGGGTACGGGCCGCCATGAAACTCGCTAGAGGCTTTTCTCGACAGCATAGGATCATCCACTTCACCACAATCGGCTCGGCATCAGGTCTCAGACTATGTGCAAGGCGGATTTGCCTACCCTGCGTCCTACACCCTTACCCCGGGACAACCACCGCCCGGGATGGACTACCTTCCTGCGTCACCCCATCACTCACCTACTAACCGCTTGGTTCAGCGGCTCCACCACTCCCCTTCGCCCGAAGGCTCCAGGGCGGCTTCACGGCCTTAGCATCACGATGCTCGATGTTTGACGCTTCACAGCGGGTACCGGAATATCAACCGGTTATCCATCGACTACGCCTGTCGGCCTCGCCTTAGGTCCCGACTTACCCTGGGCAGATCAGCTTGACCCAGGAACCCTTAGTCAATCGGCGCACACGTTTCTCACGTGTGAATCGCTACTCATGCCTGCATTCTCACTCGTCAACCGTCCACAACTACCTTCCGGTGCTGCTTCACCCGGCAGACGACGCTCCCCTACCCATCACAGCCGGCGTTGGCCGT
>NZ_JBIBUK010000052.1:0-2092 GCF_043079345.1 Streptomyces sp. NPDC015220 | reverse complement strand
GCGGTGAGCGCGTTCGGGTTTTCGGGGACGAATGCGCATGTGGTGATCGGGGAGGCGCCGGAGCCGGCGCGGGTGGCGGGGGTGTTGCCGGGGTATCTGGTGGTGTTGTCGGCGGCCTCGGTGGAGCAGGTTCGTGAGCAGGTGCGTGCGTTGCTGGCGTGGAGCGAGGGTCCTGAGGGTGGCAGGGCGCCGTTGGGGGATGTGAGTTTCACGTTGCTGACGGGGCGTCGGCATGTGCGTCATCGGTGGGCTGCGGTGGTGCGGGACCGGGCGGGGCTGGTGGCGGCGCTCTCGGGCTGGCTGGAGAACGGCACGGCGTCGGGTGTGTTCGTGTCGGAGGCTGCCGGGGTTGAGCCGGGGGGCCGTGCGTCGGGGCTGGCGGGTTATGGGGCTCGGTGTCTGCGGGAGTGCGGTGGGCCGTCCTTGCCGGCTGGTCCGGAGTACCGTGAGCGGCTGTCGGCGGTGGCCGAACTGTTCGTGCGGGGGCAGGACTTCGACTTCGGTGTGCTGTTCGCGGGGGGCGGTTTCGGCCGGGTGCCGTTGCCGACGTATCCCTTCGCCCGCCGCCGCTACTGGGTGCGAGAGGAGGCCGAGCCGGCCGCGCCGAGCGTATCCGTTGCCGACGTCCTGCACCCGCTTGTCCACGCCAACACCTCCGACCTGCTGGCGCACCGGTTCACCACCACGCTGACCGGTGACGAGTTCTTCCTCGCCGACCACGTCGTGGGCGGGCGGTCCATCCTCCCCGGTGTCGTCTCGATCGAAATGGCCCGTGCCGCCGTCGAGTTCGCCCTCGGAGAGCTGGGCGCGACGGAGCACAGCCTGCGGCTGCGTGACATCGTCTGGCCGCAGCCGCTGACCGCCCCGGACGGCCGTACGGAGCTGCACGTCACGCTGGAACGGCGGGACGGCGGCGCGGTCGGCTTCACCGTGCACAGCGGTGACCGGGTGCTCGGCGACGCCTCCGCGGTGCACTGCCAGGGCGCCGCGGAGCTGGGCGACCCCACCGGGCCCCGGCTCGACCTCGACGAGCTGCGGGCGACCGTCCGCCGCGACGGTCTCCCGGCCGACGAGGTCTACGCCGCCCTGCGGGCGCGCGGCATCGAGCACGGCCCGAGCCTGCGCGCACTCGGCGGCATCCGGCTCGGTGACGGCCAGGTGCTGGCCGAGCTCGCCCGGCCCGCGGCCGCACCCGTGCTGGAACAGTGCCGGTTGCACCCGAGCCTGCTGGACGGGGCCCTGCAGACCGTGGCCGGGCTGACCCTCGGCGCCGGGACGGACGGCGCGCCCGCCGGCGTGCCCTTCGCCGTGGACACGGTCGAGGTGTTCCGCCACTGCCCGGACCGGATCTGGGTCCGCACCCGGCGCGGGACAAGGGGCGCAGGCACGTACGACATCGACCTGTGCGCCGAGGACGGCACGGTGTGCGTCCGGATCCAGGGACTGCACCTGCGCGAGGGCGGTGTGCGGGACGCCGAGAGCGTCTACGCCGTCCCGAGCTGGGAGCCGGCCACCCTTCCCGCCGAGCCCTCCGCCCCTGCCCCGGACCTGCTCGTCGCCTCCGTCGCGGACGAGCGACTGCGCCGGGCCTGGCCCGCCGCCCTGGTGCTCGACGCCCGGTCCGCGGCGCGGGCGATCGGCGACGGCACCGTCGGTTCGCTCGGCCACGTCGTCTGGTCGGCCCCGCCGCCGCAGGACGGCATCGCGTACGACGATGCCCAGGACGACGGCGTGCTCGACCTGTTCCGGCTGGTCAAAGCCCTGCTGGCGGCTGGGTACGGCGACCGCGAACTGCACCTGACCGTGCTGACCCACCAGACCCAGCCGATCTCCCCGGACGACCGCTGCGAACCGGCGCACGCCGCCGTCCACGGCTTCACCGGCGCGCTGCTCAAGGAGTACCCGCACTGGCGGACGCGCCTGGTCGACCTGCCGCTGTCCGACGCCTGGCCGGCACAGGAGCTGCGGCGCGTCCCGCCCAACCGCACTGGTCACGGCCTTGCCTGGCGTTCGGGGTGCTGGTATGCGCAGCGGTGGTTGCCGGCTGTGGTGCCTGCGGGTGTGGGTGGGTTGCGGCGTGGTGGTGTGTATG
>NZ_JBIBUK010000051.1:0-3595 GCF_043079345.1 Streptomyces sp. NPDC015220 | reverse complement strand
CCCAAGCACCTCGACGAGAAGGTCGCCCGCCTCCACCTCGACGCCCTCGGCGTCAAACTCACCACGCTGCGCCCGGAGCAGGCGGCGTACATCGGCGTGGAGGTCGACGGCCCGTACAAGGCGGACCACTACCGCTACTGACCGCCCCGAGCCGCGTTCCGCGGCTCACCGGTTCCTCCGAGGCAGGCCCCCGCACCCCCGTGCCGGGGGCCTGCCCCTTTGAGGACGGACCGGCGGCCGTCACGCACGCCGGGCCGACTCCCCGAGGCGACCGGACAGGCCCCGCCCTCAGAACCCAGGACCCCGATGCCCCGCGGCCGCTATTCGCTCCACGATCCGCACGATCACACCCCCCTCGCCGAAGAACACTTCCAGTGCGCCCCCGGCCCCTCCGGCTGGCGCTACGTCTCCCAGGTCACCGCCCCCTCGGGTGACCACCGCGGCTCCGTCGACCTCGCCCTGGACGAACTCGGCCGTCCCATCCGCCTGGAACTCCACGCGGGCGGCTGGCAGGTGCGCGGCGCCGCCCTCGACGGCGTCACCTGGGTCCGCACCGACCCCACCGGCACCGAGGCCACCGAGGGCAATGTGCGCGCCCACGCCTTCACCGGCACCTCCCCCGCGTTCCTCGTCGCCACCGCTCGACTGCTGCGCCTCGCCCCCTCCTCGGCCGCCACCCGCGTACGCCTCGTCCACTTCACGGATCCGGTCCTCGCCCCCCGCACCGTGGACCAGTCCTGGGCCTTGGTGGAAAGAGAAGCACACGCCACTGACAACGGCTCCCTGATCGTGGACGCGTACCAGGTCACAGCCCTGGACACGGGCGAGAGGCACACCGTGCACCTCGCCGGGGACGTGGTCCTGGCCGCCCCCGGAATCGAACTTGAGGACCTCCGGTCACCGCCGTCCGTCTTCGACTCCTGAGCGCTCCGCCGTCCGGCGTCTCCAAGGGGCCGACGCACGACCCGAGACAGACCGGCCGCTCCCGGCTACGCGGGCGGGACGAACCCGGTGGCGGGCCGCCGAGCCGACACGGAGTCCTCAGCAGGCGCGGAGTCCCGGGGCGGCGGCGCCGACACGGCCGAGGTCGACGGGACCGAGGACGACTCGGCAGGTGCCGGAATGCCGGCGGGCGGAGCGACCGCCGGCGGGACATCCGGCGAGGCGGCCCCCGAGCCTCCGTCGGCGGAGTGAAGAGACCATCCGGACCGCCCGGCACCGGCCGAGTACGGCGCCTGCGGAGAGGCCGGAGCCCACGGAGAGACCGGGACCTGCGGCGAAGGCGGTGCCTGTGGCGAGGGCGGTGCCTGCGGCGCGGGGAAGGGGCTGCCGCCCGCCACCGCCGCTCCCGGCGCCGTGCCGCCGTTCCGGAACGTCCGTCTCGCCTCGCGCACCTGGCGCTCCTGCAACACCGCGGCCAGGTACATGGCGGGCGGAACCCCGGGCGGAACAGGAGCGCCGGTGCGGGCCGCGAGATCGGTCGCGAGCCGCTGCGCCATGCCCCAGCCGACCTGTGGATCCAGCTGGTGCATCCGCGTCAGGTACTGCCGCACCGCCAGCCACAGTCCGTCCGGCACCGCGGAGAGGTCGAGGGCCGAGAACCGCCCGGCCAGCCAGGACGGCGGGGGAGGCACGAAGGCCGCCTGCCCGGCCGGCACCCGTTCCCGTACGACCAGGGTCCCCGCGAACACGTCGCCCAGCCGACGCCCGCGCGCCGACACCAGCGAGGCGATGCAGGCGACGACCCCGAACGTCATCAGGATCTCCACGACGCCGATCGCGCCGCGCACCAGCGCGTGCCGGAACCGGATCGGCCCGCCGTCGTCCCGGACCACCCGCAACCCGCACGCCAGCTTCCCGAGCGACCGACCGTGGCTGAGCGTCTCCACCGCGATCGGACCGCCCACCAGAACGAGGAGGAAGGCCGCGATCGACAGCGCGGTCTGCGCCGCCTCGTCCAGCGAAGCCGTGGCAGCCACCACCCCCAGGGTCACCGCGACATAGGCCACCAGCGTCGCGGCCAGGTCCAGCAACACGGACAGGACCCTGCTCGGCAGCCTCGCGGGGCGCAGCTCCAGCGCCACCGCCTCGCCCGTGACCAGCTCGCTCACGCCCCGCCGTCCTTCCCCTGGCCTGCCCCGAAGAGGGCCAGTCTGCCAAGCTGAGTGCCATCGCGCCGCAGTAGGACAAGCTGACACATCCGACGGACAGTCGAACAACCAGCCGAGGAGCAGGCAGACACGATGGACCTGGACGTCTTCGTCTCCGCCCACCGAGCCGAGTGGGACCGCCTCGACGCCCTGCTCCGCCGCCGTCGCCGCCTCACCGGCGCCGAGGCCGACGAACTCGTCGCCCTCTACCAGCGTGCCGCCACCCACCTCTCGCTGATCCGGTCCAGCGCTCCCGATCCCCTGGTGACCGGCCGGCTCAGCCAACTCGTGGCCCGCGCGCGCAGCGCGGTCACGGGCGCCCGCCGCGCCTCGTGGCGCGACGTGACCCGCTTCCTGCTGGAGGGCTTCCCCGCGGCGGTCTACCGGGCGCGTCACTGGTGGGTGCCCACGGCGATCCTCTCCACGGTCGTCGCGGCCCTGCTGGGGTGGTGGATCGCCGCGCACCCGGAAGTACAGGCCACGATCGCAGCCCCTGACGAGCTGCGCCGGCTCACCCGCCCGGGCGGGGAGTACGAGACGTACTACTCGAGCCATCCCGCGACGGCCTTCGCCGCCCAGGTGTGGACGAACAACGCGCAGGCCGCCGCCATGTGCCTGGTCCTGGGCGTCTTCCTGGGGCTGCCGGTCCTGTGGATCCTGTTCGAGAACATGCTCAATCTCGGTGTCGGTGCCGGGCTGATGTCCTCGGCGGGCCGGCTCGACACCTTCCTGGGCCTCGTCCTCCCGCACGGCCTGCTCGAACTGACCGCCGTGTTCGTCGCCGCCGGCACCGGACTGCGCCTCGGCTGGACTCTCGTCGACCCGGGTCCCCGTCCCCGCCGCACCGCCCTGGCCGAAGAGGGGCGGGCGGCCGTGGGCATGGCCATCGGCCTCGCCCTGGTCCTCTTCGTCTCCGGCGCCATCGAAGGCTTCGTCACCCCGTCGGGCCTGCCGACCTGGGCCCGCATCGGCATCGGGATCGCCGCCGAACTGGCCTTCCTGACCTACGTGTACGTCCTCGGCGGCCGTGCCGCGCGTGCCGGCGACACGGGTGATCTGACGGCGGCCGAGCGAAGCGCCGCCGTGCCGACGGCGGCGTGATGTGCGTTTGCGGCCGCTGAGCTGCTAGTCTCCTCTTCGCCCCACCGGAGCCGTTGACACGGAGCGGGTGGGGAGGTAGATTCGAACAGTTGCCTGGAGATGGACCTGGTCCACGAGGGTGACGGTGAACATCTATCTGCTTCCGGAATCATCGATTTCGAAGAAGCCCCCGATGAATCGGAAACAACGGCCGGTCAATCCGGCGCGAAACTTCTGATAAAGTCGGAACCGCCGGAAAGGGAAACGCGGGAGCGGGAACCTGGAAAGCACCGAGGAAATCGGATCGGAAAAAAGATCTGATAGAGTCGGAAACACCGAAGGGAAGCGCCCGGAGGAAAGCCCGA
>NZ_JBIBUK010000050.1:0-4379 GCF_043079345.1 Streptomyces sp. NPDC015220 | reverse complement strand
GATCAGCGTGACCGCGGCCTGGGCCACCGGTGCGCTCTCGGCGCCCCGGACGAAGCCGTGGACCGGGATCCCGCCGCCGCTGCCGGCGGCCGGTGTGCTCGGTGCGGCCGTGGCCACCGCGGTCAGTTGCCGCGTGTTCTCGGGGTCGGTCCCGGCGGCCGGGGTGAAGGTGTCAGCGGCCACTGCGGCCGGGGCGAGCGGGGCCTGGGCCTCGGCGACGGCCGGAGCCGCGGCCGGGGTTTGCTGCTGAGCGGCCTGAGCCAGGGCGCCGGTGGTGCGCAACGGAACCTCCTTGATGAACAGCACGACGATGAAGGCGACGAACGCGCAGGGCGCGGCGTAGAGGAAGGCGTCGGCGATGCCGTGGCCGTAGGCGCCCTCCAGCCAGGTGCGCACCGCGTGGGGGAGCGCGTTCATGTCGGGCAGCGCGCCGTCGCCGCCCATCGCCTTGGCCGCGGCGGCCCGGGCCTGCGGGGCCAGGGAAGTGATGGTGTCCTTGGCGTGGTGGCCGATGCGGGTCGACATCACCGAGCCGAGCACGCCGACACCGACAGCGCCGCCGAGGGTCCGGAAGAAGCTGACCGTCGAGGACGCGGCGCCGAGGTCCTGCGGGGCGACCTGGTTCTGGGTGGACAGCACCAGGTTCTGCATCGTCATACCGACGCCGACACCGAGCAGCGCCATGTACAGCGACAGGTGCCAGTACGGGGTGTCGTAGCGCATGGTGCCCAGCAGGCCCAGGCCCGCGGTCAGGCACGCGCCGCCGGCCACCAGCCAGGCCTTCCAGCGGCCGGTGCGGGTGATGATCTGGCCGGAGACCATGGAGGCGACGAAGAGGCCGCCGATCATCGGGATCGTCATGACTCCCGACATGGTCGGGGACTTGTCACGGGCGAGCTGGAAGTACTGCGAGAAGAACACGGTGCCCGAGTACATCCCGACACCGACGAAGAGCGAGGCGAGCGACGCCAGCGCGATGGTGCGGTTGCGGAACAGGCGCAGCGGGATGATCGGCGCGCTGGCCTTGGTCTCCACGAACACAAACAGCAGGGCCAGTACGATCACGCCGCCCACCATCGTGAACGTCTGCCAGGACATCCAGTCGTACTTGTCGTTCGCGAAGGTGACCCAGAGCAGCAGCAGGGACGCCGCGGCGGTGATGAGGAAGGCGCCGGCCCAGTCGACCTTGACCTGACGCTTCACCACGGGCAGGTGCAGGGTCTTCTGCAGCACGACCAGGGCGATCAGGGCGAAGGGGATGCCGACGAAGAGGCAGTAGCGCCAGCCCAGCCAGGAGGTGTCGGTGATGACACCGCCGAGCAGCGGGCCGCCGACGGTGGCGACGGCGAACGTGGCGCCGGTGTAGCCGGAGTAACGGCCCCGCTCCCGCGGGGAGATCATCGCGGCCATGATGACCTGCACCAGCGCGGACAGACCGCCCGCGCCCAGCCCCTGGACCACTCGCGCGGTGATCAGCATCGCGGGGTTCTGCGCGAGACCCGCGATGACCGAGCCGGCGACGTAGATGGTCAGGGCTATCTGGACGAGCGCCTTCTTGCTGAGCAGGTCGGCGAGCTTGCCCCACAGGGGCACCGAGGCGGTCATCGCGAGCAGCGCCGCGGTGACGACCCAGGTGTAGGCGGACTGGCCGCCGCCCAGGTCCTTGATGATCGTCGGCAGCGCGTTGGTGACGATCGTGGACGACAGGATGGCGGCGAACAGCCCGAGCAGCAGCCCGGAGAGCGCCTCCATGATCTGTCGGTGCGTCATCGGAGCGCTGCCCGGGGAGTCTCCCCCGTGTTTGGCGTGAGCCCGCACACCGGCTGGTGTGGTCGTTGCCATGGGCTTCCTTTGCTTACGTGCTTGCGGGTGTACGGGTGGTCTCTTCGACTACGGGCGCGGGGAGCCGGACCGGGGTGGACCGGCAGTCGCCGAAACTGTCGCGCAGCCGGCTCATCAGCCGGATGAGCTGGCCGACCTCGTCGTCGGTCCAGTCGCTCAGTCGCTGCGCGAACAGGTGCGTGGTCCGCCGGGACAGCTCGTCGATCTGGTCCAGCCCCGCGGGCGTCAGGCGCAGGATGCGCGAGCGCTTGTCGGCGGGGTCCGGCAGCCGTTCGATCCAGCCGCGCGCGGCGACGTGCGCGACATGCCGGCTGGTCACCGACATGTCCACGGCGAGCAGCTCCGCGAGCTTGCTCATGCGCATGTCGCCGTGGCGGCCGAGCAGGGTCAGCACGGCGGCGGAGCCGGCCGGGCAGTCGGGCGGCAGTATCCGCCCCATGTCCCGTTTCACGGCGCCGACGGCGCTGAGCTGACGTGCCAGCTCTTCGTACTGCGCCCGCTCGGCCATCGCACCTCCCGTAGTGGTTGCTTGTAGCAACCATAAAGGCGGTTGGTTGCCTCGGGCGCTCAAATCGAGGGATGCGGGCGCAAAAACTTAGCAAAGGTAAGCATTGCAAATGTAAATGAATCGGAGTGCTGTCGCCGGGGCGCCGCCGTGCCGGACCGAGGGCGCCCGCAGGGGGTCGCGTGGGGGCGCTACGGTTCGATCCGGGCGATCTCCCCGATCTCCAGGGCGACGTAGAGGGCGTTGTCCGGTCCGACCGTGAGGCCGTGAGGTTCACAGGAGCGGTCCGGCAGGTCGTACTCCTCGATGTGCCCGCCGGGAGTGATGGACCCGATTCGGCCGGCGCCCCATTCGGTGAACCAGCACACGCCCCTCGCCGGGTCGGCGGTGATCGCGTGGGGCCGGCAGGAGCGGTCCGGGAGGGGGTGTTCCCGGATTCGGCCGTCCATGTCGATCCGGGCGATCTGTCCGGCGCCGATCTCCACCAGCCACAGTGCGTCGTCCACACCGCGGGTGATGCCGACCGGCCCTGCCTGCGCGGTGGGCAGCGGGTGGATCGTGACGTCTCCGCCGAGACCGACGCGGCCCACCGCGTCCGCCTGGTTCAGGGTGAACCACAGCGCGCCGTCGGGCCCGGTGGCGATGGCGGAGGGAAAGGCGCCGCTGACCGGCAGCGCGAACTCCGTCACGCGGCCGTCGGTGTCGATGCGGCCGATCCGGTCGGTCCGCATCTGCGTGAACCACAGCGCGCCGTCGCCGGCGGGCGTGATCCCGAACGGGCCGCTGTCCGGCGTCGGCACCGCGAACGAGGACGCCTGACCGGTCACGGTGATCCGCCCGATGCGGTGGTCCTGAGCGCGGGTGAACCACAGGGCCCCGTCGGGGCCGCACGCGATGACCGACGGACCGCAGGACGCGGAGTCGAGCCGGTGGCGACGGATTCGGCCGTCGGGCGCCAGCCGGGCGATCTCACCGGCGTGCACCAGGGTGAACCACAGTGCGTCGTCGGGGCCGGCGGTGATGGCGTAGGGACCCGAGGCCGGGCCCGGGACGGGTATGCGCTCGATCGAGGCGGTACGGCGGGGCATCGGGGCTCCAGACGACGGGTCGGGTGCTTGCGGGATCCCGGTGCGCACACCCGCGGCGAGCGAGCACGTCACCGAGCCGTGGACGAGCCCGCCGTCCGAGGACCCGCTGACGGCGAGAGCGGTGATCCGCGTAGGCGTGCGAGGACTCCGAAGCGTTCGAGGTGCCGCGCGGCCGCCACGGGCCGCTGGGCCGTGAACGTTCCGGAAGAGCGACGACTCCACTGGTACGACGATTGTTGCGTCAAGATCGTGCCGTGCCGCCGTCCCGCCGAGCAACCGGATTTCCGGCCGGGAACTCCCCGCCCCCGTCGGCGGCCCACCGCCCGGGCGGTCGCACCGGCCGCATCCGCACGCAGGCGTTCGACGCGGTGCGCCCGGAACTGGTGGAGGCCGGCCACGCCGCACTCACCGTGGACGCGGTCGCGGCCCGCGCTGCCGTCCACCGCACGACGGTGCACCGGCCCGGCGCCGGCGGGACGTCGGCGGACCGCTCGCCGACGTCCTCGACGCCGCGAGCGACGACGACCGCTCAGCCGCGTACGGCGGTACACCGGGCAGGGGCCCTCTGCTCCACGGCGCGTGCCGTCTCGGCGCGGCGGACGGGGCCGGGACAGGTGAAGGCCCGACACCACATCCACCGCGTGGGACCTATGACGCCCCGCATGTCAAGCATCGACTCGCCGACAGTTCCCGGCGGCCCGCCGCTGTCAAGGGTGAGCACCCGTCAGAGGATCACCTTTTAGGAGTAATAGTCATTCAATCTGGCAAATCAGCAACGCATCTGACGTCTCCTCAGGTGGCCATCGGTGGCGCTTGGGGCGCTCTGTGTCCCCCGATCGGCCCTGTGGGGCCGGTCCTCCCGATCCGCCCGATATGACAGCTATGGGAGGCGTCAGTACGTTCAATTACGCAACGGCTGTCACAGCCGGCTTCTCTCTGAGTCT
>NZ_JBIBUK010000049.1:0-6383 GCF_043079345.1 Streptomyces sp. NPDC015220 | reverse complement strand
CGGGTGCGTCTGGCCGCCTATGCGGAGCGGCTGCGCGGCCGTGGCGTCGAGGCCGACGAGCGGTCTCTGCTCACCGCGCACACCCTGGCCGAGCTCTCCCAGGAGAGCCGGGCGTCGACCGGCCCGGTCGACGCGCTGATCGCCGACCTCATCTGGTTCCAGCTGTCCGGGCTGGGCTGGTTCGGCCCGCAGGCCGCCGTCGTGCCGGACCTCGCGCCGGTCCGGAAACTGCCCACGCCGCTGCGCCACTGGCTCGACGAGACCCTGCGCGTGCTGGACGAGTACGGGCACGTGCGCTACGACGGGCTGTCCTGCGCCGCGCTGCGCCCCGGCGCGGCGGACGCCTGGTCGCGCTGGGGGACCGCCCGGTCGGCCTGGGGCACCGATCCCGGGGCGCAGGCCCAGGTGGTGCTGATCGACACCGTGCTCAAGGCCTTGCCGGACGTGCTGACCGGCCGCCGCCTGGCCACCGAGACCCTGTTCCCGGACTCCTCAATGGACCTGGTGCAGGGGCTCTACCAGAACAACGCACCGGCCGACTTCTTCAACGGTGTGCTCGCGGACGCCGTGGCGGCGTACGTCGAGCGGCGCCTGGCCGAGGACCCGGCGGCCCGGGTACGCATCCTGGAAGTGGGCGCGGGGACCGGCGGGACCAGTGCGATGGTGTTCCGGCGGCTGCGGCCGTACCGGGAGGCGGTGGCGGAGTACCGGTACACCGATCTGTCGCCGGCCTTCCTCCAGCACGCCGAGCGCACCTACGGCCCCGACAACCCGTTCCTCGTCTACAGTCTGCTCGACATCGAGCGCCCACCGGCCGGCCAGGACGTCGAACTCGGTGCCTACGACCTGGTCATCGCGGCCAACGTCGTGCACGCGACCAGCCGGATCCACCGGACCCTCGGCCACATCAGGAGCCTGCTGCGCCCGAACGGGCTGCTGCTGCTCAACGAGCTGACCAGAAACCAGCTGTGGGTGCACCTGATCTTCGGGCTGCTCGAAGGCTGGTGGCTGACGGAGGACCAGGCCCTGCGCGTCCCGGGCAGCCCGGTGCTCACCGTGCCGGCCTGGCGCCGGGCGCTGTCCGGGTCGGGCTTCGACGCCGTCGGCTTCCCCCTGGGTGCGGAGCGCGACATCGACCACCACGTGATCATGGCGCAGAGCGACGGCGTGATCTCGGTGGACCTGACCGCGGCCACCGAGGGCCCTCGACCGGTGCCCGCCCGCGCGACCCGGCCGCGGAACGCCGAGCCACTGACACCTGTGCCGCAGAACGCCGAACCGCGGGCTCGCGCGCCGCGTGATGATGTGCCGCGGAACGCCGCGCCGCCGCGGCAGCCCCGGACCGCAGAACTGCGGGAGAAGGGCGTGCGAGCTCTCCGGGCCCTGTTCGCCGAGGTGCTGCGGCTGCGGACCGAGGACTTCGACGCCGCCACGCCGTTCGACGCGCTGGGCGTCGACTCGATCGTGGTCGTCCAGCTGACCTCGCGCCTGCGCGAGGAGTTCAGCGACATCCCCAGCACTCTGCTGTTCGAGTACCGGACCGTGGACGAGCTGACCGACCACCTTCTCGACAACTGCCCGCAGGAGCTGGCGGCGCTGGCGGGTGTCGCGGAGGATCCCGCACCGCCGGCCCCCGAGGCGGCGACCTCGGCAGTCGCGTACGCCGAGACCCGTTCCGGCGTGGTGTCCGCGCCCGCCGTCGCCCCCGCGCCGGAGGAGATCGCGATCATCGGCGTCGCCGGGCGCTACCCGGGGGCCGACACCCTCGACGAGTTCTGGGCGAACCTGCGGGCCGGCCGCGACAGCGTCACCGAACTGCCCGCCGACCGCTGGGACCACCGCGCCTTCCCCACCAGTGCGACCGGCGCGCAGCCGCGGTGGGGCGGATTCCTCAGCGACGTCGACAAGTTCGACCCGCAGTTCTTCGGTGTCTCGCCGCGGGAGGCGGAGCACCTCGACCCGCAGGAGCGGCTGTTCGCCGAGTGCGCGTACGCGACGCTCCAGGACGCCGGCTACACCCGGGAGGCCGCCGCGGCCCACGGCCGGGTCGGGGTCTTCGTCGGTGTGATGTACCAGGAGTACCAGCTCCACGCGGCCCAGGAACAGACCCTCGGCCGTGCCGTAGGCATCCCCGGCAACCCCTCGTCGATCGCCAACCGGGTCTCCTACGTCTGCGACTTCCACGGCCCGAGCGTGGCGGTGGACACGATGTGCTCGTCGTCGTTGACGGCGATCCACCTGGCGTGCCAGAGCCTGCTGCGCGGAGAGTCGGATCTCGCGCTGGCGGGTGGCGTCAACGTCTCGATCCACCCGAACAAGTACCTGATCCTGACCCAGAGCGGCCTGGTGCCCACGCACGGCCGGTGCGCCGCGTTCGGCGCCGGCGGCGACGGTTTCGTGCCGGCCGAAGGCGTCGGCGCGGTGCTGCTGAAGCCGTTGTCCCGGGCGGTCGCCGACGGTGACCGGATCCTCGGCGTGATCAAGGGCAGCGCCGTCAACCACGGCGGGCGCACCAACGGGTACACCGTGCCCAATCCCAGGGCGCACCGGGACGTCATCACCCGCGCGCTCGCCGACGCGGGGGTGGATCCGGCCACCGTGGGTTACGTCGAGGCGCACGGGACGGGGACGTCCCTGGGTGATCCGATCGAGATCGCCGGGCTGGCCGGTGCGTTCGGGACCGGCTCCGGGCACCTGGTGGCGATCGGTTCGGTGAAGTCGAACATCGGCCATGCGGAGAGCGCGGCGGGCATGGCCGGGTTGACCAAGATCCTGTTGCAGCTCCGGCACGGGGAGCTGGTGCCCTCGCTGCACGCGGAGGAGCTGAACCCGCACATCGACTTCGCCTCGACGCCGTTCCGGGTGCAGCGGGAGCTCGCGCCGTGGCCGTCGACGGCGGGTGTGCCGCGCCGGGCGGGGTTGTCCTCGTTCGGCGCAGGCGGGTCGAACGCCCATCTGGTGATCGAGGAGTACGTCGCGCCGCAGCGGCCCGAGGCACACGCGCCGGGGCTGATCGTGCTGTCCGCCCGGGACGAGACCCGGCTGCGCGAGAGCGCCGACCGCCTGGCCGCCCACCTGGACAGCCACCCCGAGGTCCGCCTCGCCGACCTCGCACACACCCTGCAGTCCGGCCGCGAGGCGATGGAGGAGCGGCTGGCCTTCCGGGCCGCTTCGGTCGCCGAAGTCCGCGACCGGCTGCGGGACTTCGTGGCGGGCCGCGGCGGCGACCGGCACCGCGGCCGGGCCACCGGTGGGGCCGGCCGGGCGGCGCAGGCCACCGGTGCGGACCACGACCGGCTGCTCGCCGAGTGGGTCACCGGCGCCCGGGTCGACTGGGCCGCGCTGTACACCGACACCCCAGGCCGGATCGCCCTGCCGTCCTACCCCTTCGCCCGCGAGCGCCACTGGCTGCCCGTGGGGCGCCCGACCATCGGCGCGCCGGACACCACGGCGCCGCACCCGCTGGTCCACCGCAACACCTCCTCGCTGCGGGCACAGCGTTTCGAGACCACGCTGACCGGTGCCGAGTTCTACCTCGCGGACCACGTGGTGGCGGGCGAGCCCGTGCTGCCTGCTGTGGCGTCGCTGGAGATGGCGCGCGCCGCGGCGGCCCTCGGCCTGGAGCAGGACCCGTCGGCGGCGCTGCCGCTGCGGCTGACCGACGTGGTCTGGACCCGGCCCGTCACCGCCGGGGTGCCGCTGGCCGTCGAGCTGACGACCGCGGGCGACCCGGACGAGCGGGTCTCCTTCGAGATCACCGGCCCCGAACCGGCCGGCGGGCGGACGGTGTTCGCACGCGGCGACGTCCGGCCCGGGCCTTCTGCCGAGGCGGCGGCCCGTATCGACCTGGACGCCGTGCGCGCCGTGGTCGCCGAGGTGTCCGTCGACGCCTGCTACACCGCGCTCGGCGAGCGGGGCGTCCACTACGGGCCGGCCATGCGCGGCCTGACCGCCGTGTGGGCGGACGACGGCCAGGTCCTCGCCAGGGTCCGGGCGATCGAGCCGGACGAGGACATGGTGCTGCACCCCGGCCTGCTGGACGCGGCCCTGCACGCCGGGGTCGCGGTCGACCTGGGCAACGAGCGGCCCGCCGTGCCGTTCGCGGTGCGCGAGGTGGAACTCGTGACCGCCTGCCCGGACGAGGCCTGGGCGTGGCTGCGGCTGCGCCCCGAGGGCGACGCCTTCGACGTCGACCTGTGCGACGACGAGGGCCGGGTGTGCGTCCGGTTCTCCGCCCTGGCGGTGCGCCCGGTGGCGGGCGGCGGCGACACGCTGCTGCTCACCCCGTCCTGGCGCACCGTGCGGCCGGGCACGGCCGCGGTGCCGCCGCGCCGGATCGTCCTCGCCGCCGGGCCGCTCGCGGACTCGCTCGGCTCCGGACACGGGGCCGACGAGCTGGTCCGCCTGACCGGTGGGATCGACGGCTATGAGGCCGACACGGACCTCGTTCTGGGGGCCGTCCGGCGCACCTCCTCGGCGGCGGCACTCATCCAGCTCGCCCTGCCGGAGGGGACCGCGGCCACCTGGGGCCTGTCGGGCGCCCTGATGACGGCGCGCCGCGAACACCCGGCCCTGCGCGGACAGGTCGTCGAGCTGCCGGGGAACGCCGCCCCCGCCGAGGCGGCGCGGCTGCTGGCCCGGGCGGCCGGCGTCGACGCGGTCATGGTCCGGGCCGGTGCCGAGGTGCTGGAGGCCGCCGACTGGAGGGAGCTGCCGTCACTCGACGCCGACCTGCCGTGGCGCCCGGACGGCGTCTACCTGCTGGCCGGCGGCGCCGGGGGGATCGGCGCGCTGCTGGCCGCCGACATCCGGCGTCAGGCGCCCGCCGCCACAATCGTGGTGACCGGCCGTTCGGCGACCGCCGTCGTGCCGGACGGCGTGGTCTACCGCCAGGCCGACGTGACCGACGGCGCGGCGGTCCGCGGCCTGGTCGCGGATCTGGTGGCCGAGTACGGCCGCCTCGACGGGGTGGTCCAGGCCGCGGGCGTGCTGCGGGACGGCCTGCTCGCCGGAAAGCGGGACGCCGACGTCGCCGCGGTGCTGGCGCCCAAGGTGGCCGGCACCCGCCGACTTGACGAGGCCACCAAGGACCTGCCGCTCGACTTCTTCGTCCTCTGCTCCTCCCTCGCCGGGGTCTTCGGCAACGTGGGCCAGGCGGACTACGCGGCGGCCAACGGATTCCTCGACGCGTTCGCGGAGCACCGGGCCGCCCTGGTCGCGCTCGGCGCCCGGCGTGGCCGGACAGTCGCCGTGAACTGGCCGCTGTGGGCCGAGGGCGGCATGGCCATGGACCCCTCCGAGGTCCGCGCCGCGCGTGACGGCGTCGGCCTGCGGCCGCTGCCGACCGGCGCCGCGCTGCGCGCCCTGTACCGCGCGCTGGCGGGCGGGCAGAGCCGGGTCATGGTGCTCCACGGCGACCGGGAGCGCATCTCGGTCGAGCGGCTCGCCGGCCCGGCCCCGGCCCCGGCCCCGGCCGCCGGGGCCGGGACCGCGACCGCGGCAGTAGCCGTGGCCTCCGTGGACCGCGAGGAACTGGTCCGTCGGCTGACCGCGGTCGTCGCGTCGGTCATCAAGCTGCCCGCGCCCCGGATCGACCGCGACGTGGAGCTGACGGCCTATGGCATGGACTCCATCACCGGACTGGAGATCGTCCGAGAGCTGGAGCGGACCTTCGGCCCGCTGGACAGGACACTGCTCTTCGAGTTCCGTACCGTCGACGCGCTCGCCGGTCACCTCCAGGGCCGGCTCACGGAGCGGGCCGCCGGGGCCGACCCGTCGTCGGCCCAGCCGGTGGTCCCGGTCTCCTCGCGACTGCCCGCCCGGTCCACGGCGGCCGAAGCCGGGGCGCCGAACGCCTCGGCACCGAACGCCTCGGCGTCGGACGACGTCGCGATCATCGGTGTCGCCGGGCGCTACCCGGGGGCCGACACCCTCGACGAGTTCTGGGGGAACCTGCGGGCAGGTGTGGACAGCGTCACGGAGGTCCCGGCCGAGCGGTGGGATCCACGGACCACCGGCGGTGGCCGGCGGGGCGGATTCCTCACCGACGTCGACACGTTCGACGCCCGGTTCTTCGGCATCACCCCGCGCGAAGCCGAACTGCTCGACCCGCAGGAGCGGTTGTTCCTGGAGTGCGCCTACGCGACGCTCCAGGACGCCGGTTACACCCGGGCCGACGCGGCCGCGCACGGCGAGGTCGGCGTCTTCGTCGGTGTGATGTACGAGGAGTACCAGCTGCACGCCGCCGCCTCCCAGGCACGCGGCGGGGCGCTGGCGCTGGCGGGCAGCCCGGCCTCGATCGCCAACCGGGTGTCCTACGTCTGCGACTTCCACGGCCCGAGCGTGGCGGTGGACACGATGTGCTCGTCGTCGTTGACGGCGAT
>NZ_JBIBUK010000048.1:0-9154 GCF_043079345.1 Streptomyces sp. NPDC015220 | reverse complement strand
CCACCGGACACCGCACCCTCACCATCCACACCACCACCGACCACACCACCTGGACCCACCACGCCACCGCCACCCTCACCCCCCACCCAACGGTGGAGCCGGCTGCCCCGGCCTGGTCGGACGCCGACACCGAGGCGCTCGCCCCGGTCGACGGGCTGTACGAGCGGTTGGCCGACGTCGGCTTCCACTACGGTCCCGCGTTCCAGGGGCTGCGGGCCGTGGGCCGGCGGGGCGGGGACCTGCTCGCCGAGGTGCGTCTGCCGGAGGAACTGCGGGCGGACGCCGGCCGGTTCGACATCCATCCCGCGCTGCTCGACGCGGCGTTGCACGCCTGTCTGCTGGAGGGCTCGGAGGGGGTGCGGCTGCCGTTCGTCTGGAGCGGGATCACCCTGCACGCGACGGGCGCCGACGTCCTGCGCGTACGCCTTTCGCCAGTCGGAGCGGACACGGTGTCCCTCACCGCCTGCGACGAGGCCGGGCAGCCGGTCGTGTCGATCGCGTCGCTGACGCTGCGGCCGGTCACGCCTGAGCAGTTCCGGGCGGTCGTGGGGGTGCAGCGACACAGCCCGTTGTACGAGGTGCGGTGGCTGCCGCTGCCCTTCCGGGGCGGCGACGGGGCACCCTCACCCGTGTTGGTCGGGCCCGCCCTGCCGGGGCTGCCGGCGCCCGCGTACGAGGATCTCGGCAAGCTGTTCGCGGACCCGGAGATCACGGATGGCGGCACGGTCCCGGCGGTGGTGGCCGTGAGCTGTGCCGGCGGAGCGGGCGGAGATCCCGTGGCCGACGCGCACACGGCGCTCGGCCGTGCGCTGGAGCTGCTGAAGTCGTGGCTCACGCAGGAGCGGTTCGCGTCCTCTCGGCTGGTCCTGCTGACCCGGGGCGCGGTGGCCGTACGGGACGGCGAGGACGTCACGGACCTGGCGTGGTCACCGTTGTGGGGTCTCATGCGGTCGGCGCAGTCTGAGCACCCGGGACGGCTGGTCGTCGCCGACGTGGACGCGGCCCCGGAGTCCTACCTCGCGCTGACGGCCGCCCTCGGCGACACGGACACGGTGGAACCGCAGCTCGCGGTGCGGGCGGGGAAGGTGTTCGCCGCACGGCTGGGTGAGGTCGAACCGGTGGAAGCCCCGAGCGGGGAAGTCTCCGGGAACGGGGTGTTCGACGGAACCGGAACGGTGCTGATCACGGGGGGCACCGGTCTGCTGGGCGGTCTGTTCGCCCGGCACCTGGTGGAGCGGCACGGGGTGCGCCACCTGCTCCTGCTCAGCCGACGCGGCCCCGACGCACCCGACGCCCACCGGCTGCGCACCGAACTCCAAGCCCTCGGCGCCACCGTCACCATCACCGCCTGCGACACCTCCGACCGCACCGCCCTACAACAGACCCTCCACCACATCCCCCACGACCACCCCCTCACCGCCGTCATCCACACCGCCGGCACCCTCAACGACGCCACCCTCGACACCCTCACCCCCCACCACATCACCACCGTCATGCAACCCAAGGCCGACACCGCATGGCACCTCCACCAACTCACCCGCGAGCACGGTCTGAAGGCGTTCGTGCTCTTCTCCTCGGCCGCCGGGGTGCTCGGTCAGGCGGGGCAGGCGGGCTACTCGGCCGCCAACGCCTTCCTCGACGCGCTCGCCCGGCACCGGCGGGCCGCGGGACTGCCCGCGGTCTCGCTGGCCTGGGGCCTGTGGGAGGAGTCCGGCGGCATGACCGGTCACCTCACGGAGACGGACCTGCTCCGGCTGAGGCGTACCGGGCTGGCCCCCATGACCTGCGAAGACGGTCTCGCCCTGTTCGACGCGGCGCTGCGGGCGGTCTCGGCGCGGGCCGACCGCGCGGTGCTCGTGCCGGCGCGACTGGACATGGCGTCGCTGCGGGCCGGGGCCGGGACACCGGCGCTGCTGAGCGGTCTGGTGCGGCCGGCGGTACGGCGTGCGGCGGTCGGCGGGTCCGAGGCTCCGGAACGGGATGCCGACGGGGCGGCCCTGCGGAACCGGATCGGAAAGCTGGCGCCCGCCGAACGGGACCGGGCCCTGCTGGACCTGGTGCGACTGCACGTGGCGACCGTACTGGGACACGCGGAGCCCCAGCGTGTCGAACCCAGTCGCGGGTTCCTGGAGTTGGGCGTCGACTCGCTCACCGCCCTGGAACTGCGCAACCGGCTCGGGGCCGAGGCCGGATTGCGGCTGCCGGCCACCTTGATCTTCAACCACCCCACATCGGCGGCCGTGGCGCGCTATCTGGCGGACGAGCTCTTTCCCGCGCCGCGGCAACAGGAGGGCAGCGAGGATCCCGCGGCGGCGAGCGGTGGCGGTGTCGAGACCGACGGCATCGACGAGGCGGCGTTCCGCCGGGCCCTCGCGACGATCCCCTTCACCCGGTTCCGTACGGCCGGGCTGGTCGATGTCCTGCTGCACCTCGCCGACGGGCGGCAGGAGCCGACGGGACCCGAGTCCGATGTCGGCCCCGGGGAGGCGCGGACGCCGACGGAAGCCGGCGAAGAGATCGGCAGTGCGATCGACTCGATGGACCTGGACGGCTTGATACGCGCCGCCCTCGGTGACAACTGACCCTCCCCGCAGCCGCATCGTCCGCTTACCCAGATGTGCCAGTCCCCAGAGGTTCGGAGTTTTCGATGACCGCGTCGAACGAAGAAGTCGTCAAGGCATTGCGGGCCTCGCTCAAGGAGGCCGAGCTGCTGAGGCAGCAGAACCGTGCGCTCGCCGCGGCGGCCTCCGAACCGATCGCGATCGTCGGCATGGCCTGCCGCTATCCCGGCGACGTCACCTCGCCCGAAGAGCTGTGGCGACTGGTCGCGGAGGGCGCCGACGCGATCTCCGAGTTCCCCCGGGACCGTGGGTGGGACGTGGAGGGCCTGTACGACCCGGACCCCGAGGCCGTCGGCAAGACCTACACCAGGTCCGGCGGGTTCCTGCGCGATGCCGCGCTCTTCGACCCGGACTTCTTCGGCATCAGCCCGCGCGAGGCGACGGCCATGCACCCGCAGCAACGCCTGCTGCTCGAAGTGTCCTGGGAGGCCCTGGAGCGGGCGGGCCTCGATCCGGAATCCGTGCGCGGCAGCCGCACGGGTGTCTTCGCCGGGGTGATGCACCAGGACTACGCCTCCCGGATGCGGGAGACACCCGACGACCTCGAGGGCTACCTGATGACGGGCAGCCTCGGCAGCGTGGTGTCGGGCCGGATCGCCTACACCCTGGGGCTGGAGGGCCCGGCGGTCACCGTGGACACGGCGTGCTCGTCCTCGCTGGTCGCGCTGCACCTGGCCGCGCAGTCGCTGCGGCAGGGCGAGTGTTCGACGGCGCTGGTCGGCGGTGTGACGGTGATGACCGCGCCCGTGGGCTTCGTCGAGTTCAGCCGACAGCGCGCCCTCTCCCCCGACGGCCGGTGCCGGTCCTTCGCGGCCGGCGCGGAGGGCACGGGCTGGGCCGAGGGCGTGGGTGTGCTGGTCCTGGAGCGGCTGTCGGACGCGCGGCGCAACGGTCGCCGGGTGCTGGCGGTCGTACGCGGCTCCGCCGTCAACCAGGACGGCAGCAGCAGCGGCTTCTCCGCGCCGAACGGTCCGGCGCAGGAGCGTGCCATCCGGCAGGCGTTGAAGAGCGCTCGGCTGAGTGCGTCCGAGGTGGACGCGGTGGAGGCGCACGGCACCGGCACGAAGCTCGGCGACCCGATCGAGGCGCAGGCCCTGCTCGCCACCTACGGCACAGACCGCCCGGCCGAACAGCCCCTGTGGCTGGGGTCGTTGAAGTCGAACATCGGCCACACCCAGGCCGCCGCCGGCGTCGCGGGCGTCATGAAGATGGTGCTCGCCATGCAGCACGGCGTCCTGCCCAAGACCCTCCACGTGGACGAACCCACACCGTACGTCGACTGGTCGGCCGGAGCCGTGCGCCTCCTGACCGAGCAACAGCAGTGGCCCTCGGTGGACCGCCCCCGCCGGGCCGCCGTCTCCTCCTTCGGCATCAGCGGCACCAACGCCCACGTCATCCTCGAACAGGCACCCGAGGACACCGAGACACCGGAGCCGGCCCCGGAGAGCGTGTCATCGCCGCCCGTGGTGCCCCTGGTCCTGTCCGCGCGCGGCACCCGCGCCCTGCGCGCACAGGCCGGCCGTCTGGCGGCACACCTGCGCACCGGCTCCCCGTCGTCCCCGGACATCCGACAGACCAGCCACGCCCTGCTCACCCAACGCGCCTTCCTCGAACACCGCGCGGTGGTACTGGGAACGAGCCGGGATCAACTGCTGACCGGTCTGGACGCGTTGGCGGCCGGGTCGGAGGCGCCCGGTGTCGTCACCGGTCACGGTGACGCCGAGCGCCCGGTGTTCGTCTTCCCCGGCCAGGGCTCGCAATGGACCGGCATGGCCCTGGACCTCCTCGACACCTCCCCCGTCTTCGCCCACACCATCACCGAATGCGAGGCGGCCCTCGCCCCACACGTCGACTGGAACCTCACCGACGTCCTGCGCAGCGGCGAACCCCTCACCCGCGTCGACATCATCCAACCCGTCCTCTTCGCCGTCATGGTCTCCCTCGCCACACTCTGGCGCAGCCTCGGCGTCGAACCCGCCGCCGTCATCGGACACTCCCAAGGCGAAATCGCCGCAGCCGTCGTCTCCGGAGCCCTCACCCTCCACGACGGCGCCAAAATCGCCGCCCTCCGCAGCCACACCATCCACACCCACACCCACACCAGCACCAGCACCAGCAACGGCACCGGCACCGGCACCGGCACCGGCACCGGCACCGGCACCGGCGGCATGGCCTCCCTCCCCCTCAACCACCACGACGCGCGCGAACTGATCACCCCCTGGCACGACCACCTCCACATCGCCGCCCTCAACGGCCCCCACACCACCGTCATCGCCGGCGACACCCACGCCCTGAACGAACTCCTCACCCACTGCGAAACCAACAACATCCGCGCCCGACGCATCGACGTCGACTACGCCTCCCACACCCCCCACGTCGAACCCCTCCACACCCAACTGAAGAAACTCCTCACCGGCATCACCCCCAAACCCAGCACCATCCCCTTCTACTCCACCGTCACCGGCACCCTCCTCGACACCACCACCCTCACCCCCGACTACTGGTACACCAACCTCCGCCAGACCGTCCTCCTCCAACCCGCACTCCACACCGCCCTCAACCACGGCCACACCGCCTACATCGAATGCAGCCCCCACCCCGTCCTCACCACAGCCATCCAAGACACCGCAGAACAAACAGGCCACACCCCCACCATCACCGGCACCCTCCGCCGCGACGAAGGCCACTGGACCCGACTCCTCACCTCCGCCGCACACCTCCACACCCACAACATCGCCATCACCTGGCCCACCACACAAAACACCACCCAACACCACATCGACCTCCCCACCTACCCCTTCCAGCGCAAGCGCCTGTGGATCGAGGACACCGCGGCCGACACCACGGTGGCGGAGCCGCTCGGCGGACCGGACGCGGGTTTCTGGGACGCCATCGAGGACCAGGACGTCACCGCGCTGGCCCGGGCCCTGCGGGTGGAGGAGGACGAGGAGCAGCGGTCGTCGTTGACGGCGTTGTTGCCGGTTCTGTCCTCCTGGCGCAGGGAGAGCCGGGAGCGCTCCATGGTCGATGGGTGGCGCTACCGCGTGGCGTGGCGGCCCGTGGTGCCGGCCGGGTCCGAACAGCCGGTCGGCACATGGTGGATCGTGGTTCCCGAAGGGCACTCGGAGGCCCCCTGGATCACGCGGACGACGCGAGCGCTCACGGACCGTGGTGTGCGTGCCGTGACGGTGGAGTTGTCGCCGTCCGACACCGACCGGGCGGTGCTGGCCGAGCGGCTGCGTGCCCTGGCAACTGCCGGGGAAGAGGGGCCGACCGGTGTGCTGTCGTTCCTGGCGTGGGACGAGCGGCGCAACGCCCGGCGGCAGGTTCTCACCGGTGGTGTGGCGCTCACGCTGACCCTGGCCCAGGCGTTGAACGTCATCGGGCTGCGGTCACCGCTGTGGTGCGTCACCCGGGGTGCGGTGGCGACCGGCCCCGCGGACGCCCCGGCAGACGCCACACAGGCGCAGATCTGGGGTCTCGGCCGGGTCGTCGCCCTGGAACACCCGCACATGTGGGGCGGGTTGGTGGACCTGCCCGCGGAACCCGATGAACGGTCGCTCGGCCGACTGCTCGGGGTGCTGGCCGACGGCTCGGGCGAGGACCAGGTGGCGGTGCGGTCCGGCGGTGCGGTCGCCCGGCGCATGGTGAGTGCCGCCGTCGGGAGCGCGGAGCCGGCGCGCCGGTGGCGGCCCCGGGGCACGGTCCTCATCACGGGCGGTACGGGGAGTCTGGCACCCCGGCTCGCGCGGCGGCTGGCCGAGACCGGTGCCGAGCACCTGGTCCTGGTCAGCCGTTCGGGCCCGGACGCGCCCGGCGCCGCCGAGCTGTCGGCGGAGCTGACCGCTCTGGGAGTCGCCGTGACGTCGGTCGCCTGTGACGTGTCGGACCGGGAGGCGGTCGCTGCGCTGCTCACGCGGTTGCGGGAGGACGGCCACACGGTGCGGACAGTGCTGCACGCCGCCGCGTACATCGAGTTGGCGCCGGTCGGGGCGACGACCCAGGAGAGTTTCGACGCGGTGCTCGCGGCCAAGGTGGCCGGCGCGGAACACTTGGCGGAGCTGCTGGACGCGGCGGCGTTGGACGCCTTCGTGCTGTTCTCCTCGATCGCCGGGTTCTGGGGCAGCGGCGACCACGCGGCGTACGCGGCGGCCAACGCGGCCCTGGACGCCCTGGCGGAGCGCGGCCGGGCCCGGGGCCTGCCGATGACCTCGGTGGCGTGGGGAGTGTGGGAGGACGCCGTCAACACCTGGAAGAACCTGGGTGACACGGACGTCGATTCGACGCGTGAGCGCGTGCGCCGCCAGGGGCTCCCCCTGATGCGCCCCGCGTCGGCGCTCATCGCCCTGGAACAGGCACTCGACCACGACGACACCTTCGTCGCGGTCTCGGACATCGACTGGGACCGGTTCGTTCCGCTGTTCACGGCCATGCGTCCGAGCCGGCTGCTGGACGAGCTCCAGCCGGCTCGCGCCGTGTCGGAGCGTGCGGCGAGGGGTGCGGCGGAGTCTGAGCCGACCGCAGGGTCCGAGCTGCGCGAGCGGCTGGCGGGGCTGTCCGGGGCGGATCGCGAACGGTTCCTGCTCGATCTGGTCAGCACGCACGCGGCGGCGGTGCTCGGCCGGGGCGCGACGGAGGCGATCCGCCCCGACCGGGCCTTCAAGGACCTGGGTTTCGAGTCGCTGACCGCCGTGGAACTGCGCAACCGGCTGAACACGGCGACCGGGCTGCGGCTGCCCGCGACGCTGGTCTTCGACCATCCGACGCCGCTCGCGCTCGTCGGACAGCTGCTCGAGCTGATCCTTCCCGAGCCGACCGGGACGGGAAGCGGGACAGGGAGCGGGAGCGGCGCACTGACCGGGGAGAAGGTCGCGTCCACACTTGTTCCGGACGGCCAGCCGGAGCCGACGGCCGCCGAGGACGCCATCGCGATCGTGGGCATGGCGTGCCGGTTCCCGGGTGGAGTGGACTCCCCCGAGTCCCTGTGGCGACTGCTCTCGTCGGGTACCGACGCCGTCTCCGGCCCGCCCGCCGAACGCGGCTGGCACCACGCAGGGGCCTTCGGCATCGACGACCCCGGCTCGGTCCGGGGCGGGTTCCTGCGGGACGTGAGCGGGTTCGACGCCGCCTTCTTCGGGATCAGCCCGCGCGAGGCGCTGGCGATGGACCCGCAGCAGCGGCTGCTGCTGGAGACCTCCTGGGAGGCGTTCGAGCGCGCGGGCATCGATCCGGCGACGCTGCGCGGCAGCCGTACCGGCGCTTTCGTCGGCGCGATGTCCCACGGCTACGGCCCCCGTTCCAGTGACGCGCCGCAGGCCGTCCAGGACTACGTCATCACCGGTGGCGTCACGAGCGTGATCTCCGGCCGTCTGGCGTACGCGTTCGGGCTGGAGGGCCCGGCCATCACCGTGGACACGGCGTGCTCGTCCTCGCTGGTCGCGCTGCACCTGGCCGTGCAGTCGCTGCGGCGCGGCGAAAGCCGGCTCGCGCTGGCGGGAGGCGTGGTGGTGATGCCCACGCCGGACGTGTTCATCGGATTCCGCCGGATGGGCGCGTTGTCGGAGAGTTCGCGTTGCAAGGCGTTCTCGGACGACGCCGACGGTTTCGGTCTGGCCGAGGGGGCGGGCGTACTGCTGCTGGAGCGGCTGTCGGACGCGCGGCGCAACGGCCACCGGGTACTGGCCGTCGTACGCGGCTCCGCCGTCAACCAGGACGGCGCCTCCAACGGGCTGGCGGCGCCGAACGGCCCCTCCCAGCAAAGGGTCGTCCGGGCCGCGCTGGCCGATGCCGGGCTGGGTGCGTCCGAGGTGGACGCGGTGGAGGCGCACGGCACCGGCACCCGGCTGGGCGACCCGATCGAGGCGCAGGCCCTGCTCGCCACCTACGGCAAGAACAGGCCTGCCGAACAGCCGCTGTGGCTGGGGTCGTTGAAGTCCAACATCGGCCACACCCAGGCCGCCGCCGGCGTCGCGGGCGTCATGAAGATGGTGCTCGCCATGCAGCACGGCGTCCTGCCCAAGACCCTCCACGTCGACCGGCCCACGACCCATGTGGATTGGTCGGCGGGGACAGTGGAACTGCTCACCGAGCAGCGCGACTGGCCGGCCGGTGAGCGCCCCCGGCGCGCGGGTGTGTCGGCCTTCGGCATCAGCGGGACGAACGCCCACGTCATCCTGGAGCAGGCGCCCGAGGACACCCCGGCCCCAGGCCCGGAGCCCGAGACGCAAGCGCCTTCCCCCGTGGTGCCCCTGGTCCTGTCCGCGCGCACCCCCCGAGCCCTGCGCGCGCAGGCCGAACGCCTGGGCACACACCTCCGGGAAATCCCTGACGACCCGCGGGACATCGCCGCCGCGCTGGTCCACGGCCGGAGTTCATTCGAGCATCGCGCGGTGGTGCTGGGAACGAGCCGGGATCAACTGCTGACCGGTCTGGACGCGTTGGCCGCCGGGTCGGAGGCGCCCGGTGTCGTCACCGGGCACGGGGACGCCGAGCGCCCGGTGTTCGTCTTCCCCGGCCAGGGCTCGCAATGGACC
>NZ_JBIBUK010000047.1:0-9587 GCF_043079345.1 Streptomyces sp. NPDC015220 | reverse complement strand
TACCAGGTCACCACCCTGGACGAGGTCGTGGAGAGCGCCGACATCTTCGTCACCACCACCGGCAACAAGGACATCATCCTGGCCTCGGACATGGCCCGGATGAAGCACCAGGCGATCGTCGGCAACATCGGCCACTTCGACAACGAGATCGACATGGCCGGCCTCGCCAAGATCCCCGGCATCGTCAAGGACGAGGTCAAGCCCCAGGTCCACACCTGGACCTTCCCCGACGGCAAGGTCATCATCGTCCTCTCCGAAGGCCGCCTGCTCAACCTCGGCAACGCCACCGGACACCCCTCCTTCGTGATGTCCAACTCCTTCGCCGACCAGACCCTCGCCCAGATCGAACTGTTCACCAAGCCCGACGCCTACCCCACCGGCGTCTACGTCCTGCCCAAGCACCTCGACGAGAAGGTCGCCCGCCTCCACCTCGACGCCCTCGGCGTCAAACTCACCACGCTGCGCCCGGAGCAGGCGGCGTACATCGGTGTGGAGGTCGACGGCCCGTACAAGGCGGACCACTACCGCTACTGAGCCGACGGAACACAGACGATGACGATGTCCGAGAACCAGGACCACGACCGGGATCCGGAGCTGCCGGGCCGGCTGCTGCGCACCGAGCGGGACATTCTCATGCCGCTGCTGCGGGCCGCGCCCGAGGACAGGTTCGACCTGCGCACGGCCTGCCCCGGCTGGACCGTGCGCCAGCTCCTGGCGCACTGCGGTGCGGCCCTGACCCGTATCGTCGAACACCGCCTCGAAGAGGGCGTGTTCCTGCCGGACTCCAACGCCGCGGACGTCGCGGAACGCGAGACGTGGCCGTTGGGCCGCGTGCTGGACGAGCTGGAGCGCGGTTTCACGGAGGCGGGAGAGGTCATCGCCGAGCGCGACGACGGCCTGCTGGACGCCGTCGCGCTGGGGGAGTGGGTGCACGCCGGGGACGTGCGCGAGGCGTTCGGCGAACCCGGCGCGTACGGCGGAGCGAGCATCGGCCACGCCCTGCCGCTGCTCCAGCGGACCAGCCGGCGGCGCAACACCCCGCGCCTGCACGCCCACCTCACCGGCTGCCCGGCGCCGCTGCTGTTCGGAGACGGCGGGGGCGAGGAGCGTACGGCCGGCCGGTTCCACGGCGACGTACCGACGCTGGTGCGCATCTACACGGGGCGGCCGCTGGTCGGCACGCGCTACGAGCTGTCGGGCACGACGGAGAAGGAGCTGCTCATGTACCGGTGATCCGCGGCTCAGTCGGTCCGCACGATCTGGAACGCCTCGGCGAGGCGGCCCTGCGGCAGGCCGCCCGCCCTGGCGTGTTCGGCGAGCCAGTCGCGCAGCAGGCCTGCCAGGTCGTCGAAGTGCGCGGTCTGCGAGGTGTGGATGCGCAGCGCGTCGACCTTGCGGTCGAAGACGGCGGTGACGTCGACGTACTGGTTGGGCGTGGGACCCGTCATGAGCCACAGCTCGGGGACGATCCAGGGACCCAGGCCCTCCTCCTTCAGCAGCTCCGGGTGCGCGAACGGGTTGCGGGCCTCGGGGTAGACGGCGCGCAGGGCCGCGTTGCCGACGGCCCGGTGGTCGGGGTGCAGATCGGCGACCCGCTTCCAGTTGATCTCGGGGCTGGGCACGATCGCGCGCTGCGGCCGTACCTGCCGGATCACCCGGCACAGGTCGCGGCGGAGTTCCACGCCCGGCTCGACGAAGCTGTCGGGGTAGCCGAGGAAGCGCACGTCGTGCACTCCGCTGAGCTTGGCCGAGTGGACCTGCTCCGCGCGGCGCAGATCCGCCATGGCCTGGCGCGGGAGCCGTTCGTCGTATCCGCCGGCGTCGCCGTCCGTGACGATGCAGTAGGTCACGGTGGTGCCGCGGGCCACCCACTGCATCACCGTGCCGCTGACACAGAACTCGATGTCATCGGGGTGCGCGGCCACCACCAGCAGGCTCTCGGGAGTACTGCGATCGGGGGAGTCGGTCATGAACTCGTCCATGGAACAAGCGTGTTGACCACCGCATGTGGTCGGCAAGGCATGGTCGTGGCGCATCCACGACATGGCACTTACGTGCCAGTCAAAGAATTGGTACATTCAAGGAATTGGTAGATTCCAGATTCGGAGGCGACCGGCATGTGCAGGATCTTCGGCTCCTTCGCCGTGGCGGCCACGGGACCCGAGCTGGCGACGGTGTCGGCCCGGCAGCGGCACGGAGGCCCCGACGAACGCGGTGTGCAGGCCGGAGGCGGCTGGTCGCTCGGCTGCGACCGGCTGGCCGTCACCGATCCGGCCCGGGGCTCCCAGCCCTTCCGGCTGCCGACCGCGCCCGGCGTCGTCGCCGTGCTCAACGGTGAGATCTACAACCACCGGGAACTGCGCCGCGACCTGGCCGCACGCGGCCACCGCTTCCCGGACTCCTGCGACGGCAGCCTGCTGCCGGCGCTGTACGCCGAGTACGGCCCGGCGTTCGCCGAGCGGCTGGACGGAATGTTCGCCGTCGCCGTGGTGGACCTGCGGGCCGGACGGCCCCGGCTCGTCCTCGCCGTCGACGACATGGGCATGAAGCCCTTGCACTACCACCAGGGACCGGACGGCGCCGTGCGGTTCGCCTCCGAGATCCCCGCCCTGCTCGCCTTCGACGGAGTACCGGCGGATCCGCTCCCGGAGACCCTCGACACCGTCCTGGCCACCAAGGCCCCGTTCGGCACCGAGACCGCCCTGCGGGGAATCCGCGTCCTGCCGCCCGGCGCCACGGCGATGGCACAGGGGAGCGGGGGACTGCGGGTCTGCCGCCGCCGCCCGCGCGAACAAAGCCGGACGTCCGGGGTGCTGGACACGCTGCGCCACGAGGTGCACCGGCTGGCCGACGCCGACGTCCCGGTCTGCGCGATCACCAGCGGAGGACTCGACTCCGGCCTGGTCACCGCGCTGGCAGCGGAGGTGATCGCGCCGCTGCACACGTTCCACCTCGGCTACCGGGGCCGCTGGCCGGGCGCCGAGCACGCCCACGCCAAGGCCGTGGCCCGGCGCGCCCGCACCGTCCACCACCAGATCGACGTCGACCCCGCCGAGTTCCCCTCCCTGCTCACCCGCACGGTCCGTCACCTGGGACAGCCCAACGCCGATCCCATCGCGCTCAGCACCTACGCGCTCTTCAAGTCCGTGCGCGAGGCGGGTTTCACCGTCGCCCTCACCGGCGACGGCGCTGACGAGCTCTTCGGCGGGTACGACCGGGTGCGCGCCGCCCTGGCCGCGCCCGAGGGCAGCGACTGGGCCGACGCCTACGTCGACGCGCTCGCGGCGGCCCCGCGGCTGCTGCGTGACTGGCTCTACACCCCGGACTACCGGGCGTTCGTCGCCGAACGGGGATCGGCGGCCGACCGGATCGGCGCCGGGCTCCGCGCGTCCCGCACCGACCGGACCAGCACCCTGGCCGGATTCGAGACCCGCTGGCGGCTGCCCGCCTACCATCTGCGGCGGGTGGACCACCTCAGCATGGCCTGGGCGGTGGAGGCCCGGACACCGTTCTGCCAGCCCGCCGTGGCCTCGGTCGCCCGCGCGCTGCCCGCCGACCGCCGGCAGGACAAGCGCGCACTGGTCGAAGCGGGGCGCGACCTGCTGCCGCCGTCGGTGCTGAACCGCCCGAAGCAGCCCTTCACACTGCCCCTGTCCGCCATGCTCGCCCCCGGCGGACCGCTCCACGGCCCGGTGCGGGACCTGCTTGCGCCGGCCAGGCTGATGCGCGCGGGCCAGGTACGGCCGGACCGGGTGCGGGCGCTCTGGGCCCGCCACGAGGAACGCCCCTCGCACCAGGACGCGCTCGCCCTGTGGGCCCTGGCGGTCTGCGAGCTGTGGACCGACGTGGTGCAGGGCATGCGGGTCTCCGTCGGCTGCGCGGCGTGATCGCGGACGTCGTCCAGGCCGAGGGCGCCCCCGGACCCACCCTCGTGCTTCAGCGGGACCTGCTCCCCGCGGGCGCCCTGGCGACGAGCGGTGAACTCACCGGCGTCCGCCGGTGGCTGGAGGACACCGGGCGGGGCGACGTCCGCAAACTCGCGCTGCTCGGCCGGTCGGCCGATCCCGCGCACGACCTCGACTACCGCTTCGTGCAGTGTCTGGACGACGGCTTCGACTTCCGCACCGGCTGCGGCCACTCGCTCCTGGCGGCCGTGGTGGGCAGCGGACGGCCCGGCGCCGTCCGGGTCAGGGCGGTGACCACGGGGGACACGGTGGTGTGCGTGCCGGAACCGGGCGGGACGTACACCATCAGGACGGAACGGGCCGTGCGGCTCGCCGGGCTGCTGCCCACCGGCCGCCCCGTCGACCGGCTGTGCGGCCTCGCGGTGTCGCTCGTGCGGTACGGCAATCCGTACGTCTTCGTCGACGCCCACGACCTGGGGCTGCACTCGCCGACCGCACTGTTCCGGGCCGGCCCGGCGGTGTTCGCCCGGCTGCTCGCGGTGCGCGCCGCCGCGGCCCGGCTGCTCGGACTCCCCGCCCGGGGCGCGTTGCCGAAGATCGCCGCGGTGGGCGCGTACGGACCCGGGACGCTGTCCGTCCGCGCGGTGACGGTCACCGGCTGGCACCCCGCACTGGCCGTCACCGGGAGCGTGTGCGTGGCGGCCGGCACCGCCGTGCCCGGTACGGTGCCGGCCCGCCTGGCGCGCACGGGCCGTCCGGCGGGAGGGGCCCGGGCACGGTGCGCACCCGCGGCCCGGGGGCGTCCGCTCCGCCTCGACACGCCGTCCGGCCCGGTCCTGGTCTCCGCCGACGCCGCTTCGGGGCGGCTGCGGTCCGCCGCCGTCCACGGCAAGCGAGCCCGGGTGCTCGAACACGCCCTGGCCCTGCCCTGGCGTATCCACGTCACGGCGTGAACGCGCACCCGTTCCGGGCCGCTGTCCACGGCATCCCTCTGCCACCCTGGTGATCGGTTCGATTCCCGCCAGGTCAACGGGAATTCTCACTGCCATGTCCCGACCGGGGGGAGTGATCTCCAGGATGAAATTCGAGAATCTGCGTGTCGTGGTGACCGGGGCGTCCCGGTATTTCGGACGGGCGATCGCCATTGGATTCGCGCACCTCGGCGCCGAGGTGTATGTCTCGGCGCGCACGGTCGAGGCGGCGGAACGCACGAGAACCGAAGTGCTGGGCGAAGCCCGGAATCGAATTCACGCCTTCGGCTGCGACCTGAGCCGGCCGGCCGAGATCCGGGCATTCGCCCGGCACGTCCAGGAGCACACCGACCGGGTGGACCTCCTGGTCAACAACGGAGCGCGCTGGCTGGACGGCCTCGAACTGGAGGGCGCCTCGGACGACTCCATCGTCGAGACCATCGAGTCCACGGCGGGCGGCACCGTCCTCATGGTCAAGCACTTCCTGCCGCTGCTCCGCGCCTCCCAGCGCCCCGACATCGTCAACATGGTCTCGGTGTGCAGTCCCGGCGGAGCGGCCGACTCCCCGGCACACGAGGCCTTCTACGCCGCCAAGGGCGCCCAGGCGGGCTTCGCCGACATCCTCGCCCGCCGGCTGCGCCCCTCGGGCGTCCGCGTCTTCTCCCTCTACCCGCCCGACTTCTCCACCTCCGACCCGCGTTCCGCCGAATGGGAGGGCATCGGCAGGGACCCGCAGTACCCCGACGAGAAACTCACCACCCAGGCCCTCTTCGAATGCATCGTCTACGCGGTGGAGCAGCCACGCGACTGCTTCATCCGCTCGTTCCACTTCGAACCGCGCTGAACACCCGTGGCTCAGCAGCGCTCATCAGACCGTCAAGGAGACCGTCCATGAGCACCCCACTCTGGATCACCGCGACCCCGCCCGCCAGCGACGGCGAACTGCACATCGGTCACCTCGCCGGTCCGTACGTCGCCGCCGACGTGCTCAGCCGTCATCTGCGTGCCGACGGGCAGCCGGTGCTGTTCACCACGGGCATCGCCGACCACGCCGACTCGGTCGCGGTGCGGGCGCTGCGCGGCGGGCGCAAGCCGGAGGAGGTCGCCGACGGCTACCGGGCCGCGATCACCGCCGACTGGCTGCGCGCCGGCGTCGAGTTCGACCGTGTCGTCCAGCCCCGCCGGGACCGTGGCTACCACCGCCGCCTGCAGGAGCTCTTCCTCGACCTGTACGCGCAGGACGTCATCGCCGCCCGCACCCGGCTGCTGCCGCACTGCGCGTCCTGCGACCGCTGGCTGTACGGAGCCCATGTCACCGGCACGTGCGCGCACTGCGGCGCGCGCGGGGACGGCGGGCTGTGCCACGCGTGCGCCCGGCCGAACGACGGCGAGCTCATCGACCCGGTCTGCGCCCTGTGCGGCTCGCCGGCGAGACCGCGTCGCTGCCGCCGTCTCTTCCTGCTCCTCGAACCCCTGCGCGAGCAGCTCGCCGACCACTGGCGATCCGCGGGGCTGCCCCCTCGCCTCGCCGTGCTGTGCGAGAGCCTCATCGAGGACGGGCTGCCGGACATCGCCGTCGGACACCCGGGGGAGTGGGGCGTGCCGGTTCCGGTGGACGGCTTCCCCGGCCACCGGGTCGACGCCTGCTTCGAGGCCGCCGCCATGCACCTGATCGGATACGGCGGCGACGAACCCCTGCCCGAACGCACCGTCCACTTCTGCGGGTTCGGGCACTCCTTCTGCCACGCGGTCCTGCTGCCGGCGATCCTGGTCGCCCGCGGGCTGAAGCTGCCGCAGCGGTTCCACGTGACCGAGGCGTACGGCATCGACGTCGAGGACGCCCGGGACCCCCAGGGCAAACCGGCCGTGTGGGCGCTCGACCTGCTCACCGAGTTCGGCTCCGACACGCTGCGCCGGCACGTACTGGAGGCCAGGCCGCTGGGCCGCACGGTCGATTTCCGCCGGGAGGAACTCCACCGGACCCGGGACCTGCTGGACGGCACCTGGAACAGCTGGCTGAGCCGGCTGTTCACCGCGGTGCGCGAGGACTGCGCGGGCCGGGTGCCCGAGGCGGAGCCCGGCGGTGAGGGCTGGGAGGCGTTGCGGCGCCGGCTGCACCGGGCGGCCGAAGACGTGCGCGAGGCGTACGAACCCGAGGCATTCGACCCGCGCCGCGCGGTCGCCGTCCTGGACGAGGTGGTGCGCTGCACCACGGACTTCGGCTACGTCAACGTCTTCGAACGACGCCGCCCGAGCGGGTCCGGACGGCACCTGCAACCGATCATGGCCCAGCTGGCGGTGGCGGCGGCGCTCGCCGCGTGGGCCTGGCCCGTCATGCCCGAGGGAGCGGGCCGGCTCGCCGGGGCACTGCGGCTGACGCCCGGGGGGCCGGTGACCCCGCACGCCCTCGTTCCACCGGCCCCGGGCACCCGGCTCGCCCCGCCGACCGGCCCCGTGTTCGGCTTCTGACCGCCCCGGCAATCGGTCGTGCCCACCCCTCCGCCCGGCGGAGCCGGTGGGCACGACCTTTTCCCGCCACTCGAAGGAGCGTCCTCGTGTCCCTGCGTATCGCCATGCTCAGCGTCCACACCTCGCCGCTGCACCAGCCCGGTACGGGAGACGCCGGCGGCATGAACGTCTACATGACCGAACTGTCGAGCGCCCTGGCCGAACAGGGCGCCGAGGTGGATCTGTTCACCCGGTGTCGCGGGGAGGGGCACCCGCCGCGGGTGCAGCTCGCTCCCGGCGTCCAGGTACGGCACCTGCACGCCGGCCCGTGCCGTCCACTGCCCAAGGAAGCCCTGTCGGGGCTGGTGCTGGAGTTCGCCCTCGCCCTCCTGAAGAGCGGCCCGAACACCCCTTACGACCTGGTGCACTCGCACTACTGGCTCTCCGGACAGGCCGGCGGTCTGGCCGCCGCCCATTGGCGGGTCCCCCTGGTGCACACGATGCACACCCTGGCACGGGTCAAGAACGCCTGCCTCGCGGCGGGCGACACACCGGAACCGGAGCGACGTGTCCAGGGGGAGAGCCGGCTCGTCGCGACCGCCGACCGGCTCATCGCCAACACGGCGGAGGAGGCCGGGGCGTTGCGCGGTCTCTACGCCGCCGACCTGGACCGCACCGATGTCGTGACGCCGGGAGTCGACACCCGGACCTTCCACCCGGCCGACGGCAGGAGGGCGGCACGCGCCCGGCTGGGGCTGCCGCAAGGGGCTTTCGTCCCGCTGTTCGCGGGTCGGATCCAGCCGCTGAAGGGACCTGACGTCCTGGTGCGCGCGGTGGCCGAACTGCTCCGCGGGGAGCCAGGGTTGCGCTCCCGGCTGCTGGTCCCCGTCGTCGGGGGACTCAGCGGTTCCGGAGCGCGGAAACCAGGCGGCCTGCGGGAGTTGTGCGACCAGTACGGTCTGCGTGACGTGCTGCGCTTCGAACCGGCCGTCCCGCAACGGCAGCTGGCCGACTGGTACCGGGCCGCCGACGTACTGGTGATGCCCTCGCGCAGCGAGTCCTTCGGTCTGGTCGCCCTGGAGGCGCAGGCATGCGGAACTCCCGTGCTGGCCGCGGCCGTCGGCGGGCTCCCCGCCGCCGTGCGCGACGGGGTGACGGGACTGCTCGTCGCCGGCCACGAGCCGGCCGACTACGCCCGCGCGCTGCTGTGGTTCGCGCGGCACCCACAGGCGGCGGCCCGCCTCGGGGAGGCGGCGGTCGAGCACGCGAGCGGCATGAGCTGGCAGGCCGCGGCACGGCGGACGCTCCAGGTGTACCGGCGGGCCCTGTCGGACGGGCCTGCCGGAGTGGGGCAGAGGCGGCGGCACGCCCCTGCCCCGGCGACCGCTCCCTCCTGGAGGGACAGGAGGGCCGCGGTACCAGCGTAATGCTTTCTTTGGCGCGGCCAAAAGAGCGGTACATTCCAAATCGGGATGCATGGCCGGAAGCCGCCCCGAATGGCCGGATCGGTTTCTCCGGAACCTTGGCTTTCTTTATTCGGGAGATGGCCGATGTCCGGTCCGCGCCATGGCATATCCACGACTGGAGGAACCATGGATTCACCCTCGCGTGCGGGCGATGATTGAAATGTCTTCGGAAGCGGCCCGGCGGCACGGGCCCCCGAAAGGCACTAATTCAGCACTCGCATCCTGGAGGAATCATGTCCGCAGTCGTCCGCACCGCCGGGTTCCGCCACATCGCCCGTCAGCTCGTGCTCGTCCTGGCGCTCGGAACGGCCGTCGCCGGTGGCGCGGCGGTGACCGCCCTGCCGACGCTCGGCCACCAGGCGGAGCAGCGGACGGCGGCCGACGGGAACGACAACAACTGGCCGGTCGTGCCCGTCGACAACAACTGGCCGGTCGTTCCCGCGGACAACAACTGGCCGGTCGCCGGAGGGGGCGACAACCCGCCGGCGGTCACCGTGGACAACAACTGGCCGACCGCTCCGGCCGACGACGACTGTCCGGTCGCCGGGACGGACAACAACTGGCCGGTCGCTCCCGCCGGCGACGACTGTCCGGCCGTCGGACCGGACAACAACTGGCCGACGCTCACCGCGGACAACAACTGGCCGACCGCCGTGGCCGCCGTGTGACAGGTGCGACAGAAAGGCCCCCGGGGCACCGCGAGCTTGGGTTCTAGGGGTCGTCGCAACACCACTGGGTTTTAGGTGGTGAGTAGATCACGTAGACGCTCGGCTGGGGTATCCCAGCCGAGCGTCTTG
>NZ_JBIBUK010000046.1:0-11594 GCF_043079345.1 Streptomyces sp. NPDC015220 | reverse complement strand
TCGCCGCCCTCGCCGGCGCCGTCACCACCACCACGGAGCCGACCCGCGACGCGCCCGCCGAGGCCACCGGACGCGTCGAACTCACCCCGATCCAGGACTGGTTCTTCACCGAGCACACCGTCGCCCCCGACCACTACGGCATGTCCGCCCAGGTGGAGCTGGCCCCGGACACCGACACGGCGCTGCTGGAGCGGGCGCTCGGCGCGGTCGTCGCCCACCACGACGCGCTGCGGATGCGGTTCGTCCGCGACGGCGGCACCTGGATCCAGGAGTACGGCGACGCCGCCGCACAGCCGCTGACCGTACGGGACCTGTCGGCGGTGGCCGACGAGGAGCGGGACGCCGCCCTGCACGAGGCGGCCCTCGCCGCGCAGCGCTCCCTCGACCTGGCGAGCGGCACCCTGGTCAGGGGCGTCTTCTTCCGCCTCGGCCCGGCGCGGCTGCCGCGCCTGTTCCTGGCGGTGCACCACCTGGTGATGGACGGGGTGTCCTGGCGGATCGTCCTGGACGACCTGTCCACCGCCTACGCGCGGCTCGCCGACGGCCGCCCGGCCGACCTGGGCCCGCGGACCAGCAGCTACCAGCAGTGGGCACGGCGCCTGAGCGCGCACGTCCGCTCCGGCGCCCTCGACCACGAGCTCGGCCACTGGACGGAGACGGCCGCCGCCGTCCGCCCGCTGCCGCGCGACGGGCACGGCGACGACACCGGCAACACCTTCGGCGCGACGGCGGTGACGTCCGTACGGCTCGACCGCGCCGGGACCGAGGCACTGCTCCAGCGGGTCCCCGCCGCCTACCGCACGCGGATCAACGACGTGCTGCTCACCGCGCTCGGCCGGGTCCTGCGCGACTGGGCGGGCGATCCGGTGACGGTCGCCCTCGAAGGCCACGGCCGCGAGGAGCTGTTCGACGACGTGGACCTGTCCCGCACCGTCGGCTGGTTCACCACCATCCACCCCGTCACGCTGGACGTCCCCGACGGCGACTGGGGCCAGGCCCTGAAGTCGGTGAAGGAGCGGCTGCGGGCCGTGCCGGGCCACGGCATCGGGTACGGGGCGCTGCGCCACCTGTCCGAGCCGGGCAGCCCCGCGCGCGCCGCGCTCGCGACCGCCCCGCAGCCCGGGATCAGCTTCAACTACCTGGGCCAGTGGGACGGCGCCACCGGCGACAGCGGCCTGGTGCGTGCCCGCCTGGCCGCGCTCGGCGCCGACCAGGCGCCCGGGCAGCCCCGGCCGCACCTCATCGACATCGTGGCCGCCGTCGGCGACGGCGAACTGCGCATCGACTGGATCCACGCCCCCGCGGTGCACCGCACCACCACCGTGCGGCGGCTCGCGGACGCGTTCCTCGCCGCGCTGCGCGAGGTGGTGGAGCACTGCCTGCTGCCGGGCAACGGCGGGGCGACCCCGTCCGACTTCCCGCTCGCCGGGCTCGACCAGGCGGCCGTGGACCGGATCGCCGGCGACGGCCGGGACGTCGAGGACGTCTTCCCGCTCACCCCCATGCAGAGCGGCATGCTCTTCCACACCCTGTCCGACCCGGGCGCCTACGCCGAGCAGATGTCCTTCGAGCTCGACGGCGTCACCGACCCCGCGCTGCTCGCCCGCGCCTGGCAGACGGTCGCCGACCGCACCGGTGTGCTGCGCGCCTCGCTGGAGTGGCGGGAGGTGGAGCGCCCGCTGATGGTGGTCCACCGCGGGGCCAGGCTGCCCGTCACCCACCTGGACTGGCGCGCCCTGCCCGCCGCCGAGCGGGACGAGGCGGTGCGCCGCCTGCTGGCCGAGGACCGGGCCCGGCCGGTCGACCTGACCGCCGCTCCGCTGATGCGGCTCACCCTCGTCCGGCTGACCGACACCTCGGTGCGGCTGGTGTGCGCCTTCCACCACGTCCTGCTGGACGGCTGGTCCACCTTCGACCTCCTCACCCAGACCTACCGGGCGTACGCGGACCTGACCGCCGGGCGGGAACCCGCTCCGCCCGCCCGCCGGCCGTTCGGCGCGTACGTGGAGTGGCTGGAGCGGCAGGACCTGGCGGCGGCCGAGGCGTACTGGCGGGAGACCCTCGCCGGTTTCCGGACACCGACCCCGCTCCCCGCCGTCCGGCACTCCGCGCCCGGCCACCGCACGGGCTCCACCGCCCGGATCGCGCGCCGCCTGCCGCCGGGGGTCTCGCGCGAGCTGTCCGACTTCGCCCGGCGGCACCGGATCACCGTGAACACCGTGGTCCAGGGCGCCTGGGCGCTGCTGCTCGCCCGGCACGCCGGGGTGGACGACATCGTGTTCGGCGCCACCGTCTCCGGCCGTCCCGCCGACCTGCCGGGCGCGGAGTCGATGATCGGCATGCTGATCAACACCCTGCCGGTGCGGGTCCGCGTCGACGCGACCGCGCCGGTGGCCGACTGGCTGGCCGGGGTGCAGCGGGCGCAGGTCGAGGCGCGCCAGTACGAGTACGTGCCGCTGCCGCGCGTCCAGGCGTGCGCCGACGTGGAGCGCGGCGAGGAGCTGTTCCGCACCCTGGTCGTCTTCGAGAACTACCCGATGGACGACGAGGCGGCCGCCGCGCACGGGCTGCGCGTCCGCGGGCTGACCGGCACCGAGGCGACCAACTACCCGCTGAACCTCGTCGCCTACGGCGGTGACGAGCTGGCCTACACCCTGGCGTACGACGCGGAGCTGTACGACGCGGACACCGCGGCCCGCCTCTGCGGCCACCTGGAGGCCCTGCTGACCGCGCTCCCCGCCGCCGACGGGGCCGTGCCGGTGGCCGAGGTGCCGATGCTCACGGCCGCGGAGTCCGAACTGACCGTACGGGCCTGGAACGACACCGCCCGTGCCCTGCCCGAGGCGTCGCTGACGGAGCTGTTCGCCGCCCGGGCCGCCGCGCGGCCCGACGCCGTCGCCCTGACGTACGGGGACGAGGAGGTGACGTACCGGGAGCTGGACGAGCGGTCCGGCCGGCTCGCCCACCACCTGGTGTCCCTGGGCGCCGGCCCCGGCACGTTCGTCGGCCTGTGCCTGGAGCGCGGCGCGCACGCGGTCACCGCGCTGCTCGCCGTCCTGAAGGCCGGCGCCGCCTACGTGCCGCTGGACCCGGGCTACCCGGCCGACCGGCTGGCGTACATGATCGACGACGCCGGGCTGGAGCTCCTGGTCACCGAGGAGGGGACCCGCGACCGGCTGCCCTCCGCGGCGGCCCGGACCGTCGACCTGGACCGGGACGCGTCGGAGATCGCCGCGCGGCCGGCGGCCGCGCCCGCGCCGCACCCGGCACCGGACCAGGTCGCGTACGTGATGTACACCTCCGGCTCGACCGGCGTCCCGAAGGGCGTGCTCACCCCGCACCGGGCCGTCGTCCGGCTGGTGCACGAGGCGGCGTACACGGACGTCGGCCCGGACGACACGGTCGCGCAGTTCGCCTCGCTGTCCTTCGACGCGTCGACGTTCGAGGTGTGGGCGGCCCTGCTGCGCGGGGCGCGACTGGCGGTGCACCCGCGGGGGCTCCCCACGACGGCGGAGCTGGGCCGGTTCCTCAAGGAGCACGGCGTCACCCACCTGTGGCTCACCGCGGGCCTGTTCCACCAGGTCGCCGACGACGACATCGGCGTGTTCTCGGGACTGCGGCAGCTCGTCGCGGGCGGCGACCGGCTCTCCGCGGAGCACTGCGCCCGGGTCCTGAACGCCCATCCCGCGCTGCGGCTCACCAACGGGTACGGCCCCACCGAGGCCACCACCTTCACCACCACCCACGACCTGCGGGGCCGGCTGGACGGCGGTTCCGTGCCGCTGGGCTCCCCGCTGCCCAACACCCGCGTGTACGTGCTGACGTCGGGGCTCGTCCCCGCGCCGGTCGGCGTGCCGGGCGAGCTGTACATCGCCGGCGACGGTCTGGCCCACGGCTACCTGGGGCGGCCGGGGCTGACGGCGGAACGGTTCGTCGCCGACCCCTTCGGCGCGCCCGGAGCCCGGATGTACCGGTCCGGGGACCTGGTGGCCTGGCGGGCCGACGGCACCCTGGAGTTCCTCGGCCGGACCGACGGACAGGTCAAGGTCCGCGGGTTCCGGATCGAGACCGGCGAGGTCGAGGCCGCGCTCGTGACCCACCCGGCGGTCGGCGCCGCGGCCGTCGTGCCGCACACCGACCCCGGCTCGGGCCGCACCGTCCTGGTGGGTCACGTGGTCCCGGCCGACGGGGCGCCGGCGCCCGGCACGGCCGAACTGCGCGCCCACCTGGCGTCGTCGCTGCCCGAGCACATGGTCCCGGCCCTGTTCACGACCCTGGAGGCGCTGCCGCTGACCGCCAACGGCAAGGTCGACCGCAGGGCGCTTCCCGCCCCGGAGCGGCACCTCGCCGCCGGCGGGGAGTACGAGGCCCCGGCGACCGCGACCGAGGAGCTGATAGCCGAGGTCTGGCAGGAACTGCTGGGGGCCGAACGGGTCGGGGTCCACGACGACTTCTTCGAGCTGGGCGGCGACTCGCTGCTCGCCCTGCGCACGGTGTCGCGGATCAACGCCCTGTTCGGCACCGACCTGTCACCGCGCGCGCTCTTCGAGAGGCCGACGGTCGGCGAGACCGCCGCCGGCGTCGAGGAACTGGTCCTGGCCGAGCTGGAGGCGGCCGCCGGGACTTCCTGACCCACCCCGCTCCCCCAACCCGCACCCTTCACCCGAGAGGTTCCACGGTGTCCAACCCCTTCGAGAAGTCCGACCGTTCGTACGACGTCCTGGTCAACGAGGAGGGCCAGCACTCGCTGTGGCCCACCGGCACGGCCGTCCCGGCCGGCTGGGAGACCGTCCTCGCCGGCCGGTCCCGTGAGGAGTGCCTCGCCCACGTCGAGGCGAACTGGACCGACATGCGCCCCCGCGGCCTGCGCTCCGTCACCGCCTGACCCGGCCCACCGCCGCCCGGCCCGCCGCCGCCACCCTCGGCGCGGGCCGGACGGACCGCCTTCCCGACCCGCCGACCAGCCATCTCCTGGGGGATCCCGCCCATGAACACGCCGTCTTCCCGCGCGGACCGGATAGCAGCTCTGCCCGAACGACTGCGCGAGGCGCTCGCCCAGCGTCTGGCGGGACAGGGCGGGGCGGCCACCGCCGCGCCGCTGGTCCCGGTGGTGTCCCGCGACGGCGAGCTGCGGCTGTCCTTCGGCCAGCAGCGCCTTTGGTTCCTGGAGGACTTCGCGCCCGGCGGCGCCGACTACCACTCGGCGCTGCCCGTACGGATCAACGGCCCCCTCGACACGGAGGCGCTGCGCGCCGCCGTCCGTGATCTGGTGGCCCGCCACGAGGCGCTGCGGACGACGTTCTCCGCGGTCGACGGCCGTGCCACACAGATCGTCCACGACCGGCTCGACCCCGACTGGGTGACCGCCGACGCCGCCGACGAGGAGGCCGCGCGGGACGCCGTGCGGGCGGAGACGGCGCGCCCGTACGACCTGGAGTCCGGCCCTCTGGTGCGGGTGCTGCTGGTGCGTCTGGCCGCCGAGGAGCACGTGTGCGTGCTGGGGATGCACCACATCGTCACCGACGGCTGGTCCATGGGCGTCGTCGCCCGCGAGCTGGGCGAGCTCTACACCGCCCGCACCGAGGGCCGCGCGCACCGGCTGCCCGAGGTCGCCGTCCAGTACCCGGACTTCGCCGCCTGGCAGCGCGCCCGGCTGGAGGACGGCGGCCTGCTGGCGCAGCAGCTCCACTGGTGGCGCGAGCGGCTCGACGGCATCGCCCCGCTGGAACTGCCCACCGACCGGCCCCGCCCGGCCGTACGCTCCTCGGCCGGCGCGGTGTACGGCTTCGAGCTGCCCGCCGACACGGTCGCGGCGCTGAAGGAGCTGGCCCGCGAGCGGGGCGCGACGCTGTTCATGGCGCTGACGGCCGCGGTGAAGGCGGTCCTCGCCCGCTGGTCCGGCCAGGAGGACATCGCCGTCGGCACGTCCTCGGCCGCGCGCGGCCACCGGGAGCTGGAGCAGCTGGTCGGCTTCCTGGTGAACAACGTCGTCCTGCGCACCCAGGTCGACCAGGACCTGACGTTCGCGGAGCTGCTGGGCCGCGTCAAGGACACCGTCCTCGACGCGTTCGCCCACGAGGACGTCCCGTTCGACAAGCTCGTCGAGGCGGTGCAGCCGGAGCGCGACCCGAGCCGCACCGCGCTCGTGCAGGCCATGGTCGTCCTGCACAACACCCCGGACGACGCCCTGGCCCTGCCCGGCACGACGGTCTCCCCGTACCCGATGGAGCGCGAGGCCTCCCTGTTCGACCTGACCTTCGAGTTCGAGGAACGGGACGGGCGGCTGCGCGGCCTGGTCGAGTACAGCACCGAGCTCTTCGACGAGGGCACGGTGGCCCGGATGGCCGGCCACCTCGGCGTGCTCCTGGCCGGTGCGGTGGCCGACCCGGACCGGTCCGTGGCAACGTTGCCCCTGCTCACCGACGAGGAGCGCCGGCGCGTCACCGTGGAGTGGAACGCCACGGAACTCCCGGTGGACGACGCCCTGTTGATCCATGAGCGGCTGGCGGCGCAGGCGGCGCGCACCCCCGACGCGGTCGCCGTGATCGCCGAGGACGCCACGCTCACCCACCGGGAGCTGGACGAGCGCGCCAACCGGCTCGCCCACCACCTGGCCGCGCTCGGCGCCGGCCCCGGCTCCGTGGTGGGCCTCGGCGTGCGGCGCGGCTCGGCCATGGCGGTCGGCCTGCTCGGCATCCTCCGGGCGGGCGCCGCGTACGTGCCGCTCGACCCGGGCTTCCCGGCCGACCGCCTCGCGTACATGCTGGCGGACTCCGGCGCCCGGATCGTCGTCGGCCAGTCGGCCGTGCGCGACCGCCTGCCCGTCGCCGACGGCCTGCGGTTCGTGGACCTGGACGCGGAGCGGGACGCGATCGAACGGCTGCCCGCCACCGCGCCGCGCACCGCCGTCACCGCCGGGGACCTGGCGTACGTCATCTACACCTCCGGGTCGACCGGCGAGCCCAAGGGCGTCGCCGTCGAGCACCGCAACGTCCGGCACATCCTGACCGCCTGGGACGAGCGGTACGGGCTGCGGGAGCTGAAGCCGCGCTTCCTGTCGGTGTCCAGCCTCTCCGTGGACCTGTTCTTCGCCGACCTCATCCGTTCCGTCCCCTTCGGCGGGGCGCTGATCATCGCGTCGAAGGACGTCACCACCGAACCGTCGGCGCTCCTCGACCTGATCGCCGAGACGGACGCGACCGGCCTGGAGATCGTCCCCTCGCTCCTCAACGCCGTCCTCCAGGAGGTCGAGCGGCGCGGTGGGGCGTTCCCGCCGCTGCGGCTGATCTCCGTCGGCTCGGAGGCGTGGCGCGTCGAGGACTGCCGTGCCCTGCTGGACCGCATCCGGCACGACTGCGTCGTCGTCAACGCCTACGGCGGCACCGAGGCGACCGTCGACTCGACGGTCTTCGCCCCGACCGAGGAGAGCCTGCGCGGCCGGGTGTACGTGCCGATCGGCCGCCCGTTGCCCAACACCCGCGTCTACGTGCTCGACCAGCGCGGCAACCTGGTCCCGCCGGGTGTGCCGGGCGAGATCTGGATCGGCGGCGACGGCGTGGCACGCGGTTACCACCGGCGCGCGGAGCTGACCGCCGAGCGGTTCGCCGAGAGCCCCTTCGTGCCGGGCGACCGGCTGTACCGCACCGGCGACCGGGCCCGCCGGCTGGCCTCCGGGGACCTGGAGTTCCTGGGCCGTGCCGACGACCAGGTCAAGATCCGGGGTTTCCGCATCGAGCTGGGCGAGGTGGAGAGCGCCCTGCTGACCCACCCGGACGTGCGGGACGCGGTGGTCCTGGCCCGGCAGGACGACACCGGCCGGCGACGTCTCGTGGCGTACGTCGTGACCGAGGGCTCCGACACCGGGGCGCGGACCTCCGAGCTGCGCTCCCATCTGTCCGGTTCGCTGCCGGACTACATGGTGCCCGCGCTCTACGTGCCACTGGAACGGCTGCCCCTGACCCCCAGCGGCAAGGTCGACCGCCGCTCCCTGCCCGCACCCGACCTCACCGCCGCACGCACCGGCACCGACCACACCGCACCCCGCGACCACACCGAGGAAACCCTCGCCACCGTCTGGGCCGACGTCCTCGGCGTCGAACGCGTCGGCGTCCACGACAACTTCTTCGACCTCGGCGGCGACTCCATCCTCTCCATCCAGGTCGTCTCCCGCGCCCGCCAGGCCGGACTCCACCTCACCTCCCGCCTCCTCTTCCTCCACCAGACCATCGCCGCCCTCGCCGGCGCCGTCACCACCACCACGGAGCCGACCCGCGACGCGCCCGCCGAGGCCACCGGACGCGTCGAACTCACCCCGATCCAGAGCTGGTTCCTCCAAGAGCACACCGTCGCCCCCGACCACTACGCCATGTCCGCGCACCTGGAGCTCGCCCCCGGCACGGACGCCGAGCTGCTGGCAAAAGCCCTCGACGCGGTCGTCGCCCACCACGACGCGCTGCGGATGCGCTACGCCCGCCAGGGCGACACCTGGATCCAGGAGTACGGAGACCGGCCTTCCGGCCTCCTCGCCGTCCGCGACGTCGCCGCCGACGAGGACACCGAAGAGGTCCTGAACAGCGCGGCCCTCCAGGCGCAGCGCGCCCTGGACCTGTCCGGCTCCACCCTGGTCAGGGGCGTCCTGTTCCGCTTCGGCGACGGCGCCGCGCCCCGCCTCTTCCTCGCCGTCCACCACATCGTCATGGACGGGGTGTCCTGGCGGATCGTCCTGGACGACCTGTCCACCGCCTACGCGCGGCTCGCCGACGGCCGCCCGGCCGACCTGGGCCCGCGGACCAGCAGCTACCAGCAGTGGGCACGGCGCCTGAGCGCGCACGTCCGCTCCGGCGCCCTCGACCACGAGATCGGCCACTGGCGTTCGGTCGGCCCGGACGACGCTCCCGCGCTGCCCGTCGACCATCCCGACGGCCGCAACGTCACCTCCGCCGAGCGGACCGTCGAGGTGCGCCTGGGACGCGAGGAGACCGAGGCGCTGCTGCACCGTCTCCCGTCGGTGTACCGCACGCGGATCAACGACGTGCTCGTCAGCGCCCTGGGCCGCGTCCTGGCCGACTGGACGGGCGCCGACCGCCTGGTCCTGGGCCTGGAGGGGCACGGCCGCGAGGAGCTGTTCGACGACCTGGACCTGTCCCGCACCGTCGGCTGGTTCACCACCCACTTCCCCATCGCCCTGACGCTCCCCGCCGGGCGCGGCTGGGGCGAGACGGTCAAGTCCGTCAAGGAGCAGCTGCGGGCCGTGCCGGGCCGCGGCCTCGGCTACGACGCGCTGCGTTTCCTGTCCCCGCCGGGCACGCCCGGTCACGCCCTGCGCGCGGACCGGCTCCCGCCCATCAGCTTCAACTACCTCGGCCAGTGGGACGGCACGACCGCGCGGGACGGACTGGTCCGCGACCGTCTGCCGGCCCTCGGCCACGACCACGCGCCGGACGAGCCCCGCCCGTACCTGCTGGACGTCGTCGGCATGGTCGAGGACGGCAGCCTCGGCTTCACCTGGATCTTCTCCGACGAGGTCTTCGACCGGGCGACGGTGGAGCGGGTGGCGGGCGAGCACGTGGCCGCGCTGCGGGCCCTGGTGGAGCACTGCCAGGACCCGGCGAGCGGGGGCGCGACCCCGTCCGACTTCCCGCTCGCCGGCCTGGACCAGGCGGCCGTGGACCGGATCGCCGGCGACGGCCGGGACGTCGAGGACGTCTTCCCGCTCACCCCCATGCAGAGCGGCATGCTCTTCCACACCCTGTCCGACCCGGGGTCCGGGGCCTATTTCGAGCAGATGAGCTTCGTCCTCGACGGGGTCACCGATCCCGGCCTGCTGGAGCGGGCCTGGCAGCACGTCACCGACCATCTGGAGATCCTGCGCGGCGCCGTCGTGTGGGAGGGGGTGGACCGTCCGCTGCTGGTGGTGCGCCGGCACGTCGTGACACCGGTCGTCCACCTCGACTGGCGCGGCCTGGACGCCGACGAGCAGGCCCGTGCGCTGGAGCGCCACCTGGCGCGGGACCGCGCGCGCGGCATCGACCTGTCGGCCGCCCCGATGGCGCGGCTCGCCGTCGCCCGGACGTCGGACACGTCCGTGCGGGTGGTGCGCACCTCCCACCATGTGCTGCTGGACGGCTGGAGCACCTTCCAGATGCTCGACGAGCTGACCACGGCGTACCGGGCGCTGGCCGCCGGCGAGGAGCCGGTGCTGCCCGCGCGGCGCCCGTTCAGCGCGTACGTGGAGTGGCTGGAGCGCCAGGACCTGTCCGAGGCGGAGGCGTACTGGCGGGCCCTGCTGGACGCGTTCGAGGAGCCGACGGCGCTGCCGTACGACCGGCGGCCCACCGCCGGCCACCGCGCGCAGTCCACCGAGCGGCTGGTGACGCGGCTCTCCGCGGACGCCTCGCGCCTCCTGTACGAGTTCGCCAGGACCCATCGGCTCACCGTCAACGCGGTGGTGCAGGGCGCCTGGGCGCTGCTGCTGTCCCGGTACGCCGGGGAGCGGGACGTCGTGTTCGGCGCCACCGTCTCGGGCCGCCCGGCCGATCTGCCGGGTGTCGACTCCATGGTGGGCATGCTGATCAACACCCTGCCGGTGCGTGTGGCCGTCGACGGTGACGCGCCGGTCGCCGAGTGGCTGGCCCGTGTGCAGCACACCCAGGTGGAGGCCCGCCAGTACGAGTACGTGCCGCTGCCGCGGATCCAGGGGTGGAGCGGTGTCGAGCGCGGTACGAACCTCTTCGAGAGCCTGGTGGCGTTCGAGAACTTCCCCGTGGACGGCGACACCGGCCCCTGCGACGGCGTCCGGCTGCACGGACTGGAGGGCGCCGACGTCACCAACTTCCCGCTCAACCTGGTCGCCTACGCGGGGGACGAGCTGGCGTACGCCCTCGCCTACGACCCCGAGCTGTTCGACGCCGGCACGGTCGAGGGGATGTCCGGGCACCTGGACGCCCTGCTCACCGGCATGGCGGCCGACCCCGGCCGTCCGGTGTCGGCGGTGCCGATGCTCGCCCCGGGTGAGCGGGAGCGGCTGGTGGGCGACTGGGCGGTGACGCCCGGCGTCGCCGCCTGGGACGGCACGATCCACGACCGGATCGCCGCGCGCGCCGCGGCCACGCCCGACGCGGTGGCCGTCTCCTGCGCGGGCGAGACCCTGACCTACCGCGAGCTGGACGAGGCGGCCAACCGCCTGGCCCACCACCTGGCCTCACTGGAGGCCGGACCCGGACGGCTCGTGGCCCTCTCCGTCGAACGCGGCCCCCAGATGGTCGTCGGCCTGCTCGGCATCCTCAAGACCGGCGCCGCCTACGTCCCCCTGGACCCCGCCTACCCCGCCGACCGGCTGGCCTACATGCTGGAGGACTCCGGCGCCGAACTGCTCGTCTCGCACCGTGACCTGAGCGCGAGCCTGCCCGTGGCGGGCGTGCGGGTCGTGGACCTGGACACCGAGTCGGAGACCATCGCCGGGCTGCCGGGGACACCTCCACAGACGGGTGCGTCGGCTTCCGACCTGGCGTACGTGATCTACACCTCCGGCTCCACCGGCCGTCCCAAGGGCGTGGCGGTCGAGCACCGCACGGTGCTCCACCTCATGGCCAACT
>NZ_JBIBUK010000045.1:0-28096 GCF_043079345.1 Streptomyces sp. NPDC015220 | reverse complement strand
GGCGCCGTCGACGGGGCTGGTGAAGTACGGCATGCGATCTCCCGGAGTCAGGTGGCGCGGTGCGTCGAACGGGTACACCGCCCATGGTTCCGGGACACGGGAGAAGGGTCGATTACCCGCGGCGTCATGACGACTCACGCGGCCCGCGGGACCAGGCAGGCCCGGGGCCGGCCCGTGACCGGGCTGACCGGCAGGGCCCTGGCGCTCGGGACCATCGCCCTGTCCGCCGCCCGCGACCACCCCGTCCCGACCGCCGGCGTCGTCTCCGACGGGCGTGATCGACCTGGTCCGAGTGACCGGCCCTGCCCCGGCGGCGGATCCACATCGGAGAAGTACTCCGAGAACCAACGCAGTTGACCGGGCCGGTTCGCAATCGCCCCTCAGCACCCTACGGCAGGCGCAGCCCGGTGACCCGAGCGAAACCGGCGGGGCCCGCCCCCCGGCTCACTGCGGCAGAGGGCGGACGCGCAGTGCGCGGCATGGCGGACCGGAGGTCTGGGCGCCGTGGTCGGTCAGGTCGAAGGCCGAGTGGTGCAGGGGGCACACCAGGCGGGTCGCCGCGGCGTTCACGTGGGCGTGACGCAGCAGGCCGCCCCGGTGCGGGCAGCGCGCCTCGACGAGCACGCCGTCCTGACCGTGCGGGCCCTGCCACTCCACGGCCACCGTGTCCGCGTCGAGCTGACGCAGCCGGGGCCGCCCGGCTGCCTCCTCCGAGCCGCTCACCGGCCGGCCTCCGCGCGGGCCAGGCGGACCGCCGCATCGGTGGCACGGGCGATGGTCGCACTGGTCAGTTCGATACCGGCCCACACCCTTCCCAGGTCCGCGCCGTGCTCCCGGTCCCAGGCGCGCAGCGCGGCCACCATCTCACGGCTGTGGAAGGCGTCGATGTGCAGGTGCTCGTCGTAGTACTGGCCGTTGGCGATGCCCAGCCGGGCGCAGGCCGTGGCGTAGCAGCGGAAACCATGGAGCACGCTGGACTCGAAGTAGGCGTAGGCGCCGAGGAAGTAGTCGGGGGTGGGCGCCCGGGAGGCCAGCCAGTGGAAGAGGTTGACATAGGCGAGCGTCTCCTCGCAGGCCCTGGCGGCGTGGTGGAAGGGGTCGGTGGACAGTCCCAGCTCCGCCATCAGCTGTTCGTACAGCCGGGCGTGTTCCTGCGTCTCGTTGCCGCACCCGAACTCGTCGATGAGCACCCGCATGACCGCCATGCGGGCCCGGCGCGTCAGCCGCGGCAGCACGCCCAGGTGCGACTGGGACTCGACGAGCCCGTCCACGGCGAACTGCGCGGCGACGTGTGCGAACTCGGCCGCCGTCGCGTGCTCGGCCAGGTACCGCTCGCTGGGCGAGGGATCGTTCTCCTCGCCGCGCAGGCGCTCTTCGAGCGCGTCGAGGAGACGGCTCAGCGAGCCGAAGGCGGGCGCCGCCTCCGCCAGCGCGTCCGCCTCGGCGCGCGGCCACACCGCCTCGAGTGTGAGCAGTTCGGCGTATCCGGCGGCGTCGGGGACGGTCCGATTGTGCCAGTACAGCCGCTGCTGCACGGTGGGTGAAAGCGGCAGTGCGGGAGCACCGCCCGGCATCGTGCTCACGGTGCCGCCTCCGCCGCGGCGACCGCACGGGCGCTTTCCGCCGTGGCGTCCGTGCCGATGACGCCTCGGGCCACCAGGGCGCGCTTGACGTGCAGGTACCAGTCGTCGCGCAGGACGCCGTACGTCTCGCACGCCGTGTCGACCTCGGCCTGGAGCGCCGGCGTCGGGTTCCGCAGCAGTGCCGTGCACAGGGCAGGCTCCAGATTGGCCAGCGGCCCGATGAACCCCGCGACGCCGGGGACCTGGGACAGCAGGTTCTCCCAGCCCTCGAAGACCGGCACTTCCAGACCGGCCGCCACCAGCCGTCGGGTGAACGCCGGGTCGCCGCTGGACTCCTTCACTCCGATCACGCCCGGGAGCCGGCAGATCCGCGCCAGCGTCCCCGCCTCGATGCGGTTGCCGGACAGGGCCTCCTCGTTGTACACGAGCACCGGCGACCCGGCGTCGAGCACCTGTTCATAGTGGGTGACGATGTCCTCCTGGCCGACGCCCTCGCCGAAGGGCGTGGTCACCGCCACCCCGTCGGCGCCCAGTTCGGCGGCGAGCCGGGCCCGGGCCACCACGGCGCCGGTGCCGGGCAGTTGCACACCCGCGATGACCGGCAGGCCGTCGGCGTGGCGCACGGTGGCCGCCACCATGTCGTGCCACTGTGCCTCGGTCAGCAGCCAGCCCTCGCCCGAGCTGAGGGTCGGCATCAGGCCGGTCACCTCGGCGCGGATCGAGTCGATCAGCCGTGCCACGTCGTCCGTGCGGACCCGGCCCCGCCTGTCGAGCGGGGTGACCAGCGGCACGACCACGCCGGAGAGTGGGGCGCCTGCGGTGCGGGGTCGGCCTGAGGCCGGGCCCTCGGCCGCCCGGTCCGCGCCGGCTTCCCAGGTGACGCCGGCGCCCGGCGGCGCCGGGGGCTTCTGCGGGGTCTCGGGGATCGTCATGGTGAGTCCACATCGTCGTCGGGGCGGGAGATGCGGTCCAGGAGGGCCAGGTCGACGCGGAGCGCCAGCGAGTGGCGGTACAGCTCTTCCAGCCGCGGGGGGAACGCCGCCTCGGGACCGTCCGGGGGTGTGCTGAGGAGCGCTCCCGCGCCGGGCCACTCCTTAAGGCGCGGCGACACCGTGTGCAGCCGGCCGCCCCGGTGCACGGCCGGAGCCAGCAGCAGTGCGTCGGCGATCGGCAGGCCCCTGAGCGCGGCGGCCTCCAGGGCGGTGCGCACGTCGCCCTGCCGGTAGCCGAAGCGGGCGATCCGCAGTTCGCTGTGCAGGTTGTCCATGAAGGGGTAGTAGGCGTCCTGCACGGCGCGCGGCCGCCGCCAGATCAGGTCGTCGCAGAGCCCCACCTGCTCCAGTGTCATGGCCAGCGGGCGGCGCGCCGCCAGTTGCCGGACGAAGAAGTTCTTGCAGGCGGTTCTGACCCGGTCGTCGGTGCTGTGCATGCCCATGAACAGCGAGGCGTCGATCAGCGCCCCGAGGCCCGGGACGGCCGCCGGGAGCGGGGTGCCCGCGTCACTGCTCATGGGAGGAGGAGCCCAGCGTCTCGCGGATCACCCGTACGGCGACGGCGAACTGCTCGGGCGGGCGCGCCAGTGCGATCCTCACGTAGCGCTCTCCCCGCCCAGGGTTGTCCCAGTAGAAGTACGTCCCCGGCAGCACGTAGACCTCGGCCTGCAGAAGCCGCGTGTGGATGTCGCTCGCGGTGAGGCCGGAGGGGCGGATGCGCAGCCAGGCGACACTGGTGTCCACCCGCGCGTCCATCAGTTCCAGGACCGAGTCGGGCAGTTCGCGCCGCAGCGTGGCCCGGTTGGCGTCGATCACCTCGCGCACCGAGGCGAAGGAGTCCGCGACGGAATCCTCGACGTAGTGGGTGAGGAAGTTCAGCACGAAGGGGGAGACGTTGAGCAGCACCGAGGTGTGCAGGTTGTACACCTCCTCGTAGATGTCCGCGCTCGCTGTCAGCAGGGCGCACTTGGCGTCCTGGACCGGCCATGTCTTGCCCGTGTCCTCGATGGCGAGGTAGTCGGCCCCGGACTCCTCCAGCATCCGGTACACGTCGGGGCGCTGGGCCAGGCCGTTGTGCAGGGCGAAGGAGGCGAAGCAGAAGTCCAGCACCAGCAACTTGCGCTGGTCACGGCAGAACCGCAGGACCTCCTCGAACCCGCGGCCGCCGTCGGTGAACAGCGTGAATCCCGTGGGGTTGTTGGGATCGACCAGGTACAGCGCGTCCGTCGTCACCAGGCGGGTCAGCTCGGTGTAGACGGTGTCCGGGTCCGCCAGCGCGTCCTCGGGCAGTGCGGCGGGCGGCGTCCCGAGGTACTTGAGGAGGTCCACCAGGTTGTCGAAGCAGGGTTCCACCAGGGAGACGGTGCAGTCGTGCCGGCGTAGGTACATCGCCGCGACCATGGTGGACACGCTGGCCGAGTACGACAGCAGCGTGCGGCCCAGGCCGGGCGCGGTCGTCTGGCCGTGCAGGCGGAAGAACGCCTCGGTGAACTGCCGCTCGAAGTGCGCCTGCTGCCGCTCCTCCGACTCGTACCACAGCGCGGGCAGTCTTGAGACGATCTTGTCCTGGCTACCGGACTGCCGCTGATGCGTATGGGCGTCGGCCAGGTTGTACCGAGTGCGCAGAGCCCTGATCTCGTGCTGGGTGAGGTCGATCAAATCCGGGGACGACATATCCGCTCCTCCGCGCAGGACGCCATTCGTACGCTGATGACGCCTGGAATGGTAGGGAGCACGGGCGGCCGGGACCACGCCAGAATTGATGAGGAACCATTGGCGGAGTCAAACGGCGGGCTATCCGAAAGTACGCTGGTGGAATAGCGAATTCCGCCGATAACCTGCCCGCATGACCTCAAGTGAATCGGGCGGAGCCGGACGGCCGGCGGCGGGAGCGGCGCCTTCTCGGACCATGGGGGCGCTGTGCGCGGCACTTGGCACCGCGCTGGCAGGCACCTCCTTCGTGGCCACCAGCCTGCTGACGCACTACCCCTTCCTGAGCGGTCAGACCCTGCGGTTCGCGCTGGGCGCCCTGAGCCTGTCGCTGCTGTCCGTCGTCGGGCGCGTGTCATGGCCGCGTCCGACCGGACGCGAGTGGGCGCTGTTGGCACTGCTCGCCGGGACCGGCCTGGTCGGCTTCAATCTGGCCTGCCTGGCCGCACTGCGTTCCGCCGAACCCGCCGTGCTCGGCGTGATCGTCGGCGCCACCCCGCTGCTGGTGGCGATCGCCGGTCCCCTGCTGAGCCGGCGCCGGGTGTCGGGACGTCTGACCGTCTCGGCGGCGCTGGTGGTCGTCGGCGCCGCGCTGCTCATCGGCTTCGGGCGCGGCAGCGCGGGCGGTTTCGGGTTCTCCCTGCTGGCCTTGCTGGGCGAGGTGTGCTTCACCTTGCTGGCGGTGCCGTTGCTGCCCCGGCTGGGAGCGATCCCGGTGGCGACCTACGTCTGCGTCCTGGCCACGGTCGAGATGGGCGTCCTGACCTCGGCGGTCGAACTGCCCGCCGGGGAGCTGCGCTGGCCGCACCCACGCGAACTGGGCGCCCTGTGCTACCTGGCGGTGGCGGTGACCGCGGCGGCGTTCATCCTCTACTACCTCGGCCTGCGCTCCCTCGGCCCCGAGGCGACCAGCCTGTTCGCCGGGCTCATCCCGGTCGCGGCGGCGTTCACCGCGCCGATCGTCGGCAGCGGTACGCTCGGCGCGGCCCAGGTCGTGGGCAGTCTTCTGGTCGGTACGGGGCTCAGCGCGGGCCTGTCCGCGCCGGCCCACGACACCGGACCCGCGCCCGGCGCGGCCGCGCCAGAGGGGCCGGGAACCGGTGCGGCGGATCCGAAAGTGCCGGTACCGACGGCGGATGACGATCGGTGAACTTTCCTCATTTCGCCTGGTAGCGGGCGAGGAATCGCATTCCTAGCATGGGGGCCCAGGTCCCCGTGGGACCCGAATCCGGCATCTCGGCGCCACCGCGCCGCCTCTCTTTTCTCCCTCCTGTGAGGATGCGAAAACCATGGCCACCACGCACGTCGTCCTCAGCGCCGCAGACCTTCCGGACCACTGGTACAACATCGTTCCCGACCTGCCGGCGAGCCCGCCGCCCGCGCTGCATCCGCAGACGCTGGAGCCGCTGCGTCCCGAGGACCTCGCGGGGCTGCTGCCCCAGGGCGTCATCGAGCAGGAGTTCTCCGAGGAGCGCTGGATCGAGATCCCGGACCGGGTTCGCGAGCTCTACCAGATCTGGCGACCCTCCCCGCTGCACCGCGCGACACGGCTGGAGCGCGCGCTGGACACCCCGGCCCGGATCTACTTCAAGTACGAGGGCGTCTCCCCCGCGGGCTCGCACAAGCCCAACACCGCCATAGCCCAGGCGTTCTACGCGGCTCAGGACGGGGTGCGCCGGCTGACCAGCGAGACCGGGGCCGGGCAGTGGGGCTCCGCGCTGTCCTTCGCGGGCTCGCTGTTCGGCCTGGAGGTCACCGTCTACATGGTCCGCTCCTCCTTCCAGCAGAAGCCCTACCGGCGGATCCTGATGGAGACCTGGGGCGCCGAGGTGCACCCGTCGCCCAGCGCGCGCACGGACGCCGGGCGCGCCGTGCTGGCGCAGACCCCCGACTCCCCGGGGTCGATCGGCATCGCCATCAGCGAGGCGGTGCAGGACGCGCTCAGCCGCGAGGACACCCGTTTCGCGCTCGGCTCCATCTCCAACAACGTGCTGATCCACCAGTCGGTGATCGGCCTGGAGGCCAAGAAGCAGCTGGAGATCGCCGACGACTACCCCGACGTGGTGGTGGGCTGCGTCGGGGGCGGCTCCGGCTACGCCGGCCTGTCGTACCCGTTCCTGTACGACACCCTGACCGGCAAACGTTCCGGCACCCGCTTCGTCGCGGTCGAGCCGGACGCCTGCCCCAGCCTGACCCGGGGCACCTACGCCTACGACTACCCGGACACCGCCTCACTCGGGCCGGTGCTGCCGATGTTCACCCTCGGTCACAACTTCATGCCCGCCCCCATCCACGCCGGCGGCCTGCGCCACCACGGCAGCTCCCCGACCATGGGGACACTGGTGCAGCACGGCCACGTACGGGCGCGCTCGGTCTCCCAGACCGACGTCTTCAGCGCGGCCGTGCAATTCGCCCGCAACGAGGGCTTCGTGATGGCCCCGGAGTCCGCCCACGGCGTGCGCGGGGCGATCGACGAGGCGCTGGCCGCACGGGAGGCGGGTGAGGCACGGGCGATCCTGGTGCACGTCTCCGGGCACGGCAACTTCGACATGGCGGCCTACGACTCCTACCTGGCCCACACCCTGACCGACCATGAGCCGGACCAGGCGGAGATCGAGCGGGCCCTCGGCGAGCTGCCCTCGGCGAAGGTCCCGGTCTGAGACAAGGCTCCGGCCGCGCACCCTTCCATGGGTGCGCGGCCCGGTGACGCGCGGCGCGGCCGCGGTCAGTCGACCAGTCCCGCCTCGACGGCGTGCAGTGCCGCCTCGACGCGGTTGCGCAGCCCCAGTTTCGCCAGCAGATTCTGCACGTGGGACTTCACGGTGCTCTCGCTGAGCGTGAGTTGCGTGGAGATCTCGGCGTTGGTGCGGCCCCGCCCGAGCAGGCGCAGCACGTCGTGTTCGCGGGGCGTCAGCGGGTACGGGGTCGAGGCGCAGTTCTGCTTCGGGAAGGACGAGGGGGGCAGGGCCGCCGGGGAGAGCCGGCGCTCGGCCGGCCCCGCCGCGGCGACGGGCGCCGGGAAGAGGGAGTAGCCGGCCACGAGCATGTGCAGCGCGGCCACCAGGTCGTCGACCCGCGCACTGCGCAGCAACGTTCCGTCAGCCTCCTTGCCGATGAGGCCGATCGCCGCGGTGTCGCACACGAAGTCGCTGACGAGTGCCAGCACCTTGCCCTGCCAGTCCTTGGCCTGCCGCAGCGCCGCCGAGGAGTCGGTGGGGCTCTCCACCGTGTGGACGACGACGTGCGGCTTGGTCTCCGCCATCAGCGCCACCGCCTCGTGCTGGTCGCACGCCTCGGCCACGACGTCGATACCGGGCGTACAACGCAGCACCGCCCCCAGGCCGCTGCGCGTGATCGGCGACGCGTCCAGAATGAGGACGCGAATGACAGCGGGCTCCGATGATTGTTGCGTCTTTAAGTTCTCCACGTTCCGATTCCCCCGTGTGTTTTTTGGAGTGGATCTCCATCTGCCTGTGCGCGGTCGAGTCGAATTCGCATCGGGGCCGGAACCCCGAGGTGGAAGGATAGACGAAAAGTCGCCGAATTCCACCGGTGAGGAGGAAAGGCGGTCCAGGAGGCCCCGCGCGTGGCGCGATTTCTCCATACCCGCCACGCCGCGAGGAAAGGCGAGGCCGGCGACTGCGGGAAGGCGGCCCGCACACCCGGTTCCGGGCACGGCCGCGCGGCGCGCCGTCCCACGCCGGAACCGGAGCGCGGCCACCGGCGTCGCGGCAGCCAGAGCGCTTTCGGCACGGTAACCGTGACATGGACCATCACATTCCGGTCTCCAGGAAGGTGGCTGAATGGACCGAGAGTGGCCGAATGGACCGGACCTACGCATCATCTTGTCCGGAACATGACGGAAATCTGACGGAAACATGACCGTGCCGACCGGCCTCTGCGACTGCCCACCCGGCCCGGCACCGGTCCGGGACGCGCGATCGCCGCGAGGCCGCACGGCTGGGCGGAAGCGTGGGGATCAGCGGGCGGACCACGGGCAGGCCCGCGTCGGCAAGACCGGTGGGGCAGGTCGGGGAGGAGCGACAGCATCCGTACAGATCCAGCCGGATGCGGCTGAGAGCTCGCGGTGGCCGGATGACGTCGGCCCAGCCCGGCGCGACGCGGCGGCAGGGGCGTCGCATCGCCCTCGTGCCCGGTCGGCCGCGGCCGGGCGGGTGTACGGGAGCGCGCCGCCCGGGAGTTCCCGGGAACGGCCTCCGGCCGGTGGCCGGACAGCCCCTCCCGGGCACAGGACTGGCCCACGATCGACGGCGAGCACTTCCTGGTGCACGACCTCGGCGACACCTGGGCCGAGGTCACCGAAGGCACCGCCGCCGCCTGGGAGCGGGCGCGCTACCAGTGGGAACCGGACGGTGACACGGTGACCATCACCACCCTCGACTCCAAGCTCTTCGGGGCCGGCGGCGGCTGGGTCTTCCGGATGACCCTCGAGGGCGAAGGCGCCCGGGTGGATGTCGAGCTGACGCGGCAGCCGAGCACCTTCAAGGGCAGGGTGCTCGCCGCACTGCTCCCCTCGCCGCCCCTTCCTCCCTGCGCAAGTCCTTCTCCGGACCCCTCCACGCCAGGTGAGCCACTCTCTCCTGTACTGCCTCGCCCGCGGCGAACGGCAGATCGCTCGCCTGCCGAAGAACTCGATGACTGCCGTCCGCGGCCCCGCCGTTCAACAGCAGGCGGACTCACCACACTCTCGGGGGACCGCCCGCCGACGTCGGCGGGCGGTCCCCCGAGAGCTCACCCAGGAGCCTCCGTCTTCCGCGGTCTCGTGGAAAGCGGGGCGATCAGCGGGTGGGTGGGACGAATTCGGGCTGGTCGAGCAGGCGCAGCCAGCTTCCGTCGGGCTGACGCCGGACGACCTGCGCCCGGGCGCCGGTCCCGTCCTTCGGCGGGGTCGAGGTGAGGGCGATGTCGCCGCTGACCAGTGTCGGCAGCGGTTGTTCCGGCTCGAAACGGGGACGGTTGGCCAGCACCTTCTCCCACAGCGCACGGATCGCCTCCCGCCCGACCGTCAACTCACCGGGCGGGTGGGCCAGCACCGCCTCCTCTTCGTAGAGCGCGGCGACACCGGCCGCGTCACCGGCGTTGGACCGTTCGACGAACAGACGAGTGATGTCCTCCGGCCGCATGGCCTTCTCGTATTCCGGCACGGGTTCCTCCTGACGTCGGGCTTCAGCTCCTCTCAGCGTGGTCGCCCATCGATCAGAAGTCCAACAGATGGATCTTCTGGGAGTTAGAATCCACAGACATGGAGCTGAGGCAGCTGGAGTACTTCGTCGCGGTCGCCGAGGAACGGAGCTTCACCCGGGCGGCCGAGCGGGTGCACATCAGCCAGTCCGGCGTCAGCGCTCAGATCCGTCAGCTGGAACGGGAACTCGGTGCCGAGCTGTTCGACCGGTCGGCCCGCACCGTCGCCCTCACCGTCGCGGGGAAGGCCGCGCTCGAACACGCCCGCGCCGCACTCGCCGCCGCTGGGGCGGTCGGCCAGGCGGTGGGTGAGGTGACCGACCTGATCCGGGGTCGGCTCACCGTCGGGATGGTCGTCGGTTGCACCCTCACACCACTGTTCGACGCCCTCGCCGCGTTCCACCACGCGCATCCCGGTGTGGAGATCTCGCTGCTGGAGGACAGCTCCGATCGGCTCGTGGAGGGGGTGCGCGCCGGAACCGTCGACGTGGCGCTCATCGGGGCCGCAGCCACCACCCCCGACGGACTGGAGGCGCTGACCATCCTCAGCGAGCGGCTCGTCGTGGCGGTCCCGGCCGCCCACCCCCTGGCGCGACAGCGGCAGGTCACCTTGCGCGATCTGACCGCCTATCCGATCGTGTGCATGCCGCCCGGCACCGGCCTGCGCACGGTATTCGACCAGGCCTGCGCCGCGCGGAGCCTCCAACCGGCGATCACTCTGCAAGCCGGCGCCGCGGACGCGATCGCCGACCTCGCCGCCCGCGGACTCGCCGTCGCCGTCCTCAGCGAATCCATGGCCGCGCGCCACCGTGACCGGCTCACCGCCCGCACCGTCGACGGTGTCGATACACCGGCGTTGCTCGCCCTGATCTGGAAGAGCACACACAGCCCCGGCGTGCGCGAACTGCTCGTGCACAGTCGGCAGGCATTCGCCAGGCCCGACCCCGCGGCCTCACCGCGAACCCTTGGGCGGCTCCCCTGACAACGGCCGCGTCACGGCTGTGCGCGGCGGACGGCGTCCGGCCGGCGGCGGAGCGGACCGACCGGGTCCACCGCATCGAGCTGACCGGTGGCGTGACGGCCCACGGTCGGCCCGTCAACGGCCCGGGCCCCCGCACCTTCCCACAGCCAGCGTCGCCGCCGCGCTGCCCGACACCCGCCAGGCCACGGGGTCCGAGGTCCTGTCGCCGTGACGGGGGTGGCTCGAGCGTTCTCGGGTCTCCCCCGGCCGTCGGCGCGCCGGCCGACAGGGCTCCGTCAGGCCTGTCTCGCTCCGGAGGAAGCAACGGAGCCCTGCCACCCCGGTGGACCTGCCGCACCCGACCGGAGCGGGCACAGGATGTCGGGTGCGGCAGGCCTGGTCCTCCCTAACGTTGGCGAGCGAAAGGGAAGGAGGCCGGAGTTGCTGGATCGGCTGAACCAGGCCATGGAGCACATCGAGGGCCACCTCGACCAGCACATCGAGGTGGCCGAGCTGGCCCGGATCACGGTCACGTCGGAGTACCACTTCCGGCGGCTGTTCTCGTCATTGGCGGGGATGCCGCTGTCGGAGTACATCCGACGTCGGCGGCTCACCGTCGCGGGGGCCGAAGTGCTGGCTGGGAAACCGGCCCTGCTGGAGATCGCGATCCGCTACGGCTACACCTCGAGGGAGGCCTTCGCCCGGGCGTTCCGCGCCGTGCACGGCGTCGGTCCCGGCGAGGCCAGGCGTACCGGCGCGGCCCTGAACTCGCAGCCCCGGCTGTCCTTCCGCCTCACCGTCGAAGGGAACAGCACCATGCGGTACCGCATCGTGGAGAAGGAAGCATTCCGGGTCGTCGGCAAGAAGGCCCGCGTCCCGCTGATCCACCAGGGCGTCAACCCGCACATCGCCGAGCACGTCCGGAGCATCCCGCCGGAGACGATGCTGCGGATCGCCGGACTCTCGGACCAGGAGCCGGACGGCGTGGTGTCGGCGACCGTGCGCCTGTCGGACGGTTTCGAGGAGGGCAGCGAACTCGACTACTACCACGCCGTGGTGACGACTGCCGCCGAGTCGCCCGAGGACCTCGACGTCCTGGACTGCCCGGCGGGTACCTGGGCCGTCTTCGAGAACACCGGGCCGTTCCCGCAGGCGCTGCAGCGGATGTGGGGCGACGTGGCCGCCCAGTGGATCCCGTCCAACCCCTACGAGTACCGTCCGGGGCCGGAGATCCTGCGCGCCCGCCCGTCGCAGGACGACCCGACGCGGTCCGAGGCACAGCTGTGGATCCCGGTGACCCGCACCACGGTCTGAGCCGGACGCCGGGCAGCGTCGCGGGGACGAGGCGCCCGGCCCCCGGGACGTGCGGATGCCCGGCTCGGAGGCCCAGTGGCACCGTCTCGGCGGGCACTACGAGTTCGGGCGGCGCGGTCAGGGGGTGGGGTGGCGAGATGACGGGGTGAGCGACGAGCGCGCCAAGGGAGCGTCCGATCGCGTGGCGGCCGGCCGGGGCCCTGCTGGGCGGGTCCCGAGGGCCCCGGGCCGAGGGCCGGCGCTGCGACCCCGCGGGGGATCAGGCGCGGGCGCCCTGGATGTCGTCGGGCCGGCCGGGGCGCGGCATCACCGGCGGCTGTGACCCGCGGGACTGCCGACGGGCACGGCGAGTCGTCCGTCGAAGCGGATCTCGGTCATCGGTCATCCTCGACGGGCATCCGGATTCCCCGACAGCCCGGCCACCTCGTCGAGCAGGGGCTGGACCCGGTAGGGGATGACCGCGCTCAGTGCGATGACCGTCGTGCTGCGGCGGACGCCCGGTACCTCGAGAACATGGTCGATCACCTGTTGCACGTGCTGGTTGCTGGTGCCCGCGATACGGCACCAGATGTCGCCGGGGCCCGTCACGATGTGGGCCTCGAGGATCTGGGGCACGGCCCGCAGGCGCGCGACGATGGCCGCACGGGCCGGCTGGTCCACCTCGAAGGTGGTGAACGCCTCGACCACGTGGCCGAGAGCGGCGACGTCCACGTCCGGTCCGTAGCCGGTCACCACTCCGGAGCCGGTCAGCCGGTCGAGCCGTGCCTGCAACGTGCCGCGCGCGACGCCGAGCCGGCGGGCGATCTCCAGCAGGCCCTCACGCGGGCGCTCCCGGAGCAGGCGCAGCATCCGGCCGTCGAGCGAGTCGAGTCCCTGCCGTGCCACCGTACCTGCCGATCTGCGCCCTCGAAGGCATTTGAACGCCTCATTCCTTGTCAGATTAGCAAGGGGATACTGCATCTGTTGCCTATTCGACTGTCCATGGCCCACGCTGTGGGCCCCCGGTCCACGAGGAGCAGTCGTGAGGCAGCACACCCACCCGTTCGTCCCGTACCGGCCCGACCGGTACGACGAGGTCGAGATGATCCGGCGCGGGAAGGACTTCGTGTCGTTCCTCGACCGTCGGCGCAGCGTGCGGTTCTTCAGCGACGAGCCGGTCCCGCGCACGTGCGTCGACCTTGCCATCGCCGCGGCGAACACCGCCCCCTCCGGGGCCCACTTCCAGCCGTGGAAGTTCGCCGTGATCGGCGACGCCGAGACCAAGCACCGTATCCGGGTCGCCGCCGAGGAGGAGGAACAGGTCAATTACGAGGGCGGCCGGATCCCGCCCGAGTGGCGCGCCGCGCTCGCACCCCTCGAAACCAGTTCGGACAAGGGCTTCCTCGACGTGGTGCCGTGGATCGTCGTCTGCTTCGCCGAGAAGAGCACCGCGATGCCGGACGGTTCCCTGCGCAAGAACTACTACGTGAACGAGAGTGTGGGCATCGCGTGCGGCTTCTTCATCGCCGCCCTGCACGCGATGGGGCTGAGCACCCTGACGCACACGCCCAACCCGATGGGCTTCCTCACCGAGATCTGCCAGCGGCCCGGCAACGAACGGCCCTACATCCTCTTCCCCATCGGTTACGCCGCGGCCGACTGCGAGGTTCCCGACCTGGCGCGCAAGTCGCTGGCGGAGGCAACCGCCGAAAGCCCGAGCCTGCTCTGACCCCGCCGGACCCCGCGGCCCGACCGTGCCGTCGCCCGAGCCACCGCCGACGGCTCCCCCCTTCCGGGACGGTCTGCCGGGGCGCGATGGGCATACCAGAGGAAACGATTCACCATATCCAGCGCGGCATTGTCCGAAAATGAGCGACTTACCCGGAACCGGCTGCCCGCTCGCTACGTCACACGGCACAGAGAGATGCCGTGCCGACGGACTCGGGGGACCCGACGGGGGTCATCCGTCGGCCGACGGGAAGGGTTCACGTGATGTCACGCAAGCGACTCGCCCTCGCAGCCACCGGACTGGCTCTGGCAGTCGGTCTCGTCGCACCCTCGGCCGCGATCGCCGCCCCGGCGGTCGGACAGGCCCGGATCACCGCCAACAAGTGCAGCGGCTGGAAGGAGATCCACATCAAGGGCGGAGCCGCCAAGTACATGGAGTGCACGAAGAAGGTCAACGGCAAGTCGTACGCCTCCGGGTCCTTCTACCTGTGGGACACCAAGCGCGACGGCAAGGCCGTGCAGGCCTACGCGGAAACCGACTACAACCACTGGTACGGCGACGACGTGACCTGGCAGCACTTCTACAGCTGGGCCGACGACAAGCACGGCAGCCCCAAGATCGTCACCGGCTGGCACCGGGGCAACGACTTCGGCCTGGTGATCGAACTGAAGTGACGGGCGCGCCGTCCTGACGTCCAGGACCGCTCGGCGGCGCGTGCTCCGTCATGGCGCCGGGCGGTCCTGCCGTAAGCGTCCGGGCCGTCGGTGGGCCGCACGCCGGCCAGGCCCGCGACGGACGCGCGAGGTGGGCGAGGTGGGCGGCGCGGCCCGGGCGGCCCCCACGCCCATGCCGGGGCGCCGGTCAGTCGCAGCGGCAGCATGAGCAGGAACAGTGCCGTCGCCGCGGCGGCCCACCGGGCCTCGGGGAGCGCCGGCGTCCGTGTGCGCCGCCGTGGAACGGCACCGCGGGAACGGTCGCCTCGGGGGCGGGGCGCTCGATCAGGGTGGAGGACATGGCAGGCAGGAGCCTTAACGCGGTCAGAGACAGGGCTGAGGAATCAATCCACATACATGTACACATGAACGATCTTTCATGTGTGGTCTGTAGTATGGGGCTCATGGGTCATGGAGCCGCTCCCGCGAAGAACGCCGTCCCGTGCACGCGCCTTGACGCGACCAGTGCCGCCCGCGTGGCGACCACCCTGCAGGCCCTGGCCACCCCGTCCCGGCTGCTGATCCTCTCCCGCCTGCGCGAGGGGCCCTGCGCGGCGACCGAACTGGCCAGCGAGGTCGGCATGGAGCAGTCCGCCTGCTCCCACCAGCTGCGGCTGCTGCGCAATCTGGGCCTGGTGGTCGGGCAGCGCCGGGGCCGCTCGGTGGTGTACGCGCTGTACGACAACCACGTCGCCGAGCTCCTCGACCAAGCGGTCCACCACATCGAACACCTGCGCCTCGGGCTCAGTGATGCAGCTGACACCGCCCAGGCGGAGGACGAGCGGGAACGAATCGGTACCACGCTCGACGCGGCACGCTGACGGGGCGGAGCGATGCTCGCGGCGCCGGCCGCCCGTCCGGGCCGGCGCCGCGGGCGCGCTCAGCCGAGGATGGGGATCAGGCCGAGGGCGAAGACCACGTAGAAGCCTGCCGCGACCGACAGACGAGCGGGAGTGAGTTTGTGGGCGCGCATGGTCAGCAGGAGGTAGACGATCGCGGCCATGGTGATCAGTCCCGACCACAACAGGGCGCCGTCGAAGTGCCACTTGGTGAACAGCAGGCCCAGGCCGGAGGGCACCGTGGCCTGGATCATCATCGCTCCCGAGATGTTGGCCAGCGCCAGCTTGGTCTTGCCCTGCCGGACCCAGATGACCGCGTTCATGATCTCCGGCAGTTCGGTGGCGATCGGTGACAGCAGCAGCGCGGTCACCGAAGCGGACAGGCCGATCATCGGGCCGATGGCGTCCAGCTGCTTCACGAACAGCTGCGAGGCGAAGAAGATCACCGCCAGCGTGGCCAGGGTCTGGGCGACAACGGCCCAGGTGGCCGGGGAGGCGGCCTTGGGCTGGAACTTCAGCGGCTCCAGCTCCTCCTCCTCGCCGTCCTCGTCCTCGCCGCCGCGGATCTCCCGCCAGAAGTAGACCGCGTACGCGGCGAAGAACAGCAGCCCCAGGACGGGCTTGAACGCGAACGCGACCAGGCCGAGCCCAACCTTGACGATGAAGATCGGCAGGAACCACTTCTGGTCCTTCGCCAGCCGCTTCATGTCCTTCTCGGTACCGAGCGTCTGGCGGGCGTCAGCGGCCGGCTGGACGCCCGTGCCGGGGGCGCCGCCTCCCGCGGCGACCAGTACAGCGGTACGCCCGCGCTCCTTGCGGCGCTTCAGCAACAGCATTGCGCCGGTCACTCCGTAGGCGACGGTGGCCAGTGCCAGCGGCCCGCCCATCGCGGCGCCCACGCCGATGTCCTTGGCCTCGTCGGTGCTACCGGTGGTGACCGCGACCAGGGTGACGACGGACTCGGGCAGGGCGGTGCCGAACGCCGCCAGGATCGTCCCGACGGCCATCTTGCCCACGTTGAGGCGCTCGCCGAGCCATTCCACAGCGTTGACGAACCACTCACAGGAGAGATAGATCGCCACCGCGCAGACGATCAGCAAGACAAAATGAATCACAGGTCTCGTCCAAACCTTCCCGCACCGGCGGGGCTCGAGGACGACCGCACGAGAAAGGGGTGACGGCAGCTTCGACCCCGCCGGCACGACATACGTCGTCGACAAAGGGCCGAAGGTCTCGCCCACCCGCACCGCTGTACGGGCCCGGTCACCGGGATCCCAACGCTGGGCTCCAGTGTGTCGACGACCGGTGTCTCAGGGCTACTCCCCTTCGCGACGGCCGAGCATACACGCTGCTCCCGGCGTCCCCAAGGCCCCGTCCCGCGCTCGGAGCCGCGCCGTTCCCACCGCCTGTCACGGGTCCGCCCGGCTGATCCGCGAAAGCGCCTCCCGCACGCGCGGGCGCCCCCGCGGAGCGGGACGCCCGCAGTACCCCCGCCGTTCGCCTGCCGCGCGGAGGGATCCTCCCGTCCTTCACCGCGGGAAGCCGCCACGGGCCCGGGCCGGGTGCGGTGCCGTTCGGTGACCGCGATTCGGCAGGGACGACGCGGCGGCGCAGTCGGCCTCCTCGCGCCGCGTCCGGGGCGTCAGCGGCCGGACACGGGAGCGCGCGTCGTCCCCGAAGGGCGCGGAACAGGCCGGTTGCGATTTCGGGCGTGACTTGTTCGATCCGCACGCGTCTGGTTACAGTCAGCCGCCATGATCGTTGATCTCCTGCTGATCCCGAGCGGCCTGATGACCGTCCCCCCTCACGGACCGTAGGTGACCGCTCACTTCGACGGCCGCCTGTCCGCCCACCGTCCCGGTGCGCGTCCGCGGTTCGCCCCTCACCACGAGGAGCGGCGAGACCGCCTGTGGGCCGCTCCGGACGCCTTGGCCGCCGACCGGGGGAGCACCGACACGCCGGTGGGCGTGGTGCGGAACCCGGGGCGGCGTCGCGCCGGACGCACAGCGCCGGTGGGGAGCACTTCCCGCCGCGTCCGGCCCGGTCCCCATCGTTGCCCTCGCGGGAACGGTGCGTGGACGCCGGTCGCGGAGGAGCCCCGGAGGGGGCTCCACGGCGTGTCGGCGACACCGAGCCCGCGGTCCGCGGGGCCGCTGCGGGCTGGCGCAGCCGTACGCGGCTCGGCCTACGGACCGTCGGCCGGCATTCCCGATCGTTTTGGAGGTCATCCCTGTGTCAGTCATCGGAGGGCGGACATGAGCGATTCCCAGGCGCTGAGAGATTCCTTCGCCCTGGTCGGCAAGTCGGGGGACGAGGTACCGCGGTACTTCTACTCGTACCTGTTCCTCATCGCGCCGGAGGTCCGGCCGATGTTCCCGGTCTCCATGGGCGCGCAGCGCGACCGGCTCGTCGCCGCGCTGGGCCGGATCGTCGCGGACGCGGACGACCCGGACCGGCTCATCCCGTACCTGCGGCAGCTGGGTCGCGACCACCGGAGGTTCCAGGTGGTCGCGCAGCACTACGAGGCGGTGGGGCAAGCGCTGCTGGCCACGCTGGCGTACTTCCTGGGGGAGGCATGGACCCCGGAGCTGCAGCGCGGCTGGACCGACGCCTACACCCTGGTGGCCCGCACCATGATCGAGGCCGCCGAGGCCGACGGCGCGGCGAATCCGGCGTGGTGGAACGCCGAGGTGGTGCGGCACGAGCAGCGCGGTTTCGACGTAGCGGTCCTCACGCTGCGCCTGGACCAGCCGATGGCGTACCTGGCCGGGCAGTCCGTGATGGTGGAGGCCCCGATGCTGCCGAGCTCCTGGCGGGCCTTCACACCGGCCAACGCGGCGCGCGCCGACGGGATAGTCGAGTTGCACGTGCGCGCCGTCGACGGCGGCCTGGTCAGCCCGGCTCTGGTCTACGGACTGCGGCAAGGTGAGGTGCTGCGTCTGGGAGCCCCGGTCGGCGGCAGGCTCACACTCCATCCGTCCGGCGGCCGGGATCTGGTGATGATCGCCGGTGGCACCGGCCTGGCCCCGCTGCGTGCCCTCATCGAGGAAATGGCCCGGCAGGGGTCCCGGCGCCAGGTGGACCTGTTCGTCGGGGCGCGTGACACCTACGGCCTGTACGACATGCCCGCGCTACGGCAACTGGCCCACGCCCACCCGTGGCTCCGCATCACGCCGCTGGTCGGCGCGGACGCCGGCACCCTCGACAATCGCAGCCTCGCCGGCCCCGTCCTGCGTACCGCCGCGTGGCATGGGCGCTCCTTCTACGTCTGCGGCTCGCCGGCCACGGTCTCCGCGACCGTGCGCGACCTGGCGAACGCGGGCATACCCCACAACCTGCTGCATTTCGAAGACGCTCGGTGATCGGAGAGACGTGAACGGGACAGGAGCACACCTTTTCGGGGAGCATCAGGTGAATCCCGAGGAACTGCGGTCGATGACCTTCCCCCGCGCCCCCCTGACCCGGCGCGGTTACAGCGAAGACGCGGTGCACGACGCGCTGCGCCGCTGCGCGGCGGCCCTGACGGCGCTGGCGGAGGAGAACAACCGGCTGCGGACGGACATGGAGCGCCACCGGGACTGGATCCGGGCGCACAACATCGGCGACGGCAGCGGCCCCACCGGGGTTCCGACCGTGGACGCCGTGCTGCAGCAGGCCCGCGCCCAGCAGGCAGCGGAGCAAACCGTCACCGCCGCCCGTGACCAAGCCCGGAACATGGTGCGGGCCGCCCGTACCCAGGCCGAGACGATCCTGCAGCAGGCGTGGGAACGGGCCACCCCGGCGGCGGAAGGCGCACAGGAAGAGGCGGAGCGGCTGATCACGTATCTGCGTCAGCTCGCGGAGTCACTGACCGTCACCGCCGACACCTACTCCGCCAAACGCGCCCCCGCCCAGCCGTCCACCGCCACCGCCACCACCACCGTCGCCGCACCCCCGAACGGCACCTGACCGACGCACCCGCACCGGGCCGCCGCCGGCACCGAGCGCGGCGAGCGCTCACCCGGGTGCGCTGTCCGCTGAACCGCCCGAGCGACCCGGCAGCGCCCCGGGCCGGTGTCGCCCGGCGCGAGCCTCAGGCGGTCCCTCGACCGGACCGCCCGCGCGCACCTGGCCGGGTACCTCTGCAGACCCGACGGATTCCCCGGTGGGCTTCGACGTCCTCGCGGCCCGACACGTCCCTCCCCCGGGTGTCCCGGGACCGACGGCACCCGGCGTCCGCATGGCCGACGACACCACGCTCGGGCTGGTCTCCTCCCGCCACCCCGCGCCTTCGAACGGTTTCCCTACCGCGCAGCACCACGCCCCTGGAGCGGACGGCGGCCGGCCGGGCACCGCGACGGATCACCCTCGACGCCCTGGAAGACCGCCACGCCGCCGCGACTCGTTGGACCGCGCCCGGTCCTACCGCGACCACGCGCGCTCCGCCGGGAGCCTCCTCGGCCGGCGAGCGGCCGGCCGAGGACGACGGGACAGGCCCGGCACGCCGGCCTCGCGCGGGGGCGCGACCGGCCGGTGCTCCGGCCGCGCGCGGGGAGCCGGCCTCATGTGGTGGTGCGGATGGCGGCGATGTCGAACTGGAGGCGGACCTTCTCGCTGACCATGGCTCCACCCTGGGCGAGTCTGGCGTTGTAGGTCAGGCCCCAGTCGGAACGGTTGATCGTGGTGGTGCCGTCGAAGCCGGCACGTTCGTAGCCGAATGGGTCGGTGACATGACCGATGTAGGTCAGTTCCAGGACGACGGGGCGGGTGGTGTCCTTGATGGTGAGGTCGCCGCTCATCTGGTAGACGTCCTGGCCCGCGAGGTGCACAGCGGTGCTGGTGAACGTCATCCGGGGATACTGCGCGGCGTCGAGGAAGTCACGGCCGACCAGATGCGCGTCGCGCTGCTCGACGCCCGTGTCGACGCTGGCGGTGTGCAGCACGATGTCGGCGCGCGAGCGCGCCGGGTCGCGGCCGTCGAAGCGCAGCCGGCTCTCGTACTCCAAGAAGGCGCCGCGCACCGTCGTCACCATGGCGTGGCGCACGGAGAAGCCGATCCTGCTGTGCGCGGGATCGATCATCCACTCCCCGGTCAGCGCCGACAGGGCGGGATCGGGAAGGACAGCGGTGGCGGTAGCCGGCACGGCGGAACGCACCGCGCCCTCGGGCGTGGCTGGGGCGGCGGGGGCCGCCGCGTGTCGGAGTGCGGAGCTGCGACCGAAAAGGTTCATGGGGCACGTACTTATGTCAAGACAACCGGTACCGCAAGGCATGGTCAAGAAACCCGTCGCTTCATCAGCAGACCTTCACAGGTCGGCGGCGCCGGAATACGGTCCCGGGGCCGCCGAGGGGATCGCGCGGCACGGTGATGTCCCGGTGGCGGAGCACGCGGCGGCGGATCACGTCCGGGAAGCCTCTGTTCCGTCCAGGGCGCCCGAGGTCTGCGGTGCCCGCCGCAGCCCGCCGTCGAAACGGTGCGCGGGAAATCCGCCGACGACGGCCCGGGACCCGCCGACACGCCTCGGCGGGCGCGGGGAATGACGGGAGCAAAGGCGTGGTTGGCACCTGTCATGCGCGCCTCTACCCCATCGTCGGCAGCTCCTCGCATGCCGCTCGCCGTCTACATCCTCGGCCTGTCCGTGTTCGCGCTCGGCACGAGCGAGTTCATGCTCTCCGGGCTGCTGCCGCCCATCGCCGAGGACATGGACGTGTCCATACCCCAAGCCGGCTTGCTGATATCGGCGTTCGCGATCGGCATGGTGGTGGGCGCGCCGCTGCTCGCGGCCGCGACGCTGCGGCTGCCGCGCAAGGTCACGCTCGTCGCCCTCATCTCGGTGTTCGGCCTCGGCCAGGTCGCGGGCGCGCTGGCGCCGACGTACGAAGTCCTCTTCGTCTCGCGGGTGGTGAGCGCCCTCGCGTGTGCCGGCTTCTGGGCGGTGGGCGCGGCCGTCGCCATCGCGATGGTCCCGGTGACCGCCCGGGCCCGGGCGATGGCGGTGATGATCGGCGGACTGTCGATCGCCAACGTCCTGGGCGTGCCGGCCGGTGCCTTCCTCGGCGAGCGCCTGGGCTGGCGGTCGGCGTTCTGGGCGGTGGCCGCGGCGTCCGCGATCGCGCTCGTCGGAGTGCTGACCCGGATCCCGCGCATCCCGCTGCCCGAACGGCACTCCGGGCTGAAGGACGAGCTCGTGATCTACCGGGACCGGCAGGTCTGGCTGTCCGTCGGAGTGACCGCGCTCGCGGCGGGCGGGGTGTTCTGCGCCTTCTCCTACCTCGCGCCGCTGCTCACCGATGTGGCCGGGCTGGCCGACGGCTGGGTGCCGACCGTACTGGCGCTCTTCGGCGTCGGGGCGCTGGCCGGCACGACGGTCGGCGGCCGGGTCGCCGACCGTCACCTGTTCGGCGTGCTGCTCTCCGGCATCACCACCTCGACCGTGCTGCTGGTCGCCCTGGCGCTGTTCGCGTCGAGCCCGGCGGCCGCGGTGGCGCTGTCGTTCCTGCTCGGCTTCTCCGCCTTCTACACGGCTCCGGCGCTCAACGCGCGCATGTTCAACGTCGCGGGCGCCGCGCCCACGCTGGCCGGCGCGACGACGACGGCCGCCTTCAACCTGGGCAACACCGGGGGCCCCTGGCTCGGCGGCACGGTGATCGACGGGGGTTTCGGCTTCGCCTCCACCGCTTGGGCGGGCGCGGCCATGACCTCGGTCGCGATCGCGCTGGTGAGCGTCTCGCTGCGTCTGCACAGCCGGTCCCGGGTCGTACGGACCGCCTCGCCGCTCAGCGCCTCGGCGCGGCACACGTCCCGCGGAACGGACACGCCGGCCGGCCACGGCGAACCCACGCCCGCCACGGTCGTCACCGTCCGCGCCGGTGCGGACGGTGACCGGACCGAACTGCCGCCGGTCCCCAGCCGCGACTGACACAGACTGCGCCGGCAGCCCTCGGAACGGCGGCAGGCCCCGCCGTTGGACGAGTCCCGGCCGCCGCCGCTGTCGAGCTTTCTCGACTCGATCCGTGAACCGCGGCGCCGATGCGATCGAGCGGCCGCATGCGGCATGCGGCCGCTCGATCGCATCGGCGTGACCGACCGGTGAGACCCTTCGAGGTCTCACCGGTTCGTAGGGGGCCCAGGGAGAGCCGTGGTGGCGCGGCGGGCGGGGCGCTACTGGATCGGCGACTTGTCCCTCCGGCTGCTCAGCATCCACGAATGGATCCGCGCAGGGCGGTCGGTTCCCGGACGGGTCCTGTCGGTCAGCCGAGTTGCCGATCGCGCAGATCGTCGGCGAGGCCGGCGACAGCCGGACCGCGGTCGCTCGGCAGACCGCCTACCTTCACGGCGTTCGGGCGCTCGGCCGTGCCCGCCTCGTCGACCACAGTCCCGGGCGGAGGCCGGAACGCGATACCGTCCCGCGTTCAGTGGACCGTGCGGGATCTCCGGCGTCCGCTTCGACCTGCCCATGGTCATCGCAGGCTCGCCCGCCGAGTTGTCGCGCAGCGGCGCCGACGTGCCGGACGTCCGGTCCGCCCGGCCGTCCGGCACGTTCACCGCCGCCCCTTCCGCTCCCGCGTCGAGGCCCGATTCGGATCGTCGCCCGGATCACCGGCTTTCACGACGCCCGCGGACCACGCGGCGCGTGCGGCTCGAGAACCCCGATCGGCCGCACGAACGAGTACCGGTCCGGCCTCGCCATGGCACTGGCCGCATAGGACGGACTTCATAGTTCGCGGGGATTGACAGGCAAGGCTTCTTCCTGAATGCGCGTCGGTCCCGGCGGCGAACAGTCGCCGGTCGGTGAAGAACCGCAGGCCGTTCCCTCTCGAATGGGGACTCGGTTTTGTGAAAGGATCGAATCTCCCTTCGACACCGGGCGGCAACAGTGGGTGATGTACCGCCGACCGGCCAGCTCAATACTTCCTACACAGCAACTCCAGGGGGGTCACCTTGGCCGTGGGTCACGCAGTGAACTTCAATGTCCTGGGCCCATTGGGTGTTTGTGTGCACGACCATCCGGTCGATCTCGGGTCCGCGCGTCAACGGGCGGTGCTGTCCACCCTTCTCCTCACACCGGGGCAGCCGGTGACGGCGGAACAGCTCACCGAGGCGGTATGGCCGAGAAGGGCACCGGCCGAGACCACCACGAGTCTGCACAGTTACGTCTCGCATCTCCGCCGCATCCTGGAACCACAGCGTCCGCCACGCGAACGGGACAACCTGCTGCGCCGTGAACAGGCCGGCTACGTGCTGGCGGTCGAGCCCGAGCGTCTGGACGCGGTCCGTTTCGAACGGCTGCTGCACGAAGGGCACGCGCTGCTGGCCGCCGGGCGCCACCAGCAGGCGAGCCTCACCCTCCGGGACGCGCTCGCGCTGTGGCGAGGCGGGGCGCACCCGGAGGTGAGCGACTACGCGCTCGGCGCGCACGTGGCCGCCCGCTACGAGGAACTGCGCCTGCTGGCCCTGGAGGACCTGTGGGAGGCGGAACTCGCCGCGGAGCGCGACCTCTCGGTACTGACGGCCGAACTGCCCGCGCTCAGCCTGAGGTTCCCCACGCGTGAACGGTTCAGCTGGCTCCTGATGAAGGCCCTCTACCGGACGGGACGGCGTGCCGAGGCCATCGACGCCTACCACCGTACGCGCAGAACCCTCGCCGAGGAGTACGGCATCGATCCCGGCGCGGAACTGCAGGAGTTATTCGGGCGAATACTCTGCGGCGACCCCGTCACCGAATGACCTCGCGCTGATCTCCTGTCCGTACGGCCCGGACCGTCGGCCCCGAGGGGGCGGCCGGCGGTCGGGGAAATGACGAATTCCGTAACAGAATTGTCATGTACGCGTCACTCGGTGGGATGCCTTTCCGTTGGCCGGAATTCAACGCGTTCCGCCGCTCCGGCCCTTTCCCCTCCGCTCTGGCAGGGCGGTTCGCCGCGGCTCCAAGATGCCGCCAAGACGACTCCAAGATGCCATCAAGACCTCCGTGGCAAGGTGTCGATCATCGAGCGGGGGCACCGGACGGCCGTAGGCCGCGAGGGTGGTACCGATGGAGCGTCACAACGGTCGCCGAGACGATCGGCGGTCGCTCCCGGCGCCCCTCGCCCGGCCGAGAGCACGATGTCACACAGGGGGAGAAGAACATGAACGGATTTTGTAGCCCACTCACCTGACGGAAGGTCGCCCCCGCTCGTGCCGTGCTGGACGCACCCGTCACGCACATCCCCCACGAGGTGGTGACCGCCGGCCGATCGCCCCGGACCACGCCCGGGTCCGGCCCCGGACCGGAACGGCGCGGTCCGCATCGGTGCGCAGGACGCCGGCCCGGAAGGACCGTGGGACGCGCCACGGCCGCCGTTGCCACGCGTCCGCCGAGCACGAGCCCGCGTCCGTCGCGTGCGAGGCGACGGGGACCGGACGACGAGACAGGTCGACCAGTCGACGAGAAAGCCGAGTGAGCCGTGTCCCAGACAACGCCGTGGCCCGAGCCGGACCGCGCCCCCGAAGATCCGACCGGGACGGTCACGCCGATCGTGATCGTCGGCCTGGCCTGCCCGGAGGACAACGGGACAGCGCCCGACGCCGCGCACGGGAAGGCCGACGGCCACGGCCGCGTGCGTACGGCGGCCGACGCTCTCGGGGCACGGGTGCGGTGGGCCCCAGAAGGGCCGGCGGACTTCTTCGGCCCCGTCCGCCCCGTTCCCGGCACGACGCCCGCGGCACAGCGGGCCGCACTGCACCTCGTGTGGGGGGCCCTGGAGGACGCGGGAGTCGTGCCTGACGCCCTGCGCGCGGCCGGCACCGCCGTCGGTGTCTTCCTCGTCGCACCGGACGGGGAAGCGGGGGCTTCCACCGGGGGGACCGGCGCTCTGGCGGAACTCGTCGCCGACGTCTTCGGCTGGGCGCGGGGCCCCCGCACGACCTTCGGTCCACGGCTGCCGGTCCGTGCGGCGGCCGCCGCGGCTGCGGATGCCCTGCGCCGCGGTGAGTGCGAGATCGCCCTCGCCGGCTCCGTCACCGGATCCGTCGTGGTGCTGCGCGAACGGTCGGCGGCCCGGCGGGCCGGCGACCGCGTCCTCGGACCGGTCGAGGCGCTCGGCGACGACGGGCGCACTCTGGACGCGGCGGTGCCGGACGACGGTGGTGAGCCGGCGGGGGAAGCGGGCGTAGGGGACGACCGGGGCACCGTGCTCGGTGGCGTGTCGCCGCTGGTCACCCCGCTGGTCCCGCTCGTCCTGTCCGCACGCACCGATGCCGCTCTGGCCGCGCGGGCCCGGGAGTTGCTCGCGCTCGTCGAAGCCGATCCGGACGTGCGGGTGGCGGACCTGGGGTGGTCACTGGCGACGACCCGCACGACGACGTTCGGGCAGCGGGCCGTGCTGCTCGTGGCCGACCGGGCGGAGGCGGTACGCGGGCTGCGGGCCGTGGCCGAGGGCGGCTTCGTCCCCCTGCTGTTCCGCACGGCACCCGGTGCGGGCTCCGCGGGCGACGGCCGCGCGGTCCACGTCTTCCCCGGCCAGGGTTCCCAGTGGCCGGGCATGGCCCTGGACCTGCTGGACGCCTCCGAGGTGTTCCGGGACCGGATGGCGGACTGTGCCCGGGCGCTGGAGCCGTACGTCCCGTGGTCGCCGGCCGACGTACTGCGCGGCACACCGGGCGCACCGGCACTCGAAGCCGTCGATGTCGTCCAGCCCGTCCTGTTCGCGGTGACGGTGTCGCTGTCCGCTCTGTGGCGCGCGTGCGGTGTGGAGCCGGCCGCCGTCGTCGGCGCCAGCCTGGGCGAAATCGCCGCCGCGCAAGTGGCGGGCGCGCTGACCCTGGAGGAGGCCGCGAAGGTCGTGGCCCTCTGGAGCCGGATGCAGGCCGCGGCCGAGGGCGAGGGCGACCTGGCCTCCGCCCTGCTGTCCCGCGCCGAGCTGCGGCCCTGGCTCGACGCGGACCACCGGCGGGGGAAAGTGCACTTCGCGGGCGGCAACGGCCCGCGGTCCGTGCTGTTCAGCGGCGAGCGCGCGGCCGTGACGGAACTCGTCGGCGCGCTGACCGCCGCGGGCGTCCGTGCCAGGAAGCTGAGCAACGGTCTCGCCGCGCACGCGCCGGACCTCGCGGTGGACCCCACCGCCCTGATCGCCGGGACGGCCTCGGTCACGGCGGCCCCGGCGGCCGTGCCGTTCCACTCCTCCCTGGTGGGGGGACGGCTCGACACGACCGGACTCGACGGCGCGTACTGGCACCGCAACATCACCTCGGAGATCCGCTTCGAGGAGGCGGTGCGCGGCCTGTTGACCGAGGGCCACCGTATGTTCCTGGAGGTCAGCCCGCACCCCGTGCTGCTCGGCGGGGTGCAGGAGACGCTGGAGGACACCGCGGCGACAACCCAGGCGGAGGGCCCCGCGGGGGTCGTCGGCACGCTCCGTCGCGGACAGGACGGACCGACCGACCTGCTGACCGCGCTGGCGGAGCTGTACGTAGGGGGAGGCACCGCCGACTGGGGCGCCCTCTTCCATGGCAGCGACGCCCGGCGGATCACACTCCCGACGTACCCCTTCACCGCCGACGCGGATACCGGGAGCGACACTCCCCGAGCCCGGTTCGCCCGACTCACCGAAGCCGAACGAAGCGTATGGGTCGAGCAGTTGGTTCGTTCCCAGATCGTCGCGCTGCGCGGCGCGCACACCGGTGACGCCCGCATCCCGTTCAAGGAACTGGGATTCGACTCGGTCACCGCGGTCGCCCTGCGCAACAGGCTCGTCGAAGCGACCGGGCTGCCCCTGCCCGTCACCCTGCTGTTCGAACGACCGACGTTCGGCGAGCTGACCGGCCACCTGCACGCGGAGCTGCTGGGCGCGACGGGCGAGGGGGCGGCCCTGGCCACGGCGGAACGGGCCGGGACGGAGCGGGCCCGGCGGAGCGGCCGGGACGGAGCGGCAACCTCCCACGCGGGAGACGGGGACGAGCCCATCGCGATCGTGGGGATGGCGTGCCGGCTGCCCGGGGGCGTGGACTCCCCCGAGGCACTGTGGCAGCTGGTGGCACGGGGTACGGACGCCGTCTCGGACTTCCCCGCCAACCGGGGCTGGGACCTCGACGCGCTGTACGACCCGGACCCGGACCACAGCGGCACCTCCTACGTCCGCGAGGGAGGTTTCCTGCACGACGCGGACCGGTTCGACGCCGCTTTCTTCGGGATCAGCCCGCGCGAGGCCCTGGCGATGGACCCGCAGCAGCGGCTGCTGCTGGAGACCTCCTGGGAGGCGTTCGAGCGCGCGGGCATCGATCCGACGGCGCTGCGCGGCGGCCGGAGCGGGGTGTTCATCGGCGCGATGAGCCAGGACTACGGCTCGCGGATGCACGAAGCGGACCAGGCGGTGCAGGGCCACGTACTGACCGGCACGACCGTCAGCGTGCTGTCCGGGCGGCTGTCGTACTTCTACGGGTTGGAGGGCCCGGCGCTCACCATCGACACGGCGTGCTCGTCGTCGCTGGTGGCGCTCCACCAGGCCGTACGGTCGCTGCGGCGCGGCGAGTCCACGGTGGCGCTTGCGGGCGGCGTGGCGGTGATGGCGGCGCCCGGCATGTTCGTGGAGTTCAGCCGCCAGCGCGGACTCGCGCCCGACGGCCGCTGCAAGGCGTTCGCCGCCGCCGCGGACGGCACGGCCTGGGGCGAGGGCGTCGGAATAGTGGTCCTGGAGCGACTGTCGGACGCGCGGCGCAACGGCCACCGGGTGCTGGCCGTCGTACGCGGCTCCGCCGTCAACCAGGACGGCGCCTCCAACGGGCTCACCGCGCCCAACGGGCTCGCCCAGCAGAGCGCCGTCCGGGCAGCGCTGGCCGATGCCGGGCTGGGTGCGTCCGAGGTGGACGCGGTGGAGGCGCACGGCACCGGCACGAAGCTGGGCGACCCGATCGAGGCACAGGCCCTGCTCGCCACCTACGGCACAGACCGCCCGGCCGAACAGCCCCTGTGGCTGGGTTCGTTGAAGTCGAACATCGGCCACACCCAGGCCGCCGCCGGCATCGCGGGCGTCATGAAGATGGTGCTCGCCATGCAGCACGGCGTCCTGCCCAAGACCCTCCACGTGGACGAACCCACACCGTACGTCGACTGGTCG
>NZ_JBIBUK010000044.1:0-29047 GCF_043079345.1 Streptomyces sp. NPDC015220 | reverse complement strand
GGCCGATGCAGAGGAAAAGGTCGTCGAGTTCTCGTTCCCAGGCCGCGTCCGCATGTTCGTCGATCACGCTGGGAGGCTGTCCGTATCACAGCCCAGCCATTTCCCCGGCCCACTCGTTGGAGGGGCGGTCCAGCAAGACCACCCCTGACACAACACCAGCCGACTACACTCCAGAAAACGCCTCTGACCAGGCCAGATAGCGAAACGCTGCTGGAGTACTAGTCGAGCTGGCCATCGAGCGCCGGGAGGAATTTGCCGACCACTCCCCCGCCCAGGCTGCCGCCGAACACATCGAGGAGGCTGCGGCGGTAGTGCTCCTCTGGACGGGGCCATCGGGGCACAGTGCTACAGACGCCTAAGCGGAGCCCCCTGCGGCACGGGCGCAAACCTGGCCATGTCCGATTAACGTGCGGCGATCATAGGCAGAGCGGCATTCCCCGAGCACCTTGCGGAACTGGCCCGTGCGCTCTCTGCACTGTTCGATTGAACGGGGCACCCATCCCAACAACTCCTACCGAGGGAAAAGTGTCAGAGCGCCAGCTTCGGATTGTTCTGAACAGCGACAACCAGACGCGATGCTCTGCTAACGGACAGGGACGAGCTCACCACCCTTCGGCGTCTGGCGAGCTACGGCAAAGCCCACATGAACGCCACAGCCCTGCAGCTCACCGACGAGCAGCTGCGCGACCTTCAGGACGCCTTCGCCCGGCTCGACGCTCCCGACCGCTCCCGGCTCGGCGGCGACGTGGGCCTGGCCGTCGCGCTCCAGACGACACCCCGGATCCAACTGCACCGCCACCGTGAAGAGCGGCTCAACCGCCGGGAAGTGCCCGTTCACGCGCCGGGCTCGCCGGAGAGCCGGATCGCGAAGATGAATGCGCTCAGCGCCGAGTACACCCTGAACGACCGGGAAGCGCCCGATCTCGACGCGGTGGCACACGCGATCACCGACGAAGCGGACGGAACGGTGCGACGTCAGCGGGCCATCGCCCTTATCCATGTGCTCGGCAGGGGGTGGGCCAAGCGGTACGCGGAACACGAGTCGGTCACGGCCGCCTACGCCTACCGTTCGTGGAATTCCGTGGACACGGTTCCCGGGTTCTGGCGCTGGCGCCTGAAGGAGATCCCGTGGCTCGACAGCGAGAGCGGAAACCCTGGGTTCTTCTAGAGCCGCAAGTTGGGTGCCTGGCGAGGGCTTTACCCTTTCAGGCACCCATAGGCTGCAGCCACCATCCGTGACCGTTCAGCAACCGTCCAACTCGTTCACCGCGAATCGGCGCCGGTCCCGGACCAGCCACGGACCGGCTGAGGTGCTATCTTGCGTCGTCCTCGGCGGGGCGAAGCATGCGAAGAAGCGCGGACGACGCCGGGCGCCGGACGTGGTCACACGGCGGCATGCTCGCGGGTTGTTTCAAGGTCGGTCCTCGTCGCGGACGATCACCCCCAGTGCTCCTCCCGGTACCGCAGGAGATCCTCGCCATGCAGCTGCTTGGTGGCATTACCGACCCGGACCCAGAAGTCGGTGGCCGCGTTACCGCCCTTGGCTGGCCTGGCGAACACGGCCTTGCCAGCTGCGGCCACGCTGACCCGGCAGACAACACGCTTGGCCACCTCGGGAAAGCTGATCCGCACGGTGGTCGCGGTCGGGGCCGACAGGTTGTCATCGAGGACCTGGCGTACGAACAGTTCGTAGCCATCGAGGTCGGCCTGCTTCGGCAGGGTGGACAGATCGTCCTCGATCCCTAGTACGGTCCCGTCGTCACCGACGCCGACGAACAGGTTGCCGCCCTCCCCGTTGAGGAAGCCGCAGACCGTCTTGACGAGATTGTTCTGCAGGGACTTGTCGTACTCCCCGGTGTGCACGTTCCAGCGGGCACTCGCCTTGAACTCGGTGCTCTGGGACTCACCGGCGGCGATCAGATCGGCCGCCGCGGTGGGCACGTACGCGGGTCGGCCCGCGCTGAGCGTTTCGAACGCCTCCCGTACCACTTGGGCGATCAGCTGGCGGCGTCGTTCCAGGAAGACCGCGTAGTCGAGCTGCTCCCAGCCGACCGGCAGCGCGTGCCACAGGGCCTGCCGCCTGACCACCTCCGGGTCCATCGCCTCGGTGATCCTCGGCCAGTAGACGTGAGGTTCGTCGGTGTTGCCCTTCTCACTTGCCGGCCACATCACATATGCCATGTTGGCGATGGCGTTGACCTGGCGTTTGTCGGTGATACCAAGACCCTCGAGGGTCTCGGAGTTGAACAGACGGTCCCGGGGAACCTTCCGGGCGGGCCTAGCCGCCGGATCCATCAGGTCGCGGATGTGCTGGTCGCCGCAGAGCAACTCGGCGTCCAAGATGTTCAACGCAGCCTGGTAGGCGAACACCACCGGGGAGTACGACGATGAGCTGTCGAGCCTATTCGGCAGGGAGATGTCCCAGTAGTCACCGGTGAAGTGCGCGGAGATGATCCGGGCGAGTTCTGCGGCGAACGCCTGGCCGTCACCCTGCGGCAGGCCGCCGATCCGACCCAGGTCAAACTCCATCTGCGACTCGGGCGAGTTGGAGTAACGGCCGGTAGTGTGCACCATGAAGAACCAGCGCGCGATGACCGGACGGAGTTCTTCGGCCGACAGTCCGAAGTCGTGCAGTCCGATCAGCCACAGCGCGTAGCTGTAGAGCAGGGCGGTGTCAGAGGTGATCATCTTGCGGCTACGGAAGCCGGCCGCGGTGATGCACTGGAAGAACTCGTGCCAGCTGGTCAGATCGAGGACCTGCGTGTGCGCCTGCGCCAGCCGTTCGAACTGTTCCAGGCGGCGCTCGGCGGAGACTTTTCCGGTCTCAAAGTCCTTGCCTCGCAGCACGTTGTAGACGTGCTGCAGCCGGGCACGCCGGAAGGCCACGGCGACAGCGACGCGCAGGAGCTGGTCCGGGCTGGGGTCCAGGAACGGGTTGCGCGGGTTCGGTCCGGGAAGTCCCGCGACCACCGCGGCCCGGCAGAAGTCCTCCAGTTGACGTCGGCCCTTCTCCCAGTGCACCGACATCAAGGTGAGGATGAAGTCGGACTGGTTGAGCTTCACTCCCTGGAAGTTGATACGGACGAAGATCTCCGCGACCTGTTCCTCGTCGGCCGCGGCGTCCAACTCCACCACCTGGAAACGGAAGTCGTGCAGGCCCCGGACCCGGTCAATCCGCTCCTCCAGCTCGTCCCTCGTCGCGGTCGGCAGGGGTTCGCCTGCGGCCTGTTCGAGCCGGTGGAAGAACTCCCGGACGGCGCCACGGTGGCCACCCGGGGCCCAGAGCTTGGTGATGTCCGGGATGTAGGCGGTGTCCCGCTCGATTGCCGCGTCCGTGACCTCAAACGTCTGGTCCTGCGGGTGGAAGGCGATCCGCAGCGTGACCTCGTCGAAGGACTTATTGACAACCTTGCGCCCGGTGAGTACGGCGAACAATGCGGTGAGCCGCTGCTGCCCGTCCACCACCAGCCGTTGGGCCGCCCGGTCGCCCGTTCCCGTCCCGATCTGCCGGGTCCCCACCTCGGCTCCGGTCTCCCAGAACATCAGGGTGCCGATCGGGTAGCCGCGGTACATCGAGTCGAAGAGATCGCGGGTCTTCGTCGCGGACCAGACGAACGGCCGCTGGATGTCGGGAAGCCCGATCCTTCCGCCCTCGATGTCCTCTATCAGGTGCCGAAGGGTGTACCCCGTGTCGCGGTAGAGAGTGGGTGGCACGATGCGGGCTCCTCACGTCGGCGGGTCAGGGAGGGCGGATGCTTCGGTTGCTTCAGCGACTGAGACAAACAGAGAAAGAAAACAACATCAGAGACTTACCACGTGAGTTGCTCTTCTTGCAGCAAGGTTGAGGTGCCGATGACTGACCGCCGGCCCTCGGTCAAGCAGAGCGATGTCGTCGTCGATGGTCATCGGGCTGATCTCCGCGGTCGTGCAAGCCACGGCGCTACGCCGGGCCGGCGGATCATCGGCAGCAGCCCTGCCGCATAGTGGGACCGGCCCCGAGCGCCCCGGAGCAGGCGAGAATGGTGCGCTCGATCCCGCGGGCCTGGATCCAGGAAGACCCACAGCATCAACTGGGTGCCCTCCCGATCACCTTTGACCCACCGCGGAACTCAAGACGAATGAGTGAAGGCGCGGTACTCCCGGGCCACCAGCTCCACTTCGTGGGAATGCCTATTGAGGTACTGCCCGATCGAGACGATCTCGCCATCAGCCGCAATGGTTGCGTACGCCTGTGCGTACCCGCGAGGATCCGTGTCCGAGGAGTAGACGCGAGCACCCTGATCTTGATGTATCCAGATGCGGTGCTCTTCGGCCACCGTCGCCTCGGACCCAACGGGTCCGATCTTCTCCAGGAGCACGTAGTGCAGCCCCAGGAGATCCAAGAGCTCTCGGTCACGTTCCCACACGACCCCCGCGTACATGTTGCTCATCAGGAACAGCGGATCGCGGTACACGAGCCGTACCGCATCGGGCAACGACATACCTCGGCCGTTCCAACACAGGGCGCCACGTACCGAGTGCCGTAGGCCGTGGCGGGGTACGGCTTCGCCCATGACAATGGGCAGGAGATTCTCCAGGCCGTCTGGCCACCCATGGGTGATTGTTTGCAGGAGGTCACAGGGGTTGTAGACGTGCAGTCCGACGTCTCCCTCACCAACCTTCGGGCCCACTTCGTCGAGCCAACCGGCCACCAGCGAATCCCACTCGTGGTTGCCGGCCAGGCTCTGCCGAGCCTCCTTCCGGAACGCCTTCCAACGGCTGGCTACCTGCGGGCTGGCGGTGCCCGTGTACAGGATCTGACTGTCTCCTCGTTCGTCCCCGGTAAGGAAGCGGAACAGGTCCTGCTCTTCGAAAGCGGCTGTGACGTCGTAGGCGCCGGTACCTCGGAAGCCGTGAATGGCCCAGTTGGGGTCGTCACGGAGATTCTTCAACAGCCCTGGCCGTGCGGACTCCATGTTCATTCCGTGCAGCTTGCTGCGCGCAAGACGGTTGCAGATCTCGCAGAGGGCCAGGTACTCCGCCTGGTGCTCCTCAGCGAACGGCTCAGGCCCGTCGTAACCACCCAGGAGATCCACTGCGGCGAGTTCCTCGTTCACTCGGCCGATCGCCAGGTACAGGCCGAAAGGCGCAGGGATGTAGTGCTTCTCCGCTACGCGGTCCAGATCCGCCGCCAACAGGTCGAGCGCCCCCAGCTCGTCCGCGACCTTGCTGATGATCCTCCAGCCCTGCTCCCGCTGTTCCTCCGTGGCGAAGAAGAACAGGTTGTGGATGGGAGTGATGCGGGGTTCAAACGCCCGGGGCAGAAGCTCCACCCGCTCAGTCCCGATGGGGGTGCCGTTGTTGTCCAAGAGCAGTCGGTATCCGCGAAGATCATGACTCCAGTCACGCGCGGCATGACTGACGGCGATCAGGAGTTCCTCCCAGTCATCCGGCATGGCGACGATCACCGCACGAATGCGGTCCGGCGCGAGGTTCTTCTCCCGGCAGAGAAGCTCGGTGTACTTGTTGACCTCGTGCAGGGCTTGCCGCGCGCTGGACCGGGACCGCTTCAGCTCGATGACCACCCACATCTGATGGCGATCACGGGCCAGGATGTCGATGCTGCCCCTGGTGCCGTGGGCGTTGGCCAGCGGGTACTCCTCGAACTGAACCGGCCGGAGCCCCGGCTCGATCAGCTCCAGGTTCTGTACAAGCGCATTGCGGAGAACGTTTTCGAGAGGCGGTCGCATGGCCAAAGGCTAGACCGAAGCACTGACAAGGGCCCTGGGGTGGGGCACAGTTGGCAAGTCCCCTGCACCCTTTCGGTCCCCGAGCCGAGCACGACCGCATCTCGGGCTACTCGTTCTCTTTGCTCTCCGACCCGGGTGCGCCATAAGGCTGGCGATCAGCCTTGGCCTGCTCCAGCGTCTCGGCAATCGCAGCGAACTCCGAGAGAGCAGACTGGAGGTCCTCGACGATCTCAGCCACCAGAACCTCAGGAGCGGGAAGACTGTCGACATCGTCGAGGCTCGGGTCACACAGTCAGGTGATGCGAGGTTCGCCTGGCCACGGCCATCGTCGTCGCTGGCGGCCTGACCACTCCGTCCCTGGAGGCCGGGCTGCGGGCGCTGTGGCCGAGCGTGCTGCCCAACGCCCGCCTTCGGTACGCCGCGCTCGTCCACGACACCGGCGCGCAGGGACTGCTGTACATCGTCGGGCCTCTGCTCATAGCCGTCCTCGCCTCCCAGTGCAACCCACCATCGCGACAACTGGGCAGACTCTCCCGAACCAAGAGGCTCTGACCTGCAATCCCATGCCCGCAATGAACTGGCGTAGACGCCCCTGGACGGTCTCTACAGCCTGTGCCATGTCGTACCGCAGGACTCGGACGCCAACACCACAGATCACGCATCAAGATCCGGACCAGGTACGGACCAAATCAGCTCAGAAGCAGACGGTGCCACCCTTTGCCGCAGGTCAGAGACGACGGTGAGCGTGTACCACCAGCAGACGAAGAACCTGCTGGTCAGCTACTCGGAGCAGAAGCTCGGCTTCTTCTGATGGCCGCCCGGTTGGAGCGTGTCGGCATGACCGCGGCCGCCGCGGACCTGACCCACGAGCTGATGGAACGTCACGGTCCGCTGATGTTCCACCAGTCCGGCGGATGCTGCGACGGCAGTGCGCCCATGTGCTATCCCCGCGGCGAGTTCCGGGTCGGCGCCGCCGACGTCCTGCTCGGCGAGGTCGTCGGGGGCACTCCGTTCTGGATGAGCGCCGACCAGTACGCGTACTGGCGGCACACCCACCTCACCGTCGACGTGGTACCGGGCCGGGGCAGCGGCTTCTCCCTCGAGGCTCCCGAGGGGGTGCGCTTCCTGATCCGGTCGCGGGTGCTCACCGACGAGGAGTGGGGGCGGGTCCTGGCGGAGCCGCCGCTGCCGACCGGGGCGGACCTGACGGGGTGACACCGACCGTCGGCGCTTCGGGCCGCGAGCCGGCCACCGGTCGGCGCACGCGGTGACGACTGCGGGGCCGGGCACCTCGGTGCTCGGCCCCGCCTCCGTTCCCCGGGCAGCGGGGCGCCTCTCCGTAAGGCGGCGGTCGCCCGTTCGGTTGGGCCGGTCGGGTAAGGCATGCGCGAGGTGCGCGGGGCTGCCTCGAACCGCGGGCCGAGGCCGAGCAGACTGCCCGTCGGACGACGGCCGACGGAGAGGACACCATGACAACGGACGCCGGGCCCGGCCCCGTGCGCGTGCTCGTCTTCGGCGCCGCGCTGCGGGCCGGATCCCACAACGCGCGCCTCGCCTCCCTCACCGGGCGGCTGCTCGCCGAGGCCGGCGCCGAGGTCGATCCGGCCCGGATGCGCGACTTCGACATGCCGCTCTACGACGGAGACGCCGAAGAGGCCCAGGGCCTGCCCCAGGGCGCGCTGGCGCTGCGCGACCGCCTGGAACGCGCCGACGCGTTCGTCATCTCCTCCCCCGAGTACAACGCCTCGGTGCCCGGGGTGCTCAAGAACGCGATCGACTGGGTCTCGCGCATCAGACCGCAGCCGTTCAAGACCAAGCACGCGCTGCTGCTCTCGGCCTCCCCCTCGCTGATCGGCGGGAACCGCGGGCTGTGGACGCTGAGGGTGCCGCTGGAGCACCTCGGCACCCGGGTCTACCCGGACATGTTCAGCCTGCCCGAGGCCCACCACGGCTTCACCGAGGACGGAGAGCTCGCCCATCCCGGGGCGCAGGAGCGGCTCGCCGAGACCGTCTCGGGCTTCCTCCGGCTCGTCGAGGCCGACACCCGGTACGTCTGCCTGCGGCGTCGCTGGTACGAGTTCCCGGGCGACCGCACCGACGCCCCCGTGACCCAGCGCGCCGAGGGCTGACCGCCCGCCGGGCCGGCCGTGTCCGGCCGACCCGTACGTCACCGCAGGTCACGCCGTACCCGGTCCCCGTACCCCGGACTCCCGGTCTCGGTCGCGGGTCGGAGCGGGCCGGGACCGGAGACGGATGACGCCGAGACGGGCGGTTGCTAGCGTGGAAGGTGGTTCTGGCGCCCAGGGGCAGGAGGCCGACCGATGTCAGTGGAACTCAACCACACGATCGTCGCCGCGCACGACAAGGCGGCATCCGCACGGTTCCTCGCGGATCTGCTGGGTCTGGAGGTGGCACCCGAGTACGGCCCGTTCGTTCCGGTGCAGGTACCGAACGGCGTGACGCTGGACTACATGGACACCGCCGATCCGATCATCCCGCAGCACTACGCGTTCCTCGTCTCCGAGGACGACTTCGACACGATCTTCGCCCGGGTCCGAAACACCGGCCTGACCTACTGGGCGGACCCCCATCACCACCACCCCGGCGAGATCAACCACAGGGACGGCGGCCGTGGGGCCTACTTCGACGACCCCAACGGGCACAACCTGGAGATACTGACCAGGCCCTACGGCAGCGGCGAGGACTGAGGCACCGACTCGGTCGCGCGGCCGGGGACCGGGCGGCGGATCAGGCCCGCCGGTCGTCCGCGAACCCGTGGGCAGGCGAAGTCGCCTGCCCACGCACGGCGTCCGCGCGCTCTTCGAGGGAGCGCCCCCCCTGCTCGGAGTGCTCGGGGGAGGCGTGCCGGGCGTCGCGACGGGGTGAGCGTCGCCTGCCGCGGCACTGGCGATCACTCCGACGGGCCGGCAGGAGGCTGCCCGGCCGCCGTGGCGTCTTCCTCCACCATCGCGAGCAACTCGTCGACGTCGAGTTCGTGCACGGCCGAGGCGAACTCGCGTGCCACGGCCGCGGCTCGTGTCCTCCGCTCGGCGAGCGGGCCTCCCTCCAGCCTGGTGCTGACGTACCGTGAGGCGCGTTCGAACATCGCGAGCGTGAGGTCCTTCGTCTCCGGTTCCTGGACGACGAACGACACATGGGTACTCGACTCGTCGGTCGCCTGTGCGGTGTGGGCGACCCCCGGGGGCATGTAGAGAGCTTCACCACGACGAAGGGTGACATGGGCGACGTCGGTGTCGGGACCGCCGGAGACCAGGGCGCCGGCGGTCCACCAACGCGACGGGACGCTCCTCTCCACCCGCCACTCCTTGGAGCCGGCGATCTGCACGGCTACCACGTGCTGGCCGTCCCGGTGCCAGCCGAGACCGGGGGCGCGCGCCGGGGTGTGGAACACGGTCGTGCCGCAGGAGGCGCGCAACGCCGCCGAGATCCGCGCGGTGATCAGACCGAGCGAGCCGATCAGATGGTGCGCCTGGTAGACCATCACCGTGGCGCCCTGGGCCACCAGGGACCGAGCCTTCGCCCGGTCCAGGAGGCCGGCGTCCGGGTTCGCAGACGGCGTCCCCCTGATGATCACCTCATCGTCCGGGAGCTGTGTGCCGTCTCGGGCGAAGGAGATGTTCGGCGGCCGGAGCGACCTTTCCTCCAGCAGCCGGTCGATCGTGATGCCGTGGAGGGAGGCGAGAAAGGACGGGGCGACGGACAGCGCACTCGTCCGTCTCCCCCAGACCGCCGCGATGTCCGCGTTCGCGGCTGTGAGCGGGCCGAACCCGTACGGCGACGTCATTCCGGCGGCTCCTTACGCGATCGGGGTCGAATGACGACCATTCTGTGGAAGTGGTCGAGCTGCTCCGTGTCCTCGTCCACCGGTACGCCGTCCACCTGGACCCAGGCGTGAGCGGTGAAGGGCTCCGTGCGCACTCCCACACACCATTCGGGCCAGGTACCGCAGATGCGGCACAACAGTGCGGTGGCCACGGACCGCTGCAGACACCACGGCCCCGTGCACATCACGCTGACGAAGAGGACGGCGTCGCGGGCCCGGTGTGCTTCGTCCGCACGACTCGCACGCGCGCCACGGCGGAGAGCTCCGAGCAGTGCGAACTGACGCTCGGGCGACAGTTTCGTGATCGCCCGGGCCAGCAGGACCGCGAATCCCGCGAGCGGACGGAGCCACAGCGGCGGCGGTGACATCGCCCGCTCGTTGACCATCGAGAAGCTCATCGGGCGAGCAATTTCGCGGCCTGGAGCTGCTGCACCAATGTGTGGACGTCCGACACGGTCTGATCGGACGCGTCGGGGTATTTCTCCCGAAGCCGGCTCGCCGTCGACTCCACGCTCTCGCCGCTCAGCAGCAGACGGACGACCTCCGATCCCGTGCCGTTCAGCTGCCAGTACCGTCCGGTCCGTTTGTTGAGGAACACCATTCCGTCTTCGGTCTCGGTCATCGTGACGAAGGGTGAGAGGGCTATGCCTTTCATTCGCGGTCTCCTGGTTCGTTGCGTCAAGGCGCCTGCGGGCCGGTCCTCGCCGGCAGGGATCGGAGCCATGCCTCGCAGGCGATCGTCTTTTCGAGCGGACCCATGTGCATGGGATCCGGCATGGCACTCGAAAGGGCGCGGCGAAATCCATCGCGGCCGATCAGCCCCAGGTCGGCAAGGCGCGACTCCTCGCACATCTCCCGCATCTTGGCGAGGTTTCGCTTCCGGCCGTTGTAGACATCCACGGTGAAATGGCTCTTGGTGGTCCGGTCGAGAACGTAATCCGGCACCGTTCCGCGCAGGGCGGCCGCCAGGACGGGTTTGTGACGGCCGGCCACATAGCGGTCCGCCATCCGGACGGACAGCGCCGTCTCCACGACCCGATCATCGAGGAACGGAGCTTCGAAACTCACACCGAAACGCTCCCCGAGCGTGTTGGCGAAGCGGACGATCCAACCGTTCACACGGATACAGCGCAGTATCTCGTGCTGCGTGGGTATCGATGACATCGGCTGGGGATCCGTCCCCGCCGTACGGTTCATCGCATCCCGGACCAGCGCGGCGGCTTCCCCGGAGGCCCACGGGGGAAGCCGTGGGGTGGGCTCCCAGCCCACCTCCGACTCGACATCCGGCGGACGGAGCAGTTCGTCGGCGGAGCGCTGCAGCCACTCGGCGTAGGGCGGGAACGCCCGTACGACGCGCAGGGTCGTGGCGAGGGACCAGCGTCGCCTGGCGCGCATCGCGCGGATCATGCCAAGGGATCCGAGCAGACTCCGCTGGGCCATGGCGTTGACGTAGGTGGTTCCGGTGGCCGCCAGTTCGTCGCTGCCGTGGCCCTGAAGGTGCCTGGTGACCCCGTGCGAGGCCATGATCCGGGCGACGTCTTCCATGTGGCTCGCCATGGCGATGAAAGGCGGTGGTTCGTCCATCGCCAGATCGTCACGGTCCGGAGATTCGTAATACGGCGAGGCGGTGTCCTTGTCGAGGACGATGTGCTCGGCGCCGGGCAGATCCGCCGCGGCCCGGTCGGCGACGGGATCGTCGCAGTTCGTGGGGTCCATGAGCCGGCGCCGTATGGTCACCAGTCCACCGCCCTGCTCGGCGGCGAGAAAGCAGAGACTCGTCGAGTCCATCCCGCCGGAGAGATCGGCGCCGACTGCCGGTTGCGCACCCGTCCGTGCCGCGACCGCCGCGACCAGTGCCTCGCGCAATTCGGGAGCGGCCAGACCCGCCGGCCGCTCCGGCGCCGGAGGATCCCACCACCGGATCTGCTCGGCGGTTCCGTCGGGACGGACGGACAGGTAGTGCGCGAAGGGAAGGGAGTCGACCTCCCGCCACACACTGCGCTCGCTCAAGGGCCACGGTGGCGTGAACGCGAGCAACCGCAACGCGAGCTGGTCCTCGGCCACGGTCAGCCGCCGCAGCTCGCCCAGCACGGATATCCGGTTCGCCGCCACCGTGATGCCGGCGAACGACGTCGAGAAGATTCCCCGAGCGCCGGAGAGGCCGCCCTGGGCCCTGACGAGACCGTTGATGGAGGCAACCAGATGAAAAGAGCCCGCGGTGCGTTCCGCGATCCCGTCGAGATCCCGCAGCGTCCGTACCTTGCCCAGCTGAACCAGGAGTTCACGTTCCGTGGTACGCGCGGCACCGAAAAGAGCGATCTTCGACGGACCGGCCCCGACGCAGACCGCGGCGTTCGCGGGCCAGTTCCCCACCAGCCAAGGACGTCCGGAATGGTGACGGAGCACTTTCTTCCGGTACTCCTCAGGGATCCGGGCGCTCACCTCGTCCGCGGCGGGGTGGTCCGGTAAAACGACGAACTCCATGGAAAGTTCCCAACTGTCTCGGTGGTCCGGGCCGCGTTCAGGGCGTCAGCCGCCGAACGTGCTGAGGAGGTCCGGAAGCCATCCCACGCGCACCCAGCGCGTCTTCTCGGAGAAGCCGCCGATCTCGAACAGCGCCGGCGCCTCGTAGCGAACCTTCGTGTTCATGTTTCCCAACTCCTTCATCGTTTTCCTTTCAGGCTCCGCCGAGCCATGAGTGCATGCTTTCCGGCCGGTCTTGACGAAACCTTGGCGCGATCTCGAATTGGCCGGTGAGAGCCGGTTCGGCAAGCTGGGTGCCCTCCGAGGGAGGTGTGATGGCGGTCGGGTTCCGCGTGCTCGGTGACATCGCGGCGCGCGTCGACGACGTGGCCGTCGACCTCGGCCCTCCACTGCAGCGCTGCGTGCTGGCCGCGCTGCTGGTCGAGACCCCTCGCACGGTGTCCGCCGCCCAGCTCGTCGGCCGGGTATGGGGGGAGCGGGTACCGCGACGCGTCCGGGACACGCTGTACGGCTATGTGTCCCGGTTGCGGAAGGTTCTGGCGCCGGCCGGCGAGGAGGCGCTGATCGACCGTCGCTCCGGCGGCTACGCGCTGCTGGTCGATCAGCACGCCGTGGACCTCCACCGGTTCCGTGCGCTGGTCAAGCAGGCCCGCGCGGCCGACGAGGCGCCCCGGAGCGCGGAACTCTTCGAACAGGCGCTGGAGCTGTGGCAGGGAGAGCCCTTCGCGGCATGCGACACGCCGTGGTTCGGCACGCTGCGCGAGGGGTTGCTGCGGGAGCGGTACGCCGCCACGTTGGATCTCAACGACGCGCAACTGCGTCTCGGCCACCACGGAGTGATCCTCGCCCAGCTCTCCGCCCTGGCGGATCAGCACCCGTTGGACGAACGAGTGGCCGGGCAACTCATGCTCGGGCTCTACCGCAGCGGACGGGCCTCCGACGCCCTGCACCACTACGAGGCCCAGCGGCGACGCCTGGCCGAGGAACTGGGCACCGACCCCGGCCCCGCGCTGAACCGGCTCCACCAGCAGATCCTCACCGCCGACCCGGCCCTGGCGTCCCCCGTCCCGCTCGCCGACGACACCCCGCCGCCGGCGCTCGTCCCGGCGCCCCGGCCCGCCTCGGCCGAGGCCGCGGACACACACGCCTCGGACGAGTCCGACGACACCGGCGAAAGCGGCCCCAGGGACTGGGGTGGGGCGAACGGACGGCAACTCCTGCCCCGCCTGCTTCCGCCGGCGCCGCCCCTGTTCGTGGGCCGCGAGGACGAGACGGACACGGCCCTGAGGTTCCTCGGCCGGGAACAGCAGACGCCCGGTCCGGTGACCCTGCTGGTCACCGGACCGGCCGGGGTGGGCAAGACGGCCTTCGTCGTGCGCGTGGGGCACCTGCTGGCCTCCCGGTTCCCCGATGGCCAGCTCTATGTGGACCTGCGGGCCTTCGACAACGAACGGGCCGAGCCGTTCACCGTCCTGGGCGCCTTCCTGCGGGCGTTCGGTGTACGGGGCGGTGCGGTGCCACCGGACCTCACCGGGCGGGTCCACCTCTACCGCACTCTGCTGGCCCAGCGGAGAACGCTCGTCGTGCTGGACAACGCGGCCGACGCGCGGCAGGTGAACCACCTCCTGCCCAGTGGGGCACGCTGCGCCGTCGTCGTCACCAGCCGGACCACGCTGGCGGGTCTCAGCGGTCATCGGCTTCCCCTGGGAGTCCTGGGGTCCACGCCGGGACTCGCCCTGCTGCGCGAGATGCTCGGCGCCGACCGGACCGCCGCGGAACCCGACGCGGCCCAGGCCATCGTGGCGACCTGCGAAGGCCTCCCCCTGGCGGTGTGGGTCGCCGGTGCGCGGCTGGCCGCACGGCCGCACTGGCCACTGGCCAAAGTCGCCCGCGCGCTCGCCGACGAGCAGCGCAAACTCGACGAGCTCGCCGTCGGGCACATAGCCGTGCGGGCCAGCCTGGAACTGACGTACCAGGGGATGTCCCCCACCAACCAGCACGCACTGCGCATGCTCGCGCTGCTGCCCGGACCGGACTTCGCCGCCTGGGCCCTGGCCTCGCTCCTGGACCTGGACCTGCGCCGAGCGGAAGCCGTGCTGGACGACCTGGTGGAGGTCCACCTGGTGGAGACCAGTTCGACGGGTGCGGCCGGTGTGCGCCACCGGCTGCACGATCTGGTGCGGCTGCTGGGCCGGGAGCGGGCGGAGCGGGAGGTCCCGCTGCGGGACCGCGCAACCGCGCTGTCCCGGCTCCTGGGGGCGAGCCTGCACCTCGCCGACCTGGCCGCGGACAGTCTCAGCGTCGACTTCCAGGGCATCTCTCAGACCGACCTGGCGTCCTGGCGGCCCTCCTCCACCGACAGCGATCAGCTCCTCGCGGACCCGTTGGCCTGGTTCAACGACGAGCGCCAGTTCCTCATCGAAACGGTGGACCAGGCACTCGACGGGGCCGAGATCGAGGCAGCCGCGGGTCTGGCCACCACCCTGACCACCCTCTTCCAGATCGGCAGTCACTTCGACGACTGGGAACGGCTCCAGAACAGGGCGCTCAAGGCGGCACTGAGCAGCGGCAGCACCCGCAGCGCCACCCAACTCCACCGCTGCCTCGGCGAACTCACCACGATCCTCGACCGGTACCCGGAGGCGCTGCGCCACTTCGAGCAGGCGATCGAGCTCGCCGACGGCGAGGGCCCCGCCTGCCTGGCCAGTGCCACCGCCGGGCTCGCGTACGTCCACCGCCTGCTCGGCCAGTACTCCCTGGCCGTACATCATTTCGGACAGGCGGTCGAACTGGCCCGCACGGCGGGAAACGTCAACTGCCTGGTCTACGCCACCAACGGCATCGGCGTCATCGACCTGGAGCAGGGGCGTGTCGAGGCGGCCATGGAGCGGTTCACACAGTGCCTTCGGCTGAGCCGGGAGGCGGGCTACCGTCCCGGCGAGGCTCAGGCCCTGCGGTGCCTGGGGCAGAGTCACCGCGCACTCGGCGCCTACCCGGACGCCGCCGACTGCTTCCGGCAGGCCGCCTCGATCAGCGAGAGCCTCGGTGACCGGCTCAGCGCCGCGCACGCCGCCTGCTGGCTCGGGGACGTCCTGGTGCGCCACGGGGACCAGAGGGAGGGCCGCCGTGTACTGGCCCGCGTTCTGTGGACATACCGGGAGTTCGGCAACCTGTGGGGCGAGGCGGCGACGCTCTACGCGCTGGCGGAGGCGCAACTCGCGGCCGGGCGCCCCGGACCGGCCCGGCTGCGGGCCGAGGCGGCCGTCGGGCTGTGGCGGCAGATCGGCTCCCGGACCTGGCTGAGCGTCGGCCTGACCACCCTGGCCCGGGCCCACACCCTGGCCGGCGACCTCGCGGCCGCCGCCCGCGCCCGGGACGAGGCCGCCGCGGTGCGAGCCGCGTCGAACACCCACTGAGCACGAACACGACCCCTCTTCCGCCCAGGGGCCCCGTACTCGGGGAACAGCCCGGTGCGGTCCTCCGCTCCCCGCGGGCCCACCGGCAGCACGGTGGTGCCGGGGCGGTCGTTCCGCCGCGTGACGCGCGGGATGCCCCCATGCGCCGGCCGGCGACCCGCGGGCGCTCCGCGGCGTTCGGCACCGCGTCCCGGCTCCACGGCTCGCCCGGCCGTCCGGCCGTGCGACCCGCGAGCGTTCGAGGAGGAGTACAGCCGCGCGCGGCGCCCGACGGCGCGCGGCCCCGCCTCTCGCCGGCGATCACGTGTGTCAGCGGCTCGTCGGAGCCTTCCCGGCCCTTCGGCGCAGGAAGCGAATGACCGGGTGGCCGTTCCCGGACGAGACCTCGGCCCGGACGCCGTACACGCGCTTGATCAGTCGCGGGGTCAGGACGTCGGCGGGAGTGCCCTCGGCGACGGGGCGCCCGTTGTCGAGGACGAGCAGGCGGTCGCAGTACATCGCGGCGAGGTTCAGGTCGTGCAGGGCGATCACCGTGGTGACCGGCAGGTCCGCGATGAGGTCCAGCAGGTCGAGCTGGTGCTGGATGTCGAGGTGGTTGGTCGGCTCGTCGAGCAGGAGTTCGCGGGGTTCCTGGGCGAGGGCGCGGGCGATCTGGGTGCGCTGGCGTTCGCCTCCGGACAGGGTGTGCCAGGACTGTTCCGCCCGGTCGGTCAGTCCGGTGCGCGCGAGGGCCGCGGTGACCGCCTCGGCGTCCGCGGCGGACGGGGGCGTCCAGGCGCGGCGGTGCGGAACGCGGCCGAGGGCGACCACGTCGCGGACGGTCAGTTCGGTCTGGGTGTGGACGTGCTGTTCGACGGTGGCGATGCGACGCGCCGTGGCCCGGCGGCCGACTTCCGGGAGCGGGGACCCGTCGAGGGTGACGACTCCTGAAGCGGGTGCGAGGACGCCGGCGAGCAGCCTCAGCAGCGTGGACTTGCCGGAGCCGTTGGGGCCGAGCAGACCGACCGTCTCGCCGGGACGCAGGGCGAGCGTGACGCCGTCGACGATGACCCGGCCGTCGACGCGGCGCACGACACGATCGGCGCTCAGGCCGGGCGCCGGGCCGTTCGTCCGGGGACCGGTCATGCCTTCCTCCGGCCGCGGTGGAGCACCGCCACGAACGCCGGTACGCCGATGAGGGACGTGACCACGCCCACCGGGACCTCCTGGGGATCGAGGACGGTGCGGGCGGCGGTGTCCACCCATACGAGGAAGACGGCGCCGGTCAGTGCGGTGACCGGCAGGAGGCGGGCGTGCCCGGGGCCGGTGAGGGCTCGGGTGGCGTGCGGGAGGACCAGGCCGACGAAGCCGATCGCGCCGGCGCAGCTCACGAGGACCGCGGTGAGCAGTGCCGTCGCGGAGAGCAGGACCAGGCGGGTGCGGGCGACGTGGACGCCGAGTCCCGCGGCGGCCTCCTCCCCGAAGGCGAACGCGTCCAGGGTGCGGGCGTACCCGAGGCAGACGGCGAGGACGGCGGCCAGCACCAGGGCGCACAGCAGCACCTGGTCCCAGGTCGCGCCCGCGAGCGAGCCCAGCAGCCAGAACAGCACGGACCGGGTGGTCTCGGCGTCCGCCGAGGTCAGTACCGTGACGGAGGTCAGTGCGGAGAAGAGCTGCATGGCGGCGACTCCGGAGAGCACCACCCGGTCCGTGCTGCCGCCCAGGGAGTGGCTGAGCACGAGGACGAGACCGAAGGAGAGCAACGCGCCGAGGAAGGCGCCCGCCGACAGGGACACCGCTCCCCCGCCCACGCCGAGCACGACCACGGCGACCGCTCCGGTGGAGGCCCCGGAGGAGACACCGAGCACGAAGGGGTCGGCCAGCGGGTTGCGCAGCAGGGACTGCAGGACCGCCCCGCAGACCGCGAGGCCCGCCCCGCACACCGCGGCCAGCAGCGTACGGGGCATGCGCAGGTTCCACACGATGCCGTCCCGCAGCGGTGGCAACGTGGCCTCGCCCAGCCCGAGACGGGCGGCGACCGAGGTCCACACGTCGGCCGGGGAGATGTCGGCGGGACCGATGGTCACCGCGACGGCGACCGACGCGAGCAGCACGGCCAGTCCCCCGCCGGTCAACAGCGCGGCGCGGGCGCTCACTTGGCGAGACCGAGACCGCGCAGGCCGGCGGCGACCTGTTCGATCCCCTCGACCGTCCGGATGGACGGGTTCATCGCCTGCCCGCTCAGCAGGACGTACCGCTTGTTCTTCACCGCGGTGAGGTCACGTGTCGCCGGGGTGGTCTCCAGGAAGTGGATCTTGGCTTCGGCGGACTCCGCGGTCTGGGACCTGCGGGTCAGGTCGCCGAGCACGATGACGTCGGGGTCGCGGTCGGCGACGGTCTCCCAGTTGATCTGCGGCCACTCGTCATGGGTGTCGGAGAAGGCGTTCTTCGCGCCGACGGCACGGGTGATGGCGCCGGGGGCGCCGCAGCAGCCGGCCAGGTAGGGCGACTGGGAGTTGGCGAACCAGTACATGAGGGAGACGCCGGAGGCGTCCAGCCCGGCGGTGGCCCTGCGCACCCGCTCCTTCAGAGCGGCGACGAGCTCGTCGCCGCGCGCCTCGACCCCGAAGGCACGCGCCAGGTCGCGTATCTCGCCGTACACGGCGTCGAGGGCGAGCGGGGTGCCGCGCGAACCGTCGCCACCGCTGTCGTTGTCCTTGCCCTCGGCGCAGTCGGCCGGCGAGACGTACGTGGGCACCCCCAGCTTCTCGAACCGCTCGCGGGCGGCGACGCCGCCCTGGCCCAGGGTGGAGACGAAGGAGGCGGTGACGAAGTCGGGATCGGCGTCGAGGACCTTCTCGAAGGACGGGTTGTCGTCGGCCAGGCGCGGCACCCGCGCGTTGGCCTTCTCCAGGCCCTTCATCACCGGGTCGGTCCAGGTCGCGGTGCCCGCCATACGGTCGGCGAGGCCGAGGGAGAGCAGGATCTCGGTGGTCCCCTGGTTGAGGGAGACGGCCCGTTTCGGCGCCGACCGCAGGGTGACCCGGTGTCCGCAGTTGTCGATCGTGCGCGGATGACCGAAGCCGGCCTTCCCCGGTGTCGCACCGTCCGGGACGGAACCGGCGCAACCGGTGAGCAGCAGGGCCGGTGCCAGCAGGAGGGCAGCGGGGCGGAGGGCGGAACGGAACACGGGCCTGCCTCGGGTGTCAGGGCTCGTACGCGGAGCCTGGCCATGCGGACGTACTCCGCGCCTTCGGCGCGGAGTTGCCAGCAGGTCTTCGGACTCGGACTCGTCCGGACGGGGCGCCTTCCCGGTACGGTCCCGCGCCCGCCCTGCGGCCGGCCCGCTCCCTTCCCAGTGGCACGTGTGCCCCGCCCGTCCTCCTCACCGCTGCGCGTCAGTTCCGGATTCCCACCGGATTCCCTGGCCTCGGATGTGGCACGACTGGCTCCGGCAGGTTATCAACACCCCCCGGGTGGTCGGGCCGTGGCGTCCGGACCGGGGCAGGCGAGGAGGGCGCCGGTGTCCCGGTCGTCCTCGGCGGGTGGCCGGGGGACGGCACGCAGCGCGCCGGGTGCGGTCGGAGCGTTGGCGGACGAGGGGCCGGCCCGGTCTCGTCATCCCGCGGAGAACCGTTCGCCCAAGGCCGCACCCGTGAACGCCGGTCCGGCCGGCCCGAGGACGACCGGATACAGTGCGCGAGACGGCAGCCCGGTCAGGGAGGGGAAGCGTGACCGACACCAGAAGCACCCGGCCCGCGGACAGCGAAGCGCGTGCGCCGCGGCGGAGCCCGCTGCACCGCCTGATGCGCTGCCTCCCCCTGATCGCCCCCGTCCTGCTGTGGGCCGTGCCCTGCTGGGTGCTCCTGCACGCCGGCCAGCACTGGCCGCTGCCCGTCACGCTGGTCGGCACCGCCCTGTTCGCCCTCGGCCTCATATGTATGCCGCTCGCGATGGTGCGCGGCCACGGCCGGCTCCGGCAGGACCGGGCGGCGATCGTCGGTGACACCCTGCTGGGCGCCAGCTGGGTCCTGTTCACCTGGTCCGTTCTGCTCGGCGTCCTCTTGCGGCTCGCCCTGACCGTGGCCGGCGTCGGCGAAAGTCAGGACCGGGCCCGGATCGTCACTTGGGCCGTCCTCGGGGTGACCGCCGTACTGCTCGCCTGGGGGTACGCCGAGGCCCGCCGCGTACCACGCGTGCGCCGACTCGACGTGCGACTCCCGCGACTGGGCGCCGGGCTGGACGGCACCCGCGTCGTCCTCATCACCGACACCCACTACGGCCCGCTCGATCGCGCCCGCTGGTCGGCACGGGTGTGCGAGACGGTGAACACCCTGGAAGCCGACCTGGTCTGCCACACCGGCGACATCGCGGACGGCACGGCCGAACGCCGCCGCGCCCAGGCCGCCCCACTCGGTACCGTGCGGGCCACCCGGGCCCGGGTGTACGTCACCGGCAACCACGAGTACTACAGCGAGGCACAGGGCTGGGTCGACCTGATGGACGAGCTGGGCTGGGAGCCGCTTCGCAACCGCCACCTGCTGCTCGAACGCGGAGGCGACACCCTCGTGGTCGCCGGCGTGGACGACGTCACCGCCGAGTCATCCGGCCTGGCGGGCCACCGCGCCCACCTCGCCGGAGCCCTGAACGGCGCCGACCCCGACCTGCCCGTCCTGCTCCTGGCGCACCAGCCCAAGTTCGTCGACCGGGCGGCAGCCGCCGGCATCGACCTCCAGCTATCCGGCCACACCCACGGCGGCCAGATCTGGCCCTTCCACCATCTGGTCCGCATCGACCAGCCCGCCCTCGCCGGCCTCAGCCGGCACGGCGCCCGCACCCTCCTCTACACCAGCCGCGGCACCGGCTTCTGGGGCCCGCCGTTCCGCGTCTTCGCCCCCAGCGAGATCACCCTGCTCGTGCTCCGCTCCCCGCGCCTGCCCACCTCGCCGTAGAGCTCGACGGGCCGACACACCCGCTGATGAGGCGTTCGCGGGGTCGGCGGGAGCCCTGCCCCGGCAGGCCTCGGACCGACACTCCGCGGAATGACGAAGCCCGCCGCGGGCGCACGCACCCCGGCTCGGCACTTCCCCGACCGATGACCCTGGCTGGGGGCGCTGGAGAACCTCCGGACGGCCGTCGGCCACCGCAAGCGCACCTGACCGCCGGGCCGACCGCCCGCCCACGCCCCGGAGAGCTTCACCCCGCCGACCGAACGATCAGCGGGGCGAGGTCCGGGCCTGCCGGGCGTCTACCCGGCAGGCCAGGGCAGGGCTTTGCGTTCCAGCTTGCCGCTGGCGGTCAGCGGCAGTTCGGTGATGGAGACGACCGCGTTGGGCAGCATGTAGTCCGGCACCCGGTCCCGGAGGAAGCGGCGCAGGTCCTTCAGGGGCGGGGCCTCCCCGACGGGAATGACGTAGGCGACCACCTTCGGGAAGTCGGTGTCCTGGTCCTGGACGGCGGCGACCGCGTCCTTGACCCCGGTGTGGGCGAGCAGCGCGCTCTCGATCTCGCCGAGCTCCACGCGGTGGCCGCGGACCTTCACCTGGTGGTCGCTGCGGCCCACGTACTGGATGTCGCCGCCGGGCAGCGGGATGGCGAGGTCACCGCTGCGGTAGAGCGTAGCGCCGGGCTCGGTGGAGTACGGATCCGGGAGGAAACGCTTGCGGTTGAGCTCCGGTCGGCGGAGGTAACCGCGGCCCACGCCGGGACCGCCGACGTAGATCTCGCCGACCGTGCCCTCGGGAACGGGGTTCATCCGCTCGTCGAGGATGTGCACCCGCAGGTCGGGAATCGCCGTGCCGACGACGCTGGCGGTGTTCTCCGTGTCCGCGTGGTCGATCTCGCGGTAGGTGACGTGCACCGTGGTCTCGGTGATGCCGTACATGTTGACCAGCCGCGGGCTGCGGTCACCATGCCGGTCGAACCACGGTGCCAGGCTCGGGATGTTGAGCGCCTCGCCGGCGAACACCACGAAGCGCAGGGCGAGTTCGGCACCGCTGAGCTCCTGGGCCTGCGCGAACTGCTTGAACGCGGTGGGGGTCTGGGTCAGCATCGTGACCCGCTCGCTCGCCACCAGGGCGTGGAAGGTCTCGTAGGAGCGGGCCACCATGTGCGGTACGACGACCAGCCGGCCACCGTACGCGAGGGCACCCCACATCTCCCACACCGACAGGTCGAACGCGGCGGAGTGGAACAGCGGCCACACGTCGGTCGCGGCGAAGCCGAACCAGTGTTCGGTGCTGGTGAACAGCCGCGTCACGTTGAAGTGGTCGATCAGCACACCCTTGGGCTTGCCGGTGGACCCCGAGGTGTAGAGGACGTAGGCCAGGTTCCCGCTGGTCGCAGCTGTGGGCGGGTTCTCGTCGCTCGCCGCCGCCAGCTCGCCGGCCAGGTCCTCCAGGACCAGCACGCCACGGCCCTCCTCGGCCGGGAACTTGTCCCGGCCGGAGGCCGCGGTCAGCAGCAGCGGCACCCGCGAGTCGGACAGCATCAAGGCGAGCCGCTGTGCCGGGTACTGGGGGTCGAGCGGCAGGTAGGCGGCGCCGCTCTTGAGGACGCCGAGGATCGCCACGACGAGCTCCACCGAGCGCTCCAGCGCGATGCCGATCAGCACCTCCGGCCCGGCGCCGCGGTCGCGCAGCAGGTTGGCCACGCGGTTGGCACGCCGGTTGAGCTCGTCGTACGTGAGGTGTTGCCCCTCGAAGGTCAGGGCGATCGCGTCGGGGTTCTCCCGAACCCGCTCCTCGAACAGGCTGTGGACACAGGGAAGCCCGGGAATCCCGGGGCGCATCCCGCCCTCGTCCGCTATCGGTAGCACCGCGTCCTCTCCTCGTTCCGTGTCGATGGCCCGGTCGGCCATTACCGTCCCCCGCTCTTCGGGTTGACGCCGGCCGCGCCGGCGCCGGAGGCCACCGTCGTGGGGGCGGCCGGTCCGGCGAGCAGCCTGCGGCGCAGGCCCGCCATGCTCGATCCGGTCGGCCGGGTGGTGCCCGGCGTCGCCGGAGGCTCCGTAGCCGTCGGCCCCTTGACCGGAGCGACCGGAGAGGCCGGGCGGGCGGAGACCGGGCCGCCCAGGCGGTAGGTCTCCCGGGCGAAGGGGTACCCGGGGAGGCGGACCCGCCGCGGCGGGGTGTCGTACAGCCGGCCCCAGGGCAGGGTGTAGCCCTGGCAGTACAGGTCGGCGAGCGCTTGGAGCGTCTCCAGGACATCCCGGCGACGGGTGATCAGCTCTTCGCCGTACTGCCGGATGGCGTGGGTCCCTTCGAAGCCGCGGGGCACCGCGCCCCGGACCACTACGGGCGACCGTTCGCCCGCGGCCGCGCCGCGCAGCAGCTCCAGCGCTTCCGACCGGTCGGCCGCGATCACCGCCACCCGGTGGTCGAAGTGCCGCCGGCCTGCCATGAGCGTGTAGGCGACGGAGCCGAGCTCGGTGTCCTCGTCGCCGAGCAGCCGGACCAGGTCCTCGATCCGCTCGCGCAGGGCGTCCTCGGTCCGTGCCGACACCAGCAGCAGGTGGTACGGCGCCGGGGCGGCCGGCACGGCCTCGGCCCGGTACTCGGACACCACGAGGTGCGCGTTGGTGCCGCTCAGCCCGAAGGCGCTCACCGCGCCGGTGAGCGGCGCCCCGTCCGCGGTCTTCCAGGCCCGGGTGGCGCGGTTGACGTAGAACGGGCTGTCGGCCCACTCGATGAACTCGTTCTGCTCTTCGACGTGCAGGCTCGCCGGGATGGTCCGGTGCCGCAGCGCCAACACCAGGCCGATCAAGCTGACCACGCCGGACGCGGCGAAGGAGTGACCGAGGTTGGACTTCGTCGACGTGAGCGCGCAGTACCCCTTCCGCTCGGTGCGGTCGCGGAAGGCGTCGTTGAGCGCGTTGACCTCGATCGGGTCGCCGAGGCGCGTCCCTGTCCCGTGCGCGACCACGTGCGTCACCTCGTCGGCGCCGATGCCGAAGCGGTCGTGGACCTGCCGGACGAGCTTGGCTTGGGCGACGCCGCTGGGGGCGGCGATGCCGTTGGTCCGTCCGTCGTAGTTGACTCCGCTGCCCCGGATGACCGCGTGGATCGGGTCGCCGTCGGCGACAGCCCGCGACAGCCGCTTGAGAACGACCACCGCCACCGCCTCGGCGGGGACCATGCCGTTGGCGCGCCGGTCGAAGGCGAAGCAGCGTCCGTCCTCGGAGAGCAGCCCCGCCCCGGCCATGCCGGCGATGGTGTCCGGGTGCAGGAGCAGGGTGACCCCGGCCGCGACGGCGGTATCGCACTCGCCGCTGCGCAGGCTCTGGCACGCCTGGTGGGTGGCCACCAGGCCGGATGAGCAGGCGGTGTTGATCGCCATGTTGGGCCCGTCCAGGTCGAGGAAGTAGGCGAGCCGTGCGGCGAGCACCCCCTCGTGCTGGGCCGTGATGGTGGTCTCCGCCCCGGTGCTGAGGTGGTAGTCGCCGCCCTCGACACCGACGAACATGCCGACCCGGCCCGCGTTCAGCTGGGTGTCCCCCTGGCCGGCGTCCTCCAGGGCCCGCCACGCCTCCTGGAGCAGCAGCCGCTGGCGGGGGTCCATCATCTCCGCCTCGCGCGGTGAGATGCCGAAGAACAGCGGGTCGAACTCGTACACCCCGGGTGCCCAGCCGCCCTGCCAGGGGCCGGTGAACCGGTCGGGGTCCGGCGCTGTGACGACGTCCCGGCCCTCGCTCAGGATGCTCCACAGCTCGCCGGTGTCCCGCGCGCCGGGGAACCGGCCGCTGATGCCGATCACGGCGATCGGCTCGTCGGCCGGCCGGTCCCCGGTCGCGGCGACGGCCGGGCCGACGACCGGCGAGGTCGAGGCCGAGGCCGTGTCCCGCAGCGAGCTGCGCCGGACCCGCGGAGCCGAATCGGCGGACTCGGCGGGCTCGGCGGAGCAGCCCGGCGCCGCGGGCGCGGTGTCCGGCTCGCCGTAGAACGCGCGGATCAGCGCGCCGTGCTCGGCGAGGTAGTACCGCGTCAGGTGCGCGGGCGTCGGGTGGCCGAAGAACATCGCGGGCGTGATCTCGGCGCCGAAGTGCGCGGTGAGCTGTTTGGCGAACTGCGGCAGCCGGATGGAGTCGAAGCCGAAGTCCGCGAAGTTCGCGTCGGCGTCAAGCCGGTTCGGCGCGATCCTGAGCAACCGTCCGATGATCTCCTTGATGTCGCGGGTGACGCTCTGCTCCAGGGTCATCCCGCGCAGGCCGGACCGCCGGCCCGGCGCCGGAGCGGCGGGCCGGGGGTCGGCTCCGGCGGTCAGGGCGAGCCCGGAGAGCGTCAGGACCGGTGCCCCGTCGGCGGTGCGGAGCTCGACATCCAGTAGGGACACCCTGCCGCGGACCACGGCCCAGGCCGCCGGCCCCTCGCCGTGCACGCGCAGTTCCTCCAGGGTCTCCGGGTGTTCCGGGGCGCCCAGGAAGGCGGCGGCGCGGACCGCGGTGTCCAGTGCGGTGACGACCTCGGTGTCCGGGGCCAGCTCGACCAGCACCGTGTCGGTCCCGACGTGGAGGGCGCGGGCGCCCTGGTACCCGGGGCCGGGCGGCTCGGTGCGCGGGCACCGGGCCCGCAGCGCGTCCAGGTCGACGGCGGCGGTCTCCTGGGCGTCCGCGGTGTCCGTGGCGGGGATCAGGCGGCCGGTGCCGTACAGCACCGGGTCCTCGCCGGTGCCGAACGCCTCGAACCGGAACTCGCCGGTGGCGGCGGCGTTCAGCGCCAGGTTCAGCTCGAACGGGGCGTCCAGGCTGGGCGTCCGCTCGGGCCAGCGCACGTCGCGCACGGCCACGGCCCGGCGACCGTCGGCCAGCTCCAGCGCGGCGCGGGCCAGCTCCAGCAGGGCCACGCCGGGGAACCGGCGGGCGCCGCCCTCGGGTGCCGGGGCCAGGAACGGCTCGCGGCCGGTGAAGGTGGAGCTGTAGCGCACCTCCGTCAGGTCGGAGGTGTTGCGGTGCAGCAGCGGGTGCAGCGGCCGCTCGCCCGGCGTCGGGCTCTCGTCGACCCAGTACCGCTCGCGCGCGAACGGGTACGTGGGAAGGGCGATCCGGCGCGGGCTGCCGGCCGGATACAGCCGGGACCAGTCGACGGCGTGGCCCCTGGTCCAGGCCTCCAGCGCACGGTCGTACGCGCCCTGGTCCAGCCAGGCGCCCACCGGTACGGTGCCGGGCTCGCGGCCGGCCCGGCCGCGGTGCCACTCCCCCGCGCGGCGGTCGGCGAACGCCCGCAGCCTCTCGCGGACCTCGGCGACGGTGTCGGCCCGGAAGGCCAGACGCTCGGTCATCGCCTCCCGGCCGGTCTGCAGGGTGTGCGCCAGCTCGGTGAGGTCGACCTCGGCGGTGTCCAGGAACGCCGCCAGCTCGGCCGCGGCCGCTCGCAGCCGGTCCTCGTCCTTGGCCGACAGCACGACCAGGCCGGGTGCGTGGTACCGGCGCGCCGGTGCGGCCACGTACTCCTCCACGATCACGTGCGCGTTGGCCCCGCCGGCGCCGAACGACGAGATACCGGCGCGCCGCGGCGCCCCGTCCGCCCGCCACGGGCTCACCTCGCGCTGCACCCGGAACGGCGTGTCGGCGAAGTCGATGTGCGGGTTCAGTGCGTCCGTGTGCAAGGTCGGTACCAGTTCGCCGTGCCGCAGCTGGAGCAGCACCTTGGTGAGCCCGGCGATGCCCGCCGCGCTCTCGGCGTGCCCGATGTTGGACTTCACCGAGCCGATCGCGACCGGGTGCGTCCGGCCGGCGCGGTCGCCGAGGGCGCCGGCCAGACCGGCGATCTCGATCGGGTCGCCGAGGGAGGTGCCGGTGCCGTGTGCCTCGACGTAGCTCACGGTGGCCGGATCGACTCCGGCCCGGGCGAGCGCCTCGGTGATCACGGCCCGCTGGGCGGTCGGGTCGGGCACGGTGTACCCGTTGGTGCGGCCGCCGTGGTTGACGGCGCTGCCCTTGAGCACGCCGTGGATCCGGTCGCCGTCGGCGATCGCCCGGGACAGCGGCTTCAGCAGCACCGCGCCCACGCCCTCGGCCGGTACGAACCCGTCGCCCCCGGCGCCGAACGCGGCACAGCGGCCGTTCTCGGACAGGAAACCGCCCTGGCCGAGCATCAGGAACTTGTTGGGGTGCACCGAGACGTTCACGCCGCCCGCGAGCGCGAGGTCCGACTCCCCGCGCCGGATGCTCTCGCAGGCCAGGTGGATCGCGGTCAGCGAGGCCGAGCACATGGTGTCGACGGCCAGGCTGGGGCCGGTGAAGTCGCAGAAGTACGAGACCCGGTTGGCGATGGACGCGGCGCTGCCGGCCATCGCGACCGGCTGGCCGGCGAGCTGCTCCTGGGCGCCGTAGAGCTGGTACTCGGAGTACATGACGCCGACGTACACGCCGACCTTCCCCTGCGCGTTGAGCGCGTCACGGGTGTAGCCGGCGTCCTGGAGCGTCGCGTAGGAACACTCCAGGAACAGCCGCTCCTGCGGATCCATCAGCTCCGCGTCCACCGGCGAGATGCCGAAGAACAGCGGATCGAAACGGTCCACGCCGGTCAGGAAGCCGCCGTGCCAGCCGCGGCCCGCCTCGGTCGCCCAGCGGTCGGCGGGCACCCCGGTGACGCTGTCGCGGCCGGCCCGGAGGTTCGCCCAGAACTCGTCGAGGGTGTCCGCCGCGGGGTAGCGCCCGGCCAGGCCGACGATCGCCACGTCCTCCTCCCGCCGGACGGGCGCAGGCCCGACCTTCGCCGCGGTTTCCCCCACGGACGGGACGGCGTTGCCCCTGCCGGCGGTCAGGGCCTCGGGGTGGGACCGCTCGAAGTACTCGGCGAGCGAGACGAGTGTCCGGTGCTCGAACAGCAGGGTGCTGCCGACCTCGCCGAAGACCTGCCGAAGCCGTGCCGTCAGCTGGACGACCACGATGGAGTCGATGCCGAAGGACTCGAAGGGGGCGTGTGGATCGAGATCGGCGATCTCGACCTTCAGCACCTCGGCGAAGAGGGTCCGCAACAGCTCGACGCCGCGCTCCCGCACGGCCGCGGGCGCCTCGGCCATGGGCTCCTCGGCCACGACCACCTCCGTCACCGGCTCCGCCGGCCGCGGGCGGGGCTCCGACACCAGCGAGATGACGCCGTCGCTCTCGGCCATGATCACGTGGTGGGGCAGGTCGCGGTCCACGCCGAGCGGGAACGCCACCGAACGGAAGCCGACGTCGCCCAGCGCGCGGCGCCAGGTGGCGGGGGCGAGCACGGGACCGCCCGGGATGCGCAGTTCGGCGTCCTCCGAGAGCCACCAGCCTTCGAGCAGCCCGAAGGTCAGGTGCACCCAGACCTCGTTCCTGGTCAGCTCGTTGACGAGCAGCAGGCCGTTCGGCCGCAGCAGTGCCTTGGCGTGCGCCAGGGTGCGATGCATCCGCCGGGTCGCGTGCAGCACGTTGGTGGCCACGACGAGGTCGTAGGCACCGAGTTCGACGTCCTGGCCGGCCGGTGAGCGCTCGATGTCGAGCAGGCCGTAGACGAGGAACGGGTTGTCGGGGCCATAGGTGCGCTCGGCGTGCTGGAGGAAGGCCGGCGACAGATCGGTGTACCGGTACTCCGCCACCGCCTCCCGGTACGGCCGCAGCCGCCGGAACACCATCGCGCTGGTCCCGCCGGTCCCCGCGCCCACTTCCAGGATGCGTACCCGGGCCGCCGGGTCCTCGGCCAGGCGCCGCTCGACGTACGCCGCCACGGCGTCCGCGAGCACACCGTTGAAGAAGTCGGCCAGCGCGTTGTTCTGGTAGAGCCCCTGCACCAGGTCCATGGAGGAGTCCGGGAACAGGATCTCGGTGGCCAGGCGGCGGCCGGTCAGCACGTCCGGCAAGGCCTTGAGCACGGTGTCGATCAGCACCACCTGGGTGCGGAAGTCCGGCCCTGCCAGGACGGTCGCCTTCGTGCGCTCCCACTCGGACCGGGCGGACTCCGACGTGGGCCGCAGCGGGGTGCAGGACACGCCGTCGTAGCGGACCTGGCCATGGGTGTCCAGCAGGCGCAGGGTCTCGTCGAGCCAGCGCCCTAGGTGGCCGTGCGCCAGGGCGGAGACATCACTGACCGGTCCGGCGAACCAGCCGGTCGTGCTCAGCCGGTCCCAGATGAGGTCGGCGATCAGCGCGTCGACCGGGCCGGTCGACGCCCGGCTCTCCTGGGAAAGCTCGGCCAGGGTGTGCGCGGTGAGCAGAGACCGCTCGTCGGCCTCGACGCCACGGCCGCGCAGCCGCTCCGCATAGGCGGCCAGACGCACCCGGTCCCAGCCGTACTCCTCCAGCGGGGCCTGCGGATCGATCGCCGCGGCCTCGACACCCAGCACCTCCGACACCAGCCCCAGCACCTCGGCCGCATCGGGCCCGGCGGCGCCGGCCGAGGGCAGGTCCACCGGCACGGCCGCCGAGGCGAACCGCTGCTGGAGGTCTGCCTGGACGGTGGCGGCCAGGGCGGGCAGCGGCTTCACGTCGCCGACCGGGACCGGGGCGATCGCGACGCCCGCGACATCGACGCCGCCGGTGGTGTTGAGGAAGCCGGCGTGCACCCGCGGCCCCGCCACGATCGCCTCGACCGCGGCCATCGCCTCCGGCGCCTCGATCGACACCAGCC
>NZ_JBIBUK010000043.1:0-31359 GCF_043079345.1 Streptomyces sp. NPDC015220 | reverse complement strand
CGCGGCCCCCCCCCCCCCCCGCGCCCGCGGGGCGCCGCGGGGCGGGGGGGGGGGGGCCCGCGCGGGGGGGGGGGGGGGGCGGGGGGGGGGGGCCCCCCCCCCCCCCCCCCCCACCGCGCCGTCCGTCACGGGCGTCGAGGTGATCGCCCGGGTGCCGGACCGCCCCGGCGGGAGCGGTCCGGCCGTGGCTCACCTGGCGTGCACGTCGTTCGTCGCCTCGATCCGCGCCCAGGACCTCGGCCGGGGCACGGCCGCCGACGCATTGGCGAGGGAGGCCGCCCGTGCCGCCGGGGCGCCCGGCTTCACCGGCTGGAACAGCCAGGTGTCGAAGAGCGCGGCCAGCGGCTTGCCGGAGACCTGCTCGGCGTACTTCTGGAAGTCGGCCACGGAGGCGTTGCCGTACGCGTGCCGCTGCGGCCAGCCCTTCAGGATGGTGAAGAAGGCGTCGTCGCCCACCGCGTTGCGCAGCGCCTGGATGGCGACGGCGCCCCGGTCGTAGACGGCGGCGTCGAACTGGTCGTCCGGGCCGGGATCGCCCGGCTTCACCGTCCAGAAGGCGTCGTCGGCCGGGTGCGAGGCGTAGACGTAGTCCGCCAGCTCCTGCGCCGTGCCCTCGCCCTCGTGCTCGGACCACAGCCACTGGGCGTAGCGCGCGAAGCCCTCGTTGATCCAGATGTCCTTCCAGCCCTTGACGGACACGCTGTCGCCGTACCACTGGTGGGCCAGCTCGTGGACGACGACGGAGGTGTTGGAGCCGTTCGCGAACTGCCTCGGGCTGTAGTACACGCGGGTCTGGGTCTCCAGCGCGAACCCGGTGGTGGTGTTCGGGACGTAGCCGCCGGCCGAGCTGAACGGATACGGCCCGAAATAGCCGCTCAGCCAGTCGACGAGCTCCCCGGTGCGCTCCACGCTCGCCCGCGCCGCCCCGTCCTCGTCGCCGAGGTCCCTGCTGTAGGCGTTGACCACCGGGACGCCTCCCTCGGAGGTGCCGGTGGTGATGTCGAACCTGCCGAGCGCGAGCGTGGCCAGATAGGTCGCCTGCGGCTTGTTCTCGCGCCAGTTCCAGCGCGTCCAGCCCAGCTTCGAGCTGGTCGACTGGAGCGTGCCGTTGGAGATCGCCTGCGTGCCGTCCGGCACGGCCACCGACACGTCGTAGGTGGCCTTGTCGCTCGGGTGGTCGTTGCTGGGGAACCACCACCAGGCCGCTTCGGGCTCGTCCGCCGCGATCGCGCCGTCCGGGGTGCGGTGCCAGGTGGTGAACCCGTACGCGCTCTTCGTGGACGGCACCCCGCTGTAGCGGACGACCACGGTGATCGGCGTGCCCTTGGCCAGCGGGGCCCTGGGGGTGACCACCAGTTCGTGCGCGCCGGAGCCGGCGAAGGCGGCCTTCGCGCCGTTGACCCGCACCTCGCTCACGTCCAGCAGGAAGTCCAGGTCGAAGCTGGACAGGTCCTGCGTGGTCCGCGCCGAGATCGTCGCCGTGCCCTCCAACTCGTCCGTCGCGGGCTGGTACTTCAGCCTCAGGTCGTAGTGGGAGACGTCGTAGCCGCCGTTGCCGTAGTCGGGGTAGTAGGGGTCGCCGATGCCCGGCGCGCCGGGGGAATGGCTCGCGGCCGATGCCGGGATCGCCAGCAGGAGGGAGGCCGCCGCCAGTGCGCCCGGCACGATGATTCTGCGGTGCACGTCAGCTCCAAGTCGTAGGGGCGTGAAGTCTGTCCGGAGCCTATTGAGTCCCTGTGCTCCCAGGCATGTCCATGGCCACTGCTGTCACACGATCGCCATTCGGCCGTCACGAGCCGCGTGCCGCGGCCCGCCCGTTCGCGAAGTCTCCGGCGACACGTCAGTTCACCTCTTCAGCCCGGGAGTTGACCCCTGTACCGTCCCGCTCATGCCGAACAGCACGCGCATGACGTTCTGGAGAGCGCTGACCGTGGCGGCCACCGCCGTGCTGGCAGCCGCCCTCCTCAGCCCGGCGGCGCACGGCGCCCCGCACGACGGCCGAGCCCCGCGCGAGAGCCGCCCCGTCTACTCGTACGCGAACGCCGTCCGCGAGACCGTCTGGGTGGACACCGGGCTCGACGGCGACGGCGACGGACGCGGCGACCGCGTCGCGACCGACGTCGTCCGCCCCCGCGAACCCGCCCGGCAGGGCCGGAAAGTACCCGTGATCATGGACGCCAGCCCGTACTACTCCTGCTGCGGGCGCGGCAACGAGAACCAGACGAAGACCTACGACGCGGCCGGCCGCGTCGAGCGGATGCCGCTGTTCTACGACAACTACTTCGTGCCCCGCGGCTACGCCTTCGTCGGCGTCGACCTCGCCGGCACCAACCGCTCCGACGGCTGCGTCGACGTCGGCGGCCGCGAGGACGTCCAGTCCGCCAAGGCGGTCGTCGACTGGCTGAACGGCCGCGCCCGGGCCTACACGACCCGCACCGGCTCCACCCCGGCCACGGCGACCTGGACCGACGGCCGGACCGGCATGATCGGCAAGAGCTGGGACGGCACCATCGCCAACGGCGTGGCCGCCACCGGCGTGCAGGGCCTGCGGACCATCGTCCCGATCAGCGCCATCTCCTCCTGGTACGACTACTACTTCGCCCAGGGCGCCCCGCTGTACGACTCCGGCCCCGACTGGCTGTCCGACTACGTCGAGAGCGGCACCGCCCGCGCCCGCTGCGCCGCCGTGCAGAAGCGGCTCGTCGACGGCGCCCCGCGCACCGGCGACCGGACCCGGCTGTGGACCGAGCGCGACTACGTCAAGGACGCGGGCAAGGTACGGGCGAGCGTCTTCCTCGTCCACGGCATGCAGGACCTCAACGTCCGCACCAAGAACTTCGGCCAGTGGTGGGACGCCCTCGCGAGGAACGGTGTCCAGCGCAAGATCTGGCTCTCCCAGACCGGCCATGTCGACCCCTTCGACTTCCGCCGCGCGGCCTGGGTCGACACCCTGCACCGCTGGTTCGACCACGAACTCCTCGGTTACGACAACGGCATCGACCGCGAACCCATGGCGGACGTCGAACGCCACCCCGACCAGTGGACCACCTCGCGCCTCTGGCCCCCGAGCGGCACCCTGGCCACCACCCTGCGCCCCGCCCCCGGCGACCGGCCGGGCGTCGGCGCCCTCGGCCTGCGCACGGCCCGCGGCACCGAGACCTTCACCGACGACCCGAGGCTGAGCGAGACCGACTGGGCCGCGCGGATCGACACGCCGACCCCGGACAAGGCCGGCTTCGTCACCGAGCCGCTCGGCCACGACCTGCGGCTGTCCGGCTCCTCCGAGGTCACCGTCACCGCGACCCCGACCACCTCGACGGCCCACCTGTCCGCCGTCCTCGTCGACCTCGGCCCCGACACCGTCCGCGACTACGCCGACGCCGCCGAGGGCATCACCACCCTCACCGACCGCACCTGCTGGGGCGCGAGCACGGCGGGCGACAGCGCCTGCTTCCTGGAGACGAGGGCCAGGACGGCGGCGGTCGGCTCCACCGTCGTCAGCCGCGGCTGGGCCGACCTCGGCCACCACACCCCCGACGGCAGGGGCGGCCCGCTCGTCCCGGGCAGGGCGTACACGATCAGCCTCGACCTGGCGGCCACCGACCACGTCCTGCCCAGGGGCCACCGCCTGGCGCTGATCGTGGCCGGCACGGACAAGGACCTCATCGATCCTCCGTCGAGCACCCCGACCCTGACCCTGGACCTGTCCCGCACCTCGGCCACGCTCCCGCTGGTCGGCGGGGCGGGGGCGTTCACCCGCGCCACCGCCCGGTCCGTGACCGTCCCGACGGCCGGGACCCCCGCGGGCGTACGGGTACCGCACACCGTCCGCAGGACCCCCTGACACCGGGGGAAGGACGGCGTCAGGCGGCCGGGCCCGCCAGCCCGGCCGCCTGACGCGCACATCCCCAGGCCACGGTGACCCCGGCGCCGCCGTGCCCGTAGTTGTGCACCAGGACCCGCCCGTCCGGCAGCGCCTCGCGCTCCAGCCGCACCGCGGGCCGCGCCGGGCGCAGCCCTACCCGGTGCTCCAGCACCCGCGCCCCGGCGATCTCCGGCCGCAGCGCGGCGCAGCGCGCGACGATCCGCTCGGCCACCGCCGGGTCGGGCGCCAGGGACCAGGCGTCCTCCTCGGCCGTACCGCCGAGGACGAGGCCGCCCGGCTGCGGGAAGAGGTAGGTCGAGGCGTCCGAGGACTCGTCGACGCAGGTCAGCCAGGTCGTGATCCCCGGATTCGCCACGACGACGAGCTGACCGCGCACGGGACGCACCGCCGGATCCGGTACCAGCTCCCGGGCCCCCAGACCCGTGCAGTTCACCACCACGGGGGCGGGCACCGCGGACAGATCCGTGACCGTGCGCTCCTCGACGCTCCCGCCCGCGGCCAGCAGCCGCTCCCGCAGCCACGGCAGATGAGCCGGCATGTCGATCAGCGGCAGCCGCCCCCACAACGCCGGTCCCGGGTACTCCCCGGCGCGGGCCGCACGCAGTTCCGGCACCCGCGCCGCCCACGACCCCAGCGATGCGAGCCGGGTGCCGGCGTGCACCCCCTCGACCATCCGCACGCCCGTCTCCTCCGGGCGCGCGGCCAACTCCTCGTACACGGCCAGGGACCGCAGCGCCCAGTCGCCGACGAACGTCTCCGGCTCGATCCGGTACGGCCACCACAGCGCGCCCGCGACGGCCGACGTCGTCCGCTCGGCCGGCTCCCGCGTCCACACCCGCACCCGCCGGCCCCGCTCGGCCAGCACGAGCGCCGTCGTCAGCCCGATGATCCCGCCGCCGACCACCACGACGTCGTCATTCAGTCCACCGTCCACGCCAGGACCGTAGCCCAACGTGTCATGCCGCGCTCACAGCGGCCCCGCCCCGGGGACCCGCACGGCACGCCCGCCGGGTACGCGACCTGCGCGGCGGCCCGGACCCGGGGAGCGAGCCGGACCGCGGCCGGCCGGGCCACTAGGATCGACCCCCTGATGACTGCTGCCACCCTCGTCGCCAAGAACCTCGCGGCCGGCCACGGCGACCGCACGCTGTTCACCGGACTCGACCTCGTCGTCGCGCCCGGGGACGTGATCGGACTGGTCGGCGCCAACGGCGCGGGCAAGTCCACGCTGCTGCGGATGCTCGCCGGACTGGGCACGCCCGAGCAGGGCGAACTCACGCTCTCCCCGCCCACGGCGGCCGTCGGCCACCTGCCGCAGGAACCCGAACGCCGCCCGGGCGAGACCGTACGGGAGTTCCTGGCCCGCCGTACCGGCGTCGCCGCCGCCCAGCGGGCGATGGACGAGGCCACCCAGGCCCTCGTCGACGGGGCGCCCGGCGCGGACGACGCCTACGCGAGCGCCCTCGAGCGGTGGCTCGGCCTCGGCGGCGCCGACCTCGACGAGCGGGCCGAGGAGACCGCCGACTCGCTCGCCCTGGCCGTCGGCCTGGACCAGCCGATGACGTCGCTGTCGGGAGGCCAGGCGGCCCGCGCGGGACTCGCCTCCCTGCTGCTCTCCCGCTACGACGTCTTCCTGCTGGACGAGCCCACCAACGACCTCGACCTGGACGGCCTGGAACGCCTCGAACGCTTCGTCACCGGTCTGCGTGCCGGGACGGTCCTCGTCAGCCACGACCGGGAGTTCCTGACCCGCACCGTCACCAGGGTCCTCGAACTCGACCACGCCCAGGGGCGGATCAACCTCTACGGCGGCGGATACGCGGCCTACCTGGAGGAGCGGGAGGTGGCCCGCCGGCACGCCCGCGACGACTACGAGGAGTACGCCGACAAGCGGGCCGCACTTCAGGAGCGGGCGCTCACACAGCGCGCCTGGATGGACAAGGGCGTGAAGAACGCCCGGCGCAAGGCGGGCAGCGACAACGACAAGATCGGCCGCAAGTTCCGCAGCGAGGCCAGCGAGAAGCAGGCCGCGAAGGCCCGGCAGACCCAGCGCATGATCGAACGGCTGGAGGTCGTCGAGGAGCCCCGCAAGGAGTGGGAGCTGCGCATGGAGATCGCGGCCGCCCCGCGCTCCGGGGCGGTCGTCGCCACGCTCCGTGACGCGCAGGTGCGGCGCGGCGATTTCGTGCTCGGACCGGTCAGCCTCCAGATCGACTGGGCGGACCGGGTCGCGGTCACGGGCGCGAACGGCGCCGGCAAGTCGACACTGCTGGGAGCCCTGCTGGGCCGTCTCCCGCTGGACGCCGGACACGCCGCCCTGGGCTCCGGTGTCGTGGTCGGCGAGGTGGACCAGGCGCGGCGCCTGTTCCACGGCCCCGAGAGCCTGCTGGACGCCTTCCGGTCAGCGATGCCGGACACCGAACCGGCCGAAGTGCGAACGCTTCTGGCCAAGTTCGGCCTGAAGGCGAACCATGTGCTGCGTCCCGCCGTGACCCTCTCCCCGGGCGAGCGGACCCGGGCCGCGCTCGCCCTCCTCCAGGGCAGGGGCGTCAACCTCCTGGTCCTCGACGAGCCGACCAACCACCTCGACCTGCCGGCCATCGAGCAGCTGGAGTCGGCCCTGGACTCCTACGAGGGCACCCTTCTGCTGGTCACCCACGACCGCCGCATGCTGACGGCGGTCCGGACGACCCGTCACCTGGAGGTGGCCGACGGCAAGGTGACCGAGAGTCAGGTACGGTGACGGCCGAGGCCGTGGCCGGTGCGACGGGCCTACCGGCCACGAGGGCGGGCGAGGCGGGGCCTTACACTCGGCAACCGTTGTCCAGCGGAGTGAGACCGAGAACCGGAAGGCCTGGTTGCCCATGTTCCAAGACGCCCCCATCTACCACCAGCTCGTCGCAGAGCGCGGCGACGTGCCCGCACGGGTCAGGGACGCGGCCACGAGCATACTTCGGGAACTCGACGAAGTGATGCGCATGGGGCGACCGCCGGGCCCGTTCATGCCCGCCCAGGCCCCCCGCGGCGGCGCCCCGCGCCCCCACGCGGCGCTACCGCCGGGTCCGCACTCCGCCCTACCGCCGGGCCCGCACGCGCGCTAGCGGCCCGCCGACCCGCGGGCCCGCATCCGCGACAGCGGCCCGCCGGCCCTCGCTGAGCGGTCCGCCGGCGGTCGTGGCGACGGTCCGCCGACCCTCGCAGAGCGGTCCGCCGGCGGTCGCGGCGACGGTCCGTCGGCCCTCGCTGAGCGGTCCACCGGCCTTCGTGGCGACGGCGCGCCGACTCTCACGGAGCGATCCGCCGGCTCCTCGCCGCACTGCGTCCCCGGCCCCCGCCGGGACGCTCCACCGGGATCCGCGACGGCGCTTCGGCGCCGCGAAAGAGTCCGTAGGCGCATGCCCGGCACGACCGGCGCGACCACCGTGGTCCCGGACCCGCCGCACCGCGCGGCGCATCCGGGACCACGGTGGAGCGGGCCCGGCACCACGGTGGAGCGGGCCCGGCGCCACGCGTCAGCGGCGGCCGTTCTTCGAGTCGAGCAGACCCGCACGGCGCAGGGCGTCGGCCATCGCGCTGTTGGCGGGCGCGGGCGCCTGACGCGAGCCGCCGCCACCGCCCCGGCCCTGGTTCTGGCGCTGCTGCGGCGGACGCCCGCCGCGCTGCCGCCGCTCACCGCCGCCGCCCTGCCTGTCCTGCCCGTCCTTCGGCGCCGCCTCGTCCTCCAGGCGCAGCGTCAGCGAGATCCGCTTGCGCGGGATGTCGACGTCCAGCACCTTCACCTTGACGATGTCGCCCGGCTTGACCACGTCGCGCGGGTCCTTGACGAACGTCCTCGACATCGCCGAGACGTGCACCAGGCCGTCCTGGTGGACGCCGACGTCCACGAACGCGCCGAAGGCCGCCACGTTCGTCACCACGCCCTCCAGGACCATCCCGGAGGACAGGTCGGAGATCTTCTCGACACCTTCCTTGAAGGTCGCGGTCCGGAACGCCGGCCGCGGGTCGCGCCCCGGCTTCTCCAGCTCCCTGAGGATGTCGGTGACCGTCGGCAGACCGAAGGTGTCGTCCACGAAGTCGGCAGGCTTCAGCGAGCGCAGCACCCCGGTGTTGCCGATGAGGGAGGCCACCTCCTGGCCCGTGGTCTTCACCATGCGCCGGACCACCGGGTACGCCTCGGGGTGCACGCTGGAGGTGTCCAGCGGGTCGTCGCCGCCGCGGATCCGGAGGAAGCCCGCGCACTGCTCGTAGGCCTTCGGGCCGAGCCGCGAGACCTTCTTGAGCTGCGCGCGCGAGGTGAACGGCCCGTTGGCGTCCCGGTGCGCCACGATGTTCTCCGCGAGCGAGCCGGTGACGCCGGAGACCCGGGCGAGCAGCGGCACGGACGCCGTGTTGACGTCCACGCCCACGCCGTTCACACAGTCCTCGACCACCGCGTCCAGCGAGCGGGACAGCTTCACCTCGGACAGGTCGTGCTGGTACTGGCCGACCCCGATGGACTTGGGGTCGATCTTCACCAGCTCGGCCAGCGGGTCCTGGAGCCGGCGCGCGATGGACACCGCGCCGCGCAGCGACACGTCCATGTCCGGCAGTTCCTGGGAGGCGTAGGCGGACGCCGAGTACACCGACGCTCCGGCCTCCGACACCATCACCTTGGTGAGCTTCAGCTCCGGGTGCCTGGCGATGAGTTCGCCGGCGAGCTTGTCGGTCTCCCGGGACGCCGTGCCGTTGCCGATGGCGATCAGCTCGACCGCGTGCTGCTCGGCGAGGCGCGCCAGCCTGGCGATCGCCTCGTCCCACTTGTTGGCCGGGACGTGCGGGTGGATCACGTCCGTGGCGACGACCTTGCCGGTCGCGTCCACCACCGCCACCTTCACCCCGGTACGGAAGCCCGGGTCCAGGCCCAGCGTCGAGCGGGTGCCGGCCGGGGCGGCCAGCAGCAGGTCGCGCAGGTTGGCCGCGAACACGTTCACCGCCTCGTCCTCGGCGGCGGTACGCAGCCTGAGCCGCAGGTCGATGCCGAGGTGGACGAGGATCCTGGTGCGCCAGGCCCAGCGGACCGTGTCGCGGAGCCACTTGTCGGCCGGCCTGCCCCGGTCGGAGACGCCGAACCGGTGGGCCACGATCCCCTCGTACGAGGACGGGCCGTCGGTCGGCTCCTCGGGCTCCAGGACGAGGTCGAGGACCTCCTCCTTCTCGCCGCGCAGCATCGCGAGGACCCGGTGCGAGGGCAGGTCGGTGAACGGCTCGGTGAAGTCGAAGTAGTCGGCGAACTTGGCGCCCGCCTCCTCCTTGCCGTCCCGCACCTTGGCCGTCAGCCGCCCGCGCACCCACATGCGCTCGCGCAGCTCGCCGATCAGGTCGGCGTCCTCCGAGAACCGCTCGGTGAGGATCGCCCGGGCGCCGTCCAGGGCGGCCTGCGGGTCGGCGACCCCCTTGCCGGCGTCCACGAAGGCCGCCGCCGCGGCGAGCGGGTCCACGGACGGGTCGGCGAGCAGGCCCTCGGCCAGCGGCTCCAGGCCGGCCTCGCGCGCGATCTGCGCCTTGGTCCGCCGCTTCGGCTTGTACGGCAGGTAGATGTCCTCCAGCCGCGCCTTGGTCTGTGCGCCCAGGATCCGCTCCCGGAGCTCGTCGGTGAGCTTGCCCTGCTCGCGCACCGACTCCAGGATCGAGGTCCGCCGATCCTCCAGCTCCCTCAGATAGCGCAGCCGCTCCTCGATCGTGCGCAGCTGCGCGTCGTCGAGCATCTCGGTCGCTTCCTTGCGGTAGCGGGCGATGAAGGGCACCGTCGAACCGCCGTCGAGCAGCTCCACGGCGGCCTTGACCTGCCGCTCCCGTACGCCGAGCTCCTCGGCGATCCTGCCTTCGATGGACCCTGTGAGGGGTGTCGTCACGTTCCCGTACCGCCTTCTCCGCTTCGGGTTGCGCCGCAATTGTGGCAGGTGGCGACGGCGACCGGGGATCAGGGCGGGGCGCGGCGGGGCGGGTTCCGGTCAGGCCGCGCCGAGGCCCCGGACCAGGGCCCGGAACGGCAGGGTCACCACCGTGGCGCGGCGCGGCCGAGCTGCCGCAGGACGTCCGCGCGGGCACGGAACACGGTGGACTCCTTCTCCTCTCCCGGCCGCGGAGGCCGCGCCCGGGTGCGGGCGGCCCGCCGCTTCGGCGGGCGGAACACGGGCACCTCGGGCGCCCCGGCGCATGCGCCCGCGTCCCTCGGGCGGGGGCCGGGCGCGGCGCCGGGCACGTGCGCCCGGACCGCGTCCGGGCGCGGCGGCCCCACGGCGCCGGCCCACCGGACCCCGCCCGCCTCGACGGGGGTCGCGCGCCGACGGCCGCTCCGCCCGCGAACGGGCCCCGGTCTACCGCACGCCCCAGGTGAAGCGCGGCGCCCTGCGCTCCAGGAACGCGGCGACCCCTTCCGCGGTCTCGCCGCTGTCCCGGGCCTGTCCGGCCCAGTGGGCGTCCCGGTCCGTGCGGCCGTTCGCGAACTCCTTCGCGGCGGCCTGGGTGAGCTGTGAGCGGGCGGTCAGGATCCGGGCGAAATCGGCGACCCGCTCGTCGAGTTCGCCCTCGGGCAGCACCTCGTCGACCAGGCCCGTGCGCAGTGCCCGGTCCGTGTCGATCAACTCGCCCGAGAAGAGGAGGTACTTGGCGGTGGCCGGGCCCACCAGGGACACCAGCCGCCGGGTGGCGGAGGCGGGGTAGACGATCCCCAGCTTCGCCGGCGTCACCCCGAACAGCGCTCCCGCCTCGGCGAACCGCAGATCGCAGGCCGCGGCGAGCTGGGCGCCGCCGCCCACGCAGTGCCCGCGCACCGCCGCCAGCGTCGGCTTCGGGAACGCCGCCAGCGCCTCCTCCGCCAGCACCGCGAGGCGCTGCGCCTCCCGCGGCGAGCCGCGCAGCGTGGAGATGTCCGCTCCGGCGCAGAACGTCGCGCCCGCGCCCGTCAGCACCAGCGCCCGCACCCGGGGGTCGGCCGCCAGGGTGTCGAGGAGCGGGGGCAGCGCCCGCCACATCGCGGCGGTCATGGCGTTGCGTTTGGCCGGGTGGTGCACGACGACGGTGGCGACCGCGTCGGTGACCTCGTGCAGCAGCTGCGGCTCCATGGGCCGGATGCTATCCGCTCGCCCGGATGTGCGATCACGTCGCCCGGGTGTTTGACCGGGACCGGGCGGACGGCGGTCACGCTCCGGCGACGGAGGGGTCGGGGGACGCGGAACCCGCACCGAACCCGTACAACCCGAAGAGTGCGTGAAGGCGGCGCGGACCTGGCAGAACCGGTCGCACTCGGGTGTGGGGCGCACACAGGCGGTCCCAAAGCGCTGCCAAGCAGCCTACTTGTGTTCACTGCTTGGGGGCGGGCGCCGGGTTGCCAACACTCGACGTGTGGTGACAATCGAGCGCGAGGACGGCGATCGGACGATGGACGACCACGGGCGCGGGGACGGCCCGCGCCCAGCGGGCGGCACGGAGGCACCCCTGAACGCCGAGCCGCCGGACCCGCTGCCGTACGAAGGGGTGTGGCGGTTCACCGCGCCCGCCGTCGAGGCCTCGGTCCCGCAGGCCCGGCACGCGGTACGGGACCTGCTGCGGCGCCAGGGCGTTCCGGCCCCGGGCGATCTGGTCCACGGGCTGCTGCTGATCGTGTCCGAGCTGGTCACGAACGCCGTGCGGCACGCGGCGGTGCTGTCGCCGATGCTCGCCGTGGAGGTCGCCGTCGGCGCCGAGTGGGTGCGGGTGGCCGTGGAGGACGACCACCCCTACCGGCCGAGCGCGCTCGAGACCGATCACGGGCGGACCGGCGGGCGCGGGCTGCTGCTGGTCCGCGAGATCGCCCGGGAGGCCGGGGGGGCCTACGACGTCGAGCACACGGCGGGCGGCGGCAAGGTGGTCTGGGTCGCCCTGCCGCTCGGGCCCGCGCGGTGAGCCGGCGCCGTCACCGGCCGGCGGGGCTCACCAGCCCGCGGCGCCGGTCAGCTCCCTGACCGCCGGGCGGGCCGCGTCCAGCACGGTCATGAACCAGGCGGAGAAGGCGTCCTTCGCGTGCCGCTCGGCCAGTTCCGCGGGGGTCACGAACGCCGTCCCGCCGACCTCCTCCGGGTCCGGCCGCAGCGGGGCCTGCACCAGGCCGACGAAGAGGTGGTTGTACTCCTGCTCGACCAGGCCGGAGGCCGGGTCCGGGTGGTTGTAGCGGACGGTGCCCGCCTCGGCGAGGAGCGAGGGCGAGACGCCCAGTTCCTCGTACGTGCGCCGGGCGGCCGCCGCGAAGGGCGACTCACCGGGGTAGGGGTGGCCGCAGCAGGTGTTGGACCACACACCGGGGGAGTGGTACTTGCCGAGCGCCCGCTGCTGGAGCAGCAGCCGCCCCTGCTCGTCGAAGAGGAACACGGAGAAGGCGCGGTGCAGCCGCCCGGGCGGCTGATGGGCGGCGAGCTTCTCCTCGGTGCCGATCGTCACGCCGTCCTCGTCGACGAGTTCCAGCAAGATCGCGTCCGCGGTGCCGTTCGACGAGCTGTGCGTCGCGGTGGCAGGTGTGATCGGCATACCCATCCTTCACATCGGTCCTCGGGTCCCAAGTCTGCCGTACGAAACCGGCGCTCCCGGCCTTCCCGGCACACCCGCATGTCCTGCGCCAAGCGGTGCCCGGCGGTCGTCGCCGGTCCGCTGCAAGCGGAACCCGGTAGATGATCGTGCCCGGCGCGACGGGCCCGGAACCGTCCGGACGCCCCGGGCCGGCGGGGCCCCGCGCCGGCGGTGGCGCGGCGGCGGTGGCGCGGCGGCGAGCGGCGCTCGGCCACCGCCCGGCACCGGCGGGTGGCCGGGCGGGGGCAGGGAGCAGGCCCTCGGCCGCCCGGCCGGGCACGGAGCGCCCGGCCGGCCGGGCGTCAGTGGCACAGGCGGGCCTCGTGCTCGGCGTGCCCGCTCGGTTCGAGCTGGAAGGTGCAGTGCTCCACGTCGAAGTGGTCCCCGAGGCAGCCCTGCAACTCGTGCAGCAGCTTCTCGTGGCCGATGGCGCTCAGCAGGTCGGAGCTGACGACGACGTGCGCGGACAGCACCGGAAGACCGGAGGTGATCGTCCAGACGTGCAGGTCGTGCACGTCCTCGACGCCGTCCAGGGCCAGGATGTGCGCCCGCACCTCGGCCATGTCGACGTTCTTCGGGGCCGCCTCCAGCAGCACGTCGAGGGTCTCGCGCAGCAGCTTGACGGTGCGCGGGACGATCAGCAGCCCGATGGCCAGGGAGGCGATCGGGTCGGCGGCCTGCCAGCCGGTGAGCAGGATGACCGCCGCCGAGATCATGACCGCCAGCGAGCCGAGCGCGTCCGCGGCCACCTCCAGGAAGGCGCCGCGCACGTTCAGGCTCTCCTTCTGGCCGCGCATCAGCAGCACCAGGGAGACGGAGTTCGCCGCCAGGCCGATCAGACCGAAGACGATCATCAGACCGCCATGGGTGTCGGCCGGGGTGACGAACCGCTGCACCGCCTCGTAGAGGACGTAACCGCCGACGCCGAGCAGCAGCAGGCAGTTGGCGAGCGCGGCGAGGATCTCGGCGCGGGCGAGGCCGAAGGTGCGGTTGCGGCTCGGCGGGCGGTTGGCGACGTGGATGGCGAGCAGCGCCATGCCGAGGCCCAGGGCGTCCGTCGCCATGTGGGCGGCGTCCGCCACCAGTGCCAGTGAGTCCGCCATCACCCCGCCGACGATCTCCACCACCATGACGGCGAGCGTGATCGACAGCGCGACGCGCAGTGTGCCGACATGCGCCGCGGCCGCCGTGCCGGTGGCGCCGTGCGTGTGCCCGTGGTCGTGACCGGCCCCCATGAGACCACCCTTCTGTGTTCCGTCGGGGACCACAGTCAACTACGGGTGGGGGGTATCGGGCAACGCGGCACTGAACACCGTTGTCATGTGCCCTGACCTGCGCAAACGAAGTGCAGGTCAGGGCGTTGGAGGGCTCAGGCGCCGTGCTGCGACAGCCACCCCCGCCAGGCCGAGGAGACCATCTCGGGCACCCCGCGCCGGGCCCGCCAGCCCAGCTCCGCAGCGGCCCGCTCGGTCGAGGCGACGGCGCGCGGCGCGTCCCCGGGACGCCGGGCCTCGACGAGCGGGGCCCGCCGGTCGCCGGTCGCCTCGCCGACGGCGGTGATCAGCTCGCGCACGGACACGCCCTCGCCGCTGCCGATGTTCAGCGTCAGGTCGCCGGTCGCGCCCGGGTCGGCGAGCCGCCGGGCGGCGGCGAGGTGGGCGTCCGCGAGGTCGGCGACATGGAGGTAGTCGCGCACGCAGGTGCCGTCCGGCGTCGGGTGGTCGTCGCCGAAGATCCGCGGGGCCTCGTCGCGGGTGAGGCGGTCGAAGACCATGGGCACGATGTCGTGGACGCCGGTGTCGGCGAGCTCCGGAGCGGCGGCGCCGGCCACGTTGAAGTAGCGCAGGCACGCCGTCGCGATGCCGTGCGCCCGTCCCGCCGCCCGGACCAGCCATTCCCCGGCGAGCTTGGTCTCGCCGTAGGGGTTCACCGGGGCGCACGGGGTGTCCTCGGTGATGAGGTCCACGTCCGGGTTGCCGTAGACGGCGGCCGACGAGGAGAACAGGAACCGTCCGACTCCGGCCTCGGCCACCGCGTCGAGCAGGGTCGCGAGGCCGCCGACGTTCTCCCGGTAGTAGCGGGTCGGCCGCGCGACCGACTCGGCGACCTGCTTGCGCGCGGCGAGGTGCACCACACCGGTCACCGCGTGCTCGGCGAGCACCCGTGCGAGCAGCTCCCCGTCCAGCGACGACCCGCGTACCAGCGGCACGTCGGGCGGCAGCCGCGCGGCGTGCCCGGCCGACAGGTCGTCGAGCACCACGACCCGCTCCCCGGCCCCGGTCATGACCCGCGTCACATGCGCCCCGATGTACCCGGCTCCGCCGGTGATCAGCCATGTCATGGACGCTCACCCTATGCCGCACCCGCGCCGGACCCGCCCGGCCACTCCGGGCCGCCCCGCCCCGCTCCCAGGCCCCGTTCCCCTTCCCGTTCCGGCCCACCGGCCCCCGCGGCCCACGAGGGCGGTGCGAAGGCGGCGGCCTCGGGCCCCGCGGAGGTATGCGACGAATGCCCGGTCTGGGGCGGAGGGGGGAAGGCCCGGACCGGGGCGGAGTTTGTCGCCCGGCCCCCGGATCACCCATGATGATCGCGGAGCAGGCGGGGCAGACCGCGTCGAAGCAGCCCGTGAACGGGTGGTGAACGCGGGCTTCCCGGCATCCGATAGCCTCTGCCGACATGCCGCCCGGGTGCCTCAGGCAGGCGGCACCCCACCATGCACATGACCGGCGCGGACGCGTCGGCACCAGGGAGTGAGTTCGGTTGTCGACCGCCATCCTCACCGGTCAACCGGTCCCCGGGTCGTCGATCGAGGGCGACCTGCGGTCCCTCGGCTTCGAGGTCCGGGTCGCCGCCGACGCCGGTGACGCCGAGACCCTCCTCGCCCGGGTCCCCGCCGACCGGCGGGTCGCCGTCGTCGACGCCGCCTTCGTCGGCCACCCGCACGCCCTGCGCCTGGGCCTGACCGACCCCCGCTTCCCGCTCGCCGCCGTCCCCGGCGCCGTGACCGCGCAGCCGGCCGGCCGCCAGGCGCTCACCCGCGCGATGGCCCGCGAGAACTCCGAGGACGACTCCGCGGCGCCGGCCGGCGGCGGCCTCGCCGACCGGATCGCCGCCGCCCTCGACACCGACGGCGCCGAAGTGCACCGCCCCGAGCTGGGCAGCCTGGTGGCCGCCGTCCCCGAAGACCCCCAGGCCCGCAACGAGGCACGCCAGGCCGTCGCCGCCGTGGACGACGAGGCCGTCCGCCTGAAGTCGGCGGTCAAGGCCCGCGACGGCTTCTTCACCACCTTCTTCATCAGCCCGTACTCGCGCTACATCGCCCGCTGGTGCGCGCGCCGCGGCCTGACCCCCAACCAGGTCACCACCGCGTCCCTGCTCACCGCGCTCATAGCGGCCGGCTGCGCCGCCACCGGCACCCGCGGCGGATTCGTCGCCGCCGGCGTGCTCCTGATCGCCTCGTTCGTCCTGGACTGCACCGACGGACAGCTCGCCCGCTACTCACTGCAGTACTCCACCCTCGGCGCCTGGCTGGACGCCACCTTCGACCGGGCCAAGGAGTACGCCTACTACGCCGGCCTCGCCCTCGGCGCGGCCCGCGGCGGCGACGACGTGTGGGCCCTCGCCCTGGGCGCCATGGTCCTGCAGACCTGCCGGCACGTGGTCGACTTCTCGTTCAACGAGGCCAACCACGACGCCACCGCCAACACCAGCCCCACCGCGGCCCTCTCCGACCGGCTCGACAGCGTCGGCTGGACGGTCTGGCTGCGCCGGATGATCGTCCTCCCCATCGGCGAGCGCTGGGCGATGATCGCCGTCCTCACCGCGCTCACCACCCCCCGCGTCACCTTCTACGCGCTGCTCGTCGGCTGCGCCTTCGCCGCCGCCTACACCACCGCCGGCCGGGTCCTGCGCTCCGTGACCCGCCGGGCCACCCGCACCGACCGCGCGGCCCGGGCGCTCGCGGACCTCGCCGACAGCGGCCCGCTCGCCGAACTGCTCGCCCGCTTCGCGCGCGGTGTCCCGCGTCACTCGGCGGCCTACCTGGCACTGGCCGGCGGCGCCCTCGTGACCTGCTCCGCCCTGCTGTGGGGCGCGGGATGGCAGACCGTCCTGTGCGCCGTCGGCCACGTCCTGCTGTCGGCGGCCGCCGTCGCACGCCCGCTCAAGGGCCCCCTGGACTGGCTGGTCCCCCCGTTCTTCCGCGCCGCCGAATACGGCACCGTCCTGATCCTGGCGGCCCAGGCCAAGGTGAACGGAGCGCTGCCGGCGGCTTTCGGCCTGGTGGCGGCCGTCGCCTACCATCACTACGACACGGTGTACCGCATCCGCGGCGACGCCGGAGCGCCACCGGCCCGGCTGGTGCGCGCCATCGGGGGGCAGGAGGGGCGGACGCTGCTCGCCGCCGTGCTCGCCGCGCTGCTCACCGCTGTTCAGTTCAAGGTCGCGCTCACGGTCCTCGCCGTGGTCGTGGCCGTGCTGGTGCTCACCGAGAGCATCCGCTTCTGGGTCGCCGCCCACAAGGACGGCGCGCCCGCCGTACACGACGAAGGAGAACCCGCATGATCGGCCTCGTGCTGGCGGCCGGCGCCGGACGGCGCCTGCGCCCCTACACCGACACCCTGCCCAAGGCGCTGGTGCCGGTCGGGCCCGAGGGTGCGGAGGACAGCATCACGGTGCTCGACATCGCGCTCGGCAACTTCGCCGAGGTGGGCCTGACCGAGGTCGGGATCATCGTGGGCTACCGCAAGGAGGCCGTGTACGAGCGCAAGGCGGCCCTGGAGCAGAAGTACGGCCTGAAGATCACCCTGATCGACAACGACAAGGCCGAGGAGTGGAACAACGCCTACTCCCTGTGGTGCGGCCGTGACGCCCTGAAGGACGGGGTCCTCCTCGCCAACGGCGACACCGTCCACCCGGTCTCGGTGGAGAAGACCCTGCTGGCCGCCCGCGGCGACGGCAAGAGGATCATCCTCGCGCTGGACACCGTGAAGACGCTGGCCGAGGAGGAGATGAAGGTCGTCGTCGACCCCGACAAGGGCGTGCGGCGGATCACCAAGCTGATGGACCCGGCCGAGGCCACCGGCGAGTACATCGGCGTGACCCTGATCGAGGGCGAGGCGGCCGGGGAACTGGCCGACGCGCTGAAGGCCACCTTCGAGCGGGACCCGCAGCTCTACTACGAGGACGGCTACCAGGAGCTGGTCAACCGCGGCTTCAAGGTCGACGTGGCGCCGATCGGCGACGTCGCGTGGGTCGAGATCGACAACCACGACGACCTCGCCAAGGGTCGGGAGATCGCGTGCCGGTACTGACGAGGCTCATCCCCTCGCCGATCGTCGTGGACATCCGGCCCGGAGCCCTCGACGACCTGGCCGCGATCCTCTCCGACGAGCGGATCTCGCCCTCGGGACGGCTGGCCTTCGCCATCAGCAACGGCTCCGGCCAGGTGCTGCGCGAGCGGTTCGGCCCTGCCTTCCCGGGCGCCGACTGGTTCGCGGACGCGGACGGCACCATCGACGGCGCCGTCCGGCTCGCCGACTCCATCAAGAAGGCCGGCCGCTACGACGCGGTGGTCGGCGTCGGCGGGGGCAAGGTCATCGACTGCGCCAAGTACGCCGCCGCCCGCGTGGGCCTGCCGCTGGTCGCGGTGGCCACCAACCTGGCCAACGACGGGCTGTGCTCGCCGGTCGCGACGCTCGACAACGACGCGGGCCGCGGCTCGTACGGCGTGCCCAACCCGATCGGCATCGTCATCGACCTCGATGTGATCCGTGAGGCCCCGGTGCGCTACGTCCGGGCCGGTATCGGCGATGTGATCTGCAAGATCTCCGCCGTGGCCGACTGGGAGCTCTCGCACCGGGAGACCGGGGAGAAGGTCGACGGACTGGCCGCGGCGATGGCCCGCCAGGCGGCCGAGGCGGTGCTGCGGCACCCCGGCGGCATCGGCGACGACCCGTTCCTGACCACGCTCTCCGAGGCCCTGGTCCTGTGCGGCATCTCCATGTCGGTGGCCGGGGACAGCCGGCCCGCCTCGGGCGCCTGCCACGAGATCAGCCACGCGTTCGACCTGCGCTTCCCCAAGCGCAACGCGCTCCACGGCGAGCAGTGCGGCCTCGGCGGCGCCTTCGCCACGTTCCTGCGCGGCGACACGGAGACGGCCGGGCAGATGGCCGAGGTGCTGCGCCACCACGGCCTGCCCGTCCTGCCGGGCGAGATCGGCTTCGACCTGGACGAGTTCGTGCAGGCCGTCGACTTCGCCCCGCACACCCGCCCCGGCCGCTACACCATCCTCGAACACCTCGACCTCTCCACCGACCAGATCAGGGACGCATACGCCGACTATGCAAAAGCCATCGGTAGCTGAGCTCCGCCCGGTAGTCCACCCCGCGGGGGTGAAGGACCGGCGGAGCGGTGAGCACTGGGCCGGCCGGCTCTACATGCGCGAGCTCTCGCTGCGCGTGGACCGGCACCTGGTGAACACCCGGGTCACCCCCAACCAGCTGACCTACCTGATGACCGTGTTCGGCGTCCTCGCCGCCCCGGCCCTGCTGGTGCCGGGGATCTGGGGCGCCGTGCTCGGCGTGGTCATGGTCCAGCTCTACCTCCTGCTGGACTGCGTCGACGGCGAGGTCGCGCGCTGGAAGCAGCAGTTCTCGCTCGGCGGGGTCTACCTGGACCGGGTCGGGGCCTACCTCACCGACGCCGCCGTCCTGGTCGGGCTCGGTCTGCGCGCCGCCGACCTGTGGGGAGGCGGCCGGATCGACTGGCTCTGGGCCTTCCTCGGGACCCTGGCCGCGCTCGGCGCGATCCTCGTCAAGGCGGAGACCGACCTCGTCGGTGTCGCCCGGCACCAGGGCGGACTGCCCCCGGTCAAGGAGGCGGCGTCCGAGCCGCGCTCCTCCGGCATGGCGCTGGCCCGCCGGGCCGCCGGGGCGCTGAAGTTCCACCGGCTGATCCTCGGGATCGAGGCGTCCCTGCTGATCCTGGTCCTCGCGATCGTGGACCAGGCGAGGGGCGACCTGTTCTTCACCCGGCTCGGCACCGCCGTCCTCGCCGGCATCGCGCTGCTGCAGACCCTGCTGCACCTGGTGTCCATCCTCGCCTCCAGCAGGCTGCGGTGAGCGCGGTGGACGCGACCGAGCTGACCGTCGGCGCGGTGATCATCACCATGGGCAACCGTCCCGACGAGCTCCGGGCGCTGCTCGACTCCGTGGCCCGGCAGGACGGCGGCCGGGTCGAGGCCGTCGTCGTCGGGAACGGCTCGCCCGTCCCGGACGTACCCGCGGGCGTCCGCACGATCGAGCTGCCGGAGAACCTCGGCATCCCCGGCGGCCGCAACGTCGGCATCGAGGCCTTCGGCCCCGGCGGCCGGGACGTCGACATCCTGCTGTTCCTCGACGACGACGGGCTGCTGGCCCGCGAGGACACCGCCGAACTGTGCCGCCGCGCCTTCGCGGCCGACGACCGGCTCGGCATCATCAGCTTCCGCATCGCCGACCCCGACACCGGGGTCACCCAGCGCCGGCACGTGCCGCGGCTGCGCGCCTCCGACCCGATGCGCTCCTCCCGCGTCACCACCTTCCTCGGCGGCGCGAACGCCGTCCGCACCAAGGTCTTCGCGGAGGTCGGCGGCCTGCCGGACGCGTTCTTCTACGCCCACGAGGAAACCGACCTGGCATGGCGGGCCCTCGACGCCGGCTGGATGATCGACTACCGGTCCGACATGGTGCTGTACCACCCGACGACCGCCCCCTCCCGGCACGCGGTCTACCACCGCATGGTCGCCCGCAACCGGGTCTGGCTGGCCCGCCGCAACCTGCCGGCCCTGCTGGTCCCGGTCTACCTCGGCATCTGGCTGCTGCTCACCCTCGCCCGCCGCCCCTCGCGCCCGGCCCTGAAGGCCTGGTTCGGAGGCTTCCGGGAGGGGTGGGCGGCCCCGTGCGGACCGCGCCGGCCCATGAAGTGGCGTACGGTGTGGCGGCTCACCCGGCTGGGCCGGCCGCCGGTCATCTGACAAGCTCGTTCCCGGCGCAACCGGGCCCCGCCCGGTTCCGTGCTCGCGCCCTGCCCGAACAGCCGCACAGGCTGCGTCCGAGAAGACGAAAGTATCCCCCTTGTGAGTGAGACAACGCATGACGGCGCCGTCGCCCTCGGCGCGGCTGCGCCGCCCGACGAGGGCCTCCCGGCGGCGAAGCTCGCCGCCAAGTACGGTCTGTCGGTCAGCGGCGCCCGGCCCCCGCTCAGGGAGTACGTACGCCAGCTCTGGGGCCGGCGCCACTTCATCCTCGCCTTCTCCCAGGCCAAGCTGACCGCCCAGTACAGCCAGGCCAAGCTCGGCCAGCTCTGGCAGGTGGCGACCCCCCTGCTGAACGCGGCCGTCTACTACTTCATCTTCGGCCTCATCCTCAAGGCCAGTAAGGGGATGAGCCACGACGCGTACATCCCGTTCCTGGTGACGGGCGTGTTCGTGTTCGCCTTCACCCAGAGCTCGGTGATGGCGGGCGTGCGCGCCATCTCCGGCAACCTGGGCCTGGTGCGCGCGCTGCACTTCCCGCGCGCCTCCCTGCCGATCTCCTTCGCGCTGCAACAGCTCCAGCAACTGCTGTTCTCGATGCTCGTGGTGGTCGTCATCATCCTCGGGTTCGGCAGCTACCCGAAGCCGTCCTGGCTGCTGATCGTGCCGGCCCTGGTGCTGCAGTTCCTCTTCAACTCCGGGCTGGCGCTGGTCCTGGCCCGGCTGGGGGCCAAGACCCCCGACCTCGCCCAGCTCATGCCGTTCGTCATGCGCACCTGGATGTACGCCTCCGGCGTGATGTTCTCCATCAACGGCATGCTCGCCGGGAAGCCGGAGTGGTTCATCCGGCTGATGCAGGCGAACCCCGCCGCGGTCTACATGGACCTCGTGCGGTTCGCGCTGATCGACGACTACGGCGCCTCGAACCTCCCGCCGCACGTCTGGGCGCTCGCGCTGTTCTGGGCCGTGGCCGTGTTCGCCGGCGGTTTCGTGTTCTTCTGGAAGTCGGAGGAGAGGTACGGCCGTGGCTGAGTCCACCCCCGCGCGGGACGCCGCGCGCGACGGCGGGGCACGGGTCCCCACCGTCATCGCCGACGAGCTGCACATCGTCTACCGGGTCAACGGCGCCAGGTCCGGCAAGGGCAGCGCCACCGCCGCCCTCAGCCGCATCCTCAAGCGCGGCTCCGGGGACACGGCACGGGGCGTGCGCAAGGTGCACGCCGTGCGGGGCGTCTCCTTCGTCGCCTACCGCGGCGAGGCCATCGGGCTGATCGGCTCCAACGGCTCCGGCAAGTCCACCCTGCTGCGCGCCATCGCCGGCCTGCTCCCGGCGGAGAAGGGCAAGGTGTACACCGACGGCCAGCCCTCGCTCCTCGGCGTGAACGCCGCCCTGATGAACGACCTCACCGGCGAGCGCAACGTCATCCTCGGCGGCCTGGCGATGGGCATGTCGCGCGAGGAGATCAAGGAGCGCTACCAGGAGATCGTCGACTTCTCCGGGATCAACGAGAAGGGCGACTTCATCACGCTGCCGATGCGGACGTACTCCTCCGGCATGGCGGCCCGGCTGCGGTTCTCCATCGCAGCCGCCAAGGACCACGACGTCCTCATGATCGACGAGGCCCTGGCCACCGGCGACCGCGCCTTCCAGACGCGGTCCGAGGAGCGCATCCGGGAGCTGCGCAAGGAGGCCGGGACCGTCTTCCTGGTGAGCCACAACAACAAGTCGATCCGTGACACCTGCGACCGGGTGCTGTGGCTCGAACGCGGGGAACTGCGCATGGACGGGCCCACCGAAGAGGTGCTCAAGGAGTACGAGAAGTTCACGGGCCGGTGATCCGACCCGCCCGGGGCCCCGCCGGAACTTTTCCAGCGGGGCCCCACGTCCGTAAAGGAAACGTCAACTCCCGCCGGGCTTAGGAATCTTGAGACCGATCGGTGTGTTGTTGTGATCTGTGGGACACCCCCCTGAGGCTGGCCGCGCTGTACAACGTAAGCTGTACCGGTCCCGGAAAGCGGCAAGTGGGGAGATAATGCGCGACACCCTCCACCAGGGCCGTCCCGTGGGCGGCGAGGGCGGCGTGTCCGAAATAGTGTGTGTCGGGTCGGCAGTGTAGAACGGGAGATGTGACGGCAATGGCTACGGAAACTCCCCAGCTCAACGCAGCATGTGCCGTCCCCGCCCCGGGCAGCGGACGGTGACGGCAGCCGCGGCGCGGGACCCGGAGCGCGCCACCCTCGACAAGGCCGCGGGTGAGAACTTCCCCGTGGCGCCGTTCTTCCTGCCCCGCGCCTGGCGTGCCGACCTCATGGCCGTCTACGGCTTCGCCCGGCTCGTCGACGACATCGGCGACGGAGACCTGGCCCCCGGCGGCGCCGACGCCCGGCTGCTCGGCGTGTCGGCCACCGAGGCGGAGGACCGCCTCGTCCTCCTCGACGCCTTCGAGGCGGATCTGCGCCGGGTCTTCGACGGCACGCCCCGCCACCCCCTGCTACGCCGGCTCCAGCCCACCGTCCGCCGCCGCGCGCTGACGCCCGAGCCGTTCCTCGGCCTCATCGCGGCCAACCGCCAGGACCAGCTGATCAGGCGCTACGAGACCTACGACGACCTCCTCGCCTACTGCGAGCTGTCCGCCAACCCCGTGGGCCGCCTCGTCCTCGCCGTCACCGGCGCCGCGTCACCCGAGCGGATCCGCCGGTCCGACGCCGTCTGCACCGCCCTGCAGATCGTCGAGCACCTCCAGGACGTCAAGGAGGACCTCGGCCGCGACCGCGTCTACCTGCCCGCCGAGGACATGAAGCGCTTCCACGTCCAGGAGGCGGACCTCGCCGTTCCCACCGCCGGCGCGTCGGTGCGCGCCCTGGTCGCGTACGAAGCGGAACGCGCCCGCGATCTGCTGAATGAAGGCGCCCCCCTGGTGGGTAGCGTCCACGGCAGGCTGAGGCTGCTGCTCGCGGGTTTCGTGGCGGGGGGAAGGGCGGCGGTCCGCGCGATCGCGGCCGCCGGATACGACGTACTTCCCGGCCCGCCCAAGCCCGGCAGGTTGCAGTTGCTGCGCGAGGCGGGCGTGACTCTGCGAGGAGAGGGGTGATCCGGGACGTGGAGTCGGAACAGCACGCGTCCGCACCGGTACTCGCCGCCTACAGCTACTGCGAGGCCGTCACCGGGCAGCAGGCGCGCAACTTCGCCTACGGCATCAGGCTGCTGCCGACGCCCAAGCGCCGCGCGATGTCGGCGCTGTACGCGTTCTCCCGGCGGGTCGACGACATCGGCGACGGCGCGCTGACGGACGACGTCAAGGCCGCGCGGCTCCAGGACACCCGGGCACTGCTCGGCCGGATCCGCGAGGGCGCGGTCGAGGACGACGACACCGACCCCGTCGCCGTCGCCCTCGCCCACGCCGCGCGCGCCTTCCCGATCCCGCTCGGCGGCCTGGACGAGCTCATCGACGGCGTCCTCGCGGACGTGCGCGGCGAGACCTACGAGACCTGGGACGACCTCAAGGTCTACTGCCGCTGCGTGGCCGGGGCCATCGGACGGCTCTCGCTCGGCGTGTTCGGCACCGAGCCCGGCGCGCGCGGCGCCGAACGCGCCTCCGAGTACGCCGACACGCTGGGCCTGGCGCTGCAGCTCACCAACATCCTGCGGGACGTCCGCGAGGACGCCGAGGGCGGCCGTACCTACCTGCCCGCCGACGACCTCGCCAAGTTCGGCTGCTCGGCCGGGTTCCGCGGGCCCACCCCGCCGGAGGGCTCCGACTTCGCGGGCCTGGTGCACTTCGAGGTGCGGCGCGCCCGCGCGCTGTTCGCCGAGGGCTACCAGCTGCTGCCCATGCTGGACCGGCGCAGCGGCGCCTGCGTCGCCGCCATGGCCGGCATCTACCGCAGGCTGCTCGACCGCATCGCGCGGGACCCCGAGGCCGTGCTGCGCGGGCGGGTCTCCCTGCCCGGACGCGAGAAGGCGTACGTCGCCGTGCGCGGCCTGTCCGGGCTGGACACCCGGCACGTGACCAGGCAGGCCGTCAGGAGGCGCGCCTGATGGGCCGGCCGACCCAGGGCGGATTCCCGGGCGCCGGCCGGCGGGCAACCCCGCGGCGCCGGACGGCGTCACTCACGGCGACGGCCGGCCACTGCGCACCGGCTCACCGCGGCGGACGTACAGGGGAGGGCGCGCGATGACCGACGGCACGCGACCGGACGGAACGGTCACCGGGCCAGGGGGGACCGCCGGCCGGCACGCGGTCGTGGTCGGCGGCGGACTCGCCGGGCTCACCTCCGCGCTCGCGCTCTCCGACGCCGGTGTGCGCGTGACGCTGCTGGAGAGCCGGCCACGCCTGGGCGGCCTCGCCTTCTCCTTCCAGCGCGGGAACCTCACCGTCGACAACGGACAGCACGTCTACCTGCGCTGCTGCACCGCCTACCGGTGGTTCCTCGACCGCGTCGACGGCACGGCGCTGGCCCCGCTCCAGGACCGCCTCGACGTGCCCGTCCTGGACCTCGCCAGACCCGAGGGAAGACGGCTCGGCAGACTACGGCGCGACCCGCTGCCCGTACCCCTGCACCTGGGGCGCAGCCTGGCCGCCTACCCGCACCTCTCGCTCGCCGAGCGCGCCCGGGTCGGCCGCGCCGCGCTCGCGCTCAAATCCCTCGACCTCGCCGACCCGGCCCTGGACGCACAGGACTTCGCCGGCTGGCTGGCCGCGCACGGTCAGTCGGCGCGGGCCATCGAGGCGCTGTGGGACCTCGTCGGGGTCGCCACCCTCAACGCGAGAGCCTCCGACGCCTCCCTGGGGCTCGCCGCGATGGTGTTCAAGACCGGTCTGCTGTCCGACCCGGGCGCCGCCGACATCGGCTGGGCGCACGTCCCGCTGGGCGAACTGCACGACCAGCTGGCCCGCAAGGCGCTCGACTCCGCGGGCGTCCGTACCGAGGTCCGTACACGCGTCACCTCCGTCTCCCAGAACGGGAACGGGCGCTGGAACGTCCAGGTTCCCGGCGAGACGCTCCAGGCCGACGCGGTCGTCCTCGCCGTACCGCAGCGCGAGGCGCACGACCTGCTGCCGGCGGGCGCGCTGGACGCCCCCCAGCGGCTGCTGGAGATCGGCACCGCCCCGATCCTCAACGTCCACGTCGTCTACGACCGCAAGGTGCTCGCCGCGCCATTCGTCGCCGCCCTCGGCACCCCGGTGCAGTGGGTCTTCGACCGCACCGGGGCCTCCGGACTGGAGGACGGCCAGTACCTGGCGCTGTCGCAGTCGGTGGCGCAGGACGAGATCGACACGCCCGTCGCCGTACTGCGGGAGCGCTACCTGCCCGAGCTGCGGCGGCTGCTGCCCCGGGCCCGCGGCGCCGAGGTGCGGGACTTCTTCGTGACCCGGGAGCGCACGGCGACGTTCGCCCCGGCCCCCGGCGTCGGACGGCTGCGGCCCGGCGCCCGCACCAAGGCCCCCGGCCTGTACCTGGCCGGAGCGTGGACCGCCACCGGGTGGCCCGCGACCATGGAGAGTGCGGTCCGCAGCGGCGTGAGCGCGGCGGACGCCGCGCTGCGCGCCCTGGGCCGGCCCCGCCCCAGCCGGCTCTTCGCACTCGAGGAGACGGCCCACCACACCTTCCCGGGGGACAACCCCCCGGCCCCCGGCCGACAGCGCGGGGAAACCGGCGTGTTCCAGCGAGGTGGGATCCGGTGAAGGTAGACCGACGAGCCGCGGCAGGCCGCACCCGCACCTCCGGCACCGCGACAAGAGGAGAGACTGTGCCCACTGTGCCCCCGGCCTCGACGGCCGCTCGGAGGACCGCGGTGGACGTGACCGCGCTGTTGGAGCGCGGCCGGACGCTGGCCACACCGGTCCTGCGAGGGGCCGTCGACCGTCTGGCTCCTCCCATGGACACCGTCGCCGCCTACCACTTCGGCTGGATCGACGCCGAGGGCAACCCGGCGGACGGCGACGGCGGCAAGGCCGTGCGCCCCGCCCTGGCCGTCCTGTCCGCCGAGGTCACCGGCGCCGCTCCCGAGGCGGGTGTGCCCGGCGCGGTGGCCGTGGAACTCGTCCACAACTTCTCGCTGCTGCACGACGACCTGATGGACGGCGACGAACAGCGCAGGCACCGCGACACCGTCTGGAAGGTGCACGGCCCCGCCCAGGCCATCCTGGTCGGCGACGCCCTGTTCGCCCTGGCCAACGAGGTGCTGCTGGAGCTCGGCACGGTCGAGGCCGGCCGTGCCGCCCGTCGGCTGACCTCCGCCACCCGCGCCCTGATCGACGGGCAGGCCCAGGACATCTCCTACGAGCACCGCGACCGGGTCAGCGTCGAGGAGTGCCTGGAGATGGAGGGCAACAAGACCGGCGCCCTGCTCGCCTGCGCCTGCTCCATCGGCGCGGTGCTCGGCGGCGCCGACGACCGTACGGCCGACACCCTGGAGAAGTACGGCTACCACCTCGGCCTGGCCTTCCAGGCCGTCGACGACCTCCTCGGCATCTGGGGCGACCCGGACGCCACCGGCAAGCAGACCTGGAGCGATCTGCGCCAGCGCAAGAAGTCCCTGCCGGTCGTGGCCGCGCTCGCGGCGGGCGGCGAAGCCTCCGAGCGGCTCGGTGAAATCCTCGCCGCCGATGCCAAGAGCAGCGACTTCGAGAACTTCTCCGAGGAGGAGTTCGCGGCCCGCGCCGCCCTCATCGAGGAGGCCGGCGGCCGCGAGTGGACGGCCGGGGAGGCCCGCCGTCAGCACACCATCGCCATCGAAGCCCTTGACGCCGTGGACATGCCCGACCGGGTGCGGGCCGCGTTCACGGCGCTCGCCGACTTCGTCGTCGTACGAAAGAGATGATCACTATCGGTTCGAACACCCTCGCGTAGTCGCCGGCCGGTGCTCGGAAAGTTCCAGACACCGGCCGACGGCGGACCCACAGCAGCACGACTTGCACGACTGCACGAAGGGGAAGCCATGACAGCGACGACCGACGGAAGCACCGGGGCGACACTGCCGACCCGCGCTGCCGCGGCCAGCGAAAGCGTAATCACCACCCCCGTGGCGGCCGGGGTGCACCAAGCCGCCGAACACGCCGTCAGGCGCGCCACCGACTTCCTGCTCGGCCAGCAGGACGCCGAGGGCTGGTGGAAGGGCGACCTCGAGACCAACGTCACGATGGACGCCGAGGACCTGCTGCTGCGCCAGTTCCTGGGGATCCAGGACGAGGACACCACCCGCGCGGCCGCCCTCTTCATCCGCGGTGAACAACGTGAGGACGGCACCTGGGCCACCTTCTACGGCGGCCCCGGCGAGCTGTCCACCACCATCGAGGCCTACGTCGCCCTCCGCCTGGCCGGCGACGCGCCCGACGCCCCGCACATGGCGAAGGCCTCCGCCTGGGTGCGCGAGCAGGGCGGCATCGCCGCCGCCCGCGTCTTCACCCGGATCTGGCTCGCCCTGTTCGGCTGGTGGAAATGGGAGGACCTGCCCGAACTCCCGCCCGAGCTCATCTACTTCCCCACGTGGGTCCCGCTCAACATCTACGACTTCGGCTGCTGGGCCCGGCAGACCATCGTGCCGCTCACCATCGTCTCCGCCAAGCGGCCGGTGCGCCCCGCCCCCTTCCCGCTGGACGAGCTGCACCTCGACCCGGACCGGCCCAACCCCGTCAGGCCGCTCGCCCCGGCGGCGAGCTGGGACGGCGCCTTCCAGCGCATCGACAAGGCGCTGCGGGCGTACCGCAGGGTCGCGCCGAGGCGGCTGCGCCGGGCCGCGATGAACACCGCCGCCCGCTGGATCATCGAAAGGCAGGAGAACGACGGCTGCTGGGGCGGCATCCAGCCGCCGGCCGTGTACTCGATCATCGCGCTGCACCTGATGGGCTACGACCTCAAGCACCCCGTGATGCGCGCGGGCCTGGAGTCGCTGGACCGGTTCGCCGTACGCCGCGAGGACGGCGCCCGGATGATCGAGGCCTGCCAGTCGCCGGTCTGGGACACCTGCCTGGCCACCATCGCGCTCGCCGACGCCGGGGTGCCCGCGGACCACCCGCAACTGGTGAAGGCCGCGGACTGGATGCTGGGCGAGGAGATCGTGCGCCCCGGCGACTGGTCGGTGCGCCGACCCGGACTGCCGCCCGGCGGCTGGGCGTTCGAGTTCCACAACGACAACTACCCCGACATCGACGACACCGCGGAGGTGGTGCTCGCCCTGCGCCGGGTCAGGCACCACGACCCGGAGCGGCTGGACAAGGCCATCGGGCGCGGGGTCCGCTGGAACCTCGGCATGCAGTCGAAGAACGGCGCCTGGGGCGCCTTCGACGTCGACAACACCAGCCCCTTCCCCAACCGGCTGCCGTTCTGCGACTTCGGCGAGGTCATCGACCCGCCGTCGGCCGACGTCACCGCGCACGTCGTGGAGATGCTCGCGATCGAGGGCCTGTCCCACGACCCGCGCACCCGGCGCGGCATCCAGTGGCTGCTGGACGAACAGGAGCCGGACGGTTCCTGGTTCGGTCGCTGGGGCGTCAACTACCTGTACGGCACCGGGTCCGTCGTCCCGGCCCTGGCCGCCGCCGGCCTGCCCGGCTCGCACCCGGCGATCCGCCGGGCGGTGGCCTGGCTGGAGAAGGTGCAGAACGAGGACGGCGGCTGGGGCGAGGACCTGCGCTCCTACCACGACGTCAAGAAGTGGAGCGGCGTCGGCGCCTCCACCGCCTCGCAGACCGCGTGGGCGCTGATGGCCCTGCTGGCGGCGGGGGAGAAGGACTCCGAGGCCGTCGAGCGAGGCGTCCAGTGGCTGGCGGCCACCCAGCGGGAGGACGGCTCCTGGGACGAGCCCTACTTCACCGGCACCGGCTTCCCCTGGGACTTCTCCATCAACTACCACCTCTACCGGCAGGTGTTCCCGCTCACCGCGCTCGGCCGGTACGTCCACGGTGAACCCTTCGCCGGCCGCGCCGGCGGCACCACGACCGGCGCCGGCGCGGCCGGCCGGCCCCTCGCCGAGGCCAAGGGGAGCTGATGAGCACACAGCCCGGCCCGGCCCCGCTGCTGATCGCCTGCGCGCTCGGCATCGAGCACCTCGCCCTGCGCATGAGCGACCGCCGGGCTCGGCACCGGGACCTCGCCCGCCCCGGGACCGAGCCGGGCGCGGGGGAGGCGGGCGGGCCGGTCACCGTGCTGCGCACCGGCATGGGGCCCCGGGCGGCGGAGCGCTCCGTCACCCGGATCCTGGCCGGTCCCGCGCTGGCGCGGGCGGCCGTGCTGGCCACGGGCTTCTGCGCGGGGCTCGCTCCGGGTATGCACCCCGGCGACCTGGTCGTCGCGGAGGAGACCCGGGACCCGCGCGGCCGCGTCCCCTGCGTGGGCACCGAACTGCTCGTCAAGGAGCTGACCCGCGTCCTGCCGGGCCGCACCGTCCACACCGGCCCGCTCACCGGCTCCGACCACGTGGTGCGCGGGCCGGAGCGGTCCGACCTGCGCGCCACCGGGGCGATCGCCGTCGACATGGAGTCGGCGGCCACCCTGCTGAGCGCCGTGCGCGCGGGCGCCCGGCCGGTCGCGGCCGTCCGGGTGGTCGTGGACGCACCAGAACACGAACTCGTCCGAATCGGCACGGTGAGCGGTGGAATATCGGCTTTCCGTGTACTCCGTTCCGTCCTGCCGACTTTCTTCGAATGGCACCGCAATGTGCTGCTCCCCAGGAGGTGAGCCAGATGGCCATGCCACTGCGCCAGTCCATCAAGGTCGCGACATATCTGGCCGAACAGAAGCTGCGCAAGCGGGACAAGTTCCCGCTCATCGTGGAGCTCGAACCGCTCTTCGCCTGCAACCTCAAGTGCGAGGGCTGCGGCAAGATCCAGCACCCGGCCGGGGTGCTCAAGCAGCGCATGCCGGTCGCCCAGGCAGTGGGCGCCGTCCTGGAGTCGGGCGCGCCGATGGTGTCCATCGCGGGCGGTGAGCCGCTGATGCACCCGCACATCGACGAGATCGTGCGCCAGTTGGTGGCCAAGCGCAAATACGTCTTCCTGTGCACCAACGCGATGCTGATGCGCAAGAAGATGGACAAGTTCCGGCCCTCGCCCTATTTCGCCTTCGCCGTGCACATCGACGGGCTGCGTGAGCGGCACGACGAGTCGGTGGCGAAGGAGGGCGTGTTCGACGAGGCCGTGGCGGCCATCAAGGAGGCCAAGCGGCGGGGCTTCAGGGTCACCACCAACTCCACCTTCTTCAACACCGACACGCCGCAGACCGTCATCGAGGTCCTCAACTTCCTCAACGACGACCTCGAGGTCGACGAGATGATGATCTCGCCCGCCTACGCCTACGAGAAGGCGCCCGACCAGGAGCACTTCCTGGGCGTGGAGCAGACCCGCGAGCTGTTCAAGAAGGCGTTCGCGGGCGGCAACCGCGCCCGCTGGCGGCTCAACCACTCGCCCCTGTTCCTCGACTTCCTCGAGGGCAAGGTCGACTTCCCGTGCACCGCCTGGGCGATCCCGAACTACTCGCTCTTCGGCTGGCAGCGGCCCTGCTACCTGATGAGCGACGGCTACGTCCCCACGTACCGCGAGCTGATCGAGAAGACCGACTGGGACAAGTACGGCCGCGGCAAGGACCCGCGCTGCGCCAACTGCATGGCGCACTGCGGCTACGAGCCCACCGCCGTGCTGGCCACCACGGGGTCCCTGAAGGAGTCCCTGCGCGCCTTGCGCGAGACCGTCTCCGGGAACCGGGACTGAGGCCGTGACCGCCGTTCCCTTGGGCGTTCCCGAGGTACCGGCCCGACCGACCGCCGAGCGCCGCAGGAGCCGGCGGATCCAGGTCGGGCCGGTGGCGGTGGGCGGGGACGCGCCGGTGTCGGTGCAGTCGATGACCACGACCCGTACGTCGGACGTGGGCGCCACGCTCC
>NZ_JBIBUK010000042.1:0-32985 GCF_043079345.1 Streptomyces sp. NPDC015220 | reverse complement strand
CCGACGTCCCGGCACCCCCGGCCGCGACCGAGCCACAGCAGGCCGGCGGAGACGGGGACGGAGCCGGAGGCGGAAACGGAGACGGAGACGGAGCCTCGGCGGGGGGTGGTGGTTCCGAGGAGAAGGAAACCAAGGCTCCGGAGAAGACCGCGGCGACCGCCGTCCAGCAAATGGCCGCGAAGGAACCGGGCAAGCGGCACATCTGCTACCGGATCTATGTGGCGGACCAGGGCTGGTCCGACGTCGCGTGCGACGGCGAAACAGCGGGTGAGGAAGGCTCGGGGAAGCCGACCACGGCCGTCAACATCGCCGTGTTCGGAACCAAGGGCACATCCAGCGGCGCTTTCCTCCCCAACCCCGCGTCGACCGATGGCACGGGCAAATACTTCGATCCGTGGTCGAGCGTCGACGACGGCGTCGACAACTACGTCGGCAGCACCAAGAAGGACGCCCCGCACATGCTGGGGTTCTCCATCAACGTCGACGATGGCGCCGGAGCCGTCTGCCAGAACTCCTACGTCCACAACGGCACCTGGATCGGCCTGGTGTGCGACACTCCCGGGGAGGGACTCACCTTCACCTACGTCGGCGCCTTCGACAACGACTTGTGGATCGAAGCGATCAGGCTCACGGTGTGATCCGAACCGCCCACCGGCGGCTGCCGGCCGCTCGAGCGGGGTCGGAGACTGACGCGGCTCGTGGAACGCGCTCTTCGTCTACGGCGCGGCGGGAGTGGATCGGGTCGACGCCGCGACAGGCGAACGGGTGTGGCGGGCCGAGGTGGAGGCACCCCAGGACCTGGCCATGTCAGACGGCACGTTGTATGTAAGCCATTTCGACGGTGTGTCTCTCCTGGACCCTGCCGACGGAACCCTGCACAAGACCTTCGCGCAGAGCAACTTCCTGGTCTTCGACATCGCCGTCTCGGGCCACACCCTGTGCATCGACGCCATGGCCGACGACAGAGTCCACGGACTCGACGCGCCCACCGGGCGGGAACGCTGGAGTGCCGACCTGGGCCAAACACTTCGTAGGAGGTGGCGGTCTTGTCGTACCTGGTCGCGCCGGCCACCGCGGACCGGCCCACGGCTACTGCCTGGACGGGCTCAGACGGAGGCGCGGACGATGGTGCCCACGGTGAGCGTGGCCAGCATGTCCTGCAGGGCAGTCACGAAGTCCAGCTTGAACGCGGTGAGTGAGGGGTCGGCTTCGTAGGCGGCGAGCACCGCCGGGGAGGGCCGTGCGTGTGTCCACACGGCGCCAACGGCCATGATCATGGCTGCGGTCAACCGCGGTGCGCTGTTGCCCAGCTCAGGAAGATGCTGGTGGGCCAACGCCGCGATGTCGGCGACGTTGGCCACGGCCGCGCGCTTATAGCGGGCGGCCACGTGCGGGGAAACGTTGTGTTCCAGTACGCCCGCCTGCGCGCTCAGCAGGTCGCACAGGACCCGGCGTTGGGCGAGGGAGCCCGCGATGACGGCGGCGAACTGCTCTGCACGCCGGCTCACCGTTGCGTCCTGGTCGATGCCGGCGTGCGCAAGGGCAGGCAGGTCGGCCACCCACTGCCGCCAGGCACGGTCGAGCAGCTCCAGCAGAATCGCCTCACGCGATTCGAAATAGCGCAGCACATTGGACTTCGCCAGACCCACGCGGCGGCTCAGCTCGTTCAGGCTGACCTCGCCGATGGGCATCTCCTCGAGCATGGCGGCGGCGGTGTCGAGGATGGCCTGGCGCCGCATCTCACGCTGCTCCTCACTGCGCGCGCGCTGGAAGTTCGTCATGCCCCCAGGTTACAGACTGCCGGTCTTTTGACATCAGACCGGTGGTCTTCTACGTTTGGGCCCCAGTCGAACAGACCGCCGGTCTGAAAAGAGGGCAGGTCTTGGGCTGCGCATCAGGACCGACGCCCTTCATCGACGAAGTCGTCAACGGGGGTGTCTCGACGTTGTCGACCAGTTCTGGACGGACGACATGATCTGGCGCGGCGGCAGCCGGAGTGCACACCGCGGCACCGACGCCTACAGGAAGTCCACGGCGGCCCAGTGCCGCCGGGACCTTCAGCGGCATGCGCCTGGACATCATCCAGGTCGTCGCCGAAGCCGCCTTCGCCGCGGACATCCTCGACACGCTCTTCCAACTCGCTATCACCACCCTGCCGAGCGTCGCATGACCGAGCACAAAACCAACGAATCCAAGGAGCGTGACGAAGTGAACCACTGGACTCCCGACGACATCCCCGATCAGACCGGCCGCACGGCGCTGATCACCGGCGGGAACAGCGGGATCGGACTCGAGACCGCCCACGCGCTCGCCCGGCACGGGGCCCGTGTCATCCTGGCCGGCCGCAGCCGGACCAAGCTGAACCAGGCCGCGGAGGCTGTGCGCGCCGCGACCCCCGAGGCCCGGACGGACACCCTCGTGCTCGACCTCTGCGACCTCTCCTCCGTCCGCGACGCGGCCACCCGCATCGCCGAGACCGAGACGGTCGACCTGCTCTTCAACAACGCCGGCGTGATGAACCTGCCCGAGCGGCAGAACACCCGCGACGGCCTCGAGATGACGGTCGGCACCAATCACCTCGGCCACTTCGCCTTCGACGCCCAGGTCTGGCCCGCCGTGCGCCGCTCGTCCGCACCGCGCGTGGTCACCGTCAGCGCCATCGCGGCGCGGTGGCCGATGGGCAGGCTGGACGACCTGATGAGCGAAAAGAGTTACCGCGCCATGGGCGCCTACGCCAAGTCCAAGCGCGCCAACATCGTCTACACCCTCGAACTCGCGCGCCGCACTGCGCGCAGCCCCGTCGAGGCGCTCGTCGTCCACCCGGGGTCGGCGATGACCGGTCTGCAGCAGCACGGCAACGGCGCTCTGAGCCGCCTGATCACCCCGATCGCCGCACGCCTGCTCATGGGCTCGGCCGAGGGTGCCGCCTGGCCCTCCCTGTACGCGGCGACCAGCCCATACGTCCGGTCGGGCCGGTTCATCGGCCCCGCGGGACGGGACCAGACCTCCGGCACCCCCAAGCCCGCCAAGCTCCCCACAGGCGCCGACGACCCCGCGGAGGGCAGGCGGCTGTGGGCGGCGAGCGAGCAGCTCACAGGTGTTCCCTTCGACCTCGAAGCCGGGGCCGCCATCTAGGGTCCTGCCCGTGGCTGCGCGCGCCCAATGCCCGGGTGGATCACAGATCGCCTGGCGTCCTCGGTCCGCCGACGTGTCAGGAGGCGCGGCGGAAGACCGCGGCGGGCCCGACGGCGCCGGGGCCGAACTTGTCGGCACCGTGTCCGTGACCCTCGCGGCGGTGGCCCTGATCGGATCGCTCACAGCGGGGGCGGCCGCGGAGGAGACGGGCGGGCGACGGCTGGAGGACGTGGCGCCACAGCACGTCGGTCAGCGCCGGAGGGTGCGGCGCCGGCCGGTCGCCAGCACCGCCCGTTCCACCGGCGTGACGGCCACCCCCATGGTTCTGGTTAAGGTGTCCCCAACAGTGTTCCAAGGAAGAGTAAAAACACAACCAGGCAGGGAGACAGCCGTGGGGGCTGCGCGCATGAGCAGTACACCGTTGCCGGGCATCGGGGTCCGCTACGACCTGAGCACTCGGGAGCACCGCCGTCTGTCGGTGGTGGCCCACCGGGACGGTTCACGGACGCTCAGCGCGTACCAGGAGGACGATCCGGACGCCTGCGCGCTGTCGGTACGGCTGGCTCCGGCGGAGGCGGAGAACCTCATCGGCGCCCTGATGCCGACGCACCACAGGCCGAGTCTGTTGTCGACGACCGACCTCGGTCTGGTGGCCGAGCGGATCGAGCTGTCGGCCACCTCGCACTGGAACGGCCGGGTGCTGGGCGACACCCGGATGCGCACCGAGACCGGTGCGTCGATCGTGGCCGTGCTTCGTCTGGCCGAGGCGATCCCCTCCCCCGGGCCGGACTTCCGGCTCGCCGGCGGCGACACCCTCATCGTCATCGGCACGCACGAAGGCGTGCAGGCCGCCGCCGACATACTCGGAAGGGAGTGATCCGGTGCACTCCACCGCGGTCTTCCTGATCGAGTTCGGCGCGATCCTCCTCGGCCTCGGACTGCTCGGCCGGTTCGCCGGACGGTTGCGCTTCTCCCCCATCCCGCTGTACCTGCTGGCCGGACTGGCCTTCGGGGAGGGCGGGTTGCTGCCGCTGGGAGCCAGTGAGGAGTTCGTGGCGATCGGCGCCGAGATCGGCGTCGTCCTGCTGCTGCTGATGCTCGGCCTCGAGTACACGGCCAGCGACCTGGTCTCCAACCTCAAGACCCAGTACCCGGCGGGACTCGTCGACGCGACGCTCAACGCGCTGCCCGGAGCCGTCATGGCGCTCCTGCTCGGCTGGGGCCCGGTCGCGGCCGTCGTGCTCGCCGGAGTCACCTGGATCAGCTCCTCCGGTGTGATCGCCAAAGTGCTCGGCGACCTGGGGCGGCTGGGCAACCGCGAGACACCGGTCGTGCTGAGCATCCTGGTTCTGGAAGACCTGTCCATGGCGGTCTATCTGCCCATCGTCACCGCCTTGCTGGCCGGGTCCGGTCTCGCGGCCGGAAGCACCACCCTGGCCGTCGCCCTCGGGGTCGCGGGGCTGGTGCTGCTGGTCGCGGTGCGTTTCGGACGCCACATCTCCCGCTTCGTCTCCAGCGACGATCCGGAGAAACTGCTGCTGGTGGTACTGGGCCTGACGCTGCTGGTCGCCGGTCTGGCCCAGCAGCTCCAGGTCTCCGCCGCCGTGGGCGCGTTCCTGGTCGGCATCGCGCTGTCCGGCGAGGCGGCCGAGGGCGCGCACCACCTGCTCTCACCCCTGCGGGACCTGTTCGCCGCGGTGTTCTTCGTCTTCTTCGGCCTGCACACCGACCCGAGCGACATTCCTCCCGTCCTGCTGCCGGCGCTCGCCTTGGCCGCCGTCACCACACTCACGAAGGTCGCCACCGGCTACTGGGCCGCTCGGCGGGCCGGAATCTCGGCCAGGGGCCGCTGGCGGGCCGGCGGAACGCTGGTCGCCCGCGGCGAGTTCTCCATCGTCATCGCCGGACTCGCCGTCACCGCCGGGATCGAGCCTTCACTCGGACCACTGGCCACGGCATACGTCCTGATCCTGGTCGTCGTCGGCCCGCTCACCGCCCGCTGGACCGAGCCCCTGGCGCTGCGGCTGGTCGGCCGGCGCGGCGGCCGGGCCGGCACGGACCGGGGGCCGGCGGCGCCGGACGCGGTGAACGACCATGTCGCGGAGACGGCGCGCCGCTCCTGATCCCCCGGGGTCACGACGGCTCCGGACGGGACGCGCCGTGGAACGCGCCGGTTCCCCCCTTTCGCTGCTTGGGCCAGCGCCCGCACGTCCCACCTGCCGCTCCGGACCGCCCCTTTCGCTGCTCACGATCAGCGGGACGTCGCCCGTGGAGCCCGGTGGGCGTGACGGCCCGCTCGGGAGTGGTGTGTCTCTTTGTGGGTGGGTGCCGTTGGGATGGTGTGACACCTGAGGAGATGGCCGGGGTCCGGGAGGATCTGGAAGCGTTCGCGGCGGAGTTGTTCGACGGACGAGCGAGATCGATCTGACCGGGACTTCCCGTGCCCCGACTACTCACGACCGATTCTCAGGGGCGGAGGAACGGCTGGTTCAGGTGGGCGGTGGCCAGGAGGTGGCCGTGAGCGCGGTCCCCGGGTGCGGGTTACCCGCTCCTGCCCGGTGGCCCCCCGACATCCGGCGGTGACGTCATGACCCGTGACGAGCAGGGCACGCTCCTGGCCCGCCCGCGCCGCGAGAATGCAGCCGACCCGGATTCGTCCGCCGTCTCCGTGGCCTCGGTGACCCCCCGCTGCTCGCCCTGAACTAGCCCGAGCGCGACAGGTCACCAACTCCTGCCGCGGTGATTCCCGGAGGACGGCCCTCTAGACTGTGGCGTACGGGACGGGGTGAAAGCGTGGTCTACCGCATTCATTTCACGGTTGAGGACCTGGCACGGACTCGGGTGGGGCAGCCCCCGCCGCTGATGGAACTGGGCGCCGCGGCGCGCATCCTGCAAGACCGCGGCCACCCCGTTCGCTTCGGCGCCTGGAGGCAGGCCGCCCGTGCCGCACTGGCTCCCGAAGCGCGCATGGTCCTCGACCTCATCCCGCCCGGCGGTTGGGCGCCCACCTTTCTGACCTCCACCTGTGTCCGCAGCCCGGAAGAATCGCTGGAGCAGGTGCGCACCACGACCCGGTCCCAGATCCGCGAGGACCTGGCCCACGTAGCGGAATGGCAGCCACTACCGGCGTGGGCCCACCACCTGGCCGACGATCCCGACTTGCTGCGGCAGCTCTACGAGAGCCTGGACCATGTCTGTGCTGTGCTGCTGGCACCCAACTGGTCACACATCACCGGCGCAGCGGCGGCCGACCGGGCGGTACGGATGCGACAGGCGCTCACCGGTGGAATGGAAGCGTTGCTTTCCTCGCTGAACCCGCGGCGTATCCGCTGGAGCCCGCCCGTCCTGGAGGTTGCGATGCTCTCCGGTTTCGACGGTGATCTGCGCCTCGGCGGTCGCGGTTTGCTGCTTGTGCCCTCGGTCTTCGGAGCCGGGGCGCCCGCCATCGACATCGACGCCGAGCCACAGCCCGTGTTGAGGTACCCCGTCGGCCGCGACCACCCCTCAGACCCGACCCCCTGGTTCCCCTTACCCGCACACCCAGCCGTGCCACCAGGAGGCCGATCACCGCTGGCCGCGCTCCTGGGCCGAACCCGCGCTGCCGTCCTCCACACCATCGCCGAGCACCCGGGCTGCTCGACCAGGGAACTCGCGCTCTTCACGGGTCTCGCGCCCGCGAGCGCCAGTGAACACGCGACCACTTTGCGCGCAGCCGGGCTGATCCACACCGTTCGACAACGTAACGCGGTGCTCCACAGCCCCACCGCCCTCGGCATCTCCCTCCTCAACTCCCCACCCGGACTGCCTCCGTTGTGAAGTCAACTCCACTTCCGTGGAGTGCGGGCGTTCGCGGCCGACGGTGAAGCGGTCGGAGACGGCTGGCCGGGCCGGATACGGCTGCTGCGCCTCCCGCTGGCGCCGGCGAATCCTGAGCTGGACGAGCGCGAGGCGCTCCGGGCCCGGTTCTTCCGGGACCTGCGTCCGTATCTGGTCTGCACGCCGACCGGGACGCCGATGCCGTGGAGGCCGGGCGGCGGTCGGTATCGGGTTCACCGACCGGTCGGGCCGGTAGTGAAGAACCCGATCATCCGCTCCAGGCCGTCCTTGCCGAACATGGTGTCCAGGCTGGCGGCGGACTCGGCGGCGGAGGCTTCACTACGGGTGAAGAGCGCCTCCTCGTAGGCGGTCAGAGCGGCCTCGGTGTCTCCCAGGCGGGCAGCGAGGGCGAGGGCGAGTTCGGCGCCGTCGTACATGGCGAGGTTGGCGCCCTCCCCCGCGAAGGGGGACATCAGGTGGGCGGCGTCGCCGAGCAGGGTGACGCCGGGCACGCGGCCCCAGCGGTGGCCGACGGGCAGGGCGTGGATGCGGCGCGGTGTGATGGTCTCCGCGTCGGCGACCAGGCCGCGCAGGCCCTCGTCCCAGCCCTCGAAGTGGGCGAGGACGGCCGCCTTGGCGGCGGCGTGGTCGCTGAAGTCGACCGTGTCGAGCCAGCCCTCGTCGGCCTTGAGCGCGGTGTAGACGTGCAGGCTGCCGTCGGTCTCGCGGTGGGCGAGGAAGCCGCGCTCGTGCCCCAGGGCCATGAAGAATCCGCCGCCGATGATCGCGGCGCTGCCCGGGTGGCGGGTGTCGGCCTCGTACAGGTCGGTCTCCACGAACGAGATGCCGGTGTACTCGGGCCTGGCGTCCGAGAGCAGCGGCCGGACGCGCGACCAGGCGCCGTCGGCGCCGATGAGGAGGTCGGTGGTGATGGCGGAGTCGTCGGCGAACGTCACTTCGTGGCGGCCGTCGCCCAGCTGACGGGCACCGGTGACCTTGCGGCCCCACCGGACAGTGCCCTCGGGCAGGGAGTTCAGCAGCAGGTCGCGCAGGTCGCCGCGGTCGACCTCGGGGCGGTCGCCGTCGCCGTCGTCCTCGCTGGAGACGTGGACGGCGCCGTCGGGGCCGAGCAGGCGCATCGCCTGGCCGCCCTCGTGAACGATCTCGAGGAAGCCGTCGTGCAGGCCGGCGGCGCGCAGGGCCATCTGCCCGTTCTCCTCGTGGATATCGAGCATGCCGCCCTGCGTACGGGCCTCCGGACCGGCCTCCAGGTCGAAGATCGCCGACTCGATTCCGTTGACGTGCAGGACACGGGCGGCGGTCAGACCGCCGAGGCCGCCGCCGACGATCGCGACGGGGAAGTGAGTGGTGCTCATCGTGGACCTCTTCACGGAAGGGGACGCGGGTACGCGCCGGTGAGGCGGCTGCCACCGCCGGTGCCGACGCCGGGTGGGACGGCCCCGCGCAGTGGTGTCGCAGCGGTCCCTCCGGCCGGTTTCAGCGTAACGAACATGTTCGTAGCGAACAAGTTCGTCTAAGGGTAGGCGTCACCGCCACCTCTCCCGGTCGGCGCGCGCCGGCCCGGAAGGGCTCAGTCCGCCCGGTGAGGCATCGGAGTGCTCGTGATGCCGTTGACGATGACGTCGAAACTCCAGCGCATCCGGTCCCGGACCGCGCCGCCGATCAGATCCGGCATGTGCGCGGTGATCGCCGGGTGCGTGGCCTCGTCGACGGCGTGCAGCGCCCGCACGGTGGCGTTCCAGGCGTCCTCGGAAGTGGGGTCGTGCTCGTGCGTCGACTGCTCCGCGGCTGTGGCCGTGGCGTCCTGGAGCAGCTTGTCCACCCCCCAGGCGACCTGGGCACGGGGAGCGCCGCTGCGCGCGAGCAGGTCGAGGATCCGTTCCACCAGCCGCAGGTAGTTCTCGCCGCTCGGCCTGGCCACGAGCGCGGATCGCGCGAGCTGCGGGTGCTCGAACAGCACCAGGGTGTACGACGTCATGACGGCGCGGAGCTGCTCCCGCCAGTCGTCACCGCCGCCCCGGCCGCTCAGGTCGACCTCGCCCAGCAGCGCGTCCAGGACGGCCGCGTGCAGCTCGGCGGTGTTGGCGACATAGACGTACAGGGAGGCCGGGCCGGTGTCCAGCTCCTGCGCCAGACGGCGCATCGTGACCTTCTCCAGCCCCTCGGCCCGCATGATCCGCACGGCCGTATCCACGATCCAGCGCCGGGACAGGGCAGGCTTCGCCGGACGCTCCCGCCGGCTGACCGGCTCTCTTCTCCCGCTCATACATCGATCGTAACGAACGCGTTCGTCTTGTGGTGGGCCGGTGCGAAGGACGGGCGTACCGCGCGCGGTTCCCCGCCGGCCGCCACCCGACCGCTTCCATCAGCGCCCCTCGTGCGTCAGCCGCCGCAGTCGCGCCGCCTCGATGTCGAGGGCACGCCGCACCCCAGGTCGGACAGTTCGGTGCGGCGGAACCGACACACCCGTGCCTCGATCACGCCCCGGCGCTGCCCCACCTCATTGTCGTCGAGTCGGCGTACGCAGTGGCTGTGCACTCGGGTCGAGGCCGCTCGTCATGCGGGGCGGGCAGCGTCGTTGCCGGTCGCGGCGGCTTGGACGGTCAGGTGGTCGCCGCGGGCCGTGACGGTGCCGAGTGCGACGTTGTCGATGCGGTGGGGCCACAGGTCACGCAGCGCTCAGTCCCTGGCTTGCGGCGTTGACGCCGGTGCGTGTGGGACAGGACCCGTGCGGGGCACTCGCCGTGTGCGGGGCGCCCGATCCGACGGAGCGGCCCGACCGGAGGGGGCGCACCACGCGGGTGGAGGACGGAGCCAAGGTGACCGAGAACAGGCCGCTCACGGGGCGGTCCAGCCGATGAAACGCGGCAAGCAGTACGCCGTCGCCGCGTCCGGGCAGTGGACCGACGAGGAGGACGGCCGACGCAGGCTGCCCGCCGGCGAGGTCCACGCCTGGGAGCCGGGCCGGAACGAGACCGTTTGCGGGCTGTCCCTCAGCCGCTCGCAACTGACGCGCTTCCCGCACGTCAGCTGGCCCGACACCTTCCCGGAATCCGGCGGCGCCGCCGACCGGGTGCAGCGGGTGTGCCGACGCTGCGCATCCGTGGCCGGACGCCGCGGCAGTGGCGCCCGCCCCCGCTGGCATCGCGTCCGTCCCCGCCCGTGAAGCGCCGCGTCAGCGGCTACGCCATACGAGCGCAGGCCGCCATGATTGCTCCCGGCCGCAACTCCTGGCCTCGGAGCGGACCCTCGCTGGGACTCCCGAGCAGGTCGGCGAATGGCCCAGGGGTCCGGCCGGCACCGGCCCGGCCGACGGTGGTGGTGCTGCACGGAAAGTCGCAAGGGGCCGGCCCACCTCGATCAGCCGGACCCCGCTCTCGACGGGGCGAGTCGAGGATGTGCGGGCGCCTGTTCTCGGAGGGCAGGCGGGCGGCGATCTCCTTGGTCAGCCGGCCCGCTTCCTCCGACAGCGGACCGCCCTCCTCCGTCATCGTCGCCAACAGTCACAGCGCCGCGTGCAGAAGTGGTTAGACACCGGCCTTGGCCCGAGCCCCGCAGCCGGCGTCAGGCCGTGCCCCTCGATCGGCGGGGGTTGCTCAGCCGGGAACGCACAGCCGCCCGGGGTTGCGGTGGCAGTGTGCGTGATCTGGTGGCCGCAGGACAGCCACTCGCTCCCAGAGGGTGCCAGGAACAAGGTCAGCACGCATTCGGACACCCAGCCCGCTGTGATCGTCGACGGCAGGATCCGCAGCCCCAGTTCGTCCCGGGGGTGTCTGACGGCGAGTCGGCGGGGCGCGGACCGGATCAGTTCAGCTGTGGTGGGATCCAAGCGTGGTGCCGGAGGAGCATGCGCACCGCGGCGCGGGATGGAGTCAACCGCATCGCCTGGTTCCGCAGGGCGACGGCCAGTGGGTGGGAGAGCTGCTGGCCCATCCTTCCGGCCTGCCGGGCGGCCCGCGCGACCGCCTGGCTGCGCGGTCGGCGTTCGGCGTCGTAGCGGGTGAGCGCGGTCTCCACGGTGGGCTCTTCGGCGAGCGCGGCAGCCAGGGTGACCGCGTCCTCCAGTGCCTGGCAGGCGCCCTGTCCGAGGTTGGGGGTCATCGCGTGTGCCGCGTCGCCGAGCAGCGCGATCCGGCCGACCGTGTACGTGGGGAGCGGGGTGCGGAGTTCGTTGACGTCGTGGTGCAGGACGGCATCGGGCCGGGTCGCGTCGAGCAGAGCGGGGATCGGGTCGTGCCAGGTGTGGAACCGGCGCGTCAGTTCGGCCAGTGGGGCGACGAACCGCGTTCCGGCGGGGAGGTTGAGGACGGCGTGCCACTCGGCTCGCCCGTCGCGGAAGGCGATGTGGCCGAACTCGGCCCCGTATCCCCAGGTCAGCTCGAAGTCGGTGCGCAGGTCGACCGCGTGCTCGGTGATGGCGCGCAGCACCGTCGAGCCGCTGTAGACCGGGCCGGGGTGGGTGGGGAAGAGTTGCCCGCGCACCTTGCTGCCGATGCCGTCGGCCGCCACCACCAGGTCGGCGTCCAGGACCGTGTCGCCGTAGCCGACGCGCACCCTCCCGGGGCCGATCTGCTCGACCGAGCCCGCCTCGAAGCCGATCAGCAGTGCCTCCGCGGGCAGGGAGGTGCGGAGCAGTCTGTGCAAGGTGGCGCGGGGGACGCCCATGATCGGCGTGCCCACTGCCTTCTCGAGCGCCGTGCCGTCCATCCGGGTCAGCCAACCGCCCCGTGGCGTGAGGGTGCCACCGCTGTACTGGCCTCGCGAGGCGCCCCGCACAGCCTCGCCGACGCCGAGTTGTTCCAATGCCCGCAGGCCGTTGGCGGCCAGTGAGATGCCGGCCCCCGCGTCCTCGAGCACGGACGCGCGCTCGAGGACCGTGACTTCCCATCCGATACGGCGCAGGCCGATCGCGGCGGCCAGCCCTCCGATACCCCCACCGACCACCACTGCCGTGTTGCCCATGTCGAGGCCCCCTTCTTCTACATCTGTAGAAGGACAACCCTATCGGAGGTTTCTACGGGTGTAGAAAGGAGCCATGGTTTCGGATCGGCGCACTCTCCTCGCGGACGCGGCTCTCGAAGTACTGGCCGACGAAGGGATCCGCGGGCTGACCCACCGCGCGGTCGACCGCAGAGCGGCCATGCCGCTCGGCACCACGTCCGCCTACTTCCGCACCCGAGCCGCGCTGCTCACCGGACTCGTCACCCGCCTGGTCCAACTCGACCAGGCGGAACTGCAGACGATGGCCGAAGAGCTTTCGCCCCTGCGCACCGTCAAGGAACTGGTGGACGGCATGGCACTGCTCACCCGGAAGCGACTGAGCGGCGAGGGCCGCCGCCGCTCGCTCGCCCGCTGTGCCTGCGCGGTCGAGAGCGTGCGCGATCCTGAACTGCGCGAGATCTTCGTGCCCCGCGAGAACGCCGGCCGCGAGGCCGTCCGGCTGTTCCTCGCCGCGCACGGCGTGACGAACGTCGAGAATCGCACTCACACCCTGCTGACCTGCATCGACGGACTGGTCTTCGACCGGCTGGTGAGCGGCGGCGACGTACCGCGCGAGGCCCTCGAAGGCCTGGTCGCCGCAGCCCTGCGTTAAGGCGCTTCAGTGGAGCCGACTTCCGGAGTGGGGCCCATGAAGCCTGGCACCGGCAGCCGGCCCGTTCGGATCCCACCTGGGGAGCCGCCCATCGAGTCCTACCCGTGTGGCCTCACTTCCACGGGTCGGTGAACGACCGGCCGGGCACCGGCTTGGCGATGAGCGCCACGGGGATGAAGAAGTTGACCTGGCCGATGGCGAACATCAGCGTGGCGAGCGCCTTGGCCTCATAGTGCTCGGCTGCCTGCGCATACAGTTCGTTGGGGACCCTCTCGCCGTCTGCGGACGGCTGAAGCACCGCCTCCACAAGTGCCAGCGCCGCACGCTCGGCACCGGTGAAGTACGGCGAGTCCGGCCAGGACGCCACCGAGGTGATCCGCTCCTCCGACTCCCCGGCCTTGCGCAGGAAGCCCGTGTGCAGAACGGTCAGGTAAGTGCTGCCGACGATCTGACCGGCGCGCAACTGAACCAGGCTGATCGTGGAGCGCGGTACCGAACCGTTGCCGGTGACCCTGAACAGCGCTGCCGACACCTCCGCCAGTTCGGGAACGAGTTCCGCGGGGTCCTCGGACATCCGCGGCACCATCGGGACCTCCGCCGTGATCGAACGTGCTTCCATCAACGTCTCCTCGAGGAGTTTCTCATTGCCGTCACCGCTCTGACGGATCGGGACGGAGAGATGTGACAGATGGGGGGCAGTCGATTCTGGGCAGGCAGTCGGAGACCTGACGAGCCGGGGACACAGGCGAGGTAGACCTCTCACGTCGCCAGGCGGCGAAAGCGGCCGACAGCAGCCCGCCGAGCACGACCGGAGACCGAACACGCGGTGCAGACAGCGGGCCCGGGGGCTGAGCGGGCACCGAGGCCCGTGGGCGGGGCAGAGTTCCGCGGGAGTCGACCGGGCTCCGCCAAGGTCGGCCCGGCCGACGGGGTTCGGGCCCCAGGACGCCGGACGGGTGCGAGGCCGGGAGCAGCAGACGAACGGAGTGCGCGGCGCCGGCCCGTCGGCGCCCTGCCCCGGGCGAGATCTCCTCGGTGCGAGATCACCCTGTGCGCCTGCCGCTGTATCGGGTCCTACGGGGTGCCCGTATGTCGCTCCGGCTCCTGGTGGGTGTCGGGCCGTAGGAAACGGTGGAGGATCAGGCGCAGGGTGGGGAGCTGGGCGGCCGGGGCGAAGGACGGGTCGGTGGCGGCGCTGGTGTAGAGAGCGGCGATGAGCGCCATGATCCAGGCTGTGGTGTCGTCCGGGTCCAGGGCGGGGTCGATCAGGCCTGCTGCGGCCGCGTTGTGCAGCAGGGTGGTGATGGTGGACCGTTCCTCGTCGTTGTCTCGACTCAGCAGTGCTTCGAGTTCAGGGTCGCGGTAAGCCTGGATCATCGCCTCCATGACGAGTGCGGGGACCAGCGGCTCCGTGGCGGGGGCGGCGAGAAGGTCGACGGTGTCGAGGAGGGCGCTCCACGGGTCGTCGGCGGTGCGGGCAGCGGCGAGACGCTCGGCCTTGGTGATGCCGTCGTGCTCCTCGTCCTCGAAGACGGCGTAGAAGATCGCGCGCTTGTTGGGGAAGTAGTGGAACAGGTTGCCCGCGCTCATTCCGGCGGCCTTGCAGATCTCTGCGGTGGTGGTGCGCTCGAAGCCCTTGACCGCGAAGAGCTCGGCCGCGGCGTTGACGATGTGCCGGCGCCGTGCTCGGTGCCGGGCCGGATCGACTCTTCTCACCACGGTCCCCTTCTGGTCGAGTCCGGGCTCTTCCGGCCCTTCGGCGTTAATGTTAGACCGAGTGCTCGGTCTAACATTACGGGAACAGCAGCCAGCAGCAGCGAGGGGGAACCATGACCATGCGCAGGGGACTTGAGCGAAGCCCGCGAGGTGACCGGCTCACCGTGCTCGGCCAGTCGGCGTGGAGCACCATGTGCGTCTATGTCGTCCTCATGCTGGCGGGGGCGGGTGTCGGTTGGCTGGTCGGCCCCCTGGCCGACTGGCTGGTGACGTTGCCCTGGGCCCCGTTGCAGGGACCGGCCGAGCTCGTGGCGTCGATCCCCGCTCCGTGGGTGCCCGCCGCCGGCGCGGTGACCGGGCTGGCCCTCGGATGTGTCGCTCAGCACGAGCAGTTGGTGATTGGTCTGTCGGACGACCGTGTTGCGCTCACAGGCAAGGGGCGTACGCGGGAGTTCTCGCGCGATGCCGTCGCCGCGGTGTTCCGGGACGGCAAGCAACTCGTCCTGCTCGGCCACGATGGTGGCGAGCTCACTCGGCAGGAGTGCGACCTGGACGCCGGCGGCGTTGCCGACGCCTTCACCGAGCACGGTTACGTGTGGGCGGACGCCGATCCGCACGAGGACGAGTTCCGCCGCTGGGTCCCTGACACCCCCGGTCTCCCGGAGGGCGCGAACGCCATCCTCAGAGCCCGCCAGGATTCGTTGGAGAAGAAGGGTTCCTCCCACGACGACGTTCAAGAGCTCCGTGAGGAACTGGCCCGTCTCGGCGTCGTGGTGAGGGATGAGAAGCGACGCCAGTACTGGAGGACGTTTCGGAAGTCAGGTCCGGCCGTGGGATGAATGGCGGTGGAATGCCTCGACGCGGATGCTTTCCGCTCCGGCGAGCCGGTCGATGTCGCCGGGGTCGGTGAACGGGCCGAATATGACCGGGCTCGGGGAGTGATCGCCGTCGCGGTGGAGGAAAGCCAGGTCGCCCCAGGGCGCGTAGTAGGCGAGGTCGCCCGCCTTCGGCTTCGAGGCCGGGGGCGCGTCGGTGGTGTCGAGTTTCCGGGGCGGGTAGGCGATCCGCTCGGTCCGGTGGAAGTCGGAGTTCGCACTTCAGCGGACGGCCCGTCCTCGACGGAGTCGACTGGCAGGGCCGGAGCCCGGGCTCGTACGCGGACAGCAAGCTGTTCGTGACCGCCCTGGCGGCCGCGGTCGCACGGCTGTGGCCCGGCGCTCCGAGCAATGCCGTGGACCCGGGCTGGGTGCCGACGAAGATGGGCGGCCCGAGCGCGCCGGACGATCTGGAGCTCGGTCATCAGACCCAGGAGTGGCTTGCGGCCGGCGACGACCTGGAGGCCCTGACGACGGGTGGCTACTGGTATCACCGGCAGCGGCGGCAGCCCCATGCGGCAGTGCACGACGAGGCGTTCCAGGACCGCCTCCTGCAGGTGCTCGCCGAGGAAACCGGCGCCCGGATCGGCTGAACCGGCCGGCGCGTACGCCGACACGGGGCAGCCGTTCCCACCGGGCTGCGGAACGGCGGGAACGGCTGTCCGTGCGGTCCACCATGCGTCTGCCTCGGGAGCTTCGCCGCCGGGGCCGTGCCAGATAGGGCGGGCCGGGTCAGTCGGTGGCGGGGGCGGCTGCGTACTCCTCGTCGGTGACGGGGGTCAGCCAGTGCACGACGTCGTGGTCCGCGTCCGCCTCGTTGATGGCCAGGTGGACCATGAGGCGGTTCGGTGCGGCGCCGTGCCAGTGCTCCTCGTCGGCTTCGAACAGGACGCGGTCGCCGGGCCGGATGACCTCGATCGGTCCGCCGCGGCGCTGGCACAGGCCGACGCCCTCGGTGACGAAGACCGTCTGGCTCAGCGGGTGGCGGTGCCAGTGCGTCCGGGCGCCGGGCATGAAGTGCACGAGGTTGGCGCTGACCCGGGAGGGCTCCGGGGCTGCGGCGACGGCGTCGATGTAGACGTCGCCGGTGAACCAGTCCGCGGGGCCCTTGACGGTGTCGATCGAGCTTCGGGTGATCTGCATGGCCTGTTTCTCTTCTTCGGTGAATTCGGGGGTCGTGGCGGAATTGGGGGGTTCCAGGGGCGGGCGGGCGCGACCGGCGGAGCTGATGGCCCGCCCCTGAGAATGGGGGTGTGGGTGGAGGGTCAGGGCTTGAGGAGGGTCTTGATGGCGCGGCGTTCGTCCATGGCCTTGTAGCCCTCGGCGACCTGGTCCAGCGGCAGGGTGAGGTCGAAGACCTTGCCGGGGTCGATCGCTCCGGTCAGGACGCGGTCGATGAGGTCGGGCAGGTAGCGGCGCACGGGCGCCGGTCCGCCGCGCAGTCCGACATGGGAGAAGAAGAGTTCCTGACCGTCGACGGCGACCTCGTGCGGGACGCCGACGAAGCCGACGTCGCCGCCGGGCCGGGCCGAGTGCAGCGCCTGGCTCATGGCCTGCGCCGTGCCGACGCACTCCAGCACGCTGTCCGCGCCGATCCCGCCGGTCAGCTCCTTGACCCGGGCCACACCCTCCTCGCCACGCTCCGTGACGATGTCGGTCGCGCCGAACTCCAGGGCGAGCTTCTGGCGGGGCTCGTGACGGGACATGGCGATGATCCGCTCGGCGCCCATCACCTTGGCGGCGATCACCGCGCACAGACCGACCGCGCCGTCGCCGACGACCACGGCCGTGGAGCCGGGCTTCACCTCGGCGGCGTCCGCGGCCCACCAGCCGGTGCCCATGACGTCGGACACGGCCAGCAGGCCGGGCCAGAACTCCTCATCCGGCACCCCGTCCGTGGCGACGAGGGTGCCCTGGGCGTTGGGGATGCGGACGTAGTCGGCCTGGCAGGTCGACATGAACTCGCGATTCAGGCAGCTGGACTGGAAGCCGCCCAGACAGTTCGCGCAGGTGTTGTCCGAGGTGGCGAACGATCCGACGACGAACTGCCCCGGCTTCACCGAGGTCACCTCGGATCCGACCTCCTCGACGAATCCGACGTACTCGTGCCCCATCGGGTGAGCCTGCTCGGTCGGCTCCGCACCCCGGTAGGGCCACAGGTCCGAGCCGCACACGCAGGTGACGGCCGTGCGGATGATCGCGTCGGTGGGCTTGAGGATCTTCGGGTCTTCGAGGGTTTCGAAGCGGATGTCGCCGGGGGCGTGGATCACTGCGCCGCGCATCGAAGTGGCTCCTTACATGCCGTATTCACAGACAAAGGGGGGTGTGGTCCGGGCGGCCTTCCGGTCGCCGCAGGCCAGGGCATACAGCCGCCGGACAGGCGGTGCGGTTCCCAGGTGGCGTGTTCGCAGTCCCCGGGGATTGCCTGATGTCCAGGGAACCGCCCTTTCGCGTGCGCAGCGAGTCACCAGTGATGGGTGTACTGGCAGTGCATCCCTTTCATGCCGGACGGGTCGTACCGTCGAAGGCATGGACAACCGTGAGGAGGTCCGCGAGTTCCTCACCTCGCGGCGAGCGAAGATCACCCCCGAGCAGGCCGGCCTGCCCTCGGGCTCCCGACGGCGCGTGCCCGGGTTGCGCCGCAGCGAGGTCGCAGCACTGGCCGACATGAGCGTGGAGTACTACGCCAAGCTGGAGCGCGGCAATCTCGCCGGCGTCTCGCCGGCCGTCCTCGAGGCCGTCGCCCGCGTGCTGCAGATGGACGACGCCGAGCGCGCGCATCTGCTGAACCTGGCGCAGGCCGCCGACGGCACGGACATCCTCACCCGCTCCCGGCGCCGCCACGTCAAGGGCCGGCAGCAGGTCCACCGCAGCCTGCAGTGGACGCTCGACGCGATCACCGCCGGGCCCGCGGTCGTGTGCAACGGCCGACTGGACATCCTCGCCTCGAACGCGCTCGCCCGCGCCTTCTACACCGACCTGTTCGCGAACCCGGCCAACCGGCGGAACCTGGCCCACTTCCAGTTCCTCGACCCGGCCTCGCGCCGCTTCTACCCCGACTGGGACCTGTTCGCCGACATGGCCGTCGCCATGCTGCACGCGCAGGCCGGCCGTAACCCGTACGACAAGGACCTGCACGACCTCGTCGGCGAGCTGTCCACCCGGTCAGAGGAGTTCCGCACCCGCTGGGGCGCGCACAACGTCCGCCGGCACGGCACCGGCACCAAGCGGTTTCACCACTCCTCCGTCGGCGAACTCACCCTCGCCTACGAAACCCTCGACCTGGGCGCCGACCCCGGCCTCCACATGACCGTCTACACCGCCGAACCCGGATCCCCCGCCGAAGAGGGACTGCGCCTGCTCGCCTCCCTCGCCGCCACCGAGGACAGCGCCCTGGCCACTCAGCACACCACCGGCTGAGCATCGCTGCGCGAACATCACGGACGGGTCCGAGGCGCTGAACCGGCCGGCGGAAACGGGACTCACTCTTCAGACACAGCTCAGGGCCAAGGCTCTCCGGGGGAGGTCGCGATCACGGCCCGGTCCCGGTTCGAAGGCATCGCCCGGCCCCTCCAGCACCGCTGGAGAGCTGCTTGTCGGGTAGGCGGGCCGGCAGGCTGCCGTGGGGTGGACGGGGTCGAGGCCCGTGGGTCGCCCCCGTTCAGCCGGCCGAAGTGTCCTGTGTCGCCTCGCGTGCTTCGGTGAGGGCTCGCTGCCTGAGGTTGCCGCCGAACAACTGAATCGTGGTGGCCGCCAGGATGTCATCCCTGCCGATGGTCCGCCCGTCTCCCCTGCGCCTGGACAGGGCCCGGGGGGAATCCCCGGGAAACGTGGGTGGGGCCGGTTCGCCCGACATCCCCAGGGTGACCGTACCGAAACGCTTGACCCCGTCCTCGCGGACGACCATGGCCGCGTCCCGGGCGAGGTCCGTCAGGAACACGCTCGCGATTCCGTCCAGGTCACGGACCATCGCTGGGACGGCCGACGCCCCCTGGCTCCGCAGCAGCTTCTTGACCCCAGCCTCGAACCTGTGGGCGCCGACCACAGCACTCGGTCTGCGCGACCTGCTGCGCTTACGAGATGGCACGATGACGCCCTCGGCGTCGTACAGGACACCGGTCAGGCCTTGGAACGTCGGGCTGTGGTCGTACCACTTGTCCCCCACCTCAAGCTCGACGTTCCGGTCGATCGCCGAGAGAAGGTCCCCGGGAATCAGCTTCTTGCGGCCCTCCGCCGCCGCCGCTCTCCTCGCGCCGTCGATGATCTCCGTCAGCACTGTCCGCGTCACCGACGCGGCGGCGCACGCGGCCGGCCGAGAGACGTGCATCGAGGTCACGTCCCTGAACACCGCTCTGACGAGAGAGGGCTTGAACGGCGAGACATCCATGACCGAGGCGGTCTCGGGACCCCTGCGCTCAGAGGGTGCGAGCTGTGTGATCATCAGAAGAAACGTTCCCTGCTGTCGGAGTCATCAGAGGCCCACACCTCACCACACAGACCCGCTCTCCTCCCCCATCCTCCGTCGAAGCGGCACCCGGTCAACAGCCTGACGGGCACACCCCGACGCCTGGGCCGGTGATCAGCCACCTCCCGCACGCCCTCGTACCGTGACACCCGCGTCCCCCGACCGGCGATGAGGCGCTGGTCCGCTGGTTCACCCCGGCCAGGGGCGCACCACGCCCCAGGTGTGTGTCGCGTAGACGTCGCAGGCGAGGCGGGTCTGATGGTCGAAGTCCACCCAACGCGTGAGCTCTGGTGCTCGGTTCAGCGCCTCCCCCCACTGCGCCCGGCGGGCCGGGTCGAAGCCGTGACGGCCGGCGAGGGACGGCTCACGGGCCTGCCCGGCGGGAGGCCTCGGCGGGCCATCGGGTGATCCGGACCGCGCCGGGCGGGGCCAGGGCCAGCAGGTCCCTGCGCCGACGCACTCGTGCGGGGCCGCCGTCGGTGCGTGCCGCGGGCGGCCCCGCGGTGGTTCAGGCGAGCCTGGCCGTGGCGTACGCCTCGATGGCGTCGCGCTGGTAGGCGGCCAGACCCGGAGCGATCGCCTCGTAGGCCGCACGCCAGGACTCGTTGTCCACGCAGGAGCGGCCCATCGCGCGGTACTCGTCGGTGGAGACGGCGCGCAGTGCGGTCAGCGCCCGGTACTGGGCGTCGATCTCGGCCTGGGCGGGTTCGGCGTCGGCGGGGATGCCGGCGGCCATCAGCTCGGCCAGCCGGATCATCTGTGCCGTGCGCTCCCGCTGTCCGGCCTCGATCTCGGCCGGGCTCATCGTCGCGGTCCGCCGCGCGACTTCCTCCGCGTGCTCGGGGAAGTCACGCAGGCTGTCCGCGTACTGGGCGGGCTGCACGCCTTCGAACAGGTTCTCCGGTCGGTTGATGGCGGCCATGGGGCGTCCGTCCTTCCTGGACTGTTCCAGTTCGGCGATCGTGCGGGAGACGGTGGCGGCAAGGCTGTCGAGCCGGTCCCGTTCGGCGAGCAGCCGCCGAAGGTGGCCGCGCAGGGCGTCCACCTCGTCGACCTGCTCGGCCAGGACCCGGCCGATCTCGGGCAGTCCGAGGTTCAGGGCCCGCAGTACGAGGATCTGCTGCAGCAGCAGAAGCTGGTGCTCCTCGTAGTGGCGGCGGCCGCCCGCACCGGTCCGGGCCGGAGGCAGCAGGCCGATTTCGTCGTAGTGCCGCAGGGTCCGGGCGGTCACGCCCGACATCTGGGCGACCTCCTCGATCGGCCACTCCATCGCCGCCTCCCTCACGAGTGCGTCACCGGGCCGGTCTCTCCGGCCTTGGTCAGGACGGTAGGTGCTGCCGCAACGGCAACTTCAACCCCCGAAGCGAGGCCCACCCGGCTTTCGATCCCGCGACCACACGCATGTCCCCCACGACCAGCCCGTGCGGAGGCCCCCTGCCTGCCGAAACTCGTGAACATCGCGATCCGCCCGCAACCGCCCGGCGCCTCCCGAACCGCCGTGGGAACGCTTCCCTCTCTCGTGCGCACAGCCAGATGGCGCGCTGTTCAGCGGTTGCGGGTCTTCGTCCAGCGGACAAGTGGACGAGTGCGGCCGCCGGGTCCTGTCATCGACACCGGCGAGGAAGCGGCCGCGTACCGGCGCCTGCTCACCAAGCGCACCACCGCCCTCGCCGACACCACTCCCGACCTTGTCCCCGACGGCCGAACCCTCCCCCTTGGCCGCCACCTGGTCCCTGTCGCACGACCGCGCCGACGCCCTCCGCCCCGTAGGACTGGCGCGCCCCCTCCTCCGGCTCTCCGCCTTCCTCGACCCCAACGTCATCCCCGAGGCCGTCCTGACCAGCGCGCCCGCTCTGGCCCGCCTCACCGCGCACCGCACCCCAACCGGCCGTCCTCCGACCGGGGAACCCCCGATCCCACCCCTGGACGCGGTCCAGGCGCTACGCGCACGGCACCGGCTCAGCCTCATCGACCACTCCCCCGGCGTCCCCCACCAAGCCGTCCGCGTCCACCAGCTCATCCAGCGTGCCACCCGCGACACCCTCACGTCCCATCAGCACGCCCAGCTCGCCCGCACCGCCGCCGGCGCCCTGACCGCGGCCTGGCCCGCGTTCGAACGCGACACCGCCCTCGCGCAGGCCCTGCGCGCCGACACGACTGCCCTCGTCGCCCACGCCGAACAGGCGCTGTACCGGCCCGGCACTCACGCGGTGCTGTACCGCACCGGCCAGAGCCTCGGCGAATCCGGCCAGGTCGCCGCCGCCCGGACCCACTACCAGCGCCTCGCTGACAGCACCATGTCCCGTCTCGGCCCCGACCGCCCCGACACTCGCACCGCCCGGCTCCGCCGTGCCCGGCGGCGGGGGCAGGCAGGGGATCCGGCGGGAGCCGCGACGTCCCTCGCTCACACTCCTCCGCCCGCGGGTGGGGCGCTCGGCGGGTCATCGGTCCTGCTCCGGACTGAGGACGGCGTGGGCGGCCGTCAGGAAGCGCCGCACGGTGTCCCGCTCGGCGGTGCCGAAGGAGTCCAGCACGCCCAGCAGCCCGTCGATGACGGGGCCGAAGAACTCCTGCCCCAGACGGATCGCCTCCGGTTCGACGCGCAGCAGGACACGGCGCCGGTCGCGGTCGTCGCGGACCCGGGTCACGTGCCCGAGCCGCTCCAGTCGGTCGATCACGGCGGTGGTGCCGGCCGAGTTGAGGCCGAGGCGGGCGCCGAGCAGGCCGACGGTGGCCGGCTCGCCGGCCCGGGCGGCGTCGAGGAGGCAGATCAACGCCCGTACGTCGGTGATGTGCATGGCGTTGCGGGCGGCGAACTCGGCCTGACGCAGGCCGAACTCGACGGTCACGGCGCGCAGCAGGTGCACCAGTCGCAGGGTGTCCGGCTCCTGCGGCCGGCGGCCGCTCCTGTCGGCCCTGCCACGGCCATCGTCCTGGTTGTCGTCCACATCGCCTCCGCCTAGGATCTCTCGTTGAGCGAGATTATCGTCTGGCGAGAGAATAGGGTCTTCATGCCCGTGCCCGTGCCCGAATCCTTCCGCACCGCCTACGACGAGGTCCTCGGCCAGTGGCCCGGGCCGGTCGACCGCGCCGACCTGCAGACGCCCCACGGGTTCACCCGAGTCAACAGCTGCGGCCCGGCCACGGCGCCGCCGCTCGTCCTGCTGCCGGGCGGTGGGGCCACCTCCACGGTGTGGGGGGCTTGCGCCGCGGCCGGCCTTGCCCGCCATCATCGGGTGCACGGCGTCGACCTGATGGGGGACGCGGGGCTCAGCGTGCCCCGGCCCGGGCGGCCGGTCCGCTCCGTCGACGACCTCGCCGTCTGGCTGGACGCGGTCCTCGACGGGATCCGTTCCGCGAGCCCCGACGCGGGTCCAGTGCTGCTCGGCGGGCACTCCTACGGGGCCTGGATCGCCGCCCACTACGCGGCCCGGCGACCCGAGCGGGTCGCCGGCCTCGTCCTGCTCGACCCGACCCGGGTCTTCACCGGCCTCAGCCCCGGCTACGTCCTGCGCGCGCTGCCGATGCTGGCGCGGCCCACCCCAGGGCGGATCCGCTCCTTCCTGGCCTGGGAGACCGGTGGAGCCGCCCTCGACGCGGCCTGGCTGCGGCTGCAGGAAGCGAGCGCCGGCTTCCCGGCCGTACGCCCGGTCAGAGGGCCGCTGCCGGACCCGGCCCCGCTGCGAACGCTGTCGGTGCGCGTGCTGCTGGCGGGACGCGCTCGCTGCCACGAGCCCGGCCGCGTCGCCCGGGCCGTCGCCGAAATGCTCCCGGGAGCGCGGACCGAGATCCTGCCGGGGGTCTCGCACCACGCGTTCCCGCTGGCCGCGGCCGACGGGATCGCCCTGCGGCTGGGCTGATTGCCGTGACGGCCGTCGGGCATCCACCATCGGGTGTGCCGCATCGGCCGCTCGGCGCCGTCGCCGTCCTTCACCTTCCGCCGGCCGCACCGCGTGCCAGGCGATCCGCGCACCGTCGAGGGCTCGGCAGGCGGAGCTCCGGCATGTGACCGCCGGTGCGGGCGCAGATGAGGCCGACGAGCGCGCCGACCGGCGGCCGAAGGCGTACTGGCCGTCCGGCACGCGGGTGAAGATCGACGTCGACGTGAGGGGCGTCAGCAACAGCAACGAGCGCTACGGCGTGCACGACCACACGCACACCCGGAAGCACCCGCCGGTGACACCGGGAACGGATCGGCGTCAGCCGTCGGTCAGCTGCTCGACGGCCTTGACGGTCCGGCCTGCCGCGTCCTCGGTCGCCATGTGCCGCGCGCACCCCGCGGCGGCTCGTGCGTACGTCTGCTGCCGCACGACCAGGTCGAGCGCGTCGGCGAGCCGCTCGGTGGTGAGGGACCGGAAGGGAATGGGGTCGGTCGCGGCACCGACGGCGGCGAGCCGTCGCGCCCAGAACGGCTGGTCGGCGCTCACCGGCACGGGGACCGCGGGCACTGCGGCGCGCAGGGCCGCGGCAGAGGTGCCGGCCCCGGCGTGGTGGACCACCGCGGCCAGCCGCGGGAAGAGCAGGGCGTGCGGCATGTCCCCGACGGCGAGGACGTCGTCGCCGCCGTCGGCGGCGAGGCCGGCGCTGCCGGCTTGGAGGATGCCGCGCAGCCCGGCGCGGCGCAGGGCGCGTACGGCGATCTCGCCGAGGCGTTCTCCCTCCCCCGCGGCCATGCTTCCGAAGGTGATCAGGACGGGACGCGGCCCGGCTTGGAGGAAGTCCTCCAGTTCCGTCGGGAGCCGACCGGCCGGATCATGACGGGGCCACCAGTTGCCGACCACGTCGAGGCCCGGGCGCCAGTCGGAGGGACGCGGCACCAGTGCCGTGCTGAAGCCGTACAGGACGGGCCAGTTCGCCCGTTCCTGCCGGCGGCGCATCTCGGCAGGGGAGACCGGTGGCAGCCGGAGGCGGTGGCGCAGCCGGGTGACCGCCTGCGTGTGGAGGCGGTCGGCCATGCGGAGGGCGAGGCGCCCGGCCATGCGGTTGGCGGGGCGGCCCAGGGAGCGGGAGCCCGTGACGACCGGCGGGAAGTCGCCGGTCGGTGCGGTGGGTTGGAGGTACACACCGAGGCTCGGTGTGCCCGTGGCCTCGGAGAGGTGCCAGCCGAGCGGGGCCGTGGTGGTCGACAGCAGGAGCAGATCGGTGTCGTCGGACATCGCGTCGGCGAAGCCCTGGCCCAGGTCCGTGATGAACGCGGCGGCGGCGCGCATCAGTTCACGCTTGCCCGTGACGCTTCCGTGACCGAGCGGGTCCCCGGGCAGGCCGCGGAATTCCAGCCCCGCCTCGCGTACGAGGGGTGCGAAGGCGTCCGTGGTGGCGAGGGCGACGTCGTGTCCGGCCCTGCGCAGCTCGGCGCCCAGGCCGGTGTAGGGCGCGACGTCGCCGCGGGATCCGGCCGCGGCGATCAGGATCCTCATCGGTCCTCCTCCAAGTCGGTGCGGCCGCCCGCGTGGCGGGCGGCGTTGGCGTGGACCGCCCTGCACAGATAGGCGGACAGCCCCGGGCGCTGTTGCGACGGCGGTACGACCAGGGCGAAGGCGCGTGGGTCGGCGACGAAGTCGTCCGCGATGCGCCGGTGCATGTCGGGCGGACAGGAGGTGAACCAGCGCGAGATGTGCAGGCGGTGCTCCTCGGCGAGGTCCATGGCGCGCTCTCCGTCGCTCGGCTCCCCCTCGTCGAAGGCCGCGAGCAGCTCCGCGCGCCAGGTGCCCGCCTCGCTCATGAGCTGCCGCCAGTCCTCCTTGGTGTGGGCGGCGGCGCGTGCCATCGCCTCGCGCCGTCCCCGCGACTGCGTCCACTTCAGCTCCGCCTCGGTGGCGTAGCTCAGGTCGAAGGTGATCTCGCCGAAGACCTCGAAGCGTTCCCGGGGGGTCAGGAAGACCCCGGTCTGCTGGACCTCTATCGCTCGTTCCGCCACCTCGGCGAGCCGCTGCAGCCTGGTGATCTCCTCGCTCAACTGCCGTTGCCGGGCCCGCAAGTGCTCCAGCGCGTTCGCTTGCGGATCCTCGAGGATCGAGGCGATCTCGTCGAGGGGGAAACCCAGCTCACGGTAGAAGAGGATCTGCTGGAGCCGTACCAGGTCGGCGTCGCTGTAGACCCGGTAGCCGGCGTGGCTGCGGCCGCTGGGCGAGAGCAGCCCCGCCTTGTCGTAGTGGTGCAGCGTACGCACCGTCACCCCGGCGAAAGCCGAGACCCGCCCCACGGAATAGCTCATCCCCCTGCCCTTTCGTCGGCCTACAGCCTCAAGCCTGACGTAGGGGGAGGGTCAAATCGCGCTCCGGTCAGTTCCCGGGGGCCGGTTCCGCGGTTCTGCGGGGGGTGCGGTGGTCGGCGGCCCTGCGTGCGACCGGGCCCATCGCGTGCGCGGCGGCCGGCATCAACACGCCCAGGAGCAGCCAGCCGGGTGTTCCCCAGTCCAGCAGGAGCCAGGTCACCGCCAGCGGACCCACGGTACGGGCCACGGTCGCGCCGGTGCCGAAGAAGCCCTGGTACTCGCCCATGCGGTCGGCCGGCGCCAGGTCGAAGGAGAGCTGCCACGATCCGGCCGACTGCAGCATCTCCGCCACCACCTGGAGTGCCGCACCGACCACCATCACGAGTGTCGCGAGCCAGGCCGATCGCCCCGCCGACAGCGCGAACACCGCGCAGGAGAGGGCCGTCATGAGCCCGGACCGGCGCAGCGCCCGCAAGGCGCTGCCGAGCCCGGTCACGGACCTGGCCGTGCGCACCTGGAACAGCGTCACCGCGAGTGTGTTGAGCACGAACAGCCCGGCCGCCAGCCAGGCGGGCGCTCGGGTCCGCTCGGTGATCCACAGCGGCAGCGCGACGCTGAGCAGCGGCAGCCGCAGCAGCAGTACGGCGTTGAGGGAGGCGAGCAGGGTGTAGGGCCGGTCACGGAGCACCGCGAGCCGCCTGCCGCCGCCCGCCGTGCCGGCCTCGTCGGCGGCGGGCGCGGCCCTCACGGCCGGCAGTCGCAGCAGGAGCAGCGCACAGGCCAGGCAACAGAGGGCGTCCAGGAGCAGGACACCCCGGTATGCCGCCGCCGTCCCGGCGCTCAGGGCGACCCCGCCGAGCGCCGCGCCCACCGCCAGTCCGCCGTTCAGCGTCGACTGCAGGCGCGCCAGCAGTCCTGTCCGCTCCTCGGGCGGCACCAGGTGTGCAAGCAGCGCCTGGCGGGCCGCGGCGAGTCCCGACTGAGCGGCGGCATAGCAACAGGCCGTGAGGACGAACGGTACAAAACCCCGGACCAGGAGGAACGAGGCGACCGCCGCGGAGGTCCCCAGAGCCAGCAGTACCGACGTGCCGCGTGGCCCGCGCCGGTCCGCGAGCCGCCCGAACGGCACCCCGACCAGCGAACCGAACCCCCAGGCGAGAGTCAGGCCGAGCCCTACGCGTGCGGGAGCGATGTGGGCGACGTGGGTGAAGTACAGCGCCGAGGTCACGTAATAGGCGCCGTCGCCCGTGGAGTTGGCGAGCTGAGCGAGGGCCAGGAAGCGTCCCGGTCGATTCGTCATACCGACGACGGTAGGGGCCAGATGGACCGATGGTCAGACCCAATAACCCCCTGTTCCACTGATCCAATCTGCGGGTCGGGAGCATCCCCGCAGCGGGCCTCGAGCCTTCCGGGCGGTGTGGCCGCCGACCGCCGTCGCCCACACCGGAGCCGAACGCCGTGGGACCTCCCGCACCGTCGCGTGCGGGCGGTCCCTGTGTCAGTGCGGTGGGCACTGGCCTTGTCCTCCTACTGGTAGATGACGGTCACTGACGTTGTCGCCGTGATGTCGTCGAGTTGAGGCCGGTCTCGGCGAGGCATCCGTTGATGAGATCGCTGCGGTACTGGATCCGGCGGAGGCCGTGTCGGAGCGTGCTGGTGAGGTGGCCGGGGTCGGTGAAGGCGGTGTCGACCTGGCTGCCGCCCCGCCGGCAGGGACCAGATGCCCTCGGCTCCGGCCCACAGAATCACTCGTCCCGTGCATCGGGCGCCGAGGTTGGACGACAAGCTCGGGAACTGCCCCGTAACCGTCGGGGCAGCGGCAGACGGTGTCAGACTTCGGCGTGGCCCACTACGGCAGTCCAGGGACCAGTCCCGAAGAACGCCGGGCGGGGCGGGTGATGGATCAGTCACCGGAAGGTGATCAATGGCATCCTCTTCCGGAGCGCACCGCCTCCCGTGGCAGGAACCACCAGCGCGGTTCGGGTGGTGGCCGCCGGACGGACCGGCCACGTCCCCGGCTGCCGTGCGCCGGCCGTGGACGTGAGGCCCGGCTCATGCTGTGGCCAGCAGGTCAGCTGTCTTCGGGACGGCAGCCGCCGCCCCGGCCTCCTTGCCCGCACACTCTGCCCGCTCGGCGCAGGGCGGCGACCTCGGAGGCCGTGGCCCGGCGCCGGCGCCGGCGCCGTGTGCGGGCCTGCCCGATCGGGGCCGGCACATCGCCCGGGGCGGTGCCGGGACCGGGGGACACGCGGTGGGACGGCTTCCGCACCGCGGCGGGCGGCCGCTGCGCCGCCTGTCGGGGACTGCCCGGCACGCCGGAGCCGGGCTGTACGCCCGCGTGGAAGAAGCGGATCCAGGAGAGGGCGAGCGACGAGCGAGTCGCGCACGGTCCGGCAGATGGCCCGATCGGGCGCGGTCCGCGCCGGCGGCCGCCGCGTCGCGGCCGGTTCCGCATGGGCGGCCTTGACCGCGTGGCCGACCGGCTGTTGGCTCATCCCGCAGTCGGCCCTCGGGGGACGCAGCGTGCGCACGCGGGGCAGCCACGCCCGGTGACGCACGGCCGAGGCAAGGGACCGTCAAGGGGAGGGACCGTATGAGGACACCTTGGAGCACCACAGGAACACGGCCGGGCGGGGCCGGGCCGGGCCGTCCATGGCTGGTCCGGGGCGGCTGCGCCCTGGCGACGGCCGTCCTGGCCGCATCGGCACTGCCCGCGCACGCCGCACCGGCGGCCGGAAGCACCGTCCAGGTGAGCGTGGGCGTCGGCGGCGCGCCCCCCAACGGCACATCCTGGGTGACGGGGCTGAGCGCGGACGGCCGTTACGTCGTCTTCGGCTCGTACGCGGACAACCTGGTGCCCGGTGACACCAACGGGCAGCCGGACATGTTCGTCCGGGACCTGCGGACCGAGAGAACCGAGCGCGTCAGCGTGGGCAACGGCGGCGCGCAGGCCGCCGGCCCCTCGTACGAGGGCGTGATCAGCGGCAACGGCCGGTACGTGGCGTTCACCTCCGCCGACACCGGCTTGGCGCCCGATGGGCTGTCCGACGCCCGGGCCCTCTACGTCCGTGACCGCTGGACGGGCCGCACCGAGCGGCTCGCCACCGGGGCCACCTCGGAACGGGACGAGAACGGCCGTGAACCGCAGCAGCCGTCGATCAGTTGGGACGGGCGCTACATCGCCTTCGCCGCCGTCGGGGGCGTCTTCGTCACCGACCGGTGGAAGGGCACCACCCGCCTGGTCAGTGTCGGCGCGGCCACGGCGCCGGGCAGCGTGATCTCCACCGCGCCGAGAATCAGCGCGGACGGGAACACCGTCGTCTTCATCTCCCACTGGGACCTGCCGGGCACCGAGGCACGGCGGGCCCAGCGGACCGTCGCCACGCCGGGCGGCCCCGGCGCCGACGCCTCGGGGGAGGCCGCCGAGCGGACCGCGGGGGCAACGGGCCGAGCCGGTGCGAGCAGCGATGCGGACGGTGGCGCGGGGATCCTCAAGCCGAACTACCTCCCCCTGTACGTGCACGACATGCGCACCGGGCGGACCCGCGGCGCCAGCATCGGCCTGAACGGCGAACTGACCGGCGTCCCCACCGCCGGCGGCTCGATCAGCCCGGACGGGCGCTACGCCGTCTTCACCGCCGTTGTGCCCGAAACACCGCCCAACCCCCGTGGGGGGAACCTCGCCGTGTTCGTCCGCGATCTGGAGCGGGGCGTGACCACACAGGTCAATGGGGACGTCGCCACCGCCGGACACGGCGTGCTGACGGCGGGCGGCCGCTGGGTGTACTTCACCTCCACGGAGGACGACCTGGTGCCCGGTGACACCAACGAAGTCGACGACGTCTTCCGGCGCGACCTGTGGACCGGCCGGACGGAACGGGTCAGCCTGGCTTCGGACGGCACGCAGGGCGCCGAGCCCTCGTGGACCCCGTTCGTCGACGCGCTCGGAACTACCGCGGTGTTCGTCTCCAAGGGCCTGGCGGCGCCCAAGAGCAACGGGTACGCCGAGGTCTTCGCCCGCCGGCTGCCGCCCTTGTAGCGTCCGGCCCCTGAGACCGGCGCGGGAAGTCCGGAGGCCGGACCTGACCGGCCGCTCTGCCAAGCGGGCGGAGCGGAACCGCGGTGGGCGGTCAGGCGGCGGGCGGTCAGGCGGTGGGCGCGCAGGACGGCCGGACGAGTGGCCGACTGTGCTGTCACCCGTTCCCGTGCCGTCGAGCTCGGCGGAGTCTCACCCAGCTGAGCGGGGAGGCCTCGGATCTCAGGCTCGGCGGCTGTCGTCGCGGGGGCGGTCACTCGCGGACCGGAGTCAGTTACGGGACGCCCCTTGGCCGGTTCCCGGACGACCTCGCCGGACATCGGGCCGGTCTTCGGCAGGTGTTGGCCGGGGCAGCCACATCTCGGCGGTGACGTGTTTGCCGTCTTCGCGGCGGGTGGTGCGGAAACGGTCGCACAGGCGGGTGATCAGATGCAGGCCATGTCCGCCGATGCGGTGCGGATCGGGCACGCGCAGTCGAGGCGCGTGGGGTGAGCTGTCGCGGACGGTGATCCGCAGGCGTGCCGGGTCGGACGTGAGTACTTCGAGCAGGATGCCTCCGGGACCGGGGGCGTGCCGTAACGCGTTGGCGATGAGTTCGCTGATGACGATCTGGGCGTCCTGGCTGATCTGGTGACGGGGAGGGTACCCGGCCCGAGCGAGCAGGGTGCGTGCCGCGCTGCGGGCATCGGCGAGAGATGTGCCTTCTGCCCCCCACACGGCGCCGTAACTCAGTACCGCTGCCGGGTGGCGTCCATCCGCCGCCTGCTTCCTAAGCGGGATGACCATGTGATTCCTGTGCGGTGAGGTTGGTTTGTGGTTACTGAACGTTTCTGTCGGCCGTTCCCGGCTTACCCATCGTGGCCGTACTCATGAGGGAGACCACTGCCGTGGTCCAGTGCCGCGACAGGCAACGTTTGCCCCGTCGCGGCACCCGGCACGCCTGCCCCGAACTCTTCGAGCAGCGGTGACCCCCACGCGTCGCACCGGCCGGAGCCCGAGCGTGACCGGTCCAAGGGCTTCCGGCCGGCCCTCCCGAGCTCCTCGGGCAGGGGGACTCCCGAAAGCACGCCCCGGGAGCCGCTCCTCGGCGGTCAGACGTCGCCGGCCGCGGCATCAGTCGGTGTCCATGTTCTGGGTCGTGAAGTGTCCGAGCGTGCCGCTGACGTCCAGCAGTCGGCGGACCGGCGGCTGGAGCGGGCCGAGCAGCACTAACTCGCGGCCGGTCGCGAGGTGGTGGCGTCGGGCGGTCAGGAGTGCGTTGAGGAGCATGCTGTCGGCGAAGGTGACCTGGGACAAGTCCACCGTGGTGGCGGAGAGACCGGACCGGTCGGCCGCCTGCCAGGCGGCCTCGACGTCTTCCCAGTCCTCGTGGTCCAGTTCGCCGCGCATGATGAGGTACACCACCTCGTCACGGCGGCTGACGTGCACTTTCGTCGTCTCGAAGGGAGCAGGCATCGGACCATCCTCACACCAGGCGGCAAGGGAATCCAGCCGCCCCGACACGCGGTGACAGGGACATACCGAAGCCTCGCGTCCTGCCGGGCGGTGTTTCCCGTGTCACGGTGCCGCCTCGTGCGGGTATGTGGACGGTGAGCCCAGTTGGTGAAGATCCCGTTGGAGGTGGCAAGGGTGGAGTGGACCGGCCACGACCGGCACACCTTGGACATGGTTGGCTGGTTGCTGGAGACCGAGTCGCTGCGTGCGTTTCTGCAGCACCTCGTCGATGACGCCGTGGCGGCGTCCGAGGCGGACGGCTGCGGGGTGACGGTGCAGCGGCAGGGGCGGCCGTTGACGGTGGTCAGCACCGGGGGTCTGGCCGACAAACTGGACGAGAAGCAGTACGGCCAGGACGACGGCCCCTGTCTGCAGGCCCTGCGTACCGGCCAGGTCGTGCACGTGACCGACATGCTCGGCGAGACCCGGTGGGGCTCCTACCCGCGGTTCGCGGCCGACCTCGGGGTGGGCTCCGCCCTGTCCGTGCCGATCCCGGCCCGTACGCACACCGCGGGCGCGCTCAACTTCTACGCCGCCGCCCCCGACGCCTTCACCGAGGACGACCGGCACACCCTGACGGTCTTCGCGGCGCGGGCCGGCGGCGGCATCGCCCTGGCACAGCGCCTGGCCGACGCAGAGGACTTCACCCGCGACCTCCAGGCGGCCCTCGTCTCCCGCAGCGTCATCGACCAGGCGATCGGCGCCGTCATGCAACGTCAGCAGTGCGGTGAGGAGCAGGCGTTCGACCTGCTGCGCAGGCTGTCCCAGCAGACCAACGTCAAGCTCCGCGACGTCTGCACCCGCCTGCTGACCGACCTCGCCGGAGAGCCTCCGGCCCCCCGCACCCCCCTGCGGCCCAGACCCTGACCCGCCCCGGCCAGGTGGTGCGATCGGCCCTGGCCCACTACTCGCCGATTCGGGACATCGCCCGGGTCGGCGCCACCACCGGGCACGCCGCGAGGACGGTCGTCGCCGGGCTTGACCAGGCGGGGCGTCCCGGCCTCCGTCGCACCGGGTGCCGCGGCCTCGGTGCGCCGCGCCTGCGGCGGTGGTCCGCGCGATGAGGCCGAGACGGGCCGGTCCGACCGGGCTCCGCCGGTCTTCGCCTGACAGGACGGACGTGCTCCGTTCCCGCGTCGCCCCCCGCACGGCCCGCGCTCGACGGCTCCGACCGCGACCAGGCCGGAATCGGGTCCCGCGTCCCCTGTACTCCGCCTCGCTGTGGGTGGGATCGTGAAGGCACGTGGGACCGCAGCTTCACCGGCATGCCGTGGCAGCTGTCGCCTCGCGAGGGGATCGCTTAGGAAGCAGGCGACAGCCGCCGTACTCGCGCGAGCACGACGGCTGTGCATCCACCCGGCCGGGCTTCCCCGGGCCGGCGGGTGCATCCCCGGCCAACCGCCGCGCCCCCACGCGATCCGCGGCCACCTGCGAGCGGGGCGGCCAGGCCCGGCCCCGGGCCTGCCTGGTCCCGCGGGCCGCGTGAGTCGTCATGACGCCGCGGGTAATCGACACTTCTCCCGCCTCCCGGAACCATGGGCGGTGTACCCGTTCGACGCACCGCGCCACCTGACTCCGGGAGATCGCATGCCGTACTTCACCAGCCCCGTCGACGGCGCC
>NZ_JBIBUK010000041.1:0-39227 GCF_043079345.1 Streptomyces sp. NPDC015220 | reverse complement strand
GCTCGGGCGGACGGCCGAAGTCCAGGGCCCTGCCGCGACGTTCGAAGCGCCAGGCTGACAGCACCGGTTCGATCAACTCCCAGCGGGCATCGGACAGATCACTCGGATACGGGCGTCGCGTCGGCATGCTTCCGGCGTACCGCTCCGGACCGAGTGCGCCCAGGCGCACAGCAACGACAACGGAAGCACGCAGGCCGACCGCGAAGACCGGGCTTTCTGGGATGAGACAGGAACAAGTCTTATCTCGCCTCACCTGCCACCCCGCCAGACCCACAGACACCGAAGCGCACCTGACACCTCACGATCACCACGACCTCATGCTCCGGTAATCGGTTCATTCCAGTGCAGTACAGATAAAAACGACCTCTTACTGCTCGTTTCAAAATGAGGTCCGCAGGCGGCGGAGACATATGAGGCTGCAGGCCAGCTCGAGCAGGCCCTGGTGGAGATCGGCGCGTCGCTCGTAGCGGATGCGGAGCCGTTTGAACTGATGCAGCCAGGCGAAGGTGCGCTCGACCACCCAACGCACCTTGCCCAGCCCTGAGCCGTGGGCGACGCCGCGTCGGGCGATCACCGGCTTGACGCCGCGCTTCCACAGCAGGCGGCGGTACTTGTCGAAGTCGTAGCCCCGGTCGGCGTACAGACGCCGGGGCTTGCGGCGGGGGCGTCCTCGCAGGCCCCGGATCGGTGGGACCGCGTCCAGCAGAGGCAGGAGCTGGGTGACGTCGTGCCGGTTGCCGCCGGTGAGCGTGACGGCGAGCGGAATTCCGTGGCGGTCAACGATCACATGGTGTTTCGAGCCGGGACGGGCGCGGTCGACAGGCGAGGGCCCGGTGTGATCCCCCTTTGAGAGCCCGGACGTGAGACCCGTCCACGGCGCAGTCGTCCAGGTCCAGCAGGCCGGCGCGGCGCAGTTCGGTCAGCAGGGCGGCGTGCAGGCGTGGCCAGACGCAACCTGACCACGCGTCAGACCACGCTTGCCACAGGTGAGTCCCTGGCTTCGAAGGTCCCAGAAGGACGGGTGGTCGTCGGCGGGAGCGGACTGAAAACACGGCCGGATCTCGACCGCCTTGGCGCAGCGGGAATCCGGAGCTTCCTGATCGGTGAAAGCCTGATGCGACAGAGTGACGTGGCAACGGCGACTCGCGAGCTTCTCACCCCAACAACGGGTACTGTTCCGCACGTTCATTAGATCGGGCTGCCGCACGGGGCGCCGCCCCGGGCAACGTCCAGACCCTGGTACGACGGGCGGTGACCCTTGGCTACGGCCAGCCCCGGCACTGACCAAGGAGTGGTACCCGTGAGCATCCAGTTCCTGATCACCTCATTCATCATCGTCGTGTCACCGGGGACAGGCGCCCTGTACACGATCGCAACCGGGCTCTCCCGGGGCTTCCGCCAGAGTGTGGTGGCCGCCTTCGGTTGCACCCTCGGGATCGTCCCGCACCTGGCGGCAGCGATCGCAGGTCTCGCAGCCATCCTGCACACGAGCGCGGTCGTCTTCGCGACCTTCAAATACGCCGGTGTCGCCTACCTGCTGTACATGGCCTGGAACACCCTGCGTGAACAGGGAACCCTGAAGGTCGAGGACCGCCACGAAAACACCAGCACGTCAGCTGCCCGCATCACAGGAACCGCGATCCTGATCAACTTCCTCAACCCGAAGCTCTCCATCTTCTTCCTCGCCTTCCTGCCGCAATTCGTGCCGGCGGACTCGAAGAACTCTCTCCCGCAGATGCTGGAACTCAGCGCCGTCTTCATGGCCATGACGTTCGTCGTCTTCGCCATCTACGGAGGCTTCGCGGCAGCTGTCCGGGACCACGTCATCTCCCGGCCGAAGGTCCTCGCCTGGATGCGCCGGACGTTCGCTGCTGCCTTCGTGGGCATCGGGATCCAACTGGCGTTGACCACCAACTGACTCCATCACTCAGCGATGAAGGCTACATACTGACTTCGGCTGGTCAAGGTGACGTTGTATCGCTGAGGGTCAGGCCGGTGCCTGCTATGAAGCCGTCGAGGGTGTCGGGCCGGTACTGAAGGCGCTTGAGCCGGTTGCGTACGAGGACCTCAAGCCGGTCGAGGGCGACCACGGCGAGGTTGGCCAGGCTGCGCTTGACGTGTGCCCATACCCACTCGACCGGGTTGAGAACGGGCGAGTACGCGGGCAGCAGGAACACCGTCAGCCACTCGCGCTCTGCGATCAGCTCACGCATGACGCGGGATATGTGAGTGTTCAGCCGGTCCCACACCAGCACGATGGGCGCCTTGACGAGCTGGTGGACGCCGTCGATCCACGCGATGAAGTCGCGCTCGCCCATGCTGCGGCGCTGGCCTGGGCCCGCTCGGTGAGTGCGCAGACGGTGGCACAGCCGGGTGCGGGATCCGGGCCGCATCGCGATCAGCCCGGCCACCGACAGGCGCCCCGAGCGGCGGCCACTCACCGTTACGACCGGGGTGCGGCCGCGCCGGCCCCAGGTACGTCCTTTGGGCGGTCGGCGGGTGAACCCGGCTTCGTCCTCGAAGCAGATGTAGCCTCCGCTGGCCGCCCGGGTCCTTTTACCTCGGCCCAGGTCGCCTCCTTCCATGCAGTGACGGCCTGCTCGTCGCGTTCGGCGAGCCGCCGCGCGGGGACCTGCGGGCTGAAGCCGAGCCGGAGACGCTGTAAGAGACGTGGAACTTCCTGCCGATCAGCGTGGCCACCCTCGCCGCGGTCCACACCTGGTCCTCGACCCAGCCGTGCGCGGCCGGGCCCTGCTCGAGGTACGCGGCCAGTTTCTCCAGGCAGCGCGGGGAAAGACGGCACCGGGATCCACTCGGGCCGCGGGAGGCCAGCGCCTGCGCGCCGCCGTTCCGCCACAACTGATGCCATAGGTAGGCCGACTTCGCACTCACCCTCAGGCGCCGTGCCACCTCCAGCGGCTTGATCTTCTGCTCGAACAGCTCGGCCGCCTGCATCCGCACCGACTCCCGACGCTGCCGTCCCGCAGGAGTCAGCCCGCCTCCATCCGCATATCTCACACACCACGGAATACAGGCACCGCTCCAGGCCCATCAGAGACTTCGAGCAGATTCACCCCGACGAGCCCAAGTCAGTAATGGAGGTGCAAGGGTGGCAAGAACCAGCAGTGGAATCTGACCCGCCGGGCGTGACGGCCTCCCGTCGGAAACCGCCGGGGGCCGGCCGGTACACCGGGCCGGGTGACGTGGCGCGGTTCGTGCTCGGTGCTTACGTTGCTCCCTTTCTCTGTCTGGGGGCGGTTGGCAACCCAGTCCGGACCGCGTACGGGTGCCGGCACCCGCGGCTCGGTGACCGGGGCGCGCATGATGCGCAAGCTGGTACGCGGCGCGGTGACGGCGTGGGCCAGGGCGACGACGGCCTGCTGCCCGGCGCCGCCCTGCACCCACGCCCCGGGGAAACGGACCTGATCGGCCGCCCAGTCGCCGCCACGGACGCAGCCAAGAGGCAGCCGGCACGTTCCAGGCCCACCGTGACCTACCCGATCGACTTCTCTAAGCTGGGCGGTGACCGGTGACCCGCAGGCCCCCCTGCACAACGGCCAAGCCGACGCCCCAGCAGACGACGCAGACGACGCAGACGACAGCAGGACGCACAACTCACCGCCGCGGGCGTGGCAGGCATCGCGGCCGCCGGACTGATCTGGATGGCCGTCAACTGGTCGCTCGCGCACTGGTGGGTCCTCCTCTTCACCGCCGGACTCGCCACACTGGCCGGCGCAGCCCGGTGGCAGCGGAGATTCCACCGCGCGCGGTAGGAGCAGGTACAAGCCCGCGCGCTGCGCTACGGACTGACACAGCTCGACGCCCTCACCCACCGCCAGTTCGAGCACGCGATCCGCGACCTCATGCGACGCGACGGCTGCACGGACGCCATACAAGTCGGCGGACAAGGCGACCTCGGAGCAGACGTCAAAGCCACCGACCCCCACGGGCGGCGCTGGGTGATCCAGTGCAAACACCGCAGCGACGGCGACCGAGGCGCAGCCGTAGGCACACCAGAGCTGCAAGTCCTCAACGGCACAGGACGGCCCGTCCACAACCAAGACGTCATCATCATGGTCACCAACGACAGAATCACCCAACCCGGCCAGGCCTTCGCCCAGCAGCAGCGCCTCCACCTCGTCGACCGGCGACTCCTGGCCGAATGGGCCACAGGAACACGCCCACTCTGGGAACTCCTGCGCGCGGTGCCACCACCACGACGACCGACACCCAGGTCATGAACCACCCCGATGACCGACCACCCAAGGCCGTGGCATCTGCCCAGGACACGCTCCGAGCTCCCCGGAGACAAGGCCGGCTCCCAGGAGAGGACGGTCTGCCTTCCACTGCTCACCCTGGATCTGCGTACTCAGGGCGGAGGCGGGGCCGCCGCCCGTACGATGATCACGTGACCGCCCGCCGCACCCTAGGCACCGGCCCCGAGGCCCCCGCCCACAGCATCCGCGCCGCCCAGGCCGACCTCCTCGACGCCCTCCCCGACATCCACCTCCCCGACCTCGACGCGCTGCGCGCCCGCGGAGTACTCGGACCCCAGCCCGCGGCACCCCGAAGCGCGCGCCGCACCCTCGGAGCTGGCGTCCGCGCGGACGCGACCTAGCCGGCAGGGAGGGTAGGCGTGCCGGGTCTGGACGGTGTGGTAGCGGTTACGGCGGCAAGTTTCGCAGCGCCAGCAGCTCGGGGTGGCGAACATTGGTGCGCCAGCGAACCGACCCCGACTTCAACTTCGGCTACAAGGACCTGGACGAAAACTGCGGGCCCGGTGACCACAAGGCACCCAAGTCGGTGCTGAACGCGCTGACCCCGACCACGAACGAGTACGCGCTCGCCTGGCGTACGCAGTGCCGTGCCCACCACGCGCAACGCGACTTTCTGCGCAGCAGCTTGAAGCCGGGCTACCGGTCCGCCTCACCCACACACTGGACTTCGCCAACGGCGCCCGCAGCGACACCTTCACCTACACCCGCCGCGACCGGGCCCCCGGCTTCCTGGTCCTCGGCCGAAGCCGTTGCCGCATTCCGAACTGGCGTGACAGCGTCGCTGCCCTCATCACCTTAGACCGCCGGGAGATCTGAAGGTGCCGGCCACATCCCTCGGCACCTTCACCTCGACCGGGCCGACGTCGGTCAGCACTGTCTTGGTGAGGGTGCCATTGCGGCTGTTGCGGCTGTTGCCGCTGTTCCGGCCCGCCGCGTCGTGCTTGCCATAGCCGACATGGTCGGTGATCTCGCCCTCCAAGGCGGACTCCAGCACCCGCTTCGTCAGCTGCTGCAGCAGCCCGCCCTCCCCGGTCAGCTGCAGCCCGTCATTGCGGGCGCGGTCGACCAGCATCGCGATCAACTGCTCGTCCGACACCGCCTCCGCGGCCGACTCGACGACCGGCTCTTCCACGCTCCCGTGCTCGGTGATGGCCTCGCTCATCAGGCATCTCCTTGATCATCGGATCCGCCGTTGATTAGACACTCCCGGGTGAGTCGAGCGCGCCGAACGGGCTGCCCGTGTCGACCTTTCACTGGGCCTGGTGCTGTTCAGATAGCGGCGTCCCGGCGCGTGCTGGCGGGTGCCTTCTGGCCGGGTGGCTCGCGGATAATTATCGGTTTTCGGCCGTTCGTATCGCGCCTTGAGTAGGCCTGTCACTCCGTAAGCAGGCTCGGTGGCGCGATGATGTTGCGGTTCGTCCGCATTGGTCGCCTTGAAGGGGAGGGGCGGATTCCGGCCCGTATGTGAAGGGATTCGGCGGGAATGGCGCGGATCTTGGTGCGAATCCTGTGACAACGTGTGCGGGCCCGGTGACCGCTGGGGTTGCTGGGGTCTGTCTTCCTCGTGGGGGAAAGCCATGCACTCGCGTGCCTTCGGCACGTCTCTTCGGCGTGCCCGGAAAAGATCAGGATCGGCGGCGACGGTGGCGGTGGTGACGGTGGCTGCGCTGGCCGCGGCCGTCCTGCCGGCCGCGGAAGCGACCGCCGCCGGCAAGCCAGTATCGGTGTGGGGCAAGAACAGTCCCCGCTTCTCGATGCCGGCGGTGAAGGTGGGTGCGAACCGGCCGGTGAAGTCGCAGCCGTCGAAGACTCCGACGGACGAGGTGTACGTGCCGTGGCTGCGCGAGCAGCGGGCGCGCGCCGAGAACGCCGGATCCGGCAAGACGGCGAAGACCGGGATCGCGGCGAGCGCCTCGGTGCTCAGCCTGGTGCCGGAGGGGCAGGGCAATGTGCCCTGGCACCGCTACACCAGCTTCGCCATCACGGACGCACTGACCGCGAAGATCGACTACTCGACCGGCAACCTGATGCTGATGGCGACGGACTTCGACATCGCCGGCGTCGGCCAGCGCCTGCAACTGGCCCGGACGTACAACTCGCTGGACGCCCCCTGGGGCCGCGTCTCGCAGCGCTGGTGGCAGCAGTACGAGCGCTACCTGTCCATCTCCGCCAGCGAGGTCATCTTCTACGACGCCTCCGGCGCCACGGTCCACTTCAAGAAGAACAGCGACGGCTCCTTCACCACCCCGAAGGGATACTCCGAGGACCTGAAGAAGAACTCCGACGGCACCTACACCCTCACGAAGTGGAAGTCGGGTACGAAGGAGACCTACGACGCCAACGGCTGCCTGACCAAAGTCACCGACCGCAACCACGGCACCATCACCGTCACCCAGCACAGCGACGGCGGCTTCAAGCTCACCGAGACCCGTTCGGATCGCTTCATCGACCTGACCAAGCCCTACCCGTCGCAGTGGCAGGCCAAGGACAACACCGGCCGCACCGCCGTCTACAACCTCGACGCGGACGGCAACCTGGCCACCACCACCGACACCGAGGGCAAGACGGTCACCTTCGGCTACGACACCTCCGGCCGCATCAACAAGATCACCACCGCCGAGGGCCGCGTCACCGCCTTCACCTACGACGACGTCAACCGGATCACCTCGATGCTGCGTGCCACGGGCTTCAACGCCTCCGGCAGCACGGGCCCGACCTGGACGTACGCCTATACCAGTGACTCGGCCACCGCGGCGGGCAAGACCACCGCCACCGACCCCGAACTGCACGCGACGCAATACGAGCACGACAGCGACGGCCAGGTCACCGACGTGACCGACCACCTCCAGCGCAAGCGGTCCACGAAGTTCGACGCCAACCACAACATTGACACCGCCACCGACGCGATGGGTACGGGCACCACCCCGGGCAACGTCACCGACTATGGGTTCAACGACCGTAACAATCTGCAGACCGTCGCCCTGCCGACCGGCGCCAAGACGGTCAACAGCTGGCAGACCATCGCGGGCGGTGACGTACCGAAGGACTCCACCAACGCCGACGGCGAGAAGACCGCCTTCACCTACGACACGGCCGGCAACACCAAGACGGTCGCCCAGACCGGCGCCGGCGGCGGCAGCGTCTCCTACGACTACAACCCCGCCACCCCCACCTGTGGCGGCTTCGAAGGCCAGCGCTGCGCGGCCAAGACGAAGATGACGTCCAGCAAGACGGTGCAGATCGACTTCCACTACGACGCCCAGGGCAACTTGGAGTGGGCTGAGGCCCCGGCGCCGCTCGGGAAGACGACGTACACCTACGACGACCTCGGCCGCACCACGAGCGTCACCGACGCCCGCGGCGTGAAGGTCACCTACACCTACGACAACCTGAACCGCATCCGCACCGTCACCTCGCCGAACACGGTAAAGGTCGAGTACTGGTACGACGGCGACGGCAACCCCGTCCAGCGCTCCGACGGCACCGGCACCACGAAATACGAGTTCGACCCGCTGCAGCGAGAGACGGTCCGCCACCTCCAGGACGGCTCGCAGACCCTGCTCGCCTACACGGCGGCCGGCAACGTCGACTACTACCAGGACCCGGCCGGCAGAACCGACTACACCTGGAACGAGGTCAACAAGCTCGCCGAGCTGAAGGACCCCCAGGGCCGGGTGACGACGTACAAGTACAACAACAACGACGTTCGCACCACGACCACCTACCCCGGCGGCACGGTGCAGAAGGTCGACGTCGACAACTCCGGCCGGCCGAAGAAGATCAAGGCGACCTCCGCCCAGGGCACGCTGGTCGACCTGGACTACACATACGGCTACGGCACGAACAACGCCACCGACGGCAGCAAGATCCGCACCATGACCGACAACGTCACCGGCCGCAAGCGCACCTACACCTACGACGGCGCGGGCCGCTTCTCCTACGCCGGCGAGGTCAAGGACGGCAGCACCGTCGACTCCTGGCAGTACTGCTACGACCTCTCCGGCAACCTCACCTCCCAGGGCACCGACCAGGGCTGCCCCCGCGCCACCACCTACACCTACAACGACGCCCAGCAGCTCACCAGCAAGTCCAGCTCCGCCGGGCCCTGGTCCTACGACGCGATCGGCAACGAGAGTGCCGGCTCCTCCACCGACGACTACCTGCGCACCGGCGAGACCTGGACCGACCACTCCCAGATGTCGTCCATCACCGTCAACAACAAGACGTACGCAGGCCAGTACGGCTCCACCGACCAGAGCGAACGCATCCGGCTCGGCGACACCTACTTCCACAACGGCCCACTCGGCCTGTCGGCGAAGTCGACGGGCGGGGTGGACATGGGCTTCAACCGCGAGCCCGGGGGCACCTTGAACTCCATGACGACCGGGGGCAAGAGCTACTACTACCTAACCGACGCGATCGGCTCGGTGATCGGGCTGGTCGACGTGGACGGCAACAAGGTCGATACCTACACCTACAGCCCCCGCGGCGTCCGCCTGCTCGCTCAGTCCAGCGAGCCGGTCGCCCAGCCCTACCGCTTCGCCGGCAACTACCAGGACCCCACCGGCCTCTACCACCTGCAGAACCGCTACTACGACCCCAACATCGGCCGCTTCACCCAGCCCGACCCCTCCGGCCAGGAACAAAACCCCTACCTCTACGCCGAAGGCGACCCCGTCAACCGCATCGACCCCAACGGACTCGCATCGACCGGCTTCTCCGGTGAGGCGTGCTACTACCTCTGCATCGGCGGTGGCCTGTCATTCAACGACGACGGATCGATCCACCCCAGCTTGTCCGTGGGAGCGGGAACCCCGGGAGTCAACGGAGGGGTCGAAGCGAGCGCGGGTGATGCCAACAGCGGTGCGACCGGCGAACTGGAGTGCTCCGCTGGTTACTACCGGGCATCAGCGAGCAGCGAGGGGGACACCGCGGCAGGGGCCGGTACGGAATACGCCAGCGACCCTATGTGCTCCGCCAAGGTCAAGTACACCTGGTGAAATTTCTCGCCAAGGAGTCAGAATGCAAACAGTGGCCATGGAACATCTCGCTGCCCCAGGTGGCGGACCTGATCTCCCCGCTTGGGGCCAAGTGCTCTTCGTGATCGTGTTCGCGATCGTTGCGATATTCGTCGTGACCAGCCTCATCAGAGCGAAGAAGAAACGTTAGCCTCGATCTCTCGTGACGGTCCGTCGGTTCTTTCGGCGGGCCGTTTCGGTTGTTCGGGTTGGTGATGGGCATGCTGATGGCCTGGCTGTCGCGTCGGGTGGACGCCGGGTTCCACGGATCCGGCAGGGTGGTGCTGCTCGCAGGAACGGGAACGTGCTGGTCAGCCGGGGTTCGGGAGGGCTTCGAGCCGTGCCAGGGCGTCTGTGAGCACGTCGGTCCAGGGCCAGTGGAGTGCGAGCCTCGCGCACCGAGTGGTACAGCGAACTCACCAAGGATCTGAGCCGACCCCCGGGCGGCCCCGTCGCCGAACGACCGGGCCGCCCTCGGCTGGTCTTCCTGCTACCAGTGCATGCCGAGTGCGGTCCAGGCCGCGCGTTGCTCGTCGCTCAGGGCGACGGCGTGCCGGCGGGTGTTGCCGTCCGCGGCGCCCAGCTTTATCTCGGTCCCGTCCGGCAGCACCTCCACGTGCTTGCGTGGTACCGCTCGCCGACCCCCGGCTGCCCGCGGTGACCGCCCCCGCCCTCCTCGTTATCGGGGGCGCGGACGACCGGGTGCTCGGTCTAAACCGCGGCGCTCAGGCACGACTCCGCTGCGAGAACCGGCTGGAGGTGGTCCCCGTGCCACCCACCTCTTCGAGGAACCCGGTGCGCTGGAGAGGGTGCGAGCTGGCCCGCGACTGATTCTGGCCGCGAAGCCGTCCCCGGCGTCACCGGCAACCCCCTGATCGGCAACTACTACGGCATCGACTACTACGACGAAAACACCAGCAACGACTGGGATGTCAACTGGTCCAAAGCCGATTGTGGCTACGGAATAACCCAGGTCACTGAGGTTCCCCCGGGATGCGGGCATGGGTGACAGGGGGTCAGATGGGGTGGGCCTTGACCCCGGAGTTTGAACACGTCTATGCGGCTCGGGCCAGGGTAGTTGATGTTGGGTGGACGGTGATCTCGTAGGTGATCGGGGCTCGCTGGCCGAGCCGGGAGTGACGGCGTCGGGTGTTGTAGCGGGACAGCCACTGGAAGGCGTCGAGTCGTGCCTCGCGCTCGCTTGACCCGCCCTTTCGGCCCTTCAACGTCTCCCTTTTGAAGCTGGCGTTGAACGATTCGGCGGCGGCGTTGTCCGCGCTGGACCCGACGGCGCTCATACTCTGCAGGACACCGGCCCGGCGGCAGGCGTCCGCGAAGGCCCTGCTGGTGTACTGGGCTCCGTGATCGGTGTGCATGATCGCCCCGTTCAGACTGCCGCGGGTCCGTTCCGCGGCGGCGAGGGCGTCGATGACGAGCTCGGTGCGCATGTGGTCGGCGATCGCCCAGCCTGCCAGGCGGCGCGAGCACAGGTCGATCACTGTCGCGAGATAGCAGAATCGTCCGCCGCCGACGCTCAAGTAGGTGATGTCACCGACGTACTTGGTGTTGATCTCCTTCGCGGTGAAGTCGCGGCCGATCAGGTCCGGGGCCTTCGCAGTGGCCGGGTCGGCGATGGTGGTGCGGTGCCGGCGCCGCAGACGGACCCCTTCGAGGCCGATGGTCCGCATGATCCTGGCAACGCGCTTGTGGTTGACCGCCTGGCCGTCCTCGTCGCGGAGCTCGGCAGTGATCCTCGGGACTCCATAGGTGCCGTCGGACTCCTTGTGGGCCTTGCGTATCCGGGCCGCGAGCCGGTCGTCGGCGGCCTGGCGGGCCATGCGAGCCGGGGCGGTGCGACGCCAGTAAGAGAAACTCGAGCGGGCGATCCCGAGAATGTCGCAGAGCCGCTTCACGCCGTATCGGCGCTGGTGATCCTCAACGAACTGGCAGCGGTTCACCAGCGCGTCTCCGTCGCGAAATACCGGGCCGCCTTGCGGAGGATGTCGCGTTCTTCCTCCAGCTCGCGGATCCTCTTGCGCGCGGCGGCCAGCTCCGCCTGAACCGGGTCACCGGCAGGCTGCGGTGCCGTTGCGGGGGCGAGGTGGGCACCGGCGCGGCGTCCGTCGGCGGCCCGGATCCAGTTCCGCAGCGTCTCGGTGTTCACTCCGAGATCGGCGGCGACCGACTTGATCGTCGCTCCCGGACGCGACCGGTACAACGCGACCGCGTCCGCCTTGAACTCGGCGGGGTAATGCTTCATCCCCACAGGGACTCCGTTCTCCTGGACCAACAAGATCCAAGTCTCTCCGGTGTCCAAACTCCAGGGTCAGGGCCCGTGCGGACTGCTCACCCTCGCCCTGAACACCGCCGAACCCCTGCTGACCGGACGCTACAGCCGCGCCTGCCTGGACACCGTCGCCCCGCTCCTCTCGTCGGCTGGGGCCACGTCGGCCCCGCCTTCCTCGCCCAGTTCCACACACCCATCGTCCCCGCCCCGCACCCGGAGGAAATTGCCGCTCCTCTCTCCGAGCCGGTGCCCGACGAGGCATCCGCACCCGAATCAGCACCCACGGTCCCCGTCCCGGTCACCGCGGCCTCGCCGGTCGAAGAGCCGAAGCCCATCCCAGCTCCGACCGTCATCTCCAAGACAGCCCACTCCGCCTCCGGCCCGGCGCTGCCGGCGGCCCTGCTGAACGCGGCCCGGCGCATCGCGGACACCCACCGTGCCGAGCACGAAGCGCCGATCACAGCGACCCAGTTGGGGATTCGCATGGGCGTCGCCCTGCCGGTGGCCACCGCCGCACTCGCTCAGCTCTGAGCCCCGGCCCTCATCGGCCGCATCCCCCTCGCTCAACCCCACGCCCACCCGCTGGGCCTGGTTCGTCATGCCCCGAGCAGCACCAACATGCCTTGCCGACTGGCCGGTTGCTGCTCGGGGCTACCCACCCGACAGAAAGGACACGCCCCAAATGATCACCCTGGACCTGCGCCACGTGGCAAGCCCCGCCGTGCGGGACCTGCTTCACCTGGTCAACCACCCCGACTTCGACCGCGCACAGCAGCAGATCGAACGCCTCGGCGGCTGCACCGAACCCGTCCGCCTCACGGGCCACACCACCACCGTCGACACCACTACCGGTGAAGTCCTGCATCGCTACTCCACCGACACCGAGCCCACCGGCAATCTGCTCACCACCTGCGGCAACCGCCGCGCCTCCCGCTGCCCGGCCTGCTCCCGCCTCTACGCCACCGACACCTACCACCTCATCCGCGCCGGCCTGACCGGCGGCAAGACCGTCCCCGACACCGTCCGCACCCACCCCCGCGTCTTCGCCACCCTCACCGCACCCTCCTTCGGCCCCGTCCACAACCGCCCCGACACCCGGCCCTGCCTCTGCGGCACCCGCCACGACCCCACGGACCCGCTGCTCGGTACGCCGCTCAACCCGGCAACGTACGACTACGTCGGCGCGGTCCTGTTCAACGCCCACGCCGGAGTCTTGTGGGCCCGCTTCACCACCTACCTGCGCCGGGAGATCGCCACCCGGCTCGGTATGACGCAGAAGGCTGCACGCGCGGCGTTGCGGGTGTCCTTCGCGAAGGTCGCCGAGTACCAGAAGCGCGGCCTGGTCCACTTCCACGCCGTGATCCGACTCGACGGCCCCGACGGCAGCACACAGCCCCCGCCCCCGTACGCCACGGTCGCCGTGCTCACCGACGCCATCAGGGCCGCCGCACCACGCGCCCGCATCTCAGTCACCTCGGACGCGATCGGGGAACGCGAACTCACCTGGGGCCAGCAATTCGACGTACGCGAGATCGCCGCCTTCGGCACCGACAGCGAACTGACCGACCAGGCCGTCGCCGCCTACGTGGCGAAGTACGCCACCAAGTCCGCCGACGCCTCCGGCGCCCTCGACCGCTCCCTGTTCTGCCGCCCCTGCCAGGGCCGCGGCGCCACCGTGCTGCCCCACGGGACTCCACTCCCGTGCACCGCATGCGACGGAACCGGACAGGCCCGGCCGCTGCCCCAGCTCGCCGTCGCCCGGCACGTGCGACAGATGATCCGTACCTGCTGGGAGCTGGGCAGGCTGCCTGAGTTCGACCACCTGAAGCTCTGGAAGTGGGCGCACATGCTCGGCTTCCGGGGCCACTTCTCCACCAAGTCCCGCCGCTACTCCGTCACGCTCGGCGCGCTGCGCGATGCCCGCCTCGCCTGGCGCACCGAACAGGCCCGCGCCCACACCGGCCTGCCCGAGCCGGACCCGACGACCACGCTCGTCGTCGGTCGGTGGGACTACCTGGGCGCGGACTACAGCCCCGGCGCCGCACTCCTCGCCGCCGGCGTGTGGCACCGCAAGGAACTGGAACGACGGTTCATCGCGGAAGGCGGCAGTTGATGACCTCGCCACCGCCGACCGTCCTCGGCACGGAAGCGGTCCCGGTGCTGGATCTGCTGACGGTGCCCCAGGTGATGGCCCGCCTCCAGCTCGGCCGCTCCGCGGTCTACGACCTGCTGCGCTCCGGTCAGCTCGCCTCGATCACTCTCGGCCGCGCCCGCCGCATCCCCACCCACGCGCTCACCGACTTCATCCACGCCCGACTCGAACAGGAAGCCGCCTGATGACCACGCCCCGCGACACCCCCGCCTCCCGCCGTGTCCGCGCCAACGGCGATGGGACTGTCTACCAGCGCAATGACAGCCGCTGGGAAGCCGCTGGATACGTCCTCGCTCCCGGCAACACCCGCAAGTGCGTCCGCGTCTACGGCACCACCAGGAGGGAGGCCCTGGCGAAGCTCACGGAGAAGATCGCCGCCAGCAACCGTGGTGTCCCCGTCCCGTCTGCGCAGGGCAGCGTGGCTGCGTATCTGACGTACTGGCTCGACTCTGTCGCCGTCCACCAGCTCCGCGAGAACACGCACACCCGCTACACCGCCGTCGCCCGGCTCTACCTCATCCCCGGCCTCGGTCGGAAGAAGCTCGCGAAGCTCACCGCCAAGGACGTCCGCACCTGGCTCAACCAGCTCCGCACCACCTGCCAGTGCTGCACCCGCGGCCTCGACGCGGCCCGTGAACATGCGACGCACCCTCCAGCGCACCAACTCCGGCGGCCTGACCCCCCTCCCGACCAAAACCAAGAGCTCCGAACGACGCATCGCCCTGCCGACGCCGTGCCTGCGCTCCCTCGAACAGCACCGCGACCGACAGCGCAAGGAACGCGAGGCGGCGGGGACGGACTGGAAGGACAGCGGTTACGTCTTCACCCGCCCCGACGGCGCCCCGATCGAGGGATCCACCCTCACCCGGCACTTCACCACCCTGCTCCGTCAGGCCAGACTCCGCCGCATCCGGTTCCACGACCTCCGACACTCGGCGGCCACCCTCCTCCTGGAGCAAGGAGTGGAGCTCATCGTGATCAAGGAGCTGTTGGGGCACGCCCACATCGGCGTCACCGCCACCGTCTACGCCCACGTCCGACTCCGCCTCCAACGCGACGCCATCGACCTCCTCGGCCACGCCCTCCGCAACCCCGCCGAGATCACCGGCAAGCCCGACGACGGCGACGAACCACCGCTCTGCGCGACCCTCGTCCGCTGACGTTGCCGTCAACTACTGCCGTCACGGCACGCTGAAGCCCCGCCAGGCACTGCCTGGCGGGGCTTCAGATTTGCGTGTGTACCTGAGCTACTGGCCCCCGATGGACTCGCGGAACCGCCGCACCTCAGAGATGGTCGTCGACCACTCAGAAATATGGTTCCCGTCCTCGTCAACCAAACTTCGAGCCTCCACATATCGCCAAGGCTCTTGCGGATTGAACTCTTCTTCGAGGCCATCCAGGAAGATGATCGAATTTTGCACGTGGATAGATTCCCCTTCCCGGTAAATGGGCCAGCAGAAGATGAAGTTAGCGGTCTCCGGGTCCGTGATCGAAGAGATGAGGCACGAGGTCGAATTGTCGCTCACCTCAAGCTCCCTCAGGGCTCTCTCCCAACTTCGAGAGTAGTCAGCCACCGTCCAGAAGCTCAGGTCCATCGGGAATGATTCTGAGAAATCCCCGACCGTGACCCTACCGGCGGCCTCGGAAGGCGACGAGACGCCACCCTCCGAGACGGGATCACCGATCACTTCGATCGCGAATCGGTTATTCCTTGAGATAGTTGAGATCTGGGTCATAAGTACCGATCCGTTGGCCCTTGCGGTTGAACATCTTCCAGCCGTCCGACACATTATGCCCGTCAACATCTGGCGTGATGTAGTTCTTCCCGTTCGAGAAGACCACCTGTCCGTGCGAATTGAACGGAGCCTTCTGCGTAGGGATTCTCGTCCTGTACCCAAGGGCCCCCGCCCTGTCCCCTACGGTTCCGGCGTACAACTCCCGGTTCTGCGCACTTCGCGCGGCTACCGAGTCCGGATGATACGGATCACCCTTGAGCGCCGGGGAAGACGTGTACCCCTCAGGAAGATCACAGTTGCTGTTGTGAACGAGAACCGGCGTCTGACCAGCGAGTACATAGTACGTGTGGAGCTGCTCGACCGTGAAGTTGTACATGTCGGCCGCGCCCGGCCGCACACGGACGGTCATAAGACGGACGTGCCGGTCTCGAGCGGTGTTGAGCAGATGGCCGGCTGTGAGCTTTCCGGCTGGCACCCAAGTGTGCGCGGTGTCATCCCAGAATGGATGTTTGGAGGTGGTGTGGAGAGTGGCGTTCTTTCCGTCTTGGCCGCGGACGGTCAGGCCGATCAGGTCGCGGTCGTGATTGACGAAGGTTGCCGTAACGGACCGGGCGCCGACATGCTTGCCGGTTTCTGGGTCGCCGGCTTCTACTTTGTCGCCTGGCTTGACCTTGCTGATGGGCTTTGTCTTGCCGTGCTCCAGCAGAACGGGCGTCGCGGCAGCGAAGCTGCATGCACCACCGCCCATGAAGAACGAGAAGATACCCAACGAGCCGCCCAGCATCCCTGTACCGACAGCGAACTGGAGCTCGCCGTTCCGCACGTCACACAGGTGGTCACCTGGTGCGCAGTTCAGATCGGGAAGCTCTACGGTTTCGGGTTCAGCTGCGCCGCCGCAGTTTCCTGCCGCTGCGTATACGCAGACGCCGTTGACGTAGGGAGCACCTCCCTTGGTCTCGACGGAGCTCGTCATGGTGAGGTCGCGGTCGGACTGCATTGCGACCGTGGTTACGGTCTTGCTGTGGTGAGAGTTGCTTCCTCCGCTGCTCTGGGACGGCCTTCTTGGGACGTAGGTGAGGCCGCCGCCATTGCGCTGGCGTGCGTTGTCACGCTCTTGGACAGTCTTGGTTCCGCCGTGGCCGCCCGAGTCGACCCATCCACCTTCGTTTCCCTCGGCTATCCACAGTCCCGTGGGGTCACTGTTTCGGAGGGGGTTGTCGGCGGCGTAGGCGTAGCCGCCGAGTTCCTGGGGGCTGGTGGGTTCGAGAGCGGGGTCGACGCTGATGAAGCGGCCGAGGGTGGGGTCGTACTTGCGTGCTCCCACATCGGTGTACCCGGTGGTGGTGTCTTGCGGTTTGCCGAGGAAGGAGTGGGTGGGATCTGGCCATGTGGTGGTGTTGGCGCTGCTTCGTGGCTGGCCGTAGGGGGTGTACTGCTGGCGGGCGACCTGCTGGGTGGTGGTGTCCATGGAGATGGTCGCGGTGCCGTGCGGGTCGCTGAAGAGGTATTTCACTCCTCCGCCCGTGAGGCTGGAGCGGACGGCCACGGGGGTGCCTGCGCCGCCGTAGGTGTAGGTACGGACACCGCCGAGGAGGACGTTGGGGGTGACGCTTGTGTCGACGACGATTTGCGTGTCGCCGGCGAAGAGGGTGGTTCTGCCGGGGTCGCGGCGGATGAGCTGGTTGCCGTCGGCGTCGTAGAGGTACTTGGTGCTTGCGGGGCTGGCGCCGGCGGTGTCGACCTGGGCCAGGTGGCCCTCATCGTCCCAGGTGAGCGTTTGGCTCGGGCCGGTCGCCGGGGTGCGGCTGTGCAGGTTGCCGTCTTCATCGTAGGTGAAGCTGGTGGGGTTGGCGCCGCCACTGGTGGCGGTCAGCGTGTGAGGCTGAGCTCCAGTGGTGTTGCAGTTGGCGGTGCAGCCGTTGGTGTAGGTGGTGATGGAAGTGGCGCCGGTGGTGCCGATGGCGTGGTCGATGCTCTGGTGGCGGTTGCCGATGGCGTCGTAGCTGAAGGTCTGCCAGTAGGAGCCAGCTGTCGTGGTGAGGCTGCTGGACGTGGGCGGGTTGGCGGCGCAGTTGTCGTTGGCAGTCCAGGCGTCGGCGAGCCGGTCCAGGCTGTCATAGCTGTAGCACTGCTGGTCGGTGATGGTGTTGCCGGTCTCGGACTGCCGGTCGGTGGTGGAGATCGGGTTGCCGGAGTCGTCGTACCTGTATGTGGTGTCGTCTACGGTCGGTCCGGGTGCCTGAGTGCGTGCGATCGTGCGTTCTTGCAGCCGGAGGGTTTGGTCGTCGTAGTTGTAGGTGATGGTGGCGGGGTTGGTGGAGGCGCCGAGCGTGACCCGGGACGGTTGCGCGTAGTTCGTGTAGGTGGTTGCGGCGACGTAGATGTTGGCGCTGCTGCTGGTCTTCGTCGGGGCGCCCAGCGTGTCGTGGCCGTAGGTAATGGTCTCGCTTGACAGTCCTTGGGTGCGGGGGTCGGTCTGTGTGGCGAGCAGTTGGTCGTTGATGGTGTAGGTGTACGTCGTGGTGTAGGTCGACGGCAGTGGTGCCTCGGAGTTGGGCAGGGTGATCTTGGTGCCGGTGGGGTTGCCGAGGACGGTGTAGCCGGTGGTGGCGACGGTGTAGCCGCCGGTGGTTCCTTGGACGTAGCGGGTCGATGAGGTCGGCAGGCCGATGCGCAGGGTGTCGTAGGTCCAGGAGGCGAATTGGAAGTTGGATTTCGCCTTGTCGGTGCCGGTGAGTTTGCGGCCCAGGAGGTCGTAGGTGTAGTCGAGTTCGACCTGCTTGGCGTCGGTGGTGGAGGTCAGGTTGCCGGCGTCGTCGTATCCGTATGTGCTCTTGCCTGCGTCTGGGTCGTTCTGGGACGTCTTACGTCCGAGCAGGTCGTAGTCGAACGTCCATGCGGCCTTGTCGGGGCCGGTGACCTGGTGCTGCTGGCCCGCGGGGGTGTAGGCGTAGGTGGTGCGTGAGGTGGTGCCGCCGGTGGTGGTGAAGCCGGTCGCTGCCGTGCCGGACAGGACGGGGGCGGCCGTGTACTGGTCGAGTTCGGTGGTCTGTCCTCGGGCGTCGGCAATTGTGGTCGTTGGCACGCTGCCCTTGGGGGGCAGCACGGTGGTCTTGTCTCCGGTGTAGGCGGTTGTGGTGGTCCAGGTCTTGGAGCCGTTGTGCTCCTCAGTGACCAGGTCGGCGCGGCCCATTCCGTCGTGGTCGGTGACGGTGGTGTCGGGGATGGTGACCTGGGAGACCTGGAACGGAACGCTGCTGAGACCGCTTGCGAGCGCGTAGCCGTTGTTGGTGACTACCGTCCATCCGTGTGAGTCGTATTGGGTGTCGCTGACGGTCGTGGTCGAGTTTTCCGACATCGCCTGTGTCTGCAGGGGGCGGAGCATGGCGTCGTACAGCGTCTGGCTGGCCTTGTAGCTGCCGTCGTCCAGGAGTGTTTTCGTGGTGACGATCGACGGTGCTGTCTGCGTCAGGCTGTAGGTGTAGGTCATGTTCGCCGGTGCGCCGTTGGCTTTTATCTCGTTGGGCAGCCACACGTTGGTCAGGCGGCCGAGCGCGTCGTAGGTGAGTGAGGTGAGCAGTCCGGCGGCGCTTGTCTTGGCGGTGGCCTGGGCGCGGGCCGGGTCCAGGGTGCTGCTGGTGACCTGGCAGTCCTTGGAGCTCGTTGTGCTTGTGGTGCAGGTGGCTCCAGGGGTGACCTGTGTCGCGGTGATCAGGCTGGTCGGCAGCGCTCCGGCGGCTGGGGTGTACGCGGTGGCGACGGTCTGGGCGAGGCTGGTGCCGTTGGGGGCGGTGGAATGCGGTGTTCGGGTGGTGAGGACGGCGCGGCCGTAGCTGTCGTACGTGTTCGCTGCTGCGTCGATGAACGCTGTGGCTGCGGCGCCGTTGGCTGTGGATGCCTTCTGGACCAGCGTGGCGTCCCCGATCTTCGGCAGCGTCGGGTTTTGCCGGCCGTCGCCGTCGTAGCCGAAGGCGGTGTTGTCGTAGGAGGTACGAACGTCGGAGATCAGGGTGCCGCTGGGAGCCGCTGCGGCGGTGGAGCAGTCCTGGTCGGTGGTGACGACTTCAGCGGGCAGGACCAGCGTTTCGACACCGCCGGTGAGGTAGCGGGTGTAGGTGCACTTGGTGGTGTTGCTGCCGTCGGCCGTCTCTCCGCGGTCGTCGACCTGGATAGGCATGCCGGTGGTCGGCTTGCCCAGAGCGGTGTTGTAGAAGGTGTCGGTCTCGGTCTTCCGCCAGCCGTAAGAGACTGCCTGTCGGCTGAGGCTCTTGGCCGTACGCACCATTTGGGCTGTGAGTGCCGGCAGTCCGCTGCGTGACCGGGAGGCGGTGGGACCGATGATCGTGGGGACGGTGACGTCCGCCTTGTTCAGGTCGCCGGTGGCGCTGGTGTAGGTGTCGGTCTCGAAGACCTGCCCTGCCAGTGCGTCGTCGTCCGCCACGCTGACGGTGCCGTCCTGGCTGGTCAGTGACGGCACTGAGCGGGTTTTGCCGCCGGGCAGGGTGTCGCCGTTCATGCCCAGGAAGTAATGGGTCTTCGTGAGGGTCTTCTGGTCGTGGACGATGACTCCGTCGGTCTTGTGGAAGACCGTCGGGTCGCCGGTGGTGACTTCCACCTCGGGGTAGCCCCGGAACTGGCCCCAGGTTCGGTTCTTGGCCTTGACGACTTCGTTGTCGTCGTAGTGCCAGCCGGGGTTGCCCTTGTATGCGTAGTCCGTCTCCAGCTCCGGCTCGGTGCCGTCCTGGTAGGAGTTGCTCGGGTCAAGAGTGACGACCGAGGTGACCTTGTACTTGTAGAACCAGTCCATCCACGGCGCCGGCTGGCCATAAGGCGTCCAGTACACCGGGAAGCAGGACAAAGTGTTGGTCGACGCGAAACTGCGCGCGGCGGCGTCGGTCGGGTCGTCGGGGTCGCTCGCCGGGGCGCTGGAGCAATCGGGACGATCGTAGGTGACGGTGGTCTGGGCGCCGCTCTCGCTGGTGACCGTCTGGATGCGGTCGTGGTACATCAGCGGCATCTGCGGAATGGTCCCCACCCGGTTGGGCAGCTGCACTGGCGGATCGAAGCTCACCGCCGGTGTCGAGGTGCTGGCCGACGCGCCGCCCAGGGTGTCCAGGCCCGTGTGCTTGATGGAGTCCAGCCACAGCGTGGGGGCATGGTCTCCCCCGTCGGGGAAGGACTGGGTGAAGTCGTACTTGTCGACCTGCTTCGTTGCGCCGGCGACCTGGATCTGGGTGGTGATCGATTTCAGGAGGATGCGTGACCAAAAGCTCGGACTATGGTTGGTGCAGCTCCCCTGAGATGTGCAGTTGAGGTCGATGGGCACATCGGGCCAGTAGGCCGCGTTCGCCGCCGTGAACTGGGTGTCCTCGCAGGTGTTGCCGGTGGGAGTACCGCGGATACAGCGTTCGTCGGTGTCGAAGAGGATCTGCTCGGGCGCGGTGCTGGAGTAGATGGTCGAGGCGGTCATGCCGTAGTCGATGCGCGAGAGGGCCCCGCCACGGGTGTAGGCCACCGCGGTGTCCTTCTTGGCCGCCCCGTAGTAGCCGACCTCCGGCTTGTAGTACCAGGCGGTGGCGTTGCCGTGGGTGTCTACCGCGTAGTCCAGGTTGAACCGGTATCCCAGGGTGCAGGCGGTCGCGGCGAAGTCCGTGCTGTCCGGGCAGGCGGCCACACCGCTGTGTGCGTGGTAGACCGGCTCGGTCCAGACGGATTTCGTTTCCTCTTTGCCACTGGTCCAGCCTGGGAGCTGGTTGAGTCCGAAGTAGTACTGGACGCCGCCCTCGGTGACCTTGAAGTACTCGCCGTTCTTTGCGTCGTTCTTCCCGCCGGTCAGGTCCTCGATCTTGGTGGTGGACTGATCACTGGCGGGGCGGAAGGTCTTGGTGGTGTCGTCGTAGACGATGTCGGTGGAGGTGCCATTCAGTGACAGGGTGAGGATCTGTCCCGCCCAGCACTGGTCTCCGTCGTCCTTCGGAGCGCCGGACGAGGAGTCGTCGCTGCAAGACTTGTAGGTGCGTTCGATGTAGTTCTCGGTCGACGTCCAGCCATCACCCAGCCACGACGACTGGTTGTTCGTTCCCTCGGTACGCGCGTCCTGGCTGCTGGAGTCGTAGGACAGACTTACCTGGGGCGCCGCCCCGCCGATCGCCTGTGGCACCGTGATCGGGTAGTTGTAGGTGAACGAGCCGGTGTTTCCGGAGACGGACCATGAGCCGCCCGGTGACAGGCTCGTCGCCGAGTAGTCGCCGGACGAGCCGGCCGCTCCTGAGGTCGCGGCCATGACGACCATCGGGCCGGCCGCCTTGGCAGCCGCTGCTGTGCGTGAAGGAGCGGCAGCGCCCGACACGCCAGTGGACGTGGCTGGCACGGCAACCTGGGCCGACAGCGCCGCGCCGGGGGTTGTGCGCACACGAGTCTGCGTCTGACATTTCGCCAGGTTCGGGTTTGTCATGGCGCAAGCGGGCAGTTGCACCAGGTGCAGGCGTGAGGCGAAGTCACCGCCGAAGGCGTAGCGGAACGACGAGTCGTCGACCCGCAGGGCGACGTTCCCACTGCCAGGACCTATGCGCTGGAGGGCGAACAAGACGCCATGGACGCCCGCTGCCTGCGCGGCCTTTTGATCGAGCATCGTCACGCGTACCTGTTGGGGCTGGGTGACGGCGGCCGAATGGGGCCTCACTGCCGCTCCAGCACCCAACAGAACGGGCAGGTTTCCAGCTCTGACCTGGGGCGCTCTGACGCCCTTGGCAAGGGAGGCGGCAGCCGTGGGCAAGCTCACCACAGCGCTGCCCGGTGCAGGAAGCTGTGCGTGCCCGGTGGGATCGAAGTGCTTGAAAGGTTCAGGCGGGGAATGCCGCCTGGGAACGGCGTGAGTGAAGGGGATCGGCTTGTCGTGTGGAGCGGTCAGCGCTGACGCATGCGCTTTGGCGCCGGTGCCTGCGGTGGCCAGGCCGGCGGGCAGCAGGCCCGCCACCAAGGCGGTGATTGTCACGACTGCCGTGCGACGACTGCTGTGAGCTGCCCAGGCTGCTCTTTTACGCCGACGCACCGATATCCACGCCACGTTGTGCGCTCCCCTCCCAGGCCCCGGAGCGCCCAAAAGCTACAACAGTAAACGAATTTGAGTACCCGTCAGAGTGGAGGCGTCATTGATCAACCCCGCAACCGATCACGCTAGGTGCTGAAGTCGACACAACTTGCAAAGCATCTTCACAGGGAAAGTAAAAGAATCGTCTGCCACAGGACACAAGACGGACCGCACCCGTCAAAAGTGGACAGTTGTAGGGCAGTTGTGGCCTGGCTCTCGATGGACCTTGCACATACCTGGCGTTCAGAATGCACAGCGGCGCGGGGCCCGCACGGGGGGACCGCCTGAAACCTGCGAAGGATCCCAACCGCGATGTCCGCCTTCCGCGCACCCACACGTGCGTCCAGACGCCCGGCCGCAAGACCGATTGCCTTCGCTGTTGTCACAGCACTGGCTGCGGCAACGCTGACAACCACTTTGCCCGCCCATGCGGCAGACGGAGATTCAGCGCAGGCAACCGACTCCGACTCGCACAAGGCTCAGACCCAGAAGACCGCCAGGCTCCTCAACCCCACCGAGTCGGCATCTGCGCAAGCGATGGCGACCGGCAAGCCCGTAACGATCGACCAGCTCACCGACACCGGCACGCTGGTCGTCGCCAACCCGGACGGCACCTTCACACGCACCGACACCTCGACGCCCCAGCGTGTACAGCAGCAGGGCAAGTGGGTCCCCATCGACACCACACTGGTACAGCAGACGGACGGCACCTGGGCACCGAAGGCCGCTGTCACACCCATTACCTTCACTGGCGGCGGCACCGACCCCATGGTCACCATGCGCAGCGGGCCGGACAAGCTGAGCTTCTCATGGCCAGACGCACTACCCAGGCCGGTAATCTCCGGCGACACTGCCACCTACCCCGAGGTCCTCGCCGGAGTCGACCTGCAACTGACCGCCGACGCCTCCGGATACTCTTCGATCCTGGTGGTCAAAACGCCCAAGGCGGCTGCCAACCCGCGGTTGCAGCAACTTGCGCTCAACACCTCCTCCAGCAACCTCAAGCTTGCGGCCACCAAGGGCGGCGGTACGCGGGCCACCGACAAACGCACCGGCAACACGGTGTTCCACAGCGACACCGCACTGATGTGGGACAGTCCTCTTCCGAAGACCGGTGCGGCTTCCCTGGCTCGCACCACGACCGCCTCCTCCGCACGGGCTGAACACAAGGCGGCGGTGAAGGTCGGCAAGCACCGGGCACAGGTCCAGGTGAGTCTCCGGAACGGACGACAGCTGCTCGGCCTGGACCAGAACCTGCTCACCGCCAAGACCACCACATACCCCGTCTACGTCGACCCGGAGTGGAGCGGCAGGCCCTCCCAGCTGGACTGGGCCCGCATCTCCGACAACGGATGGAACGTCTACAACTCGACGTCCACGTCAGGGGCGACCAATGCCCGCGAAGGGTGGGACAACTCATCACCGGGCAACGGCGAACGGGCGCGCACCTACTACCGGATGAACACCAGCGGCATCAAAGGCGCGGTGGTCAGCCATGCCTCGCTCTACGTGAAACAGCTCTCCGCTGCCTCGTGCTCCGACACCCCCGCCGCTGTCTACGGCACAAACCGCCCCGCTGGATGGAACTCTTCGTCGCTGTACTGGGGTCATGAGCCTGGTGGACGCACCGGCTCGCTGGGCACCAACCCGAAGAGCCACGAGGCAGGAACCTGCCCGGTCACCAGCGGCTCCAACTCCTGGGTCAGCCCACCCTCACTCGAGTTCGACGTGACCTCACGGGCGCAGAGCGCGGCGGCCGGCGGCTGGAGCAGCATGACGCTGATGGTCCAGTCGCCCGACATGAACGACGCCACCCAGTGGAAGCAGCTGGCCTATGGCGGTGGTGCCACCATGTCGGTCACCTACAGTTTCCGGCCCAAGCTGAAGAACGGCACCGGCAGCCCCGCCATCAAGCCGTCCATCGTGAGCATGGGCAACACGATGACCACCACCAGCACCCCTACGCTTTCCGCGCGGGCGGTCGACCCCGACCTGGCGGGCGGTAGCGAACGGGTGCGCGTCGACTACAACGTCTTCAACTCCTCCGGCACTCTGGTCGGCCAGGGTTTCGGTCCCAACCTCGACTCCAAGAAGCACGCCAGGTACAACACCAACGGCAGCGACTGGACCACACCAAAGCTGCCCAACGGGAAGTACACGTGGAAGGCGACCGCGCAGAACGAGGCCGGCTACTGGGTCGGGTCCGGCTCGGGTATCTGGACCAAGACACAGACGTTCACGGTGGACACCAGCGCGCCGCCGGCCCCCATCGTCACCTCCAGTCAGTTCCCCTCCAAGCAGATCGGCTCCGCCTTCGACGACAAGGGCACCTTCGTCCTGAGCAACAACCGCACCAACAACATCACCGGCTACCTGTTCTCCCTTGACGCCACCCTCGGCAACACGGTGTACAGCAGCAGTGGTGTCACCCCTTGGAAGACCGGCACGACGATCGTGCCGGGCCACGTCTACTACGCCACCTCGGACAACGGTCCCGGCACCGGCGCATCAGTGATCAACGGCAGCGCCTCCCCGACCTTCGCGCCCGGCGTCGCCGGGCCGCACACGCTGTACGCCAAGTCGGTGGACCAAGCGGGATCCACATCCATCACGCAGACGGCCTACGTGTTCTACGCCGGCACCAGCAGCCCGATCTACGCCTACGGCGACAAATTCATCAGCGGCTGGACCGCAACCAATGCCGACGGCACGACCATCACCGTGCCGAAGGCGACGACCACCAGCAAGGGTGGCCAGCTGATCAGCCAGGCCGCCGGCAGCGGATACGAGTTCGCCGACGGCTACCAGGCCATGCTCAACAACAAGAGCACCACCTCCAAGGTCGTCAGCGGTGACACCGTCACCTTCAGCTTCTACATCCCCAAGGACGGTCCCTGGAGCTTCGGGGCCAATCTGACCAAGGCCAAGGACTACGGCATCTACCGGCTGACCCTGGACGCCGGCCAGAGCAACCAGTCCGCTCTGATCAGCGGCTTCGACGCTTACAACTCCTACGTCACCACCCAGTTCCTCAACCTAGGCATCCCCAAGGACTCAAGCGGGCAGCTGCTCGTCCTCAGGCAGGGGGTACACACCCTCACGCTCACCCTGACCGGCAAGAACCCGCACTCCACGGGCTACCAGGCCGGCCTCGACGTACTGCGCCTGGCACCGGCGCTCACCTGCGCGATCAACGCCACCAGCAGCTGCCTGAACAACACAGCCACCAGCACCTTCACCACCTCAACCAGCCCGGCCGACGCCGACGGCTCCGGCAACAGCATCAACTCCACCGACCTGACGAGCACGTCAGGTTGGCAGAGCAACAAGACGGTGACGGTGGACGGCGCCACGATCGCACTGCCGAAGTTCGGCACCAGCACCTACGACAACATGCTGGCCTCCGGCCAAACCATCACCCTACCCACCAGCGGCGTGGCCAACACCGGCGACGCGCTGGTCTTCCTGGCCTTCGCGACCGGCGGCGCCGCCAAGGACGCCACAGGAACCATCACCTACGCCAAAGACAACTGCCGGGATGCCAGCGGCGCCCCCTCCAGCCAGGACTATCAACTGGACACCGTCCCGGACTGGCTGGCCGGATCTCCCTCCGCTGCCTCACTCACCCTCACCCATCAGAACCACAGCAACAACACGCAAACCAGCCCCAGCTCCGGGCCGAAGATCTACGCGATCAGCGTCCCGCTGGAATGCCCCGGTTCAGTCATCAGCAGCATCTCACTGCCGCTGTTCACCAATGGAGTCCAGACCGGCCAGCCTGCCCTGCACATCCTCGGACTAGGCTTGCGGCCGCTCTCCGTCACCGGCAGCGGCTCAAGCGCCCGACACTGGGTCGGCACCTGGGCCTCGGTGCCGGACACCGCCAAGGTTCAGCTGTCCAGCGGCAGCACCGCCACCGTCAACGGGCAGACGCTGCGGATCCCGGCCCACATCAGCATCGGCACAGACGACGGCAACGCAGTACGCCTGCACCTGTCCAACGCCATGGGTACGACGCCGGTGACCTTCGACGCGGCATCCGTCGCACCGCAGGACGCCACCGCGGGCGGAGCCAACGCGGCGGCGACACCGGCACCGGTGACCTTCGGCGACTCGGCCTCCGTCACCATCCCGGCCGGCGGTGATGTCACCAGCGACCCAGTCACCGTTGCCGTCCCACAGCAGGCGACCCTTCTGGTCAGCCTGCAGGTTCACGGCTCGGTGTCCGCCATGCCGGGTCACGCCGCAGCCCAGACCCCTGTCTGGGTCAGTGACGCCGCCAACCGCACCGGCGACGCCACCGCGGGCAAGTACACGCAGACCACCTACACCGGCCTGCCGTACCTAACCGGCATCGACGTCACCACCCCCACCCCCGCGCCCACCGGCTCGCTGGTCCTCTACGGCGATCAGAGCGTCAACGGGGACACCGCCGACAATGACGGCCAGCACCATCTCAGCGACGCCATCTCCAGCGCCCTGGTAGGCGACGCCAACGGCGACGACTCAGTGGACTACGGCGTCCTAAACGCCGGCACCAACAGCGTCAGCCTGAGCAACAATCTGCTGCCGCAGATCACCAACAGCGCCACCCCGCTCAACGCGATCAACCCGCTGGACCGGAACGTGCTGTCCCAAGGCAACGTACGCACCGTTCTCATCTCCACAGGTGCCGCCGACCTGCTCAACTGCACCAGCGACGCCTACACCTGCGCCACAAAAGTCGAGGCCGGCCTGGCATCGCTCAGCAGCCAGATCAGTGCCTACGGCACCGACGACGGCCTGTCGAATGACATGTACGGCCGCCCCATCACTGAGAACGCCAACATCACGGTCTACTTCGCGACCATCCCGCCGTTCACCACCGCACATCCGGGCACGGCCGTACAGGAATCGGCACGTCAGCAGGTGAACAGCTACCTGCTCGGCAACAACGCAGACCAAGTCGTCGACTTCGCCTCAGCGGTATCCACGGACGGTACGGCGACGTCCTCGACCGTGAAGGCAGCCGACCTCTCCAGCGGCAAACCGTCCAACGCCTACTACGCCGACCTTGCCGCGCGGTACCTCAATGACACGGACACCGGCGTCGTCAGTATCGGCCCCAACCTGCTCGTCCCGCTCGCCACGGACAGCGACACCCCCGAGGACGAGTGGCAGTTGAACGCCGACGGTACCGACGGAAACGGAGACAACCCGTTCACTGCGCTCGGCGGTGCGACCTTCACCTCCGACGGTCCGGAGGCGCTCAATGCCGGCGCCGGTGCCGCGTCCTTCGACGGCACCAGCGGATTTCTGGAGAGCGACCACACCGCCGTCAACACCTCGAGCGACTACACCATCTCCGCCTGGGTGAAGATCAACTCGTCGGTAGATGCCACCGCGATCTGCCAAGGCACCAGCCAGCACCAGGCGTTCTACATCGGCTACGACAGCGGCAACAAGGGCTGGATGTTCCAGACCACCACCACCAACGACGCCGACGCCCAGTTCCCCACCGCGGAAGGTGACAACAGCACCGGCGCCATCGGCACCTGGACCCACCTCCTCGTCACCTACACGGCTCCCGTCGATGGAGACTCCAGCACGGGCGTGATGTCGCTCTACCAGAACGGCACCCTGATGGGAACCGACACCAACCTCACACCGCAATACGACTCCTCCATGCCACTGACCCTCGGCGGCTGCGTCACCGACACCGACGCCACCTCGCCGTACGCCGCCTTCCCCGGTTCCGTAGCCGACGTCCACGTCTACCCCTACGCGATGCAGGCCGACCAAGCCAGCACCGACAGCGTGATCGTCCCCTCCGGCTGGGACTACGGCATGCCCGAAGACGAGTGGAAACTCGCCACCGACGGCACCGACACCGCCACCCTCAACCCGCTCACCGCTACCGGCAGCGCCACTTTCAGTTCCGACGCGCCGAGCGCAATGGCCGGCAGCGTCGCCTTCGACGGCAGCACCGGCTTGCTCAAGAGCAAGCAAAGCGCGGTCAACACCCTCGGTGACTACACCGTCTCAGCATGGGTGAAGATCAACTCAGCCCTCGGCACCACGGCCCTCTGCCAGGGCACCACGCAGCACCAGGCCTTCTACCTCTCCTACGACAAACCAAGCCAAGCCTGGATGTTCCAGACCACGACCACCAACGACGAGGACTCCGACTTCCCCACCGCGGAAGGCGACACCAACACCGCACCAATCGGCACCTGGACCCACCTCGTAGCCACCTACCGGGCACCCGTCGCCGGAGACTCCAGCACCGGAGTCATGGCCCTCTACCAGAACGGCACCCTTATGGGAACCGACGCCAACCGCAGTCCCCAGTACGACTCCTCCCTGCCCCTGACAGTGGGCGGCTGCGTCAACAGTGCCTCGGCCACAACGCCGTACCTGGCCTTCCCCGGCTCCGTAGCCGACGTCCACGTCTATCCACGAGCCCTGACGGGGACTGAGGCCAGCAACCTGCACTAACCTCACCACCCCAATCGGGCCCCGCCGCTCCCACAGAAGAACGGCGGGGCACCGTGACCGATGCCGGGCGGCGGAGATCCCCGACGAGCGAGGGTTTGCCCCCAAGGGGGAACTGGCCCGGGACCTCGTGCGCCGCCGCCTGACCGCCGGCCTGCCCGCCAAATGGGTCACCGCGGACAATGCCTACGGGCAAGACTGGAACTTCTGCCACCTGCTCGAACAACTCGACATCGTCTACGTGGTGGCGATGCCCGAATCGAAGCAGATGCAGGTACCCGACACGGAACTGCCGCGACTGGCTCAAAGCGTGCTGCAGCAGCGAGACTTTTTCTTCCCTGTACGGCCGCCGCTCCGCCACCAGCTCGAAGACCTGCTACGTCGGCTGCTGAGGTAGTCGGCGACCTTGCCCGGCATGTCGAGGGTGACCGGCAGTTCCGAGGCAGGGGCATTCTCCTCGATGGTGGTGTGGTCGGGCAGAAGATCGGTGACAGCCGTGCGGATCGCGCCGCGGCTGACTCCGTGGTCGCGGGCGAGGGCGGCGATGGAGCGGCCCTCCAGGTACGCGGCGCGGACGTCGTCGGCCTTCGTGGCCGCCACGGCGGGGCGGCGTCCGCCCTTGTTGCCCTTGGCCTCGGCCGCGCGTAGTCCGTCGTAGGTCAGCTCGCGCTGGAGGTCGCGTTGGAGTTCGCCGGCGGCGGCGAGGGTCTGCACCATGAACTTCACGGTGGACAGCAGTTCGCCGGTGCGAGGGTGGCGGGCGGTGAGGTCCATGGCGGAGAACGCGCCGTCGTGGATGCGCAGTGCGACCTGGTCGCGGTGGAGGACGTCGAGCACATCGAGGATGTGCCCGGTGCCACGCACGAGGCGGAACAGGGGTCTGAGGAACATCGGTGTCAGATCGTGCGCTAAGCCTCCGTCGGCCCTGGTGGGCGGCCGACGGGTCATTGGCGACGGGGCTGGTCTGAAGTCGCCCCCCTGATAACGCCCTATTATCTGTGGCATTGCTGATCACGACCTGCGGCGACGTCTGCGGGACCGTGCGCGAAGCGACCCTGTTATCTGCGGCAACGGCCCCGGGGATCAATCTCAACGCCAACCACGGTTCGATTGATCCCCGGGGCCGTCGTCGCTCAGCAGGACGCGGCGCAGGCGTCCCGGCCAATGAGCTGGTGGCGTCGATTACCTACCACCAGACGCCAGCCCGCAGAGCGGCCCAGGTTTTGGCGCCCACGATGCCGTCGGGGGTGATACCAGCATGCTGTTGAACCACGTAGATCGCGCGCACGGTCTGGGGGCCCATGATGCCGTCGATGGGGAGGGGTGGTTGGTAGCTGGTGTTGGTGTCGATCAGGCACTGTACTTCGGCCACCCGCCGGTCCGGGTAGGTTTGCCCGGCCTGCACCTGCCCCGTACCGGAGTAGTAGCCGCAGGCGGCAGTGCTTTGGGCCGCTGCGGTGGGCTTTGGAACTGGCACAGCCGCGGATGGTCCCGCAGTGGCGATTCCGCCGGCGAGAAGCAGCGTGGTCAGGAGCAGCAGGGTGCGTCGCTGTGAGGCCATGATCCGTTTCCTGTCGTGTGAGAGGTGAGGTGTCCGCGCCGCAGGGCGGTGCGCACACGTGAGGTGGAGTTGATGACGGTGCCTCATCACGCGGCGGCCCACAGCAGTCGGGTTCAGGCCCGCTGCCTCAGGTCACTTGTGGCAGTCGATGTCGTTCCACCGCCAGTAGTCCAGCTCGGACCAGGTGTTAGGGCCGATGATGCCGTCGGCGGTGAGCCCGGTGCACTGCTGGAAGGCGATGGTGGCGCTCTTGAGTCGAAGATGCCATCGACAGTGACCAGGCGGTCCAGGACGCTGTTCGGGGACCCGTGGGTGCCATTCACGTGTTCGCACCCGTCACAGGTTGCGCGACGGGTGCGAGACGTGAGCGTCGTCCGGGGTCTGAACAAACCCTTAAGTGCCCCCGGCGGCGGGTTCAGCTACGTAGGGCAGCCCATGTGTTGGTGCCGACTTTCCCGTCGATCGTCAGCCCGCCGTACCAGCCCTGGAAGGCTCGGACGGCGTTGTAGGTGCCGCTGCCGAACACACCGTCGACGCCGCTGGAACCGACGCTGAAGCCCCACGAGAGAAGCAGACACTGGACTTCCTTGACCCTGCTGCCCGTGTCGCCCTGCACCGTGAGGGCCGTGCCCGAGTAGTAGCCGCAACCGCCGGCCGCAGACACCGCGACGTGCTGGCCCTGGTCCGAGGGGGCCGCCGTAGCTGCTCCCGCCGCGCCGGCGGAGATTCCCGCGGCCAGGAGGGTCGCGGCCATCGTGGTGAACAGCTTTCTACGCTTCAACAAAGTGCTCTCCCTTGCTGACGCTTCGGTGCGACGCACCAGTTGGTGCACCGCACCGGAACAAATAGCATCGCTGTTCCCTGCCCGGCCATGGCGCGTGCGGCGAATCAGCCATAGAAGGCGGCTCACATATCAGCCACCGTCCTGCAATTCCTACAGCCTATGCGCAAAACCCTGCCAGGCCAGCGCGCCTAACATGCCTATGTGACCGCGGTTGACAGTGCTGAACCCGCCATGACGGCGCCCCCTCACGCCAGTCTCCGAGCCATGAGCCAAGACCTGAAGTGGTGTACTGGTTGTCCGTAGACGCGCACCGCCGCTCCGTCGTTATGCGAGGGCCGCTTTCTGCTTCCCGGGGGTTGAGGAACATCCATGTCAGATCGTGCGCTAAGAGGGCGTTTATGCAGGTCAGGCCCTATATGCGGCTCTCATCCCTGCCCCGCTTTGAAGGCTTTCATCCCATAGGCGGTGAATGGTGCTCTCCAGGGCAGAGGCTCGACCATCCGTCTCGTCCGCTTACGTGCCCTGAAGTCCGTCTGATTTGAAGTTGCCACGGAATCGCCCGATGAACAGCGGAACCGAGCCCTCCGCCTCGCCCGTGATCACGCTACGCCGTGAGCGAGCGCAAGCCGTATCCCAGCGACCTGTCCGACGCCCGGTGGGCCCTGATCGAGCCGACGTTGACGGCCTGGAGAAAGGCCCGGCTCGACCGCAGGCCGACCGGGCAGCCGGCCAAGGTCGATTTACGTGACGTCTTCAACGCGATCCTCTACGTTCTACGTGAACCGCACCGGAATCCCCTGGAAGCGGCCTGTTCCCGTAACAGCGTCCCGGTCCGTCGCGTGTGCTCAACCGCCGCCCGCGCCGCGAACGTCGGATGGGCCGTGAGCTGTTCCACCAGGTGCGCGCAGCACAGCCGAAGCAGCTCCCCATACAGGTCGCGGGCGTGTTCCGCCAGGTCTGCCACAGGCCATCGCAACTCGTCGGCCAGGCGCCCGGGATCGAGGTCCGCGGCGAACAACCGGTCCGCGTCGATCGGGCCCGCGGCAGCGAACGTGTCCTGGACCGCTGCCACTGCGGCCAGCCGCTCATGCTCCGGCAATGAAGCGTACGCGGCCGCGATGCGCTCGCCGAGGACCCGCGCCAGCTTCTCGGGCGCCGCCGGCTTCGGCAGCGGTCGTACCGGATCCGCCACCAGACCCGCCCCCGGCTTCGGCGTCAGCACCGACTTGGCGACCGTCTGGGCCACCGTGGACGCCAGGCCGGACCACCACCGCTTCGAGCCCGTGCATTACCCGACCTCCCCGTAGTCCGCAGACGGCATCGTAGGCGGATGACCGGCCACCGCAGGGTGAGATGCCCAAGAAAAGCCGGATGACCCTGCCAACCGAGTGGCCTGGCAAATCCTTCGCGCTACGCCCACTGCATGCCCAGCTCCCGCAGCGCGCCCAACTGCTCCGCGCTGAGCTTGTCGCGTCTTGCCTTGGTGTTGCTGTACCAGATGCCGAGCTTGGTCTCGGTGCCGTCGGGCAAGGTCTCCACTGCTTTCCGAGGCACCGGCCGGTCGGCACCTTCCCGTTCGACCCACTGCGTGAGGGCTGTCAGGCCTCGCTGGAATGCCTTCTGTGCCTTGCTCGGGCTCTTCGTCGTGTGCGCGGCCGGCGGGGCGGGAGACGGGGCCTCAGCGGGCTGCACGCCCAGCTTCGACAGCCGCTCCTGCTGCTCGGGGAGGAGCTGCGCCCAGGTGCCCGGGTCCTTCTGCCGCTGAAGCCACCGCCCGATGTCATCGCCTTCGAACAGCACCCCGGGCTGGATCTCGGGCATGCTGCCGTCGGCTTCGGCCAGGTCCGCCAGGACGCGGTAGTGCCGCTGCCAGTCCAGGGGCCACGGGCAGTTCCAGTCCTCATCGACCGCGGCCAGTTGCTGAGCGCGCACGGCGGCCCGCTCCGGGTCCTTGCCCAGGCCGCCCTTGCGGTGCAGGTTCGCCATGTGCTGGCCGACCGGCACCATCGCTTCGCCCTCGCCCCACACCGCGTCCTGACGTGGCGCGATGTGACCCATGGCCCGCCGGTACGACCGCAGCGCGGCGAGCTTGTTCTCCCACGCCTCCTCGCCCGGCTCCCAGACCATGCCGGCTTCCGGCGCGTCCAGGAGGACCTTGCGCCGCTCCTCCAGCTCCCCGGCCCGCAGCGCCTTCCTCTGCTGGTGGACCCGTCGGCCAAGCGGGAACGCCTTCGTCGCCCCGACCTCGACCTCGACGTCGTAGGGCACGGCGTAGAGGCCGGTGATCTTGTTCTCCTTCCGCCACCGGATGAGGGCTTGGTAGCCCTCCAGCCACACCAGTGACTCCGGCCGGTAGACCCGGGTGCGCAGGAACGCCGCGATGGTCGCCGCGTCGCGGGGAGAGGAGAAGTGGAGCAGGGCGGATTCGGCAGCGGTGTCGGTGTCGTCGTGCTCCTGGTCCTCGCCGTCGCCCTCGCCGCCGGCCCCGACGATCCGCCCCTCTTCATCACACCGGACGTGCACCTTGCGCTTGCCGCTGGTGAGCGCGCGGGAGGCGAGCTGCTCGACCAGGCGCTCATCGTGCGAGCGCAGGTCCTGGAGGACGGCTACGAGCGGCCTGAAGCTCGCGGAGGCAACCATGTCGGTCGGGTCCTCGCCGGGCTCAAGGAACACCGGCACCATGATCCGTGACCTTCGTGCTGCCGTCCTTGTGGAGCCGGAACGCGCGGCCGATGTTCTGCACGATCTCCACCTGCGAGCCGCGGGTGTCCGTGAAGCACACGGTCTGGACCCCCGCTCGCCGGTGATGTCCACGCCCTTCCCGAGCACCCGCACCGAGGCGAGGAAAGCGCGGTGCACCCGGTGCCCGGCCGTGTCGATGCCGCCTGCGAACTGGCGCAGGACCTCGCGCCGCTCGGACACGAGCGCACCGAGTGGTACAGCGAACTCACCAAGGAGCTGCGCCGGCCCCGGGCGGCCCCGTCGCCGAACGACCGGGCCGCCCTCGGCTGGTCTTCCTGCTACCAGTGCATGCCGAGTGCGGTCCAGGCGGCGCGTTGCTCGTCGCTCAGGGCGGCGGCGTGCCGGCGGGTGTTGTCGTCCGCGGCGCCCAGCTTTATCTCGGTCCTGTCCGGCAGCACCTCCACGTGCTTGCGTGGTACCGCTCGCCGGCCCCCGGCTGCCCGCGGTGACCGCCCCCGCCCTCCTCGTTGCCGGGGGCGCGGACGACCGGGTGCTCGGTCTAAACCGCGGCGCTCAGGCACGACTCCGCTGTGAGAACCGGCTGGAGGTGGTCCCGCCTGCGCCACCCACCTCTTCGAGGAACCCGGCGCGCTGGAGAGGGTGCGAGCTGGTCCGGGACTGATTCACCGACCGCATGGCACCCGCGCACGTACAGCCGCGGACCCGCGTCGGGCGGCCCCGGCCGAACCGTCACCGGCCCTTTCCGGGGCATGTCTGTTCACGGCCAACGCCCACGCCGGCGGTGGCCCGGCCCCTCACGCCGAGGGCCGCGTTCCCGGGATCTCTCCCGGGAACGCGGCCCTCGGCGTGGGGGCTAATGACCCGCGGCATCCCGCAGGACCTGGGCGACGGCCCGGTCGTCGTCGAGGGCGCTCATCCGGACGGGGTCCCGTTCGTCGTCCAGGACGACGGCGCGGACCACCGTTCCGACAGCCGCCTGCTGGTCGCCGTCCGGCCAGCGCGGGTCCTTCGTGTTGTCGATCAGGCCCGCGGTGCCGTCCGGGAGCACCACGTCCAGCCCCCAGGGCCGTACCGCGAGCACACGGACGTCGTACTCCTGATGGAGTGTCGGGGGCATGGCACTCAGCCTCCTCACGGCTTGGGTATCCAGATGCGGGCGAGGGTCAGGGCGTTGAACTCGTTCAGTCTGCTGTAGTCGATCTCCCACTCGATCCTGGGGCTTCCGTTGTGGCCCTTGCAGTCGTACCGCTTGGCCGCCTTGGCGAACTGCACCAGGAACTTCATGTCCATGTCGTATCGGTTACATCCCGGAGGCGTAGGTGCCACACCCCCAGTAATCGGCGGCGACGCTCGGTCGGTGACCCACAGCTGGTTCGGCCCGTTCGCGGCGAAGTCGCGTTGCACCAGGTCAGGAGCCGGATCGGCGGCCGGGTCACGGCGAGTGAAGCCCTTGCCCCGACGGGGGCTGGTCCCGTGCGAGGCTGGCCTGGCGTATGAGCCGCTCGACACGCTTGCGGCCGACGTGGACGCCCTCACGCTTGAGGACGGCGTGCACGCGTGGTGAGCCGTAGATCCCGCCGGAATCGTCGTGGACCTGCCGGATCCTGCCCGTCAGCTCAGCGTCCCGGCGGAGCCGTTCGCACGGCTCGGACTCGTCCTGGCGCCACCGGTAGTAGGTGGAGGAGGGGATGTTCAGTTCCCGGAGTGCGGGCTCGACTCCCAGATGCGGGTGCTCGTCAACGAGCGCCGTCACCTGGGCCGGGTCGGGTCGAGCTGGGCCGCGAAAAAAGCCGATGCCGTACGCAGAACCTCATTCGCACGCTTGAGCTGAGCATTCTCCTTGCGCAGAGCGGCAAGCTCCTCACGCTCGGCGGTGGTGAGCATGTCGCCTCGCTCGCGGCATCGGCCCGACGAATCCAGTTGCGCAGGGCCTCGTGGTGCACACCGAGTTCCTCGGCCGTGCGGCGGATCACAGGCTTCGGCTCAAAAGCGCGGTACATCCGCACCGCACGCTCTCGCAACTCCAGCGGGTACTTCTTCGGGGAGGCTTCGTCAGAGCTCCTCTCATACACCTCACCTGACCCGCTGTCACCTTTTCCAGCATCTCGGGGGAACCTCACCTCGCCAGTTCCGCACGGCGACACGATAGGTACACAAAGATGCGGAGGGGGCGGCGTCACGAATGGATTTGGGTCACCGCCCCCTCCGTTGGCTCGCATAGCTCCCTTGAGTCAACCCGCTCTCAGGGAGTGAATAGTTGGCGCGAGGTACTCTGCAATATTGCCGAGGATGCGCAGGTTCTCCTGCACGCCGAGCGTGTTGGGGATCGTGACAAGCAGGGTGTCCGCCTCCTTCACTGCGTGATCTTGGTGAATCTCCCTGATGATGGCCTCCGGCTCTCCGATGAAGCTCTTCCCGAAACGGGAGATGGCACCTCCAAGGACGCCGACGTTTTCTTGTGCTTGGAGCGCCGCGGGGCCGAACAAGGATCGGTCACGGTCGGAGACGATCGGCAGGATGCTGCGCACGACGGCGACGCGGGGCGCACCTCGATGGCCCGCGCGATCCCAGGCGGCGCGGAAGACCCTGACCTGTTCGGCCTGGAGCTCCGAGAACGGAACACCCGTGTCCTCAGAGAGCAAGGTGCTACTGAGCAGGTGCATACCCTGTTCGCCGGCCCACTGTGCGCTCTGTCGCGTGGCCGATCCCCACCAGATGCGCTGCGGAAGCGTCTCTGACTGCGGTTGGATCGGCAACGGCACCTGCACGCCGGCCTCGGCGGGGTCGCTGATCGCCATCGGGGTTCCGGCGATGGCGGCGCGGAAGCGGTCGGTGTGCTCGCGTGCCATGTCTGCGGCGTTGCTGTCGGCGGACGGATGGAAGCCGAAGCTCTCCCATCCGCGCAGTGCGGGTTCCTGTGATCCTCGGCTGATGCCGAGCTGGAGACGTCCGCCGCTGATGAGGTCGGCTGCGGCGGAGAGCTCGGCCATGATGAGTGGGTTCTCGTAACGCATGTCGATCACGGCGGTGCCGAGTTCGAGTCGCTGAGTTCTCGCGGCCATGGCTCCCAGGAAGGACCAGGGGCTGGCGAACTGGTGCTGATAGTGGTGCACGCGCATCCAGGCGCCGTCGAAGCCGAGTTCTTCCGCGCCGACCGCGATCTCGATCCCTTGCGTCAGCGAGTCGGCTGCGGACAGGTGGTGGCGGGGCTGGTAGTGGCCGAAGGAGAGGAACCCCAGGTTCTTCGTCATCGTGGCTCCTTTCACAGGACCGGGATGGAATCGGTGGGCGATTCCGCCGCGGTGGGCAGCTCGTCCTCGGTGGAGTTGGGGGTGGGCGTGCCGCTGGCTCGGCGCAGGAGGATGACGGCGGCGCCGATGACCGTGGTGACGACGGCGCAGGCGATCATCATCATGCGGAACGCGGAGGCGTAGACGGCTGCATGGCCGGTGGCCCCGGCTGCGACCTCGGCGCCGAGAGTTGGGTTGCTGAGCTGGGCGCCGATGATCGCGGCGATGGCAGCACCGAAGACGGCGACGGCGAGCGCTTCGCTGCCGAGTCGGAGGAAGTTGAGTACGCCGGCTGCGGCGGCGCTGCTGTGTGCGGGGACGGAGGCGAGTGCTTCGCCGTCGACGAGCCCGAGGGGGAGCCCCCATCCGAATCCCAGCAGGATCATCGGGATAACGAGCAGCACCGGGGGCAGGCTCGGGTCGAACAGCAGGAACAGCACGTCGCCGGTGATGAGCAGGATGATGGCGGTGTTGATGATCGTGTGCGGCGAGACGCGGGTGCGGGTGATCAGCGCGCCGGTGAGCAGCGGGCCGACGAGGACGGGGAGCGTCAGCGGGAGCATGGACAGTCCCGCGGTCGCCGCGTCCTGGGCGTGGACGGCGCTCAGCGCGATGGGTGCGTAGGTGAGGACTGAGACGTAGGCGAACGACGCGGCGACGGGGACTAGCGCGACTGCAAGGAAGCGAGGGCTGCGCAGCGGCGACAGATTGAGGAAGCCTCGGCGGGGCGCATCGCCCGTCGACGTGGCGGACGGTGCTGGCAGGACTCTGAACGCTGCAGCCGCCAGCACGAGCGCGGCGACCCCGGCGACCACGCCGAAGACACCACGCCATCCGAGTGCCGTGACAAGCAGGCCGCTGAGCGTGGGGCCGGCCGCCAGGCCGATGCCCACGATCGTGCCCAGGAGAGCGAAGGCATGTGCGCGTCGCTTGCCGTCGTAGGCGTGGGAGATGATCGAGGTGCCGCCGGTCGCGATGGCGGCCGCGCCGACGCCGGTGATGATCCGTGCGAGGTCGAGGAGGATCAAGTTTCCGGCGAGGGCGCTTGCGACTGCTCCGAGCAGGACCGTGGCGAGGCCGATGACGAACGTCCGTCGCAGCCCGATCCGGTTGCCGATCTGCCCCCATAGCAGCGTGGAGATCGTCAGGGCGATGTTGAAGCCGTTGACGACGCCCTGCAGCATAGTTGCCTCGCTGCCGAGGTCCCGCGAGATGTCGGGAAGCGCGATCGCGGCGCCAGTGATGCTGATCGGCATCACGAAGATGCCCAGCAGCACGACGGGCAGCAGCAACGGCGATGGTGATGGACGCTCGGGGGTGGCGTGAGTGGGCGACAAGATTCCTCCTAGGTACGATGCATGTCGTACCTGATGGAAGCACGCAAGTAAGGTACGATGCAAATCAGACCTGAGAGAGGTGGAAGCGAATGGTGAAGGAAACACCTTCGGGGCCAGCGGCTGCGGAGATGGAGCTCGGCACCGTCCTCCGAGCGCTCTCCGATGAGCACCGTCGTGCGGTGATGGTCGAGCTCGCCGCAGACGAGGAGGATCGCGAGCGCACATGTAACTCGTTCGATCTGCCGATCTCGAAGCAGACCCAGACGCACCACTTCCGTGCGCTTCGGGAGGCCGGACTGATCTGCGAGATTGACTACGGGAACCGGAAGGGCATCCGGCTGCGCCGGTCGGACATCGACGTACGTTTCCCTGGTCTGCTCGGGATCCTCGCAGCGGAGGCGCGTAAGCCGGAACACGCAAATGGCTGGGGTCCGTCTTCAGAGATCATCTAGTGGTGGGTCATGGTGGGGTGTTGCGCCGTCATGAACTCACCGATCAGGAGTGGAAGTTACTCGCTC
>NZ_JBIBUK010000040.1:0-41379 GCF_043079345.1 Streptomyces sp. NPDC015220 | reverse complement strand
GGGGGGGGGGGGGCTGGCGCGGGGGGGGTGGGGGGCTTGGGGGGGGGGGGGGGCCGCGGGGGGGGGGGCGGCCCCCGCGGCGGGGGGGCGGGGGCGGGGGGGGGGGCCCCGGGGGGCCCCCCGCCCCGCCCTCGTACGGCCGGGGGCGCCGTGCCGTACGGGCGCTCCGTACGGCACGGCGGTCACCGGGAGGTCATGCCGAGGTCATCCGCCGCTCGACGTCCGGGTGCTGCACGAGCCAGGCGTCGACCGCCTCGTCCTCGTGTCCCTGACCGCGCTTGTTGATCTCGCTCTCCAGGCTGCCGAGCTCGTCCTCGCTCATCCTGAAGTTCTTGATCCACTTGGTGAGCTGCGGGTACTGCCCGGGGAACCGCTCACTGGAGATGGTGCGGATGGTGTTGCCCACGCCGAAGAGCTTCCGGTCGTCCTTCAGCTTGGTCAGCTCGTAGCGGCTGTACGCCCAGTGCGGTGACCACAGCACGACGGCGACCGGCTTCTTCGCGGCGTACGCGCGCTTGAGCTCGGCGAGCATGGCCGGCGTGGAGCCGTCGACGACCTTGTACTCCTTGTCCAGGCCGTAGCCGGGCAGGACCTTGGTCTTGAGCAGGTCCATCTCGCCGGTGCCCGGCTCGATGCCGATGATCTTCCCGTCGAAGAGGGAGGACTTGCCCTTGAGGTCCTCGAGGGACTTCACGTCCTTGACGTAGGAGGGCACGGCGATCTCCAGGGAGGTCGGCCGGTACCAGGTGCCGAGGTCCTTGAGCCTGTCCTTGCTCTTGTCCCAGTAGTTCTTCTGGGCGTACGGCAGCCAGGCGTCGAAGTTGAGGTCGATGTCACCGCCGGCCAGGCCGGTGTAGACCGGACCGACGTCCATCTGCTTCAGGTTCAGCCGGTATCCGCGGCGCTCCAGGACGTGCTTCCACAGACGGGTGACGGCGATGTCCTCGTCCCACGGGAACCAGGCGACGTTCAGGGTGCGGGAGGCCTCGGCCGGCTTGGCGCCCGTTCCGCCGGGCAGCGGGGCCAGCTTGTCGACGAGGCCGGGGTGGGACTTCAGCCAGGTGCGCACGGCGTCCTGCTGCCGGCCCTTGCCCGCCTTGTTGATCTCCGCCTCCAGGCTGGTGAGCTGCTTCTCGTCCAGCTCGAAGTTCTTCAGCCAGGTGCCGACGACCGGGTTGTCGGCCGTGAAGCCCTTGCGGGACAGGGTGTGCACGCCGTCGCCCTTGCCCCAGGCGCCCTTGGGGTCCTTCAGCTTCTTCAGGTCGTAGTCGTTGTACGCCCAGTGCGGCGACCAGAGCGGGACGACGATCGGTTCCTTCTTGCCGTAGGCGCGCTTCAGCTCGGCCAGCATCGCGGGCGTGGAGCTGTCGACGACCTTGTACTCCTTGTCGAGGCCGTACTCCTTGAGGACCTTGCTCTTGAGCAGGGCCATCTCGCCGGCGCTGGACTCGATACCGGTGATCTTCCCGCCGAAGCGGGACGCCTTGCCCTTGAGGTCGCCGAGCGAGTCGACGTCCTTCATGTACGACGGCACGGCCAGCTCCAGCGACGTGGGGCCGTACCAGGAACCCAGGTCGTCGAGCTGCTTGCCGTACTTCTTCCAGTACTGGGCGTGGGTGATCGGCAGCCAGGAGTCGGTCTCGAAGTCGACGCTGCCCTGCGCGAGGGAGGTGTAGAGCGGTCCGGCGTCGAACTGCCGTGCCTCCACCCGGTAGCCGCGCTGTTCGAGGATCTCCTTCCACAGGTAGGTGGAGGCGACGCCCTCGTCCCAGGGGATGTAGCCGATGGTGAGTTTCTTGCCCTTGCCGACGTCCTGCCCGTCCGCGCTGGCCGCGGAGGTGCCGCCGCCGCCGAAGACGCCCATGCCGCCCGCGACCAGGGCGAGGACCACCACGCCGATCACCGCGATCTGGGGCTGCGGCCGGTAGGACCAGATCTTCAGGCCCTTGGCGGCCCGCGCCCTGGCGGCGGCGCGCCGGCCGAGCGGCGAGACCTGGGTGCCCAGCGCGCCGGTCATCCGGTCGAGGTAGATCGCGAGGATCACGATGGCGACGCCCGCCTCGGAGCCGAGGCCGACGTTGAGCTGGCCGATGGCCTCGTTGACGTCGCCGCCGAGGCCGCCGGTGCCGACCATGCCGGCGATGGCGGCCATGGAGAGGCCGAGCATGATCACCTGGTTGACGCCGGCCATCACGGTGGGCAGCGCCAGCGGCAGCTGGACGCGCAGCAGCGTGTCCCGGGGCGTGGTGCCGAACGCCTCGGCCGCCTCGACGAGTTCCTTGTCGACCTGCCGGATGCCCAGCTCCGTCATGCGCACACCGGGTGCGAGGGCGAAGATCAGGGTGGCGACGATGCCCGCGGAGGCGCCCGTGCCGAAGAACAGGATGGCCGGGATGAGGTAGATCATCGCGGGCAGCGTCTGCATGAAGTCCAGCACCGGGCGGACGACGGCGCTGACCCGGTCGGAGCGGGCCGCCCAGATGCCGACCGGCACCGAGACGACCAGGGCGATGAGGGTGGCGACCAGGACGAGCGACAGGGTCGTCATCGCGTCCGACCACAGCTCCATGGAGTCGATGAAGGCGAAGCCCACGAAGGTGAGGACACCGGCGAAGGCTCCGCGCAGCCACCAGGCGAGCACCGCGAGGATGCCCGCGAGCAGCAGCGGCTCGGGCGCCTGGAGGACGGCGTCGATGCCGTCGTAGGCGCCGGTGAACACGGTCTTGAAGAAGTCGAAGAGCCAGGCCATGTGGGCGAGCAGCCAGTCGACCGCGGAGTTGACCCAGTCGCCGAGCGGAATCCTAGGCACGGGCCACCACCTTCCCGCCGTCCTTGCGCCGGGGCCCGTCGCAGGTCACGGGGGCGGCCGGCTCGGCCGGTCCGCTCTCCTCTGCCGTCTCGTCGCCGAGGAAGGAGACGAGGCGCTGCCGCGGCACCACTCCGACCAGGGCGCGGTGCGCGTCCAGCACGGCGACGGGGTGGGACAGGCGGGCGCTGATCGCGCACAGCTCGGTGAACGGGGTGTCCGGCGTCGCGGTCTCGCAGCCGCAGTCGGCCTCGTCGCCGCGCACGTCCCGGTCCATGACCGCCTCGGCGGTCAGCACGCGCGAGCGGTCGACGTCCCGGGTGAAGGAGGCGACGTAGTCGTCGGCGGGGCGCAGCAGGATGTCCTCGGCGGTGCCGGTCTGCACGATCCGGCCGTCCCGCATGACGGCGATGCGGTCGCCCAGGCGCATGGCCTCGTTGAGGTCGTGGGTGATGAAGACGATGGTCTTCTTCAGGGTCCGCTGGAGTTGGAGGAGCTGGTCCTGCATGTCGCGGCGGATCAGCGGGTCCAGTGCGCTGAAGGACTCGTCCATCAGCAGCAGGTCGGCGTCGGTGGCGAGCGCGCGGGCGAGGCCGACGCGCTGCTGCATGCCGCCGGAGAGCTCGTCGGGCCAGGAGTCCTCCCAGCCGGCCAGGCCGCACAGGGCGAGCGCCTCGTCGGCGCGGTGCCCGCGCTCGGCGCGGGGCACGCCCTGCACTTCCAGTCCGTAGGCGGCGTTCTCGCGGACGCTGCGGTGCGGGAAGAGCGCGAAGTGCTGGAAGACCATGCTGATCTTCCTGGAGCGGACCTCGCGCAGCTCGCGGTCGCTCAGCGCGGTCAGGTCCTGACCGTCGAAGCGGACCTGGCCGGCGGTGGGCTCCAGCAGCCCGTTCAGCATGCGCAGCAGGGTGGACTTGCCCGAGCCGGACAGTCCCATCACCACGAAGATCTGGCCGGGGTCCACCGTGAAGGAGGCGTCGATCACGGCGGCGGTGGTGCCGTCGGCGCGCAGCTCCTCCCGGTCGGCGCCCCGCCGGAGCCTCTCCACTCCGTCGTCCGGTCGTCTGCCGAACACTTTGTACAGGTGTTCGGCCTCAAGCCTGGATGCCACGCGCACTCTCTCTCGTCGGGGACAGGGACCGGTGCGAAGGATCAGTAACAGTTGAATAACGCAACTACCTTCACTCGGCCGCGCGCCTGCCCAGGGCCCCCTGGGGCAAACACAAAAGTGGTCCGCATCACATCGCACCGGTCCGTTGTCGGTGGCGTACGGCATGATGCGGGGCGTGACCGGACGACTGATGCTCCTCGACACCGCCTCCCTGTACTTCCGCGCCTACTTCGGCGTCCCGGAGTCGGTCAGGGCCCCGGACGGCACGCCGGTGAACGCCGTGCGCGGACTGCTCGACTTCATCGACCGCCTGGTCAAGGACCACCGCCCCGACCACCTGGTGGCCTGCATGGACGCGGACTGGCGGCCGAAGTGGCGGGTGGAGCTGATCCCCTCCTACAAGGCGCACCGGGTCGCCGAGGAGCACGCGAGCGGCCCGGACGCGGAGGAGGTGCCGGACACGCTCTCCCCGCAGGTCCCGGTGATCGAGGCGGTCCTGGACGCCGTCGGCATCGCACGCGTGGGCGTCCCCGGGTACGAGGCGGACGACGTGATCGGCACGTTCACCGCGCGGGCGACGGGCCCGGTGGACATCGTCACCGGCGACCGCGACCTGTACCAGCTGGTGGACGACGCGCGCGGGGTGCGCGTGCTGTACCCGGTCAAGGGGGTGGGCACCCTCCAGAGCACCGACGAGGCGGTGCTGCGGGAGAAGTATGGGGTCGGCGGCAGCGGGTACGCGGATCTGGCGCTGCTGCGCGGCGACCCGAGCGACGGACTGCCGGGCGTGCCCGGCATCGGGGAGAAGACCGCCGCCAGACTGCTCGCCGACTTCGGCGACCTGGCCGGGATCCTGGCGGCCGTCGACGATCCGAAGGCGAAGCTCACCCCGTCGCAGCGCAAGCGGCTCACCGAGGCCGGGCCGTACCTGGCGGTGGCGCCGAAGGTGGTGCGCGTCGCGGCCGACGTCCCGTTGCCGGTTGTCGGTACGGCGCTGCCGCGGGGCCCGCGCGACCCGGCCGCGCTGGAGGAGCTGGCCGGCCGCTGGGGGCTGGGCGGCTCCCTGCGGCGGCTGCTCGCCACGCTGGGGGCGTGACGGCCGCCGACGACGCGCGTTCGGAAAAATCCCATGGACGAGGTGCCCACCGGACGGAGATGCTAACTTAGGTAAGCCTAAGCATGGGGAACTGGGAGGCCGTCATGGCAGAACGTCCGGCGCGCAAGCCGCGAAGGGCCCACACCGCGCAGGTCGTCCGCACCGAACGGCTGACCCCGCACATGCAGCGCGTGGTACTCGGCGGCGAGGGCCTGGCCGACTTCTCGGCCGCGACCTGCACGGACCATTACGTGAAGCTGCTGTTCCCGGCCGAGGGCGTCGTCTACCCCGAGCCGTTCGACATGCAGCGGATCCGCGAGGAGTTCCCGCGCGAGCAGTGGCCGGTCACCCGGACCTACACCGTGCGCGCCTGGGACCCCGAGCACCGGGAGCTGACCCTGGACTTCGTGGTGCACGGCGACGAGGGCCTGGCCGGACCGTGGTCGCTGCTGGCCAGGCCGGGCGAGACGGTGCGCTTCCTGGGGCCCGGCGGAGCCTACGCGCCCGACGCGAGCGCCGACTGGCACCTGCTCGCCGGTGACGAGAGCGCCCTGCCGGCGATCGCCCGCTCGCTGGAGGCGTTGCCCGAGGGCGCCACGGCCCGCGCCTTCGTCGAGGTCTCCGGCCCCGAGGAGGAGCAGAAGATCGACTCCGACGTGGAGGTGGTCTGGCTGCACCGCGGGGACCGTCCGGTCGGCGAGGCCCTGGTCGAGGCCGTACGGGCCATGGAGTTCCCCGAGGGACGGGTGCACGCGTTCGTGCACGGCGAGGCCGGCTTCGTGAAGGAGCTGCGCCGGCTGCTGCGAGTGGAGCGTGAGGTCCCGCGCGAGGACCTGTCGATCTCCGGGTACTGGCGCCTGGGCCACAACGAGGACGGCTGGCAGGCCGCCAAGCGGGACTGGAACGCCCGGATCGAGGCCGAGCAGGAGGGCGCGGCGCCGGCCGCGTGAGACCTGCCGGACAGGGGCGGCGCCGCGACGGGCGCCGCCCCTGTCCGACGTTCCGCGTGTGCGAGAAGAAAGCCCGCTGGCCGGCGGGAGCCGACGCGCTCCGCACCCTGCGACGGGCGACGGGCGACGGGACCAGGCGTTTCCCCCGGCGGCGCGCCGCCTCGTAGGCTTCGGCTGATGAGACGCAGGACCCGCATTCCGCCCGCTCCCCTGCCCCAGCGCCACGGGGTGGACCCGGTGCGGGTCCGGCTGCCCGCCGAGGGGGCGTGGGCGACCGTGCGGGAACATCTGGTGGAGCGGCTGTCGGGGGCGGCCCCCGGAGCGGTCGAGGCGATGTTCGACGCCGGGCGGGTCGTCGCGGCCGACGGGCGGGCGGTGGCGCCCGACGCGCCGTACCAGCCGGGGATGTTCGTCTGGTTCCACCGGGAACTGCCCGACGAGGTGCCGGTGCCCTTCCCGCTGGAGGTGGTCCACCGTGACGAGCACATCGTCGTCGTGGACAAGCCGCACTTCCTCGCCACCACCCCGCGCGGCTCGCACGTCGCCGAGACCGCGCTGGCCCGGCTCCGCCGCGAGCTGGGGATCCCCGCGCTCGGCGCGGCGCACCGGCTGGACCGGCTCACCGCCGGACTGGTGCTCTTCACGGTGCGGCCCGAGGAGCGAGGCGCCTACCAGACGCTGTTCCGGGACCGCCGGGTGCGCAAGGAGTACGAGGCCGTCGCGCCGTACGCCCCCGGGCTCGTCCTGCCCCGTACGGTGCGCAGCCGGATCGTGAAGGAACGCGGGGTGCTGACCGCCCGGGAGGTGGCGGGCGAGCCGAACGCGGTCACGGACGTGGAACTCGTCGAGCACCGGGTGGACGGGCCGGCCCGGTACCGGCTGGTTCCCCACACCGGGCAGACGCACCAGCTGCGGGTGCACATGACCGCGCTCGGCGTGCCGATCCTCGGTGACCCGCTCTACCCGGTGGTGACCGCCCCCACACCGGCCGGCGACTTCCGGCGCCCACTGCAACTGCTGGCGCGGGAGCTGGAGTTCACCGACCCGGTCACCGGGGTGGAGCACAGCTTCCGCAGCACACGGGTCCTTAGGGCGTGGTCCGACCACCGGGAGTGGGCCGCCGGCCGGTGAGCGCCGGCCGGTGCGGTACGGGTCCCGCCCGGCGCACACCGGTCACTCGCCGCGCCACCAGCGCAGGAAGCGCTGCCAGTGACCGGCCGGACGGGTCCGGTCGGTGGCCGCCGTGCCGGGCCGTGCGGCGTCCTGCCCGGTGAGCGGCGCGGAGCCCTGCCCGGTGAGCGGGGCTCGTGCGGGCGCGGGCCGCCGGGGCCGCGCCGGTCCCGGCGCGCCGGTGCCGGCCTCCCGCCCGTCCGGGGACCCGGCGGCCGGCGCGGGCCCGCGCACGGTGCCGATCTCCCAGGCGGCGCGCTGCTGCGGGACCGGCATCGGGGTGTGGCTCGGCTGCGACCTCACGTCCTGCTGCGGCCGCGGGGAGAACCGCACCGGCAGTTCCACCAGGTGCTGCGAGGCGATCGACTCCGTCCAGCGCAGTTCCTCCTCGGGGCAGTCGAGCCGGATGTCCGGCAGCCGCATCAGCAGTTTGTCGACGCCCACGTCGGCGATGGCGCGGCCGATGTCCTGCCCGGGACACTCGTGCGGGCCGCCGCTGAAGGCGAGGTGGGAGCGGTTGCCCTGCATGTCCGCCGACAGATCGGGGCGCACCCGCGGGTCGACGTTGGCCGGCGCGATGCCGAGCAGCAGCCCGTCGCCCCGGCGGATGCGCCGGCCGCCGAGCTCCGTGTCCTGCTTGGCGAAGTAACCGAGGATGGTGCTGAACGGCGGCTCGTCCCACAGGGACTGCTCGACCGCCTGCTCCACCGTCATCTGCCCGCCGTTGAGCTGGGCGCGGAAGCCTGGATCGGTCAGCACCCGGCGGAGGGTGTTGGCCAGCAGGTTGGCGGTGGCCTCGTAGGAGGCGATGAGCACGACCCTCAGGTGCTGGCCGACCTCGTCGTCGCTCAGGTCCGCCGGATGGCTGATGAGACGACTGGTGAAGTCGTCCTCGGGCCGGGCCCGGCGGCGGGCGGTGAGCCGCCGCAGGCAGTCCATGATGTACTCGTTGCTGGCGATCGCGGTCTCGGTGCCCTTGAGCATGTCGCGGGCGGCCTGCACGATCCGGTCGTTGTACTCCTCGGGCATGCCGAGGACCTCGCACATGACCGCCATCGGCAGGTGTTCGGCGAACTGGTCGACGAGATCGGCGCGGCCCACCTCGCAGAACCGGTTGACCAGGCGCTGTGTCGCGCGGCCGATGTGACGGCGCAGCCCGCGGTGGTCGATGGTCTCCACGGCGCCGGTGACCGCGCCGCGCAGGCGTTTGTGCTCGTCGCCCTCGGCGTAGGAGCAGACCGGCTGCCAGGCGAAGTGCGGCATGAGCGGGTGGTCGGGCTTGATCCGGCCGTCGTCGAGCGGGGTCCAGACGCGGCTGTCCCGGGTGAACTGCGAGGGCGTGCGCACCATGTGCAGGTTCTCGGCGTGGCCGAGGACCACCCAGATCGGTACGTCGTCGTGGAGCAGCACGGGCGCCACCGGGCCGTACTCGTCCCGCAGTCGCCGGTACAGCGCGCGGAGGTCCCGCACCTCGTGGAGCCGGTGCAGCCCGCCGGGTCCGGTGCCGTGCGCGGGGCAGCCGGGCGGGGGCGCGAAGGCGCGGTCGTCCGGACCGGCCGGGTAATGGGGTTCAGGCGTCACAGCGGTCGCTTTCGGGACGGAAGGGAGCGGGGGTCGGTTCAGCCGGGCGAGCGGGTGATGGCGAGGGAGTGCAGGAAGCGCATCAGGGTCAGCAGCACGTCCCGGCTGGAGGCCCGGCGGCGCACGTCGCACTCGACCATCGGGACCTCCTCGGCCAGGTCGAGCGCCGCACGCAGTTCGGCGATCGGGTAACGGGGCGCGTCCGGGAAGGAGTTGATGGCCACGACGAAGGGCACGCCGCGCTCCTCCAGCCGCCCCATGACGTCGAAGCTGACCTCCAGGCGCCGGGTGTCGACCAGGACGACCGCGCCGAGCGTCCCCTCGAACAGGCCGTTCCACAGGAACCAGAAGCGCTGCTGGCCGGGGGTGCCGAAGAGGTAGAGCACCAGTTGGTCGGTGATGCTGATGCGGCCGAAGTCCATCGCCACGGTGGTGGCCGTCTTGGAGTCGGAGCCGTAGTCGTCGTCGACGCCGACGCCGGCCTGGGTCATGGTCTCCTCGGTGGTCAGCGGCCTGATCTCACTGACCGAGCCGACCATGGTGGTCTTGCCCACCCCGAAGCCCCCGACGATGACGATCTTGGCCGCGGCCTCGGCCGTGTGCGGCAGATGGTCCTCGGTCCGGGGACCGGGCAGGGTGTCAGAGCCGTTGAAGTCCATGCATCACCGCTTCGAGGAGGGAACGGTCGGGCACCGCCCGGCGGACGACGGGGGCGCGCGCCTGCACCAGTTCGGCCGTCAGCAGCTCGGTGATCAGGACCGTCATCGCGCTGAACGGCAGGTTGAGGTAGGCCGAGAGTTCGGCCACGGACAGCGGGGCGGCGCACAGCCGCAGCAGTGCCGCCTGCTCCGGGGTCGCGGCAGGGGGAGGATCGGCGCGTGCCACGATCAGTGTCACCAGGTCGAGGGCGGCGCGGGCGCCGTCCTCCCCCGGACCGGCGACCACGTACAGCCGCTCGGGGTTCTTCTCCTCGCCTCCCGCGGCGGGTTCGGCGGGCTGCGGGCCGGGTGCGGGGTGGCGCCTCAGGCGTCGCGGAGGCGTCATACGGTCTGCCCGTTGCGGCGGGGCGGACTGGTCAGGTGGGCGCCGATGCGGACCACGAGGTCGCGCATGCGGGCGCTCATCAGCCCGGGTTCGGTCCGGACGTCGGCGAGCACCGCGAGGTAGGCGTTGGCGCCGGCGGACATCAGGTAGAAGTAGCCGCCGTTGATCTCGATGACGACCAGCTTCATCCTGCCGTCGCTGTTCGGGATCTCGACGGCGACGGCGGTCGCCAGGCTCTGCAGTCCGGCGCAGGCCGCGGCGACCCGGTCCGCGGCGTCGGGGTCGCCGCCGTAACGGGCGATGCGCAGGCCGTCGGCCGAGAGCACCACGATCATCTCGATGCCCGGCACACCGTCGTTGAGCTCCTTGAGCATCCAGTCGAAGTTGGCTCGCTGCTGGATCACTTGAGGTCCCCCTCGTCGTCGGCCTCGGCGCGGGCCGGCTTCTCGATCAGGTGCGTGAAAGCGGTCGGGTCCTGCGTGAACGCGGTCGGGTCGGGGCCCGGGTTGTCCTTCCTGAGGCCGTCCCAGAAGGCCTCGACCCACAGGCCGGGTTCGGGTTCGTCCCCGGCGGGCGAGGGCTCGGGTCGCGGCGCGGCCCACCCGGACGAGGGCTGGGGCCGGCCCTCCCGCTCGGCGCGCTCGGCGGCGGCCTGTTCGGTGATGCGCCGGCTGAGCGGGACGGTGACCTTGCTGCGGCGCTGCGGCAGGCCGCCCGCGGTCCATTCGGTGACCACGGGGATCTCGTCCTCGGACGGCACCGGGACGGGAACGCGCGGGCTGGTGGGGCGGCGCTTCTTGGGGGCGCGCTTGGGCCCCTCGACGGCGTCGGCGCCGGGCAGCGGGATGGAGGTGGCGCCGATGCCGTGGGCGAGTCCGGGCGCCGGATCGGTGGTCATCATGTCGCCGGGCACGACCAGGACGGCACGGACCCCGCCGTAGGCGGAGGACCGCAGGGAGATCTGCATCTTGTAGGCCGTGCACAGCCGGCCCACGACCGCGAGGCCCAGCCGGGGGCTCTCCCCCAGCTGCTGCAGGTCCTTCCCGGCCTTGGCGGCCTCGAGCATCCGCTCGATCCGGCCGCGGGACTCCTCGTTGAGGCTGACGCCGCCGTCCTCGATCTCGATGGCGACGCCGGTCTGCACCTCGACCGCGGTGACGTGCACCTTGGTGTGCGGCGGGGAGTAGCGGGTGGCGTTGTCGAGGAGTTCGGCGGCGGCGTGGATGACCGGCTCGACGTCGGTGCCCTTGATGTTGACCTTGGCGATGGAGTGCAGCTCGATGCGGCGGTACTCCAGGATCCGGGACATGGCGCCGCGCAGCACGCTGTAGAGCGTGACCGGGTTGGGCCACTGGCGGCCGGGCCGGCCGCCGCCGAGGACGGAGACGGAGTCGGCGAGGCGGCCGATCAGCGCGGTGCCGTGGTCGATGCGCAGCAGGTCGTCGAAGACCTCGGGGCTGCGGCCGTGGTCCTCCTCCATCTCCCGCAGTTCCCTGGCCTGCTGGTGCACGATCGCCTGGACGCGCCGGGCGATGCTGACGAAGGAACGCTGCGTGGAGTCGCGCATGTTCTCCTCGTGGTCCACGATCCGCAGGATCATGCGCACCACCTCACGCTGCGACTCGGGGATCCGGCACCACTCGGGGTCGCCGTCGATGATGTCCCGCATGACCTCGCGCGGGGTGTGACCGGCGCGCAGATGGGCGACCGAGGCGGGCAGGATCTCCGTGCCGAGGTAGGAGACCTCCTCGTCGTGGGCGGCGATGCGCCGCTCCAGGAAGTCGGTGTGCCGGGCGTGCTCGGCCCGCTGCTCCCGGATGACGCGGCCGCGGCGCACCGCTTCGGCGGCGGTGACGAGCACCAGCAGGGTGGCGACGGCGCCGCACCAGCCGACGGCCGGGCGGGCCGGGTCCGTCACCAGGGCGACGGCGGCCGCGGAGGCCGCCACCATCAGTACGGCAGGCAGCAACAGCACGCGTGCGTAGGGGAGTTCGCGGCCGCCGGGGGGCGATTGAACACTCACGATGTAAGCCCTCTGAGACGGGTCGGCTGGGGTTCGGGGCAGCTTCCAGTGGGGCGTGTCATGGGACGGTCGGGATCTACGGAATGCCTGGGGCATTCGGGAACAAGCGCACGAACGCATCTCAACTCGGTGCGCTGCGGGCGAGCCTAGTCCGACCGGATCATCGCCGTGTCACCTTGGGCAAGCACCTGAACCGGGGCACGGGGCAGGAGTATGCTCTGGTTATTTACACTCTGCGACAGCATTCGAACGCGAAGCGTGATGTCGTGCAGGCGTGCGGGATCCACTCACCGTGAAGGGTGGAAAAAGCACGGTGGGGCGTGACCGTGTCCGGCTCAGCCGTACACCGTCACGCCCCGGGCCCCGGGCCGGCGGGCGTCACCCGACCGACGAGTAGGCGACCACTCCCCGCAGCAGTCCCTCGACCGCCTTGCGCGCGTTCCTGGCCACCGTCGAGCCCTCCGTCGGAGCGGCCGCCGAGATCTGTCCGAGAACGTCGATGACCTGCTTGCACCAGCGCACGAAGTCACCGGCCGGCATCTCCGCCTCGCGCAGCACCTCGTCGAGGCCCTTGCCCGAGGCCCACATGTACGCGGCCCAGGCGAAGCCGAGGTCGGGTTCGCGCTGGCCGACGCCCTCGGTCTGCCGGATGCGGAACTCCTCCTCCACCGCGTCCAGCCGGCCCCAGATGCGCACCATCTCACCGAGCGCCGCCTTCACCTTGCCCGAGGGCAGCTTGGGCGCCATGGCATCGTCGGAGACCCGGGCCTCGTAGACCAACGCCGAGACGCACGCCGCGAGTTCGGCCGGGCCCAGGCCCTCCCAGACGCCCTCGCGCAGGCACTCGCTGGCGAGCAGGTCGAGCTCGCCGTAGAGCCTGGCGAGCCGCTTGCCGTGCTCGGTCACCTCGTTGCCCCGCAGGTAGTCGAGCTCGGTGAGCAGCGCCACGATGCGGTCGAAGGTGCGCGCGATGGTGTTCGTACGGCCCTCGATGCGGTGCTCCAACTGCTTGGTGTCGCGCAGCAGCCGGTGGTGGCGCTCGGCCCAGCGGGCGTGATCCTCACGGTCGTTGCACCCGTGGCACGGGTGGGCGCGCAGGGCGGCGCGCAGCCGCACGATCTCCCGGTCGTCGGCCGCCTGGGAGCGGCGCTTGCGGTGCCGGTCCGGCACGATGTGCCCGGCCTTGGTACGCAGTGCGGAGGCCAGGTCACGGCGGGACTGCGGGGAGCGCGGGTTGAAGGACTTGGGGATCCGCATCCGCTCCAGCGCCTCCACGGGCACCGGGAAGTCGATCGCCGCCAGCCGCTTGACCTGCCGCTCGGCGGTCAGCACGAGCGGACGCGGGCCGTCGTGCTGATCGAAGCCGCGGTGGCCGTTGGACCGCCCGGCCGGCAGGCCCGGGTCCAGGACCAGCGCCAGGCCCGCGTACTTGCCGGTGGGGACGTGGATGACGTCACCGGGCCTGAGCCTCTCCAGGGCGACGGCCGCCTCGGCGCGCCGCTGGCCGGCGCCCTGCCGCGCCAGCTCGGTCTCGCGGTCCTTCAGCTCCCGGCGCAGTCGCATGTACTCGTCGAAGTCACCGAGGTGGCAGGTCATCGACTCCTTGTAGCCGGCCAGCCCCTCCTCGTTGCGCTGCACCTGCCGGGAGATCCCGACCACGGACTTGTCGGCCTGGAACTGCGCGAAGGAGGTCTCCAGCAGCTCGCGGGAGCGGTGCCGGCCGAACTGCTCGACCAGGTTGACCGCCATGTTGTACGACGGCTTGAAGCTGGAGCGCAGCGGGTACGTGCGCGTGCCCGCCAGTCCCGCCACCTGGTCGGGGTTCATCCCGCGCTGCCACAGCACCACCGCGTGGCCCTCGACGTCGATGCCGCGGCGTCCGGCCCGGCCGGTCAGCTGCGTGTACTCGCCGGGGGTGATGTCGGCGTGCTGCTCGCCGTTCCACTTCACGAGCTTTTCCAGCACCACCGAGCGGGCCGGCATGTTGATGCCCAGGGCCAGGGTCTCGGTGGCGAAGACCGCCTTGACCAGACCGCGCACGAACAGTTCCTCGACGACCTCCTTGAAGGTCGGCAGCATGCCGGCGTGGTGGGCGGCGATGCCCCGCTCCAGGCCCTCCAGCCACTCGTAGTAGCCGAGGACGTGCAGGTCCTCGGGCGGGATGGCGGCGGTGCGCTCCTCGACCAGGGCGCGCACCTGGTCGCGCGCCTCCTCGTCGTTCAGCCTGAGGCCCGCGTACAGGCACTGCTGGACGGCGGCCTCGCAGGCGGCACGGCTGAAGATGAAGGTGATCGCGGGCAGCAGGCCCTCGGCGTCGAGCCGTTCGATGACCTCCGGGCGGCTGGGCGTCCAGATCCGGGAGCGCTGTCTGCGCTCGCGCTCGCGGTCCGCCTCGCGCATGGCGCGGCCCCGCCTGCGGTCCTGGTAGGACGGGCGGCTGGCCTCCATGCGGGCCATGCGCGTGAGGTCGGGGTTGACGGCCTTGCGGTGGCCCTCGCCCTCCTCGAACAGGTCGTACATCCGGCGCCCGGCCAGTACGTGCTGGAACAGCGGCACGGGACGGTGCTCGGAGACGATCACCTGGGTGTCCCCGCGGACGGTGTCCAGCCAGTCGCCGAACTCCTCGGCGTTGGACACGGTCGCCGACAGCGACACCAGGGTCACCGACTCGGGCAGGTGGATGATCACTTCCTCCCACACGGCGCCGCGGAAGCGGTCGGAGAGGTAGTGCACCTCGTCCATCACCACGTAGCCGAGGCCGCGCAGGGTCTGGGAGCCGGCGTACAGCATGTTCCGCAGCACCTCGGTGGTCATCACGACCACCGGGGCGTCGGAGTTGAGGCTGTTGTCGCCGGTGAGCAGGCCGACCTTGCCGCTGCCGTAGCGTCGGCACAGGTCGGAGTACTTCTGGTTCGACAGCGCCTTGATGGGTGTCGTGTAGAAGCACTTGCGGCCCTGCTGGAGGGCGAGGTGGACGGCGAACTCGCCCACGATCGTCTTGCCGGATCCGGTGGGTGCGGCGACCAGCACGCCCTTGCCCTCCTCGAGGGCCTGGCAGGCCTCGATCTGGAAGGGGTCGAGGCCGAAGTCGTACATCTCGCGGAAGCCCGCGAGCGCGGTGGCCTGCTCGGCAGCTCGCCTGCGCGCTGCCGCGTACCGCTCGGCCGGTGAGAGGTCCTCTGTCATCGTGCTTTCGAGCGTACCGGGCCGCACTGACAACAGGACGATCAATTATCCCGATCAGGCGCGGGACCCGCCCGGGCCACCGCCGTGGAACGCCCCTGTCACGCGTGGGGCCGGCCGCTCGCGGTGGCGAGCGGCCGGCCCCACGTCCGCCTCGTGGCGGCCCGGCGACGCTCGGCGCCCGCTACGGGCGGCCGAAGAACGCCTGCGCTGCCCGGAGCGGGGCTCAGGTCACGTCGTCGTACCCGTTGACCCGGTCCGTGCCGGCCTGTTCGGGCAGGGCGCGGCTGGCGGTGACGGGTTCGACCTCGCCGATGTCCTCGGGGGTGAGGTCGAGGTCGGAGGCCTCGTCGTCGGCGGGGCCCGCCGCGTCCCGGCGGCGCTTGCGGCGGTCGTTGAGCAGCGAGAAGACGACGGCGCCGAAGTACAGCACCCAGATCGGTCCGGCGAGCATCAGCATCGACACCGGGTCGGTGCTGGGCGTGGCCACGGCCGCGAAGACGGTGATGCCGAGGATCATGGCGCGCCACCAGCCGAGCATGCGCCGGCCGGTGAGGATGCCGGTGAGGTTCAGCATGATCAGCAGCAGCGGCAGCTCGAAGGAGAGGCCGAAGACGACCACCATCCGCGTCACGAGCTGCAGCAGGTCGTCCAGCGGCAGCAGGTTGTTGACGTTGGCGGGCGTGAAGTCGAGAAGCACCTTCGCCGTGGTGGGCAGCACCTTGTAGGCGAAGAACGCGCCGGCCAGGAAGAGGGGGACGCCGGTGCCGACGAACGCGTAGGCGTACTTCTTCTCGTGCTTGTGCAGGCCGGGGGCGATGAAGGCCCACAGCTGGTACAGCCAGACCGGCGAGGCGAAGACGACGCCGGCCATCAGGGAGACCTGGAGAGCCATGGTGAAGGGCGCCAGCAGACCGTTGATCGTGATCTGCGCGCACTTGCCCGAGTTGCCGGCGTCGGCCGGAGCCGGCGAGTTCGCCAGTTCCTGGAAGGTCTTGCCGCAGCCGACCGAGTGGAGGATCGGCTTGGTCAGGAAGTTGATGATGTCGTAGTAGAAGAAGGCGGCGACGACCGTGACCAGGACGACGGCCAGCAACGCCTTCGCGAGCCGGTTGCGGAGCTCACGAAGGTGATCCGCGAGAGGCATCCGCCCCTCGGGATCCTTCTCCTTCTTTCGGGCAGGCTTGAGCAACCCACTTCCTCATCTCGTGCGGCAGGCCGGTGCTGTCCGGCCGTGCGTCAGCGCTGGGTGGTGTCCGACGGCTCGCCGACCGGACGCGAGCTCGTCACGTCGCCGGGGGCGGCCTTGATGGTGCGCTGCGCGGGAGGCTGCTCGTTGTCGGCGGGCGCCTGGGCGGAGGTGGTGGTGTGACCCTCATCCTTCATCGCCTTGGCCTCGCTCTTGAGGATACGGGCGGACTTGCCGAGCGAGCGCGCCATGTCCGGAAGCTTCTTCGCGCCGAACAGCAGGATGATGACGACGAGGATGAGAATGATCTCGGGGGCTCCGAGCCTTCCGAACATAAGTCTTTACCTTCTCACCGAGGCGGCTGGGTGGGATGCTGTCGGACCGGTTGGACAGCCGTCCGAGCGGTCGTTCTGGCAGCGATCGTAACGCTCAGGGGTGAACACGAGGCAATCCCTGAGCGTACTCCCGTCCGCGGCCCGGGCCTCGTTCTCCGGTCCGCTCGAGCAGCGTACCTGGCCCGGACTACAGCGTGACAGGGGCGCAGCCGGCCATGGCGCACCGGGTGCCGGAGCCGCCCTCACAGCGAGTCCGCGGCCCGGGCGGCGCTCAGGGACGCCCGCTCCAGCTCCTCCGCGGCCCGGCTGATCCGGCTCGCGGACTGCGAGACCTGCCTGCCGAGCCGCCGCGCCTCCACGAAGACCCGGACGGCGAGCACACCCAGAACGGCGAGACCCAGGAACCCCGCGGCCACCGCGAACATCGGCCAGAACATGGTTGCGAGCCTAGACCTTCGGTTGCAGGCGCAGGGTGCTGACCCCACCGCCGGTGAGCAGCTCCACGATGCGTTCACCGGCCGGCTTGCGCACGGCGGCGCCGCAGTCGGGGCAGGTGAAGGAGTAGAAGGTGGTGCGGCTGCTGGCGCCGATGGCCAGGCGCAGCGCGTTCGCGCCCAGCTCGAAGCGGCCCCGGCAGTCGGGGCAGCCCGCGCGGAACACCACCGGGGCCGCGCTGCGCATCCCGGCGAACGCGGCCGCCACCGACATCCCCCGCGCCCCCGTCGTCGCCGACTCGCTCACAGCCGCTGCTCCTGCCTGTCGTCCCGGCCCTCCGGCCCGCCGTGCGCCGTCCGCCCGCCGTGGGCGCCCGGCCCCGGGCGGTCCCCACCCTCCACGGTGGCGTCGACGCCGTCGTACGCCGCCAGGGCCTCGTGGGCCGCCTGCCGGGCGCTGTCGGCCAGCTCGCGCGGCGCGACGATCCGGCCGTCCCGGCCCAGGCGCAGTGCCAGGCGCCGCAGCGACGCCGGGTCGGGGGTGCGCAACGTGATGCGCAGCCCGCCCTCGGGCAGTTCCTCGGCGCTGTCGTGCGGGTAGTACTCGGCGACCCAGCGGCCTCCCGGGCCGACCTCGACGACGACCTCCGGGTCCTCCGCGGCCGGCTGCACCAGCGCCTCGGACAGGTCGCGCAGCTCCACCTCCGGCGGCGCGGACGGCTCGTCGAGGATCCTGATCTCGGCGACCCGGTCGAGCCGGAAGGTGCGGCGCGCCTCGGAGCGGCGGCACCAGGCCTCCACGTAGGTGTGCCCGACGCTGACCAGGCGGATGGGGTCGATCTCGCGCTCGGTGACCTCGTCGCGGGCCGGCGAGTAGTAGCGGATCCACAGCCGGCGGCGCTCGGAGATGGCCCGGTCGACGTCGGCGAAGACGCCACCCTCGGACTCGAAGGTCACCGACAGGCGGGAGCTGGCGCCGGCCGCCTCGCCGGCCGCGGTCTCCACCTTGGCCGTCGCCCGCAGCAGGGCCTGCCGGTCGCTCTCGCGCAGGCCCGGCAGGGTGGCCACCGCGCGGGCGGCGACCAGCAGGGCGGTCGCCTCGTCGGCGGCCAGCCGCAGCGGTTCGGCGGCCTCCGCCCCGAGCGCGGCCGGGTTGTGCCACCAGATGCGCTCGCCGTCGGTGTCGATGTCCAGCAGGTCGCCGCCGCGGAAGCTGGTGCCGCACATGGGCAGCACGTCGAGGTCCGAGACCAGCTCGTCCTCGGTGATGCCGAAGGCGCGCGCCACGTCCTCGATCCGGGCGCCGGGGCGCTCCCTGAGGTAGGTCACCAGGGAGAGCATCCGCCGGGTCTGGTCGATGGCGTTCGCGGGCCTGACCGGTTTGCCTGCCACTGTCTCGCTCGCTCCCCTCAGCCCTTGGCCACGGCACGCAGCCGGTCCACCACGTCGGCCCGCAGCTCGGCGGGTTCCAGGACCACCACGTCGGGGCCGAACTCCACCAGCCAGGCATCCAGTCCGTGTCCGTACGGGATGGTCAACTCGTCCCAGCCGTCGCCGAGTTCCCGCACGGCCGTGGCCTTCGCCCGCAGCGGGTAGCCGGCGCCGGAGCGCAGCCGGATCCGCGCGGTGCGGTCGGCGATCTCGCCGGCCCAGCCCGCCACGGTCTCCCGGACGGTGACGACGTCGGGCACCGGGACGGTGAAGGAGGCCCCGCGCGAGCGGACCCTGCCGGTGATCCGCGACAGCCGGAACACCCGCTCGGCGCCGCGGTCGCGGTCGAAGCCGGCCAGGTACCAGTGGCCGCGCCAGCACTCCAGCGCCCACGGCTCGACGTTGCGGGTCTCGGGGCGGGCGGCGTTGGCCTTGCGGTAGTCGAAGGCGACCGGACGGCGGTCCCGGCAGGCCAGCATCAGCGGCTCGAAGGCGGCCTCGTGCACCGGGATGCGCGGCTCCAGCGCGCCGTGCGCCTCGTACGGGTCGACGTCCTCGGGCAGCCCGGCGGCGCGCAGCTTCTGCAGGGCGCCGCTGGCCGCGCCGGCCAGGCGCGCCTGCTGCCAGACCTTGGCGGCCAGGCCGAGGGCGGCGGCCTCCTCGGCGTCCAGGGTGATGGGCGGCAGCCGGTTGCTGTCGCGGCGGGCGAGGTAGCCGATCTCGCCGTCCAGGTTCTCGACGGTCTCGATGACCAGCCCCAGCTCACGCAGGTCGTCCTTGTCCCGCTCGAACATGCGGTTGAAGGAGTCGTCGGACCCCGCCTCGAGGTAGGCCTCGATGGACTCACGCAGCTCGCGCTTGCTGAGCGGCCGGCGCGTCCCGAGCAGGCACAGCGCCAGGTTCATCAGCCGCTCGGCCTTGGCAATGGCCATCGATGCCCTTCGCCTTCCTCATGGTCCTTACGACCGATGACCGTACCGCCCCGCGGCACGGTGGCGAAAGCCGAGGGCCCACGCCGGACAGGCGTGGGCCCCAGGTGATCGGATCCGGTCCGACCGCGGACGCCGATCAGACGCCGAGCAGGTCGACCACGAAGATCAGGGTCTCACCGGGCTTGATCGCCGGGGTCGGGCTTTGGTCGCCGTAGGCGAGGTGCGCCGGGATGGTCAGCTGGCGGCGGCCGCCGACCTTCATGCCCTGCACGCCCTGGTCCCAGCCCGCGATGACCCGTCCGCCGCCCAGCGGGAAGCGGAAGGGGGTGCCCCGGTTCCAGCTCGCGTCGAACTCCTCGCCGGTGCTGAAGGCGACGCCCACGTAGTGGACGGTGACGTTCTGCCCCGCCTGCGCCTCGGGCCCGTCGCCCTCCCAGATGTCCTTGATCTCGAGGTCCGCCGGGGGCTCGCCGCCCGGGAAGTCGATCTCGGGCTTGTCGATGTTCACGTCTTCTGCTCCTGCTCGTGTACGACACGTGACGCGGACAGTCTTTCATCCCCGCCCGCGTCGCGCCCGCGACGGTAGGGCCGCCGCGTGGCGCTACATCGCGGCCAGGATGTCCACGGAGAACACCAGCGTGGAGTCCTTCTTGATTCCGCTGTTCGGAGGCGGGTTGTCGCCGTACCCCTCGGACGGCGGAACGACGATCAGCACCCGGCTGCCGACCTTCTTGCCGGTCAGGCCCTGCGCCCACCCCTTGACGACCTGCTGGAGCGAGAAGGAGGTCAGCGCCTTCCTCTTGTACGTCGAGTCGAACTCCTTGCCGGTGTCCCACAGCACGCCCTGGTACTGGACGAGCACGGTGTTGTCCGCCTTGACCGCCGGGCCGTCGCCCTCGATGACGTACTCCGCCACCAGCTTCTTCGGCGCGGCGGTGTGCGGCGGGACGGTGATCCCGGGGGCGTCCCCCTTGGTCTCGGTGCCCACCGTCGGCAGGTCCGGGGTCTTCTTCTGCACCACCTTGCCCCGGGCGGAGCTCTTGGCGTTGAAGGCGTCCTGCACATCGACGACGAACACCAGCGTGTCGGTGCCCTTGATGCCCGCCTGGGCGTTGCCCTGGGAGCCGTAGCCCCAGGTCGGGGGCACCGAGAACTCGACCCGGCTGCCGACCTTCCGTCCCGCCAGCGCATAGCGCCAGCCGTCGATGATCGTGCCCTGGGCGAGCTGGATGATCAGCGGTGTACCCCGGTCGTAGGAGTTGTCGAAGACCTTCGCCGTGTCCCAGACCTGGCCCAGGTAGTGCGCCTGGACGTAGTCGTTCTCCGCCAGCGTGCGGCCGCCGCCCGCGATCACCGTCTTGACGGCGAGGTCCTTCGACGGCTGGCCGCCTCCCTTGGCCACGGTCGGCTTCTCACCGAACTTCGTGCCCGCGGTGATCGCCGGCAGCGGCCCGGAGACGATCTTCGGCGGCGGCGCGGCGGACGTGGCCGGGGCCGACGGCGACGGCGACTGCGTCGGGGAGGCGCTGCCGCTCTCCCCGCCCGAGGCGGACTTGTCGTTTCCGCAGGCGGCCAGCGTGACCAGACCCGCGGGGACGGTGAGGAGAAGAGAGCGTCGGCGCACGGTGGGGGCCTCGTAATCGGTCGATCTTGTTGATGGCGTGCGCGCTACCTTACTGACGATTCGGCGCCGGCAACGGTTCCGGCCCGCATCGGGATTCGGCCCGGTGCCCGCGGAACGCCCCCGGGGCGCCGCCCGCGCGAGAAGGGCGCCGTACGCGAAACGCACGGCGCCCGGACGGCGTTCCGGCAATTCGCACGGAGCGCCTCTCCCACGACATCCCGCTCACTTTCCGGTCACATTCCGGCGATGAGCTTCTCCACCCGGTCGTCCACCGACCGGAACGGGTCCTTGCACAACACGGTCCGCTGTGCCTGGTCGTTGAGCTTCAGGTGCACCCAGTCCACGGTGAAGTCGCGCCGCTGCTCCTGCGCCCGCCGGATGAAGTCGCCGCGCAGGCGCGCCCGAGTGGTCTGCGGCGGGACCGACTTGCCCTCGAAGATCTTCAAGTCGTTGCAGATCCGGGTGGCTTGGCCCTTCTTCTCCAGCAGGTAGTACAGGCCCCGGCGACGGTGGATGTCGTGGTACGCGAGGTCTATCTGGGCGACCCGCGGATGCGACATGGTCATGTTGTGCTTGGCCCGGTACCGCTCGATGAGCTTGTACTTCATCACCCAGTCGATCTCGGTGCCGATCCGGTCGAGGTCCTCGCTCTCGATCGCGTCCAGCGTCCGGCCCCACAGCTCCAGAACCCGCTCCACCGTGCCGGTGCGGATGCCGCGGCGCTCGCAGAAGTCGACGGCCTTCTCGTAGTACTCCCGCTGCACCTCCAGGGCGGAGGCCTCCCGGCCGCTGGCCAGGCGCACCTTGCGGCGGCCCGTGATGTCGTGGCTGACCTCGCGGATCGCCCGAATCGGGTTCTCCAGGGTCAGGTCGCGCATCACCGTGCCCGCCTCGATCATGCGCAGCACCAGGTCGGTGGCGCCGACCTTCAGCAGCATCGTCGTCTCGGACATGTTCGAGTCGCCCACGATCACGTGCAGCCGGCGGTAGCGCTCGGCGTCCGCGTGCGGCTCGTCGCGGGTGTTGATGATCGGACGGGACCGGGTCGTCGCCGAGGAGACCCCCTCCCAGATGTGCTCCGCCCGCTGGCTCACGCAGTACACGGCCCCGCGCGGCGTCTGCAGGACCTTGCCCGCGCCGCACAACAGCTGCCTGGTGACCAGGAACGGGATGAGGATGTCCGCGAGCCGGGAGAACTCCCCGTGCCGTGCCACCAGATAGTTCTCGTGGCACCCGTAGGAGTTGCCCGCCGAGTCGGTGTTGTTCTTGAAGAGGTAGACGTCGCCCGCGATTCCCTCCTCGTGCAGGCGTCGTTCCGCGTCTACCAGGAGTCCCTCGAGAATGCGCTCGCCGGCCTTGTCGTGGGTGACCAATTCGATCACGTTGTCACATTCGGGTGTCGCGTATTCCGGATGTGAGCCCACGTCGAGGTAGAGCCGGGCGCCGTTTCGCAGAAAGACATTGCTGCTGCGGCCCCATGACACGACACGGCGGAAGAGGTACCGCGCCACCTCGTCAGGCGACAGGCGGCGCTGTCCCCTGAACGTGCACGTGACGCCGTACTCGTTCTCCAGCCCGAAAATGCGGCGGTCCATGAGTGAACATTACGCCCGATCCCCCGAGCTGAAACGGGGTTCGGCAGCACGATTTGGATCATTTTCCGATGAAGCCGCAACGACCGCCCGTCCCACGGGAGCTGCGAGGACCCGCCCCGTCGCCAGCAGCACCAGCAACGACAGGGCTCCGGCGGCGCCCGGCACCGCGAACCCCCACAGCGCGCCGCCCGCCTGGACGACCGGCCCCGCCGCCCCCGTTCCCACCGACGCGCCCACGGTGAACGTCGTCACCAGCCAGGAGAACGCCTCCGTCACCGTCCCGCTCGGCGCGTGCCGGTCCACGATGACGAACGCGCAGGCGATGCACGGCGCCAGGAACACCCCGGAGAGCACCGTCAGCCCCACCATCGCCACCGGGCCCGGCATCAGCGTCAGCGGCAGGTAACACACCGCCAGAAGGGCCACCAGCACGCGCAGTCGCCGCTCGGGTTCCCCCGCCCACTGCCGGGCCCCGTAGACGGCGCCGCCGGCCAGCGCGCCCAGCCCCAGCGCCGCCATCAGCCAGCCGTACACCGCGTCGCCGCCGTGGTCGTCCGCGTAGGAGACCGCGGCCACCGTGATGGAACCCAGCGCGATGCCGACGAAGAGGAACGCGGCGAGCAGGGACAGCAGGCCGGGCGAGCGCAGCGCCCCGAGCCAGTGCGCCTCCCGCGGCGCCGAACGCCACGCCCGCGAGGGCGGCGAGAGCACCACGGACAGCGCGCCCAGCACCCCGACCACGTTCAGCACCACCAGCGCCGCCCGCGCCGACCACAGCGACACGCACAGGGTCACCAGCAGCGGTCCCGCGGTGAACATGACCTCCTGGGCCACGGCGTCCATGGCGTACGCCATGTGCACCTGGGCCTCCTTGCGCAGGACGGCGGGCCACAGGGCGCGCAGACCGCCCTCCAGGGGCGGCGTGAACAGCCCGGCCGCCGCGACCGCCGTGTAGGCGAGGGCGCGCGGCTCGGTGCCGGTCAGGGCGAAGGCGGTCGCCGCCAGCGCCGCCGCCATCGCGGCCGGCAGTTGCACCCGGGGCTGCCCGTGGACGTCCACCAGACGGCCGAGCACGGGCTGACCGACCGCGTTCGCCACGCCGTACACCGCCGCCAGCGCCCCGGCGAGGCTGTACGTGCCGCCCTGCGCACGGACGAACAGCACGATCGCGATGGCCGCGGTCGCGTTCGGCAGCCGCCCCACGAGCGTGCCCACCAGCAGCCGGGCGGCGTGCCGCGCCCTGAGGATCTCCAGGTACCCCGCGAATCCCGCGGCCATCGCCCGCCTCCCAAGCTCAAGTGTTACGTATAACGGTCCTCGCAATACGTACCATGTGCGCTGTTCACCGTCCAGACGACGGTGAGCCCGAAGGGCGCCCCGGCGACGGGGGCGCGAGTGCGCGAAGGCTCCGGGAGCCGGGCGCGCTCGCGGCTCGGCCGGCTGCCGAGCGCCCCGCGGCGAACCACCTGACGAACAGGAGCAGCCCCGCGGTGGCACCAGGAAGCACGCGCCCCACCAGCCGTGACGTCGCCCAGGCCGCCGGGGTCTCCCAGGCCGCCGTCTCGCTCGTGCTCGGCGACAAGTGGCGCGGCCGGGTGTCGGAGACGACCGCCGAACGGGTGCGCCGCGCCGCCGACGACCTCGGCTACCGGCCCAATCTCGCCGCCCGCAATCTCCGCCTGGGCCACACCCGCACCGTGCTGCTCGTCGTCCCGGCCCTGACCACCGAGTTCTTCGCCGGCGTCTACACCGGCGCCGCCCGGGTCGCCGCCGAGCACGGCTTCGGCGTCGTCCTCTACCCCTCCCCCGAGGGCATCGGCCCGGCGCGCAACCCCTTCGCCTCCGCCCAGGCCGCCCTGGACGGCGTGATCGCCTCCTCGATGGCGGCGGACGCCCTGACCGCGATCCGCGGCGACCGGCTCCCCCTGGTCATGCTGGACAGCGACCCCGACGGCAGCCTCGGCGCCGCGACGGTGAACCTGGACATCGCCGACGGCATACGGCAGGTCGCCGACCACCTGCTCGGGCTCGGCCACCGCCGCTTCCTGCACCTGGCCGCGGACGTGGCGTCCTGGACGTTCGAGGTGCGGGCTCGGGAGCTCGCGGCGCGGGTGGGCGCCGTAACCGGGGGCTCCGTGCGCACCGCCCGTGCCCCCATCGACATCGAGGACGCCCGGGCCGCCACCGAGGCCGCCCTGGGCGCCCCGGGGCCCCGCCCCACCGCCGTGGTCTGCGACGACGACAAACTGGCCGCGGGCGCCTACAAGGCGCTGCGCCGACTCGGCCTGCGGGTGCCCGACGACATCTCCGTCACCGGCGTGGACGACCTCGCCCTCGCCACCGCCATCGATCCCGAGCTGACCACCGTACGACTGGACGCCGAGCTGTTCGGCGAGCGCGGCATGCACGCCCTGCTGGCGGTCCTGGACGGCCGCGCGCCCGGCGGCGGCGACATCCCGGTCCGGCTGGTGGTGCGGGGCTCCACGGCGCCGCCGGGGGCCGCCTGAAACGCACGGGTGCCCCGGCCGTGTGGTCGGCCGGGGCACCCGGGACGCGGAACGAGGCCGGGGTCACTCCTCCTCGGTGTCCGCGCCGTCGTCCGAGTCGCCGGAGGTGTCCGCGCTCCCGCCCTCCAGCAGCCGGGAGAGCTGACGCCCGACGATGCGCTTGAACTTTCGCTGCTGCGGACGCGTGCGGTCCAGCACCGCGACCTCCAGGCGCTCGGCGGGGATCTCCCGCTCGCTGCCGTTGGTGTCGCGGGACAGGGCCTGCACCGCCAGCTTCAGCGCCTCGGCCAGCGTCATCCCGTCCCGGTGCCGCTGGTCGAGGTAGCCGCTGATCTGCTCGGCGTTCCCGCCGACCGCGACCGAGCCGTGCTCGTCCACGATCGAGCCGTCGTGCGGCAGCCGGTAGATCTGGTCGCCCTCCGGGGTCTCCCCCACCTCTGCGACCACCAGCTCCACCTCGTACGGCTTCTCGGCCGCGCTGGAGAAGATCGTGCCCAGCGTCTGGGCGTAGACGTTGGCCAGCCCACGGGCGGTGACGTCGTCCCGGTCGTAGGTGTAGCCGCGCAGGTCGGCGTAGCGGACACCGCCGATGCGCAGGTTCTCGTACTCGTTGTACTTGCCGGCCGCGGCGAAGCCGATCCGGTCGTAGATCTCGCTGAACTTGTGCAGCGCGCGGGACGGATTCTCACCGACGAACACGATGCCGTCGGCGTACTGCAGCACGACCAGGCTGCGGCCGCGGGCGATGCCCTTGCGGGCGTACTCCGCCCGGTCGGCCATGGCCTGCTGAGGTGAGACATAGAACGGCGTCGACACCGGTTATCCGTCCCTTTCTGTCGAAGTCACTGGACCACCCTGGACAAGAACCCGCCGCCTACAGCAGCGCGGCCCGCGGGCCGTCGGGCTGCTCCAGGCGCCGCTGCAGCACCGAACGGGCGATCTCGGAGGACTCGTCCTCGGTCAGCCGGCGGAAGCCGTCATCGGTGATCACGGTGACGATCGGATAGATCCGGCGGGCGACATCGGGACCACCGGTCGCCGAGTCGTCGTCTGCCGCGTCGTACAGGGCCTGCACCACCAGTGTGGTCGCCTCGGCCTCGGACAGGTCCTCGCGGTAGAGCTTCTTCATGGCGCCGCGGGCGAAGATCGAACCGGAACCGGTCGCGGCGTAGCCGTGCTCCTCGCTGCGGCCGCCCGTGACGTCGTAGGAGAAGATGCGCCCCTTGTCCCGGTCGACGTCGTACCCGGCGAACAGCGGGACCACGGCCAGGCCCTGCATGGCCATGCCGAGGTTGGAGCGGATCATGGTCGACAGCCGGTTCGCCTTGCCCTCCAGCGAAAGCTGCGTCCCCTCGACCTTCTCGAAGTGCTCCAGCTCCAGCTGGAACAGCTTCACCATCTCCACGGCCAGACCCGCCGTGCCGGCGATGCCGACGGCCGAGTACTCGTCGGCCGGGAAGACCTTCTCGATGTCCCGCTGCGCGATGACGTTCCCCATGGTCGCCCGCCGGTCGCCGGCCAGCACGACGCCCCCCGGGAAGGTCACGGCCACGATGGTCGTGCCGTGCGGGGCCTCGATCACACCCTGGGTGGGCGGCAGCTGCCGCCTGCCGGGCAGCAGCTCCGGCTGGTGCTCGGCGAGGAAGTCCATGAAGGACGCGGACCCAGGCGTCAGGAAGGCAGCTGGTAGACGCCCGGTGCTACGAGTGTTGGCTTCCACGCGATTCCTTCCACGTATGCGGCAGCCCGCCTTATGGCATCGGGCCGATCCTTGAACTGCCCCAGCGCTGCGTCGCGGCTGAAGCACAGTACGCCACGGACCCTACCCGTCTCATGGCAGTGATCCACATGTGCGGCGGGCGCCGCCGGAGATATGCAGCAGACGCCTCCCCGGGAGGCGATCAACTCGTCACGTTCTGCTTCGGTGACGCCGTACCGAGGCTTCGGACGACCTGCGCGTCCCTTGACGGCCCGGCAGGCCTCGCGGTGCCTCGACGACCCGTCCGATGCGGTCGCATCCCGGTGCCGTGCGCTCCACGGCTCGACCTCACCGCACTTGAGGCAGAGCCGGTGTCCCTCGGGCGGCTCCCCCCTGGGGCGGACCCTGCGTCCCAGGGCCTGCCGACGCGTCCGGTGACGGTCCGACGCGCGATCTCGGCAGCGTTGTCGCAGGCCGTCCGGATCGGTCCGGTCGCGAGCGAAGGCTGCGCGCGGCCTGTCCTTGCCACACCGCGCGCAGCGCTTCACATCCTCTTCCGGTGTCAACTCCGAAGCCCCCCGAGCCTTCGATCCGAAGGCTACTCGCCGCCCTTTTGAACAAATGAGCGAACGAAGTCCTCGGCGTTGGACTCGAGCACGTCGTCGATCTCGTCCAGGACGTCGTCCACATCGTCGCTCAGCTTCTCGTGGCGTTCCTTGAAGTCCTCGCTCGCCTGCGCGTCCTGCGCCTGCTCCTCGACCTCCTCGGTAGAGCGCGTGGCCTTCTGCTGCCCGCCGCCGGTGTCCTTGGTCGCCATAACCCTCACCCCGCTCAGTTCGGTTCGCCCGACATGGTCGGCATTACGGCCGATCGGTGATGATCAGACCCTACAAGCCGGGTCCGACATCGGCCCCGCAGTTTCCGCAACATACGGGTGCCATCCCGATGATTCCCGGGCGCCGGGGTTTCCACCCCGGCCGGCCGTGCCCGGTCCGGGTACCCACTCAGCCGCCGGACAGGACCCTGACCAGGTCCTCCGCGGTGCGGCAGCGGTCCAGGAGCTCCTTGACGTGATTACGCGTTCCGCGAAGCGGTTCCAGGGTTGGGACGCGCTGGAGGGAGTCCCGCCCCGGCAGGTCGAAGATGACCGAGTCCCAGGAGGCCGCGGCGACGTCGTCGGCGTACTGCTCCAGGCAGCGGCCGCGGAAGTACGCGCGGGTGTCCTCGGGGGGCTTCCTGCGGGCCCGGTCGACCTCGCTCTCGTCCAGGATCCGCTTCATGCGGCCACGGGCCGCCAGGCGGTTGTAGAGGCCCTTCTCGGCGCGCACGTCGGCGTACTGGAGGTCGAGCAGGTGGAGCTTCGCCGCGTCCCAGTCGAGGCCGTCACGGCGCCGGTAGCCCTCCATGAGCTCGCGCTTGGCGACCCAGTCCAGCTCGCCGGCCAGGCTCATGGGGTCGTGCTCCAGGCGGTTGAGGGTGTCCTCCCAGCGGGTCAGGACGTCCTTGGTCTGGTCGTCGGCGTCGGCTCCGAAGCGCTCCTCGACGTACTTGCGCGACAGCTCGTAATACTCCATCTGGAGCTGTACCGCGGTGAGTGTCCGGCCGCTGCGCAGCGTGATCAGCCGCTTCAGGCCGGGGTCGTGCGAGACCTGGTGCAAGGTGCGGACCGGCTGGTCGACGGCCAGGTCGACCGCGATGAAACCGTCCTCGATCATGGAAAGGACCAGGGCGGTCGTGCCCAGCTTGAGGTAGGTGGAGATCTCCGACAGGTTCGCGTCGCCGATGATCACATGCAGGCGGCGGTACTTCTCGGCGTCGGCGTGCGGCTCGTCGCGCGTGTTGATGATCGGGCGCTTGAGGGTGGTCTCCAGGCCCACCTCGACCTCGAAGTAGTCCGCGCGCTGGCTGAGCTGGAAGCCGTGCTCATGACCGTCCTGGCCGATGCCGACGCGGCCGGCGCCCGTCACCACCTGGCGGGAGACGAAGAAGGGCGTGAGGTGGCGCACGATGTCCGAGAAGGCGGTCTCCCGCTTCATCAGGTAGTTCTCGTGCGTGCCGTAAGAGGCGCCCTTGTTGTCGGTGTTGTTCTTGTAGAGGTGGATCGGCTGGGCGCCGGGCAGCTGGGCGGCCCGTTCGGCGGCCTCGGCCATGATCCGCTCGCCGGCCTTGTCCCACAGGACGGCGTCGCGCGGGTTGGTGACCTCCGGGGCGCTGTATTCCGGGTGGGCGTGGTCGACGTAGAGCCGCGCGCCATTGGTGAGGATGACGTTGGCCAGGCCGATGTCCTCGTCGGTGAGCTGGCTGGAGTCGGCGGCCTCGCGGGCGAGGTCGAAGCCGCGGGCGTCCCGCAGCGGGTTCTCCTCCTCGAAGTCCCAGCGGGCCCTGCGGGCCCGGTGCATCGCCGCGGCGTAGGCGTTGACGATCTGGGACGAGGTGAGCATGGCATTGGCGTTGGGGTGACCGGGGACGGAGATCCCGTACTCCGTCTCGATGCCCATTACTCGCCGTACGGTCATGCGGCCCTCCTTGCCCGGCGGCGCCCTCGGTCGTGGGCGGCGCTCAAGTACCGCTGGTGCCCGGGTGCCTGTGCGGTGCCCGTCCCCGCACTGCGCGACCCGGCGGTAGGAAAGAGCCTAGAACGCCTTTGCGCTGGTGGGGAGATCATTTGCGTCATTGCCTGCTCCATGCGTGGCCCCGAAAAACAGGTCGGCTGCGGGTACCCGCCGAGGGCACCCGCAGCCGCCCCGCTTTTACAGGTACTGACCGGTGTTCGCCACCGTGTCGATGGAGCGTCCGGTGTCCGCGCCCTGCTTTCCGGTGATCAGGGTGCGGATGTAGACGATCCGCTCGCCCTTCTTCCCGGAGATCCGGGCCCAGTCGTCCGGGTTGGTGGTGTTGGGCAGGTCCTCGTTCTCCTTGAACTCGTCCACGCATGCCTGGAGGAGGTGGGAGACGCGCAGGCCCTTCTGGTTCTTCTCCAGGAAGTCCTTGATCGCCATTTTCTTGGCGCGGCCCACGATGTTCTCGATCATGGCGCCGGAGTTGAAGTCCTTGAAGTAGAGGACTTCCTTGTCGCCATTGGCGTAGGTGACCTCCAGGAAGCGGTTCTCCTCGGTTTCGGCGTACATCTGCTCGACCGCGGTCTGGATCATGGCCTGGACCGTGGCGTCCTTCTCGCCGCCGTGTTCCGAGAGGTCGTCCGTGTGCAGCGGAAGCCGCTCGGTGAGGTACTTCGCGAAGATGTCCTTGGCCGCTTCGGCGTCCGGACGCTCGATCTTGATCTTCACGTCGAGCCGGCCGGGTCGCAGAATGGCGGGGTCGATCATGTCCTCGCGGTTGGAGGCGCCGATCACGACCACGTTCTGCAGGCCCTCCACGCCGTCGATCTCGGCGAGGAGCTGCGGGACGATGGTGTTCTCCACGTCCGAGCTGACGCCGGAGCCGCGGGTGCGGAAGAGGGACTCCATCTCGTCGAAGAAGACGATGACGGGGGTGCCCTCGCTGGCCTTCTCCCGGGCGCGCTGGAAGACCAGGCGGATCTGCCGCTCGGTCTCGCCGACGTACTTGTTCAGGAGCTCGGGGCCCTTGATGTTGAGGAAGAAGCTCTTGCCCGCGGCCTGGCCGGTCACCTCGGCGACCTTCTTGGCCAGCGAGTTAGCGACGGCCTTGGCGATGAGCGTCTTGCCGCACCCGGGGGGCCCGTAGAGCAGGACACCCTTGGGCGGACGCAGTTCGTGCTCCTTGAACAGGTCCGGGTAGAGGTACGGCAGCTCGACCGCGTCCCGGATCATCTCGATCTGGTTGCCGAGGCCACCGATCTGCTCGTACCCGATGTCGGGCACCTCTTCGAGGACGAGTTCCTCGACCTCGCTCTTGGGCACGACCTCGTAGACGTAGCCCGACCTGGGTTCGAGCAGCAGGGCGTCGCCGGGGCGGATGGTGACGTCCAGCAGCGGCTCGGCGAGCCGTACCACCCGTTCCTCGTCGGTGTGCCCGAGCACCAGGGCGCGCTCGCCGTCCTCGAGGATCTCCTTGAGGGTGACGATGTCGCCGACGCGCTCGAACTCCATGGCCTCGACCACGTTGAGCGCCTCGTTGAGCATGACTTCCTGGCCGCGCCTGAGCTCCTCGAGCTCGACGCTGGGGCTGACGTTCACCCGGAGCTTGCGGCCGCCGGTGAAGATGTCGGCGGTGCCGTCCTCGTTGGCCTGCAGGAAGACGCCGAAGCCGGCGGGCGGCTGGGCGAGCCGGTCGACCTCTTCCTTGAGGGCCACGATCTGGTCGCGGGCCTCGCGGAGCGTGTTCGCCAGTCGCTCGTTCTGCGCGGACACGCCGGCCAGATTGGTCTGCAGCTCGACGATCCGCTCTTCGAGAATCCTCGTGTGTCGCGGAGAGTCGGCGAGCTTGCGTCGCAGGACGGCGATCTCCTGCTCAAGGTAGGCGATCTGCCCGGCCGGGTCGTCGGACCCTCGTCCCGGGCGGATGCCGCGGTTCATGTCGTCGTCGTGGGCTGCCACGGTCCTCACCTCCTCCAAGGGGAGCTGGACGCTTCCAGACCCTACCTGGGTGGGTGTCGATTGAAACCCCTAGATCACAAAGACTGTCGGGGTGTGTCCGATCTTCACCCTTGCGCTCTCCCTCACGCCAGGGGAATACCCACCGAACATGATTGGAAAGCCGTCAGAGGTAGGGTCAAGTCGTTCAACACCCGTCAGAGCTGGCCGGATTCCCGCGCGGTTCGACGTGACAGGGCAGGAGATATGAGCGTGCAGCAGCAGACCTCGGACAGCGGCGAGGCACTGGAGGTCTGGATCGACCAGGATCTGTGCACCGGTGACGGCATCTGCGCGCAGTACGCGCCCGAGGTGTTCGAGCTGGACATCGACGGTCTGGCGTACGTGAAGAGCCCGCAGGACGAGCTGCTGCAGGCGAAGGGCGCGGCAACGCCCGTGCCGCTGCCCCTTCTCACGGACGTGGTGGACTCGGCGAGGGAGTGCCCCGGCGAGTGCATCCACGTGCGGCGGGTTTCGGACAGGGTCGAGGTGTACGGGCCTGACGCGGAGTGACCGCACGAGTGCCTGTCGTCACTGCTGTCCGGTTTCTCACACGCCGCGCGGCGCGGGTCAGATACTGCGTGCCTCGGCGGGAGCGGAACGGACGAACGCGCCGTTCTTCCACTGCCACTTCGCGCCGTCCTTCAGATCGGGGCAGCAATTGGGCACGTCGGGCGAGGAGTAGCCGAGCAGGGTGGCGGTGACCTCGCCGGCGCGCACCGCGAAGTCGGTGACCGTGTACCGGTCCTTGGGGTCGACGAGGGTGGCCACCACGCGTGGGGTCTTCGCGCCCCGGGCCTGGGTGAGCACGTAGACGGCGTCGGGCGGGGTGCCCATGGAGGCGTCGCAGTGCACGACGGCAACGGTCTCGGGCCGGCCGTCGCCGTCGAGGTCCCCGGAGGCCTTCTTCGCCACCACGGCCCGGACGGGGCCGCACTGGATGGGGAAGGCCACGTCCTCGGTGGTGGGCGGCGCGACGGCCGCGGGGGCGCTCCTGACCTGGGGGGTGCCGGCGGGCTGGGCGGCGGTGGCGGAGCCGGGCCGGACGGCCGCGGAGAGGGCGACCACACCGGCCACGGCCGCGGCGGTGGCGACCCAGTGGACGGGGCGGGTGTGCGTGTGTGCCAGTTCCGGAACGGCGGAGTGCTGCACTAGGAGTGTCTCCCGTGAGGGCTGTGCCGGTGGGGTGGCCAGCATCGTGCCACACGTCACAGTGCGGGGGAACGGTGGGGTGGGTACCCGCCGCCGTTCCGGGCTGCGGTGGGGCGGGTCCCGGAGCGTGGTGGAGCCGGTCGGGGTGTTCGGGACCGCCATGTGCGCCCCGGGGCCAACGCGAGGGCGCCGTGGCGCAGTTGCCGACCGGAATCGGGAACTGCGCCACGGCGCCGTTTCGTTGGTCGCGGCAGGGCGTCGCCTCAGCGGCCCGCGCCGCCGTCGGCGTTGGGGCCCTCGTAGTCCTCGCCGTAGGCGCCCTTGGCGGGGCGGCGGCGGCGCATGGGCGGCTCGACGCCGTCGGCGAGGCGCCGGGCGGTGAGCAGGAAGCCGGTGTGCCCGATCATGCGGTGGTCGGGGCGGACGGCCAGGCCCTCGATGTGCCAGTTGCGGATCATCGTCTCCCAGGCGGTCGGCTCGTTGAAGCAGCCGATCTCACGGATGGACTCCACGGTCCGGGCGAGCTGGGTGGTGGTGGCGACGTAGCAGCACAGGATGCCGCCGGGGACGAGCGCCTTGGAGACGGCCTCCAGGCACTCCCAGGGGGCGAGCATGTCGAGGATGACACGGTCGACGTCGGTGTCGGACAGGTTGTCCTGGAGGTCTCCGACGGTGAGCTGCCAGGCGGGGTGCGGGCCGCCGAAGTAGCGCTCGACGTTCGCCTGGGCGATCTCGGCGAAGTCGGCGCGGCGCTCGTAGCTGTGCAGCATGCCCTGGTCGCCGATGGCGCGCAGCAGGAAGCTGCTGAGCGAGCCGGAGCCGACGCCGGCCTCCACGACGCGGGCGCCGGGGAAGATGTCGGCGAAGGCGAGGATCTGCCCCGCGTCCTTGGGGTAGACGACGGCCGCCCCGCGGGGCATGGACAGGACGTAGTCGGGGAGCAGGGGACGCAGCGCGAGGTAGGCGACGTTGCCGGTGGTGCGGACAACGCTGCCCTCGGGTGCGCCGATCAGTTCGTCGTGCGGGAAGGAACCCTTGTGGGTGTGGAAGTTCTTCCCGGCCTCGAGCGTGAACGTGTAGTGGCGGCCCTTGGGGTCGGTCAGCTGTACCTGGTCCCCGACCTTGAAGGGCCCGCGGCGGCGGGCGGCACCGGTCGGTTCGGACATGTGACCAGCCTACCGGGCTTCACGGGGGCCGCCGACCACGGCCGGGCGCCTCGACACGCGCTAGGAAGGGCGGGCCATGGCCTTGACGAAGGCGCGCTCGACGTCGGCGGCGGACAGCACTCCGTAGATCTCGCCGGTCTCCTCCACGACGAGGTACTCGGTCGCCGGGGTGGCACGCAGCACGTCCAGGAGTTCCTCGCCGGCCAGCTCGGCGGAGACCCGCATGCCCTCGGTGATGTCCTGGGCGAGTTCGCCGGCCGAGACCCAGGGGCGGCGGTGCTGGGGCACGCCGACGATGGCGGACTCGCGGACCAGGGACAGGGGCTCGCCGTGGCCGTCGACGACGACCAGGGCGCGGGCGCCGGCGGTGTTGGCGCGGCGCAGGGCCTCGGCGAGCGAGGTGCCGGTCTCGACGGGGATCGCGCGGCGGGTGAGGGCACGGGCGCGCAGTTCGGGGAGGTGTTCGCGCAGGCGGGCCATGCGCAGGCTGTTGCCGGCGCCGGTCCAGATGATCGCGGCGATGATAGCGGCGAGCAGGGCGTCGGTGACCGTGTCCATGCCGACGCTGTCCTCGGCGGTGGCGCCGAGGGCGCCGGACTGGCTGAGCAGGGGCAGGCCGATGAGGACGGAGACGGCGAGGGCACGGCCGACCCAGGCGGCGGCGACGGTGCCGCTCATGGCCCGGCCGGTGATCTTCCAGACGACGGCGCGGAGCATCCGGCCGCCGTCCAGGGGCAGGCCGGGCAGCAGGTTGAAGACGGCGACGATGAGGTTGGAGATCATCAGCGCGGCCAGCAGGACACCGAGGACCGTGCCGCGCTCGACGGGCTTCAGGGCGAGGTAGAAGACGCCGGCCAGCACGAGGGAGAGCAAGGGGCCGACGAAGGCGAGGACGAACTCGCGGCCGGGGGTCTCGGCCTCCTTCTCGATCTCCGAGACACCGCCGAAGAACTGGAGCTGGATGCGGCGGACCGGGAGCTTGAAGCGGAGCGCGGCGACGGTGTGGGCGAGTTCGTGGACGAGGACGGAGCCGTAGAAGGCGACCGCGAAGAAGAGGGACACCAGGTAGCGGGCGGCGCCGAGCCCGGGCAGCACACGGTCGAGCTGTCCGCCGAACACCCAGGTGATCAACGCGGCGACGAGGAACCAGCTGGGCGCCACGTAGACGGGCACGCCGAAGGGCCGCCCCATGAGGAGGCCGCCGCCGGGCTCGCGGGGGCGCCGGGGCGGACGGGTGCGGCCCGGACCGGTGTGCGCGTGGGCGCGGTCGGGATGGGTGTCGGGACCGGCCGCCGCCGAGGTGCGCGGTGGCGCGTGCGGGCGCGGCGGCAGGGGGGCGTCGCCGCCGCCCGTGGGCGCGCCGTCGGGCGCGGGGGTGTCGCCGGAACCGTCCTCGCGGGTGGTCGCGGCCGCGCCAGGCGCCTCGTCCGGCACTCGGCGGCCCGCGCCCGGGGGCCGGGCCTCCGGGGACGTCGGGTCGGGGGCCGGCGTCTCGGGCGGCGCGGTGTCCGGCGCCCTGCGGCTGTCGGGCGAGGGTCGCGCGGGGCCCGCCCCGGGCGCGCCGCCGTCCTGTTCCGGGGCCGCCCGGGACGCGTCCGGCGCGGCGCCGTGTGCGGGCTCGGGGGGCCGTGCGGCCGGTTCGGCATCGCGGCGCGCGGAGTCGGCGGCCGGTGCCGCGGGGTCCGTGCGGGACTCCGCCGGCTCGTCGTTGCCGGACCGCGGCTGCCCGCTTCCGCCGCTCACGTCCACGGTGTCCCCTCGTTCGAAGCGCGTCCCCGTGCCTGCCGGCCGGAGGTCTCGGGTCGATGGTATGCGGCCGTGGCGCACGGTTCAGCCCGGCACCCCCCCGAGTCCCCCCGCTGTCGTCCGCGTCGTCACCGCGGCTGGGTCGCTGTCGGTGGCCGGCCGTAGGGTCTGTGGCATGGAAACGAGCACGGAGGGCCCGGCGGAGGACCACGCCGGCGAGGCCGTACCCGCCCGGGCGCCGGCCCCGCGGCCCGCGCCGGTCGTGGAGCCGGCGCCCGCCGGGTCGGCGGACGCGGCGGCGGCCGGGCCGGCGGACGCGATGTCCGCCCCGGCGGACGCCGGGCGGGCGGCGGCCGGGGACGCGACTACACGGGCGCCGGAGCCGGAAGCACCCGTGGCACCGCCGGCGGCCGGGCCCGGCGCGACGGTACGGACGCCCTCCGGGGAAGCCGGCCCGACGGCGCGGGCGGACGTCCCGGGGGCGGGCGGTGAGGTCCGTGCGGCGGCGCCGCCCTCCTCGTTGTCGCCCTCGCGGGCCGGGGACTTCATGCAGTGCCCGTTGCTCTACCGGTTCCGGGTGATCGACCGGCTGCCGGAGAAGCCGAGCGAGGCGGCGACGCGGGGCACGCTGGTGCACGCGGTGCTCGAGCGGCTCTTCGACGCGCCGGCCGCCGAGCGGACCGCGCCCCGGGCCAAGGCGCTGGTCCCGGGCCAGTGGGACCGGCTGCGCGAGTCCAGGCCGGAGCTGGTGGAGCTGTTCGACGGCGACGCGGACGGCGAGCGGCTGGCCCGCTGGCTGGCGGAGGCGGAGCGGCTGGTGGAGCGCTGGTTCACGCTGGAGGATCCGACCCGGCTGGAACCGGCCGAGCGGGAGCTGTTCGTCGAGGCGGAACTGGACTCGGGGCTCAGGCTGCGCGGGATCATCGACCGGGTGGACGTGGCGCCGACCGGCGAGGTCCGGATCGTCGACTACAAGACGGGCAAGGCGCCCCGGCCCGAGTACGCCGAGGGCGCGCTGTTCCAGATGAAGTTCTACGCCCTGGTGGTGTGGCGGCTGAAGCGGGTCGTCCCGCGGCGGCTGCAACTGGTGTACCTGGGCAGCGGCGACGTGCTGACGTACGACCCGGTCCCGGCCGATCTGGAGCGGACCGAGCGCAAGCTGCTGGCGCTGTGGGAGGCGATCCGGCTGGCCACCGAGACCGGCGACTGGCGGCCGCGTCCCACGAAGCTGTGCGGCTGGTGCGACCACCGGGCGCACTGTCCGGAGTTCGGCGGCACTCCCCCGCCCTACCCGCTGCCCCTGGCACCGGTCGCGCCACCGGCCCAGGGCAGAATGGGGCCGGACTAGGGTCCCAGCGAAGGAGACTTACGTGGCCATCCGCGTCCTACTCGTCGACGACCAGCCGCTGCTGCGCACCGGGTTCCGGATGATCCTGGAGGCGGAGCAGGACATCGCGGTCGTGGGCGAGGCCGGAGACGGTCTGCAGGCCCTGGACCAGGTGCGGGCGCTGCAGCCCGACGTGGTGCTGATGGACATCCGCATGCCGCGGATGGACGGCGTGGAGGCGACCCGGCAGATCACCGGACCGGAGCGCGACGGCCCGGCGAAGGTGCTGGTGCTGACCACCTTCGACCTCGACGAGTACGTGGTGGAGGCGCTGCGGGCGGGGGCGAGCGGGTTCCTGCTGAAGGACGCGCCCGCCCACGAGCTGGTGCAGGCCATCCGCGTGGTGGCGGCCGGCGAGGCGATGCTGGCGCCGAGCATCACGCGCCGGCTGCTGGACAAGTACGCCACCCACCTGCCCTCCGGGGACGAGCCGGTGCCGGACACGCTGCACACGCTGACCGAGCGTGAGGTGGAGGTGCTGAAGCTGGTGGCGCGCGGGCTGTCGAACGCGGAGATCGCCGCGGACCTCTTCGTCAGCGAGACGACGGTCAAGACCCATGTCGGGCACGTGCTGACCAAGCTGGGGCTGCGGGACCGCGTGCAGGCGGCGGTGTACGCGTACGAGAGCGGTCTGGTGCGGCCCGGCGCGCAGTAGCGCCGGACGGTCCGTCGACGAGGGCGCCCCTCCCGGAAGTCCGGGAGGGGCGCCCTCGTCGTACCGCTGGTGCCGGGTCAGCCGCTCACGCCGCGGCCGAGCTGCCAGAGCTGCAGGGTGGCGGAGGAGTTGATGGCGTACGCGGCGCCCGTGATGTCGTCGCGGGCGGCGATGTACTGCTTGCCCTGCCACAGCGGCAGCACCGGGACGTCGTCGGCGACGCGGTCCTGGATCTCCGTCAGGCTGGCGGAGGCGGAGAGCCGGTCGGCCTGGCGGCGGGACTGCGGGATCAGCTCGTTGCGGATCCTGCCGTTGGCGTACGGCGAGCCGAGCATGTTGTCCTTGTCGAGGAACGGCGCGATGAAGTTGTCGGCGTCCGGGAAGTCGGGGAACCAGCCCATCCCGTAGACGTCGTAGGTGCCCTTCTGCTCGGCCGGGCGGAAGATCTTCCAGTCGATGCCCTTGATGCTGACGTCGAACAGGCCGCTGGAGTTGAGCTGCTGCTGCAGGACCTCGAACTCCTTCTTGGTGGCCGAGCCGTAGTGGTCGTTCGTGTAGTTCAGCGTGAGCTTGACCGGGGTGGTGATGCCGGCCTTCTCCAGCAGCGACTTGGCCTTGCTGACGCTGGGGTCGCCGTACATGTTGAAGAAGGAGTTGGAGTGGCCGGTGACGGTCGCCGGGACCAGCGAGTACAGCGGCTCGGCCTGGCTGCCGTAGACCTTGGCGACGAGCTCGCTGCGGTTGACGACCCGTGCCATGGCCTGGCGCACGGCCTTGTCCTTGACGCTCGGGGCGTCGGTGTTGAAGCCCAGGTAGCGGATTTCCAGACCGGGCATCTCGACGAGGTCGACCTTGCCGCCGGAGGCGTTGGAGAGCTTCTGGATCTGCTCCGGCGACATGGTGCGGGTCATGACGTCGATGTCACCCTTGTTCAGGGCGGCTCCCATCGCGTCGGCGTCCGCGAACGAACGTATCTCCACCTTGTCGTTGTTGAGCGTCAGCGTCCCCTTGTACTTGGGGTTCTTGGTGAAGACGGCGTCGACCAGTTCGTCGTTCTTGACGTCGGCCTTCATGGTGTACGGACCGGAGCCGTCCACCGCGAAGCCGTCGCGCAGCTTGTTCTTCTCGTAGTTCTTGGGGTTGACGATGCCCGCGACGGGCGTCGACAGCTTGTACGGGAAGGTCGCGTCGGCGGTGTTGAGGTGGAAGATGACCTCGCGGTCGCCCTGGGTCTCGACGGTGTCGACGGTGGAGAGCAGGGCTCCCACGTTGGTGTCGGTCTTGATGGCGCGGGCGCGGTCGATGGAGTACTTCACGTCGGCCGCGGTGATCTTGTCGCCGTTGGCGAACTGAAGGCCCTCACGCAGGGTGCAGGCGTAGCGTTCGTTGCCGCTGTCGGTGAAACCGCACTTCTCGGCGGCCTCGGGGACGGGGTCGCCGTCGCCCTTGGGCGTGGTCATCAGCGTCTGCACCGTCTGACGCAGGACGTTCCAGGTGCCGACGTCGTAGGCGTACGCCGGGTCGAAGGGCGCGGGTTCTTCCTTGGAGGCGGTGAACCGGTCCGTGGTGCCGACGACGATGGCGCCGCCGCTCTTGCTTCCGCTGTCGGACCCGCCGCACGCGGCGAGTACCGGCGCGAGCAGACCGACCACGGCCGGCAGCACCAAAGTCTTGCGGTTCATGCTCGAGTTTCTCCAGGGCTGTCAGGTCCGTGTACCCGGCATGCAGAGGGTGTTGCTGCCGATCACGGGGTCGGGGCTGTGTACTCGCGACGAGATTAGTCCGCGCCCGCGGAACCTCTCGCGGCCACCGCCGCCGAGCCGCCATCACACAGTGGAACCGGGTGTGGACTCACCGAAAACGCGCCACTGGAAGGATTCGTGCAGCGTGCCGCCAAACGGGACACAAAGGCGCACCCACCCTGCCCGAAAGGGGGTGGGAAGCACATGACGGCCCCCCTGTCGACCCCGTATGAGGTGATGAACGTCACCCCATCAACTCGGCGGACGCGAAGTGGAATTCAGCCCTCCGGCGCGTTTCGCCGCGTTTCGCGCACACGCCGACGGGGCGGTCCCCGAGCCGGTTCGGCGCACCGGACGGGGCGGGCAGGGCCACCGGGACCGGTGCCGCGGCGGGCGGCTGTCGGCCCGTCAGGCAGCGGCGTCCGGTGCGTGCTCCGGGGGTTCCCCTGCTCGGAGAGTTCGGTGGAGTGCCGGGCGGGAGTCCTCGTTCGGGTCGTACTCGGGCCTTCGTCCGGTGCGGCGGGTCAGGCCCCTGCCGGAAGGGTGCGGGGAAGGCGTGCCGGGCGTCGCGACGGAGCCGACCCCGCGTGTCGCGGCACTAGTTCGGGTCCGCCATCAGACCGTGCAGGAAGGGCAGGTCCACCTCTTCGAGCGTGGTGACGACGGTGCGCCGGGGGGCCGGCGCGATGGGGGCGACCGAGGGGACGGCGACCACGCGGCAGCCGGCGGCCTCGGCGGCGGCGACGCCGGTCGCGGTGTCCTCGACGACCGCGCACCGGCCCGGGTCCACGCCCAGCCGGGAGGCGGCCAGCAGATAGGGGTCGGGGTGCGGCTTGGTGCGCGCCACCTCGTCACCGGCGACCGAGAGGGCGAAGTACTGGGGGCCGAGCGAGGCCAGTATCCGGTCGATGATGCGCCGGTGGGAGGCGGAGACCAGGGCGGTGGGGATCTCGTGCGCGGACAACTCGGCCAGCAGCCGGGCGGCGCCCGGCATCAGCGGCACGGTGCGGTCGATGCGGTCCTCGAAACCCTGGTTGAGCAGCACGGTGAGCTCGGCGAGGGTGATGGCGGCGCCGGTGGCCTCGATGAGGAAACCGGCGCTGCGTGTCATGGGGCCACCGACGACGACGTGTCTCCACGCCTCGTCAAGCGTGTGCCCGAGCGCGGCGAAGACCGCCACCTCCACGTCCCACCAGAAGCCCTCCGTGTCCACCAGGGTGCCGTCCATGTCGAGGAACACGGCTTGCAGGGCTGAGCCTTCCGCCGGCCGGGTTCCGAGCGCGGGGACCGTACTGGTCATCCGTGCGCACCTCCTTGAGGGACGATCAGGCCGGTTCCCGAGCGGGGAACCGGCCTGCAGTGGACCGACTAGTGTACGACGTGGACGGCCGAACGGCTTGCCGGGCGGGCATCCGGCCGAGGCTTCCCCCGTTCGCCACTCCGCCCTCGCCCGTTCGGGCGAGGGCGGACACGCCTCGGGGACCTCCTCCGGGGGCACGCCGGGTGCGTCTCGGGCGCCTCCGGAACGTCTCCGCGGGCCCCGGGCGCGTCCCCGCAGGCCCGGGTGAGACCTCAGCGGGCGTTGAAGTACTTCGCCTCCGGGTGGTGGATCACGATGGCGTCGGTGGACTGCTCGGGGTGGAGCTGGAACTCCTCGGAGAGGTGCACACCGATCCGCTCGGGCCGCAGGAGCTCGGCGATCTTCGCACGGTCCTCCAGGTCGGGGCAGGCGCCGTAGCCCAGGGAGAACCGGGCGCCCCGGTACTTCAGGGCGAACATGTCCTCCATGGCCTGCGGGTCCTCACCGGCGAAGCCCAGTTCCGAGCGGACGCGTGCGTGCCAGTACTCGGCGAGGGCTTCGGCGAGCTGGACGGACAGGCCGTGCAGTTCCAGGTAGTCGCGGTAGGAGTCGGCGGCGAACAGCCGGGCGGTCTCCTCCCCGATCCGGGAGCCGACGGTGACGACCTGGAAGCCGACCACGTCCGTCTCGCCGGACTCCTCCGGACGGAAGAAGTCCGCCAGGCACAGGTGCCGGCCACGCCGCTGACGCGGGAAGGTGAACCGGGTGCGCTCGTTGCCCTGCTCGTCCAGGACGATCAGGTCGTCGTCCTTGGACACGCACGGGAAGTAACCGTGGACGACGGCCGCTTCGAGGAGGTTCTCCGTCTGCAGACGGTCGAGCAGACCACGCAGCCGCGGCCGGCCCTCGGTCTCCACCAGCTCCTCGTACGTCGGCCCCTCACCGGTACGGGCCTGCTTCAGACCCCA
>NZ_JBIBUK010000039.1:0-47999 GCF_043079345.1 Streptomyces sp. NPDC015220 | reverse complement strand
TGGTGATCGAGGAGTACGTCGCGCCGCAGCGGCCCGAGGCACACGCGCCGGGGCTGATCGTGCTGTCCGCCCGGGACGAGACCCGGCTGCGCGAGTCGGCCGCGAACCTCCTCGCCCACCTGCGCGAACACCCGGTCACGCTGCCCGAGTTGGCGTACACCCTACAGGTCGGCCGGGAGGCCATGCGCTACCGGCTGGCTTTCCACGCGACCGACGTCGACGAGGTGCGTGCCCGGCTCGAGGCCTTCCTCGCCGGCCGCGCCGAGGGGCTGCACCAGGGCCAGGCCGACCGCGAGCGCCCCGTCGCGGCCGCGCTCGCGGACGAGGAGGATGCCGAGACCCTGCGCCGCTGGGTGCGGCGCGCCAAGTACGACCTCGTCCTGGAACTGTGGACGCAGGGCCTGGACTTCGACTGGGCCGCGCTCTACGAGGCCGGCACACCACGCCGGGCGGCCCTGCCGGCGTACCCGTTCGCGCGCGAGCGCCACTGGATCGACCAGGCCCCGGCGGCTGTGGCCGGCCCGAACGCCGCTTGGCTGCATCCGCTGGCCCAGCGCAACACCTCGGACTTCAGCGCGCAGCGCTACAGCGCCCGTCTCACCGGGGGCGAGTTCTTCCTGGCCGACCACGTCGTCCAGGGACGGCCGATGCTGCCCGGCGTCGCCGTCCTCGAGCTGGCCCGCGCCGCGGTCGAGCTGACCGTGCCCGACCGGGTGACCGCGCTGAACGACGTCGTATGGCTGCGGCCCTTCGTGCCCGCGCCCGGGCTCGACCTGAGCGTCGTGCTCGTCCCGGGGGAGGAGCGGATCGCCTTCGAGGTCCGGGGCGACGGGGTGCACGCGACCGGCGAGGTCGTCACCGGCGAGGCCGTGGCACCGGTGCCCGTCCACGACCGGCACGCTCTGCTCGCCCGGCTCGCCGCCGTACCCGTGGCACGCTGCTACGGGGCGCTGGCCGAGAGCGGCATCGCCTACGGGCCCGCGATGCGCGCCCTGGCCGAGGTCCACGTCGGCGACGGCGAGGTGCTCGCCCGGCTCCGCACCCCCGGGGACGCGGACGGGTTCGTCCTCCACCCGGCGGTGCTCGACGCCGCGCTGCACGCCGGCATCGCGCTCGACCTCACCGAGGGCCGGACGGCCGTGCCGTTCGCCGTGGACCGGGTCGAGCTGCTGGGCGCCTGCCCGGCCGAGCCCTGGGCCTGGCTGCGCCGCCGCCCCGGCGCCCCCGTGTTCGACGTCGACCTCTTCGACGACGAGGGACGGGTCTGCGTCCGGCTGGTCGGGGTGTCCGTCCGGCCGCTGGGGGACGAGCCGGACCGGACGCGGCCGGCCCCCGCCAAAGCGCCCGGCACCGCGACCGGCGACGCCGGCGCACGGGACGTGCAGACCGCCGGAGCCACCCCGCGGGCACCCGGACACGCCCGGGTGGTCCGCTACCTGACCTCCGTCGTGGCCGGCGAGGTGAAGCTCCCGGCGCACGAGCTGGCGGCCGACGTGCCGCTCTCCGAGCACGGGATCGAGTCCGTGATGGCACTCCAGATCATCCGTGGACTGGAGGGGGCCTTCGGGCCGCTGGACAAGACCCTGCTCTTCGAGCGGCGCACCGTCGACGCGCTCGCCGAGTACTTCCGTACCGAACACGCGGAGCGGCTCGCCGCCCTCCTGGGCGAGGACAGCCCGGCCGTCCGGCCCGCCGCCCCGCGGCCGTCGGCGGGCATGACCGGCGGCGTCGTCGCGGGGCACCAGCGCGGACGCTCCCTGGCGGCCGCGGCGCGCCCGGCGGAGCACCGCCAGGACGGGATGCGCCCGGACGACGTCGCGATCATCGGTGTCGCCGGGCGCTACCCGGGGGCGGCGACCCTGGACCAGTTCTGGGGGAACCTGCGGGCGGGTGTGGACAGCGTCACGGAGGTCCCGGCCGAGCGGTGGGATCCGCGGGCCACCGGCGGTGGCCGACGGGGCGGATTCCTCACGGACGTCGACAAGTTCGACGCGCTGTTCTTCCACATGTCGCCCGCCGACGCCGAACTGACCGATCCGCAGGAGCGGTTGTTCCTGGAGTGCGCCTACGCGACGCTCCAGGACGCCGGTTACACCCGGGCGCGCGCCGCGGCCCACGGCCGGGTCGGCGTGTTCGTCGGTGTGATGTACGAGGAGTACCAGCTCTTCGGCGCCCAGGCGCAGGCCCACGGCCGGGCACTGGCCGCCGGCGGGGTACCGGCCTCGATCGCCAACCGGGTGTCCTACGTCTGCGACTTCCACGGCCCGAGCGTGGCGGTGGACACGATGTGCTCGTCGTCGTTGACGGCGATCCACCTGGCGTGCCAGAGCCTGCTGCGCGGGGAGTCGGATCTCGCGCTGGCGGGTGGGGTGAACGTGTCGGTGCACCCGAACAAGTTCCTGATCCTTGAGCAGGGCGGGTTCCTGGGCGAGAGCGGCCGGTGCGCCGCGTTCGGTGCCGGCGGGGACGGCTATGTGCCGGGTGAGGGTGTCGGCGCGGTGCTGCTGAAGCCGTTGTCCCGGGCGGTCGCCGACGGTGACCGGATCCTCGGCGTGGTCAAGGGCAGCGCGGTCAACCACGGTGGCCGCACCAACGGGTACACCGTGCCCGACCCCGCCGCCCAGGCGGAGGTGATCCGCCGGGCCCTCGACGTCGCGGACGTCGACGCGAGGACGGTGAGCTACGTCGAGGCGCACGGGACGGGCACCTCCCTGGGCGACCCGATCGAGATCGCCGGGCTGGCCGGTGCGTTCGGGACCGGCCCCGAGAACCCGGTCGCGATCGGTTCGGTGAAGTCGAACATCGGCCACGCCGAAAGCGCCTCCGGCATCGCCGGACTCACCAAGATCCTGCTGCAGCTGCGGCACGGCGAGTTGGTGCCCTCGCTCCACGCCGAGGAGCTGAACCCGCACATCGACTTCACCTCCACGCCGTTCCGGGTGCAGCAGGAGCTCGCGCCCTGGCCGTCGACGGCGGGTGTGCCGCGCCGGGCCGGACTGTCCTCGTTCGGCGCCGGCGGGACCAATGCCCACCTGGTGATCGAGGAGTACCCGGAGCCGTCGCGGCGGCCTGAGGAGGACGCGCCGGGCCTGATCGTGCTCTCCGCGGCGGACGCGGAGCGCCTCACCGAGGTCGCGCGCGGGCTGCTGGACCACCTGCGGACCCGCTCGCCCCGCCTGGCCGACCTGGCGTACACCCTCCAGGTCGGCCGGGAGGAGATGACCGAACGCCTGGCCCTTCACGTCCGGAACATCGGCGAACTGCGCGACCGGCTGGCGGACTTCGTCGAGGGACGGCCGGGCGACCGGCACCGCGGCCGCGCCGGGCGGGACGGGGAGCTCGCCGCGCTGTTCGCCGGCGACGACGACGCCCGCGAGGCCGTGGCCGCGTGGATCGCCAAGGGCAAGCACGACCGCGTGCTGGCGGCCTGGGTGAACGGGCTGACCGTCGACTGGGAACTGCTGCACGTCGGGCGCTCCCCGCGCCGGATCGGGCTTCCCGGGTACCCGTTCGCCCGCGAGCGCCACTGGATCGAGCCCGGCGACCAGCCCGCCGCGCCGGCGGCGGGCGTCCATCCCCTGGTCCAGCGCAACGTCTCCACCCTGTGGCAGCAGCGCTTCGAGACCACGCTGACCGGCGCCGAGTTCTTCCTCGCCGGTCACCAGGTGGGCGGTCGGCGCATCTTGCCCGCGGCCGCCGCGCTGGAGATGGCGTACACCGCCGCACACCTGACGCTCGGTTCGCCGTCCGACGCCCAGCTGCGCCTCACCGGCGTGGTGTGGCAGCGCCCGGTGGACCCGGCGGAGGCCGGCGGCACCGTCACCGTGGCGATCGCCCTGGCAGCCGACACCGAGGACACGCTCGGCTTCACCGTCGTCGAGGCCGGCGACGAGGAGCGGCGCTTCGTCCAGGGCGGGGCGTACCTGCGCACACCCGAGCCCGCCCCGGTGCTCGACCTCCCGGCGCTGCTCGCCGACTGCACCCGGACCGTGCCCGCCGGCGAGGTGTACGACCGGTTCGCCCGCCTCGGCATCGCCTATGGCCCGGGGATGCGCGCGCTGCGGGAGCTGCGGGTCGGCACCGGGCAGGTCCTGGCCAGGGTGGCGCCGACCGGCCCGTCGGCCCGCACCCCGTACACCCTGCACCCGGCCCTGCTCGATGCGGCACTCCAGGCGGCCGCCGGTCTGCCCCCGCTGCCCGGCGCGGCCGGGACGGGGGGTGCCGCACTGCCGTTCGCACTCGACGAACTCGCCGTGCACGCGCCGCTGGACGGCGCGGCGTGGGTGTGGGTGCGCGGAAGCGAGGAGCGGACCGGCGCCGACGGGCAGGTCCTCGACCTCGACCTCTGCGACGACGACGGCCGGGTCCGGGTGGCCCTGCGGGGGCTGAGCCTGCGGGCCCCCGCCGGACCCGCCCTGCCCGCCGCCCCGGCCGGACCCGGCGAGGGCACGCTGCTGCTGGCCCCGGTGTGGCAGGAGGCGCCCGTGCGCGAGCGCGAACAGGGCGAGCGCCTGGTGTTCCTGACCCGGCGACACGCGGCGGTCCCGGTGCCCGGCGCTGGTCTCGTCCTGCTGGACGGCCGCGTCGAGGCGTACGAGGACGACGCGGCCCTGGTGCTGCGGGAACTGAAGCGCCTGACCGCGGACGGCGCCCCGAAGCCGACCCGGTGCCAGCTCGTCGTGCCCGAGGACGAGCTTCCGGTCGCCGGGCTGGCCGGCCTGCTGCTGTCCGCCGCCCAGGAGTACCCGGGGCTGGAGGTCCAGACGGTGGAGGTGCCCGCCGACGCCGACGCCGCGACGGTGACCGCGCGCCTGGACCGGTCGCTGCGGCTGCCGTCGGCGGCCCGGATACGCGACGGCCGGGTGGCCGGCTGGGCGGAGCTGCCCGATCGGGACGCGGCGGCGCCGTGGCGCGACGGCGGCGTCTATCTGGTCACCGGGGGCCGTGGCGGCATCGGGCGGCTGCTGGCCGCCGAGATCGTCCGGCAGGCGCCCGGCGCGACCGTCGTCCTGGTCGGTCGCTCACCCGCGTACGACCTGCCCGGCGAAGCCGGCGACCCACGGGTGAGGTACCGGCAGGCCGACGTCGCCGACTCCGCGGCCGTACGCCGGCTGGTCGCCGACGTGCTCGCCGAGCACGGCCGGCTGGACGGCGTCCTGCACGCCGCCGGGGTGCTCCGGGACGGCCTGCTGGCGCACAAGACGCCGGAGGACCTGGCCGCCGTCCTGGCGCCGAAGAGCGCCGGGGCCCGCAACCTCGACGAGGCGACCCGGGACCTCCCGCTGGACCTCTTCGCGCTGTTCTCCTCGGCCACCGGCTCCTTCGGCAACGTGGGCCAGGCCGACTACGCCGCCGCCAACGGCTTCCTCGACCGGTTCGCGGAGCACCGGGCCGCACTGGTCGCCCGCGGTGAGCGGCACGGCACCACCGTCTCGGTCGGCTGGCCGCTGTGGGCCGAGGGCGGCATGACCGTCGACGACGCGACCGTGGCGGCCCTGCGTGACATCGGCCTGACCCCGCTGACCACCGCCGACGGCATGCGCGCCCTCTACCGCGCGCTGGCCTCGGGCCGCAGCCACCTGGTGGCTCTCACCGGCCAACTCGCCCGACTGCGCGACCAGTTCGTCACCGCTCCGGTCGACCCGGCGGAGGTCGCCCGGATCCAGGCCGAACTCGGCGCCCTGGTGTCGCGCATCCTGCTCGTCGACGCGGCGGACCTCGATCCCGAGACGGAGCTGAACGACTACGGCTTCGAGCCGGTCACCCTCGCCGAGCTGGCCCGGCGGATCAACCTGGCCTTCGGGCTGGACGTCGGCACCGCCGAGCTGCTGGAGCACACCACGCTCGGGCGCCTCGCCCACCACCTCTGCGACACGTATCCCCACCTCGTCGGCCAGGCCGGCGGAGCCAAGGAGATGAACGATGGCAGCGCCTGACGACGACCTGAGGGAGAAGGTCCGGCAGTATGTCGCGGGCCGGCTCGCCACCGTGCTCAAACTGGCTCCGGAACGCATCGACGCCGCCGTACCGCTCAGCGAGTACGGCACCGACTCCGTCAAGGCCGTCGAGGTGACGCTGCTGCTGGAGCGGGACTTCGGACCGCTGCCGCGGACCCTGCTGTTCGAGTACCCGACGGTCGGCGAGCTGGCCGAGCGACTGCTCGGCACCGCCCGCGACCGGCTCACCGCCGTGATCGACGGGGTGTCCGCGGACGCCCCCCGACCGGTGGCGGACACCCCGCCCCGGCCGTCGGCACCGGCCCGGCGGGTGTCGGCCGACGGCCGCATCAGCCTGACCGGACACCGCCTCGCGCCCGCGCCCGAGCCGGCGCCCGCGGCTTCGGCGGCGGCCCCGGACGCCCCGGGCGACGGCCCGCTAGACATCGCGATCATCGGCGTGGCCGGCCGCTACCCCGGTGCGCGCGATCCCGAGGAGTTCTGGCAGAACCTGCGCGCCGGCCGGGACTGCGTCACCGAGGTCCCCGCGGACCGCTGGGACCACGGCGCCTACTACGACCCGCGCAAAGGCGAACCGGGCCGCACCTACAGCAAGTGGGGCGGATTCATCGATGGGGTCGACGAGTTCGACCCGCTGTTCTTCGCCATCTCGCCCCGCGAGGCCGAACTGCTCGACCCGCAGGAACGGCTCTTCCTGCAGTGCGCCTACGAGACCGTCGAGGACGCCGGCTACACCCGGGCCACCCTGCCGCGCACGGTGGGCGTGTTCGTCGGGGTGATGTACGAGGAGTACCAGCTGCACGCCGCACAGGACCAGCTGCGCGGCGGGCGCCACGCGGTGGGCGGCAACGCCTCGTCGGTCGCCAACCGGGTCTCGTACACGCTCGACCTGCGCGGGCCCAGCGTCGCGCTGGACACCATGTGCTCGTCCTCGCTGACCGCGCTCCACCTGGCCTGCCGCGCGATCCGCTCCGGCGAGTGCGACGCCGCGCTGGTCGGTGGCGTCAACGTGACGATCCACCCGAACAAGTACCTGATGCTGGCCCAGGGCCGGTTCGCGTCCAGCACCGGACGCTGTGCCAGCTTCGGCGCGGGCGGCGACGGCTACGTGCCCGCCGAGGGCGTGGGAGCCGTCCTGATCAGGCCGCTGGAGCAGGCCCTGGCCGCCGGCGACCGGATCCTCGGCGTCATCAAGGGCACCGCCGTCAACCACGGCGGCCGGGCCACGGGCTACACCGTGCCCAACCCGCAGGCGCAGGCCGACGTCATCACTCGCGCGCTGCGCCAGGCCGGCGCCGACCCTTCGAGCATCGGCTACGTCGAGGCCCACGGCACCGGTACGGAACTCGGCGACCCGATCGAACTGGCGGGCCTCACCCGGGCGTTCGGCGACCGGGCGGCCGGTGCGGGCCGGGTTGCGCTCGGCTCGGTGAAGTCCAGCATCGGGCACGCCGAGAGCGCCTCGGGCATCGCCGCGCTCACCAAGGTCCTGCTGCAGTTCCGGCACGGCGAACTGGTGCCGTCGCTCCACTCGGCCGAGCTGAACCCGCACATCGACTTCGACGCCACCCCGTTCCAGGTGCAGCGCGAACTCGCCCCGTGGCCGGCCGGCGAGCGGCCGCGCCGGGCCGGGATCTCCTCCTTCGGTGCGGGCGGGGCCAACGCGCACGTGATCGTCGAGGACCACCCGGCTCCGCCGCGCGGCGCTCCGCCGGGCCCGGAGCCCGCCCTGGTCGTGCTCTCCGCCCGGGACCGCGACCGTCTCGCCGACCAGGCCCGGCGACTGCTCACCGCGCTCAACGGATACACCGACGCCGACCTCGCCGACATCGCGTACACCCTGCAGACCGGCCGGGAGGCCTTGGAGGAGCGGCTCGGCTTCGTCGCGCACACCCTGGACGAGGTGCGCGAACGGTTGACCGGACATCTCAGCGGCGAGGAGAGCCCCGCCGCCGGCACCGGCGCCGGGCCGCTCGACCGCTGGCTCGCCGGGGAGCCCGTCGACTGGGCCGCCCTGTACACCGGGACGCCGCGGCGGCGGGTGGCCCTGCCGACCTACCCCTTCGCCCGGGAGCGCCACTGGGCGCCCGGCCCGGTGGACGCACCGGGCCCGCCTGTGACGGCGGGCACGGCCGGGGGAGCGGGCGTGGCCACGGCGCCGGGCAAGCCCGTGGCGTCGGGCACGGCTTCGGTACCGGCCGCGGCTTCGGTGGCGGGCGTGGTCCCGGCACTGGCCGCGGCTTCGGTACCGGGTGCGGTCTCGGCGCAGACCACGGTCTCGGGACCGGGTACGGCTTCGGCGGTGGGCGCGGTCCCGGGGCCGGCACCGGCCTCGGCACCGGCCTCGGCACCGGCCAGGACCCCGGACGGCCCGCTCAGGCTGCGGAACGAGTCTGGGGTGCAAGGTCTGCGGTTCGTCACCACGTTCACCGGTGCGGAGTACTTCCTCGCCGACCACCTGGTCGGCGGCGACCGTGTGCTGCCCGCCGCCGTCCAGCTCGAACTCGTTCGCGCCGCGGTGGAGCAGGCCGCGGGCCCGGGGGAGCGGGCGCTCCGGCTGACCGACGTGGCCTGGCCGCGACCGGTCACAGCCGGCCCCGCGCCCGTGGAGCTCGCCGTCGCGCTCACCCCGCGCACCGGCGAGGCGATCGGCCTGCGGGTCACCGTCGGCGGATCGCTGGTCTCGCTGGGCACCGCCCACGTCACCACCGCGCCCGCCGACCGCCCGGTCCTCGACCTCGCCGCCCTGCGCGCCGCCTGCGACCGCCGCATCCCGGCCGACCGCTGCTACGCGCTCCATGCCGCGGCCGGCATCGTGTACGGCCCGTCGATGCGCGCGGTCGAGGAGCTGGCCGTCGGTGACGGGCAGGTGCTCGCCCGCCTGCGGGCCCCCGCCTCCACCCGGGCGTCCGGCGGTCTGCACCCGGCGATCCTGGACGGCGCCCTGCACGCCGCCATCGGTCTCGCCGACGGCGGCGCCGACCGCGCAACCGTGCCCTTCGCGGTCGCCGAGGTGGAGATCCTCGCCCCGACGCCGGCCTCGGCCCACGCCCACATCCGTACCGGCGTCGCCCGCCCCGGCACCCTGGACATCGACGTCTGCGACGACGACGGCCGGGTCTGCGTCCGGCTGCGCGGCCTCGCGGTGGGTGTTCCGGAACCCGCCCGGACGGCCCCGGCCGACCAGCGCCTGCTGCGCCCCGTCTGGGCGGAACACACCCCCGCCGCGGCCGAAGGGCCGGAGCCCGCGACCGTACTGATCGTCGGTGGGACGGAGGAGCAGCGGCGGCTGCTGCGCGCCGCGCACCCGCGGGCCGACGTGCGTGTCCAGGACCTGGCCGACGTACGGGCCGAGCCGGGCGTCGACCACGTCTACTGGATCGCCCCCGTGGACGCCGCCGACGGCACCGAGACCGTCGTGCACTGCTTCCGGCTGGTGAAGGCGTTCCTGCGGGAGGGCTACGGGGACACCCCGCTCGGCTGGACCGTGATCACCCGGCAGACCCAGAAGGCCGCCCCGTCCGACACCGTGCACCCCGCCGCGGCGGGCGTGCACGGACTGACCGGCTCGCTCGCCAAGGAGCACCCGAGGTGGCGGGTGCGGCTGGTCGACCTCGCTCTGGAGGAGCCGTGGCCGGTGGACGCGCTGCGGACCCTGCCCGCGGACCCGCACGGCGCCACCCTGGCGTTCCGTGGCGGCCGCTGGTACCGGCAGGAGCTCCGCCCGCTCACGCTGCCCGCGCCGGCCCGGCCGCCCTACCGGCGCGGCGGCGTCTACGTGGTCGTCGGCGGCGCCGGCGGCATCGGCGAGGCCTGGACCGAGCACCTGGTGAGCCGGTACGCCGCGCAGATCGTGTGGATCGGCCGACGGCCGCTGGACGCGGCCATCGAGGAGCGCCTGGACAGGCTCGGCGGTCTCGGCCCCCGGCCCCTGTACATCTCCGCGGACGGCGCCGACGCCGCCGCGATGGACCGGGTCCGCCGCGACGTCGTCGCCCGGTTCGGCCGGGTGGACGGCGTCGTGGTGTCGGCCATCGTGCTGCGCGACCGGCTGCTGTTCTCGATGACCGAGGGCGACCTGCGGGCCGTGCTGCTCGCCAAGATCGCGGTCACCGAGGCCGTGTCGACCGCGTTCGCCGCCGAGCACCTCGACTTCCTGCTGTTCTTCTCCTCGCTGGTCGCCCACGCCCGCCCGCCGGGCCAGGGCAACTACGCCGCCGGCAGCACCTTCGAGGACGCCTACGCCGCCCGGCTCCGCCAGCAGCACGACTGGCCGGTCAAGGTCGTCGAGTGGGGCTACTGGGGCAGCGTGGGCGTGGTCGCCGACGACGCCCACCGCGCGCGCATGGCGAGCCTCGGGCAGGGCTCGATCGAGCCGCCGGAGGCGATGGACGTGGTGGAGCGCCTACTGGCAGGGCCGGAGGACCACATCGGGTTCATGAAGACCGCCACCGCCCCGGCCGCCGCACCGGACCCGACGGCCCAGGCCCCGGCCGCCGGATCCGGGAGCACGCTGCGGTCCGCCGCCGTCGCCCACCTCAAGCGGCTGGCCGGCGCCACGGTCAAGCTCGCGCCGGAACGGATCGACCCCGCCCGATCGCTGCGCGACTACGGCCTGGACTCCGTGATGTCCGTGGAACTCGCCGAGCGACTGCGCACCGTCGTCGAGGACATCGGCAGCACCTTCTTCTTCGAGCACACCAGCGTCGACGAGGTCGTCGACCACCTGCTGCGGACCCGCCCGGAGGGGCTGGCCCGGCTGGTGGGCGAGCGCGTGCCGGGCGAGCCCGCTCCGGCTCCCGAGGTCGCGCCGGACGCGGCCGCGCCGGCCCCCGCGGCGGCCCAACCGCCGGCCCCGGCTCCGACCCCGTCCCCGTCCCCGGCGTTGGCGCAGCGGTCCGCGCCGAGCCCCGGTGGCGGCACCGTCGACAACGCAGACACCGCAGACATCACGGACATCGCGGTGATCGGCCTCTCCGGCCGCTACCCCGGCGCCGCCGACGTCGACGCGTTCTGGGACAACCTGCTGGCCGGCCGCGCCCACATCGAGGAGATACCGGCCGAGCGCTGGGACTGGCGTAAGTACTACGACCCGGCCCGGGGCACGCGTGGGCGGATGTACAGCCGCTGGGGCGGCTTCCTCGCCGACGCGGACGCCTTCGACGCGGGCTTCTTCGGCATCTCGCCGGCCGAGGCCCGGCACATCGACCCGCAGGAGCGCGTGTTCCTGGAGGCGGTGCACGCCGCGATCGAGGACGCGGGCCACACCACGGCCACCCTGAGCCCGGACCGCCGGGTAGGCGTGTTCGTGGGTGCGATGAACGGAAACTACCCGAGCGGCGTGCGGTTCTGGTCGATCGCCAACCGGGTCTCGTTCCTGTTCGACCTGCGCGGTCCCAGCCTGGCCGTGGACAGCGCCTGCTCCTCCTCGTTGACCGCGATCCACCTCGCGGTGGAGAGCCTGCGCTCCGGCACCAGCGACTGCGCCGTCGCCGGCGGCGTCAACCTGATCGTCCACCCCGACCACTATGTCCGCCTCAGCGAGATGACCATGCTCTCCCCGGGCGAGCGCAGCGGTCCGTTCGGGGCGGGCGCGGACGGCTTCGTCGACGGCGAGGGCGTGGGCGTCGTCGTGCTCAAGCCGCTGGCCGCCGCCCTCGCCGACGGCGACCACATCCACGGCGTGATCAAGGGAACCTCCGTCAACGCCAACGGCCGCACCGGCGGTTACACCGTGCCCGGCCCGGTCGGCCAGGGCGCGGCCGTCGCCGACGCGCTGCGCCGGGCCGGTGTGCCGGCGCGCTCGGTCTCATACGTCGAGGCGCACGGGACGGGCACCGCGCTCGGCGACCCGATCGAGATCACCGGGCTCGCCCGGGCATTTCGGCAGGACACCGCGGACACCGGCTTCTGCGCGATCGGCTCGGTGAAGTCGAACATCGGCCACACCGAGAGCGCGTCCGGGATCGCCGGGCTGACCAAGGTGCTGCTGCAGCTGCGGCACCGCACGCTCGTGCCGTCCCTCAACGCCGAGCCCGCGAACCCGCACATCGACTTCTCCGCGACGCCGTTCACGGTGCAGCGGACGGCGGCTCCCTGGGAGCGGCCGGTGGTCGAAGTCGACGGCAGGCCGGTCGGCCATCCGCTGCGCGCCGGCGTCTCCTCCTTCGGCGCGGGCGGGGCGAACGCGCATCTGGTCGTCGAGGAGGCGCCCGAGCCGGCCCAGGCCGCCGGCCCGTCCGGCCCCCAGTTCATCGTGCTGTCCGCGCGGGACGAGGCAGGGCTGCGCGAACGCGCCCGGCGGCTGCTCGCCTTCGTCACCGCGGGCCACTGCCCGCCGGACCGGTTCTGGGACCTCGCCCACACCCTGCAGACCGGGCGGGAGGCGATGGCGGAGCGCCTCGCGTTTCGCGCGACCGGGGTCGACGAGCTGCGCGAGCAGCTGGCCTCCTTCGTGGACGGCCGGACCGGCGGATGGCTGCGCGGACGTATCGACCCCTACCGCGAGCGGCCGGACGACGTCCCGGCCGCCGAACAGCGGGGCTGGTCCCCGGAACGCGTCCTGGAGGCATGGGTGCGGGGCGTGCGGATCGACTGGACCTCGCTCCGGGACGGTCCGGCGCCCCGCCGGATGAGCCTGCCGACGTACCCGTTCGCCCGCGACCGGTACTGGATCGCCGCCGACGCGGACAGCCGCCCGCACCCGTTGCTCGGCCGCAGTGTCTCGACGTTGTGGGGGCCGCTCTACGAGTCGGCGTGGACCGGCGCGGAGTTCTTCCTCGCCGACCACCAGGTGCGCGGGGTGCGGGTGCTCCCCGCCGCCGCTCACCTCGAACTGGTCCGCGCCGCCGTCGCGCACGCCGCCGGAACGCCCGGGGCCGGGGTCGGCCTGCTCGACGTGGTCTGGGTCCGGCCGCTCGTCGCGGCCGAGCGCCCGGAGCCGGTACGGGTGGCCCTCACCCCGGGCGCGGACCGGGACACCGTCTCCTTCGAGGTGCGCTCCGCCGATGCCACCCGGGTCGTCTACTGCACCGGCCGGGCACGGCTGGACACCGGGCCCGAGCCGGTGCTCGACCTGGTGGCGGTCCGCGCGCGGTGCGCGCGAGGGCCGGTCGCCGGTGCGGTCTGCCGGGAGGCCTTCGCCGCCGCGGACATCGTGTACGGCCCCGGCATGCAGGCCTTGGACCAGGTGTGGACCGGGGTGGGCGAGGTGCTGGCGCGGCTGCGGCTGCCCGCGCGTCTGCGGGCAGGCCGGGGGGAGTTCTTCGCCCACCCGGCCATGGTCGACGCGGCGCTCCAGGCGATCGCCTCTCTCGGCGCGCCAGGTGGCGAACCGGGCGGCGCCGGGCTGCCGTTCGCCGTCGACCGGGCCGAGCTGCTGCGGCCGGTTCCGGCCGACGCCTGGGCGCACGTCCGGCCCCACCCGGGTACGGCCGCCTCGGTCGACGTCGACGTCTGCGACGAGCAGGGCCGGATCTGTGTCCGGCTGCAACGCCTGACGGTACGTCAACTACCCGCTCCGGTTCCGGCGGAGCAGGCCACGCCGGACCTGGACGCGCTGGCCGCGGACCTGCTGTGGGAACAGCTGCGCGCCACGGGCTGGTTCGCCGGACCGCACGTCGGCCTGGAGGGGCCGGACCAGGCCGCGCGCCTGCCGCGACACCTGCGCCTCTGGCTCGCGGAGAGCCTGCGGATCCTCGCCGAGCGGGGCCGGCTGACCCGCGACGACGGCCGGTACGCCGTCCCCGCCGGGCAGGACGGCCGACCGTCCGGCTGGTCCGCGTGGAACGCGGCGAAGGACGTCTGGGGCGACCGGCCCGCGGTCGCCGCGCAGGTCGAGCTGGTCGAGGCCGCCCTGCGTGGGCTGCCGGACCTGCTCGCCGGCCGGCGCCTGGCCCACGAGATCCTCTTCCCGGACTCCTCGATGGACCTGCTGCAGGCCCTCTACCAGGGCAACGAGGAGGCCAACAGCGCACTCGCCGACGCCCTGACCGGCCACGTCGAGCAGCGGCTCGCGGCCGACGCGGGGGCGCGGCTGCGCGTCCTGGAGGTCGGCGCGGGGACCGGCGGCACCAGCGCGGTGCTGTTCGACCGGCTGCGCCCGTACCGGAACGCCGTGGCCGAGTACCGCTACACGGACATCTCGGCCGGCTTCCTGCGGCACGCCCGGCAGAAGTTCGGCCCGGTGGCGCCGTCCCTGGAGTGCCAGGTGCTCGATATCGAGCGGGCGCCGGGCGAGCAGGGCGTCGAGACCGGGACGTACGACGTGGTGGTGGCCACCAACGTGCTGCACGCCACCCGGCGGATCGCCGGCACGCTCGGGCACGTCCGCCAACTGCTGCGGCCGGGCGGCGTGCTGCTGCTCAACGAGCTGACCCGCAACCGCCTGTGGCTCCACCTCACCTTCGGGCTCCTTCAGGGCTGGTGGGTGACCGAGGACCCGGAGCTGCGGGTGCAGGGCAGCCCGGTCCTCACCCCGGAGGGCTGGCGCGACGCGCTGACCGCCACCGGCTTCGCCACCGTCCACTTCCCGTTCGGCGTGACGGCCGACGTGGACCAGCACACCGTGGTGGCCACGGCCGACGGCGCGACCGCCGCCCCGGCCCGGCCGGACCCGGCCCTCGTGGCAGTGCCCGCCGCCGCGGCCGTCCCTCCCGCGCCGGCGCCCGGGCGCGCGGCGGGCGCGCTGGTCGAGGAACTGGCGGGGAGCCTGGCGGAGGTGCTGGAGATGCCCTCGGGCTCCATCGACCCGGATCGGCCGTTCGCCGAGCTGGGCCTGGACTCGATCTTCGCGGTGCAGTGGGCCAAGCTCATCGAGGAGCGCCTCGGCGTGGAGTTCACCGCCGCCCGCGTGTACGACTACCCGACCGTCCGCCTGCTGGCCGACTACCTCGAAGAGGAACTGGTGCCGCCCGCGCCCCCGGCGGCGGAGGAGTGCCGGTCCCTGGACGAGGTCCTGCGGCGGGTCGAGGAAGGAACCTTGGACATCGACACCGCTGAACGGTTGCTGAGCCGGCTGACCGGACCGGGCCGAGCCGACGAGGAGACGACCATGCCGGAACGGCGGGACAGCATATGACGACCAATCGGGACATCCTGGCCGCCCTGCGCTCGGGCGAGCTGAGCGTCGAGGCGGCGCGCAGCGCGCTGTCCTCGCCAGACAGTGCCGTTGCCGGCGCCGCTCGAGCCGTCGCCCCGGTGAGCGAGCCCACCGCCCCGGCGGACGGCGCCGTGGACCGGCCGGCCCAGCGCGGCGGCCGTCCGGAGCCGATCGCCGTCGTCGGCATGGCCGGGCGCTACCCGGGCGCGGCGAACCTGGACGCGTACTGGGCCAACCTGCGCGAGGGCCGGGACAGCGTCCGCGACATACCGGCCTCGCGCTGGGACGCCGACCGGAACTACGACCCGGCTGCCGGCTCCGGCGGCACCTACACCAAGGCGCTCGGCGCGCTCGACGACATCGAGTCCTTCGACCCGCTCTTCTTCGGTGTCTCCCCGGCCGAGGCCGAGGGCATGGACCCGCAGCAGCGCCTCTTCCTCCAGGAGGGCTACCGGGCCTTCGAGGACGCCGGCTACAGCCCCGAAGCGCTCAGCGGCACCCGGTGCGGCGTCTACCTCGGCCTCATGGGCAACGAGTACAGCCTGCTGCTGCAGCGTCACCGGGTGCCGACCGTGGGCATCCTGGGCAACAGCGCGGCTGTCGCGGCGGCCCGGCTGGCCTATCTGCTGAACCTGAAGGGGCCGGCCGTCCCGGTCGACACCGCGTGCTCCTCGTCCTTGGTCGCCGCCCATCTGGCCGGCCAGGCGCTGGCCGCCGGCGAGATCGACATGGCACTGGTCGGCGGGGCCAGCCTGTACCTCGTCGAGGAGACCTACGCCGGGATGTGCTCGGCCGGGATGCTCTCCCGGTCCGGTCGCAGCCGGGCGTTCGACGACGGCGCCGACGGCTTCGTGCCCGGCGAGGGCGTCGGCGCGTTGGTGCTCAAGCGGCTCTCCGACGCCGAGCGGGACGGCGACCGCGTCCACGGGCTGATCGTCGCCTCCGGCGTCAACCAGGACGGCACGACCAACGGCATCACCGCGCCCAGCGTGCGCAGCCAGATCGATCTGGAGCGCGCGGTCTACCGCCGGGCCGGCATCGACCCCCGCACGATCGACTACGTGGAGGCGCACGGCACCGGCACCAAGCTCGGCGACCCCATCGAACTGGAGGCGCTGACCACCGCCTTCCGCGAGTGGACCGACGACCGCGGGTTCTGCGCGATCGGCTCGGTCAAGACCAACATCGGACACACCTCGGCCGCGGCCGGCGTGGCGAGCCTGACCAAAGTCCTGCTGGGGATGCGGCACGGCGAGCTGGTACCGTCCCTGCACTTCGAACGGCCCAACGAACACTTCGACCTCGCGCGCTCGCCGTTCCGCGTCGTGACCGGCAACGAGCCGTGGCGGGCCGCCGAGGGGCGGCCGCGCCGGGCGGCCGTCAGCTCCTTCGGCATCAGCGGCACCAACGCACACCTGGTCATCGAGGAGTACCTGCCCCGCTCCGGACGGCCCGCCGGTGAGCGGCCGGCCACCGGGCAGCCCGCGCTGGTCGTGCTGTCGGCGCGCAACCGCGAGCGGCTGACCGCCTACGCGCGCGAACTGCTCACCTGGGTACGGGAACGGCCGGAGACCGACCTCGGCGACCTGGCGTACACGCTGCAGGTCGGCCGCGGCGCGATGGCCAGCAGGCTCGCGGTCGTCGCCGACTCGACGGAGCGGCTGGCCGAGCGGCTGGAGGACTTCCTGGCGGGGACGGCCGCCTCCGGCGTCCACACCGCCGACATCAAGGCCGGGGCGGGCGAGCTCGGCATCCTGAACGCGGACGAGGACGCCCGCGAGCTGATCGCGACCTGGGGCCGCAAGGGCAAGCTCGACCGGCTGGCGCAGGTCTGGGTCGCGGGCGCGGGCGTCGACTGGCGGCTGCTGCACCGCGCGACACCGGCGCGCCGGACCGATGCCCCGACCTACCCCTTCGACCGGGTGCGCTGCTGGTTCACGCCGTCCGCCCCGGAGCCGGACGCCACCCGCGCCGACGGCCTCCTGCTGCGCGGGCGCAACGCGTCCACGCTCTGGGCGCAGCGGTTCGAGGCGGAGTTCACCGGCGACGAGTTCTTCCTCGCCGGCCATCGGGTCCAGAGCGAGCCGACCCTGCCGGCGGTGGCCACCGTGGAGCTGGCCCAGGCCGCCGTGCTGGAGTCGGTCGTGGGCCGGGTCTCCTACGACGAACACGCCGTCCACCTGAGCCAGTTGGTGTGGCTGAGGCCGGTACGGGCGGGCGCCGGACCGGTCCGGGTGCGGATCGGGCTGACCCCCCGTGAGGACCAGCGTCTCGACGTCACCCTGTGCGACCCCGCCGATCCGGACATCGTCTACGGCCAGGGCGTCGCCCGGGTGCGCGAGCACGGCGGCGAGGGCGCCCCCCGGCTCGACCTCGACGCCCTGCGCGCCGCCTGCGACCCGGCCGGCCTGCCCGGTGGGGAGTGCTACGCGGCGTACGACGCGCTCGGCATCGTCTACGGCCCGGCCATGCGCGGCCTGTCCACCCTGTGGGTCGGCGACGGCGTCGCACTCGCCCGGCTCGACTTGCCCGCGGGCGGCACCGCCGCGCCGTACACGGCCCACCCCGGCCTGCTCGATGCCGCCCTGCAGGCCTGCATCGGCATCGCCGACGACGGCGGCCGGGGCGGCGCCGCCCTGCCGTTCTCCGTGGAGGAGGTCGAGATCCTCGGCCCGCTGGCCGAGCAGGCCTGGGCGGCCGTGCGCCGCCGCGACGGCGGGACCCGGTTCCGCACCTTCGACATCGACGTGTGCGACCCCGAGGGCACGCTCCGGGTCCGGCTGCGCGGGCTGAGCCTGCGCGCCGCCGCGCAGCCCGCGGCCGCGGCCGCGGTGGACGTGCGGGTGCTCGCCCCGGCCTGGACGGCCGCGGCGGCCGCGCCGGGCGCGGCCGAGCCGGAGACCACGCTGGTGTTCAGCGCTCTGGACCACCCGGCCACCGCCGGGCTCGGCGGCCGGGTGGTGGCCCTCGCCGGCGACGAGGGGACGCTGGACGAGCGGTTCCGCGCCGCCGGTGAGCGGATGCTGAAGCACGTGCGGCAGCTGCTCGACGAGCGGCCCTCGGGGCGGAGCCTGCTCCAGTTGGTGGTGCCGAGCGGAGAGCCGGGCCTGCTCGGCGGGCTCGGCGGACTGCTGCGCACGGTCCGGCTTGAGCACCCCGCCATCCGTGTCCAGGTGATCGAGGCCGACCCGGACACCGACGACCTGACGGGCCGGCTCGCCGCGGACGCCCGCACCTGCGACGAGGAGCTGCGCTACCGGGCCGGCCGCCGGGAGGCCATGGACTGGCGGCCGGTGCCCGCCGAGGGCCCGGCCCCCGCCCCGTGGACGGACGGCGTTTACCTGATCACCGGGGGAGCGGGCGGGCTCGGCGCGCTGCTCGCCGCGGAGATCGGCGCCCGGGCGCCGGGCGCCCGGATCGTCCTGGTCGGACGGTCCGCCCCCGCGACGGCTGACGACGTCCTGCGCTCGCTGGGCGAGGCCGGCGTGACCGTGGAGTACCGCTCCGCCGACGTCGGCGACGCGGCGGCCGTACACCGTCTGGTGGACGAGGTGCTCGCCGCGCACGGCCGGCTCGACGGGGTGATCCACGCCGCCGGCGTCCACCGGGACGCCCTGGTCCGGGCCAAGACCGCCGAGCAACTCGCCGAGGTGTTCGGCGCCAAGGTGTCCGGCGCGGTCAATCTGGACGAGGCGACGAGCGGCCTGCCGCTCGACCACTTCGTGCTGTTCTCCTCGCTCGCCGCCGTCGCCGGCAACATCGGCCAGGCGGACTACGCGGCGGCCAACGGGTTCCTCGACCGGTTCGCCGCCCACCGGGCGCGGCTGGCCGCCGAGGGGCTGCGGCAGGGCCGCACGGTGTCCGTGGACTGGCCGCTGTGGGCCGACGGCGGCATGCGGCTCGATGACCAGACGCTGGAGGCGCTCAACCGGCGGATGGGGCTGCGGCCGCTGCCCACCGAGGACGGCATGACCGCGCTCTACCGGGCCCTGGCCTCGGGTGAGCCGCAGGTGCTGGTGGTGGCCAAGGACGCGGTGCGGGTCACGGAGCCGGCGCGGACCTCGGCCCCGACGGCGGCGGCCGAAGCGACCGATGCGGCCGCCACCCCCGCGGCCCCCGACCGGAGCGCGGCCGACCTGCGGGCGCGTACGCTCGCCGACCTCGCCCGCATGGTGTCCGAGCTGCTCAAGGTCGACCTGGAGGAGATCGAGAGCGACGTCCCGCTCAACGACTACGGCTTCGACTCGATCATCTTCACCACCTTCGCCGCCCGCGTGAACGCGACGCTCGGGCTCGACCTGACCCCGCCGGTCTTCTTCGAGTACCCGACCCTCGACCGGCTGACGGACCATCTGGTCGAGAACCACGTCCCGGCCCTGGCGGCCGCCTACCCGGCCCCGGCCGACGCCGCTCCGGCGGCTCCGGCTCCGCTTCCGGCTGCTGAGCCGGCTTCGGCCCGGCCGGCCGCCGTGCTCCCGAAGCAGCGGGTCCACCGCCCCGAGCCGGCCCCGGCCCACGGCACCGCCGCGCCGGGCGGGTCGGAGCCGGTGGCGATCATCGGGATGAGCTGCGAGTTCCCGATGGCCCGCGACACCGACGAGTTCTGGGACAACCTGGTCAACGGCCGTGACTGCATCACGGAGATCCCGCTGGAGCGCTGGGACTGGCGGGCGCAGCTCGACGCCGACCCGACCGCCGCCGGGGCGCGCTGGGCGGGCACCATCGACGGCATCGCGGCCTTCGACCCGCTGTTCTTCGGCATCTCCCCGCGCGAGGCGGAGCTGATGGACCCGCAGCAGCGCCTGCTGATGACGCACGTCTGGCAGGTGCTGGAGGAGGCCGGCTACTCGGCCCGCGCGCTGGCCGGCTCGGACCTCGGCCTCTTCGTCGGCACGGTCAGCACCTACGGGCAGCTGATCGCGCAGGCCGGCCGGGCGTCCGAGGGCTACTCCTCGGCGGGCCTCGCCGCCTCGATGGGGCCCAACCGGATGAGCTACTTCCTGGACGTCCACGGGCCGAGCGAACCGGTGGAGACCACCTGCTCCAGCGCGCTGGTCGCGCTGCACCGCGCCGTCACCGCGCTCTCCCTCGGCCACTGCTCGATGGCGGTCGCCGGCGGCATCAACACCCTCACCGATCCCGGCATGCACGTCGGCTTCGCCAAGGAGGGCATGCTCAGCCCGGACGGCCGCTGCAAGACCTTCGCCGCCTCCGCCAACGGGTACGTGCGCGGCGAGGGCGTCGGCATGCTGCTGCTCAAGCGGCTGCGCGACGCCGAGCGGGACGGCGACCACATCCACGGAGTGGTCCGGGCCACCGCCGAGAACCACGGCGGCCGCGCCCAGGCACTCACCGCGCCCAACCCCAACGCCCAGACCGAGCTGCTGGTCACCGCCTACCGCCGGGCCGGGGTCGACCCCCGGTCGGTCGGGTACATCGAGGCGCACGGCACCGGCACCGCGCTCGGCGACCCGATCGAGACCAACGCGCTCAAGACGGCCTTCGGCAGGCTCTACGAGGGGGTCGGCGCGCCGCCCGCCGAGCGGCCGCACATCGGGCTGGCCTCGGTGAAGAGCAACATCGGCCACCTGGAGTTCGCGGCCGGCGTCGCCGGGGTCATCAAGGTCCTGCTGCAGCTGCGGCACCGCACGCTCGTCCGCGGCCTGCACGCCGAGGAGGTCAACCCGTACGTCCGGCTCGACGGCAGCCCGTTCCGCCTGATCCGCGAGAACGAGGAGTGGCCGGCGCCGCGGGACGAGCGGGGCCGCCCGCTGCCGCGCCTGGCCGGGGTCAGCTCGTTCGGCATCGGCGGCGTCAACGCCCACGTGGTGATCGAGGAGTACGTCCCGAGCGGACCGGACGCCGGTGCCGCCGCCCCGGCCGGGGCGCCGCAGGCGGTCGTCCTGTCGGCGAAGACCGCGGAGCAGCTCACCGCCCGGGCCCGCGACCTGCTGGCGTACCTCGACCACACCGCCGGCGTGGACCTGGCCGACCTCGCCCACACCCTGCAGACCGGCCGCGACGAGATGGAGTACCGGCTCGCGTTCGAGGTCCGCGACCTCGCCGAGCTGACCGGCCTGCTGCGCGGCCGGCTCGACGGCACCGCGGACGGTACCCGCGTCCACAGCGCCCGGACCCGGCCGCACCGAGCGGAGATCGCCCGGTTCACCGCCGAGGAGGGGCACCGCGAGCGCGTCGCCGAGTGGCTCCGGCAGCGGCGTTACGACCTCCTACTGGACCTGTGGACCAAGGGCCTCCCGGTGGACTGGGCGTCCGCGCACGAGGGTGTGCGCCGTCGGCTGAGCCTGCCGACCTACCCGTTCGCCCAGGACCGCTACTGGGTCACCCCGGCCGAACCGGTCGCCGAGGCACAGCCGCTGACCGCGCCCGCGCCGCAGGCGCCGCCCGCGCCCGCGCCCGCGCCGCAGGGCCAGGGGACGCCGGCCGCCGACCAGGGACGGCCCGTCCTGCTGCGGACCGTCTGGGAGCCGATTCCGGCGCCCGATGGCCGGCCGCAGACCGACGGCCGGGCCGTCGTGATCGGCGGATCACCGCGCCTGCGCGAGGAGTTGCGCGCGCTGCACGGCGACCTGACCGCCCTCGTGGCCGGGTCGGCCGACACCGTCGACGACCTGGCGGCACTGCTGCGCCCCCACGGTCCCGTCGACCACCTGTACTGGTACCTGCCCGAGGTGCCCGCCGAAACGCCGCTCGACGACGGCGTCATCGCCGCCCAGGAGGCCGGCGTCCTGACCGGGCTGCGCCTCGTCCAGGCGCTGCTCGCCACCGGCCACGGCGGCCGGGCGCTGACCTGGACGGCGGTCACGACGGGCGCCCTCAAGGTGGGTGCAGGCGATCCGGTGAGCCCCGCGCACGCGGGCATCCACGGTCTCCTCGGTGTGCTGGCGAAGGAGCAATCCGCCTGGTGCGTGAAGCTGGTGGACGTCGCGGCGGACTCCCGGCCGCCGGCCCGGCAACTGCTCGCGCTGCCCGCCGATCCGAACGGCGGCAGCGTCGCCCACCGCGGCGACGGCTGGTTCCGGCCGGTGCTGCTGCCGGTCACCGGGCTGCCCCAGAGCCCGCGGGCGTACCGCGACGGCGGGGTCTACCTCGTCGTCGGCGGGGCCGGCGGCATCGGCGAGGTGTGGACCGAGTACCTGCTTCGCACCTACGGCGCCAAGGTGGTGTGGGTGGGCAGGCGTGAGCCGGACGCCGCCATCGAGGCCAAGCTGGACCGGCTCGGCGGCCTCGGGCACCGGCCGGAGTACCTGCGGGCCGATGCCTCCGAGCTGGCCGACCTGCGCGAGGTGCGGGCCCAAGTCCTGCGCAGTCACGGCCGGTTGGACGGTGTGGTGCACGCCGCCGGGGTGAGCCGGGACCTGACCCTGGCGCGGATGACGGAGGAGCGGCTGCGTGCCGCGCTGGCCGCCAAGGTCGCGGTGAGCGTGCGGATCGCGCAGGTCTTCGGCGAGGACGACCTGGACTTCCTGCTGTACTTCTCGTCCTTCGCCACCAGCGCACGGCTGGCCGGGGACGGCGGGTACAGTGCGGGCAGCGTCTTCGAGGACGCCTCCGCGCAGTGGCTCGCTGCACGCGCCAAGGCCCCCGTGAAGGTGGTCGACTGGGGCTACTGGGGAGCCGTCGGCCTGGGCGACAACGAGAGCACCCGCGCGGTCATGGCGAGGATGGGGCAGAGCCCGATCGGCGCACCGGAGGCGATGGACGCCCTGGAGCGCCTGCTCGCCGGACCGTTGGACCAGGTGACGCTGCTGAAGACCACCTTCGACTGGCCGATGGGCGACACCGTCGCCGTCCAACCGGCCGCCGGAGACGTCCCGTTGCTCGGACGGCTGGCCGCCTCCGTCCGACCCGCGCCCCGTACTGCGGCCCCGAGGCCGGAACACCTGAACCAGGTCCTTCGTGATCTGGTCTCGGCCATACTCGACGTCGAACAGGGGGCCATAGACGGCGACACCGACCTCGGTGAGTGGGGATTCGACCGGGTCGCGTTCACACAGCTCGCGGACCGACTCGGGCAGGACCACGGGATCACCGTGGCCCCGGCCCTCTTCGACGAAGCCACCACGCTCGGTCAGATCGCGGACCGCCTGACGGAGGCGGTGCCCCGGCCCTGACCGACCCCGACAGCGCCCCAGGCGCGGACGCCGGCCGACGGCGTCCTCATCCATCCCTGCGGAAACCCGAGTTGAAGGATCACATGACGCCCAACGGCCCCCACGACGTCGGTAACGTACCGTTGCCCGCGATCACCGAGTCCGACCTGGCCACCCTGCCCACCGGAGCGCTGCTCGCCCATTCGATGACACTGATCATCCGCCAGATCGCGATGGCCCCGGTGAGCGGCAGTCAGGAGGTCGTACGCGGCCTCGACGACGTCCGGGCGGCCCTGTTCGGTTACTGGGTGCTCCACTACCACGGCTCCAACGCGATCACCGGCTTCTGCGAGGAGATGCCGCACCGCGTGGTGGACGCGGACTTCTTCACGCTGCTGAACCAGAGCCTGGAACGGCTCGGCGACGACGACCTGCTCGCGCTGGTCCGCGACTGGCAGGCCGAACTCGCGCGCGCCGGCGCCCTGCTGGAGCAGGAGGAGCGCGAGCAGGGGAAGGCGGTGGAGGGCTGGGACTGGGAGCGGGCGAGCCGTCTGCTGGCGCTCCTCGACAAGGAGACCATGAGCGCGCTGGACGCGCGGTACCGCGCGGGCCGGCCCGACTCGCTCGACCGAATCTCGGGCTACATCCGTGAGCACGCCGAGGCCGTGTTCACCGTCGTCAAGTGACCAACCGATCCGGTGCGAGGGCCGGGCACGTCAGCGTGCCCAGCCGCCGCTCACGGCGCCGTCGGCTCAAGGAGAGCATGTGGAGGCAGTAGTGCAAGGCGATTTCGCGGTGGAAGTGGAAGACCTGGTCAAGACCTATCCCAAGGCGGAGGGGAACGCTGTCGACGGGGTCTCCCTCACCATCCGGCGGGGCGAGATATTCGGCCTGCTCGGGCCCAACGGCGCCGGCAAGACGACTATCGTCGGCGTCCTCACCACCGCCGTGCGGCCCTCCTCGGGGACGATCCGCATCGCCGGCGTCGACATCGCCGACTCGCTGCGGGTCAAGCCTCGGATCGCGGTGATGCCGCAGATCAACAACCTGGACCGCAGCCTGAGAGCCCGTGAGGTGCTGACCTACCACGCGGCCTACCACGGGGTGCCGAAGACCGAGCGCGAGGCGCGTGCCGACCGGCTGCTCACCGAGCTGGGGCTGGCCGAGCGGGCGAACGAGAAGGTGCCGCGCTACTCCGGCGGCATGGCCCAGCGCCTGATGCTGGCCCGGGCCCTCATGCACGACCCGGAGGTGCTCTTCCTCGACGAGCCCACCAACAACCTCGACCCGCAGTCGCGGCACTTCCTGTGGGACCGCATCCGCGAGCTCAACGCCCGTGGCGTGACGATCGTCCTCACCACCCACGACATGCACGAGGCGGAGCAACTCTGCGACCGCGTGGCGGTGGTCGACCACGGCAAGGTCCTGGTGCTGGACACCCCGGACGAGCTGAAGAAGATCATCCCTGGTGGCGGCCTGCTGGAGCTGCACGCGGCCCTGCCCGGCGGCGCCGCCCCGGTCGCCACCGACGCGGCGGAAGGCGCCGACGGCACCGCCCCGGCCGAGGGGCCGGCCGCCGACCTGCTGCGCAGGCTCCGGACGCTCGGCGCCAAGCAGGTCGAGCCGCTCGCGGCGGACGGTGACGGCGAGTCAGGCGTCGCCCGGTTCCGGCTGTTCTCCGACGACGCCGCCGCGCTCCTCCCCGCCGTCATCCAGGCGGTCGGCGAGGAGAACGCCCAGGTCCGCGACCTGCGGCTGTCGTCCCCGAGCCTCGAAGACGTCTTCATCCACCTGACCGGAAGGAACCTCCGCCCGTGACCGCCGCCGTCACCACGACGAACCGCCCGCCCCAGGGGGGCACCACGAAGCTCGCGATGACCGCGTTCTGGGCCATCCTGCGCCGGGACATCCTGGTCACGGCGCGCGGCTTCGTCGGGTTCCTCATCCAGGCGTTCATGCAGCCATTGCTGTACCTCTACGTCTTCGGCGTGGTGCTGCCCAAGATCGGTATCGCGGTCCCGGGTTACGGCGGCCTGCTGCTGCCGGGCATCGTCACGCTGACGGTGTTCCTCGCCGCGGTGCAGGGCATCATGCTCCCGCTCTCGCTCGACCTCGGCTTCACCCGGGAGATCGACGACCGGCTGCTCGCCCCGACCTCGGTCGGCGCGATCGTGCTGGAGAAGGTCATCTTCGCTACGCTGCGCGGGCTGATCAGTGCGGCGATCCTCTTCCCGCTCGCCTACTGGATCCTCGGCGACGAGTACCTGGTGCAGTCCGGATCGATCCCGCTGATGATCGGCATCATTGTGCTCACCGCCGTCCTCGGTGCCGCGGTGGGTCTGGTCATCGGCACCGTCGTGCCGTCGGAACACATCGCCCTGGCCTTCGCCGCGGTGTTCACGCCGATGCTCTTCACCGGGTGCCTCCAGTACCCCTGGGCCTCGCTGCATTCGCTCCCGGTCTTCCGGGTCGTCACGCTGTTCAACCCGCTGACGTACTCGGCGGAGGGACTGCGCTACGCGATGGTGCCGCTCAGCGGCAGCGGCGCCCACACGCCTTCACTCGCCATTGGGTGGGTGCTGGTCGGCCTGATCGGCTTTGCCGGGCTCTTTTTCACGCTCGGCCTGCGCAGCTTCAAGAGCCGCGCGATCCACTGACGCGAACAGATACCTCTCGACAACTGGCAGATATTCAGGGAGTCAGAGCAATGGCACGGATCGTGTATTTCACCATCCAGGCGGACGACGTCCTGCGGGCCGTCGACTTCTACCAGAAGGTGTTCGGCTGGCACATCGAGAAGTGGGGCGGTGAGTGGGGCGGCAGCGAAGAGTTCTACCTCATCGAGACCGGCACCGAGGACGAGCCGGGCCTGCCCGGCACGCTGATGAAGCGGCACGCGAAGGTCGACAGCCAGCTGCTCAACGGCTTCATGTGCGGCATCGAGTCCAGCGCCATCGACGACGACATGGCCGCGGTGGTCGCCAACGGCGGCTCGTTGGTGTCGCCCAAGGTCACCATCCCCGGCGTGGGTTGGGTGGCCTACTGCCGCGACACCGAGGACAACTTCATCGAGCTGCGGCAGATGGACCCCGAGGCCGTCTGAACCGGTCCTTGACGGCTGTGGCTCCCGGGAGGCCTGTGGCCCCCGGTGGCCCGGCCGGCCCTGCCTTCCGCCTGTATTCACGCGCGGTCGGCGACCGTCGCGACACGTTCGAATTGGGCATGGATCCCCCGCTGCAATTTGTATATGCTGGCACACGGGTCGTTCAACGACCGGTCAACGGGGGATCTTAAGACGGGGGTTCAGACCGGCGATGTCCTTGAGTGACGTCGTGCGCGTACAACATCACGGGGGACGACGGACTTTCGTCACGCCCTTCCTTTAGCGTCGCCGAATTCTCAGAGTTGTTCCGTCCTGGACGGGGCATGGACGGCGGGGCGTCATTGGCCGACTTGTGGGGTGTTGGCAGGATGTCTGTTATTCCGATATCGCTTTCGGGCGAGGCCGACCGGCCGCTGCTGCGGCTGCTGGCCGCGCGCCTGTCCGCATTGCCACTTCCCGAGAGCGAGACCGGTGCGGCCGATCCGACGGCCGTCCGCGACTGGCTGGCCCGGAGCAGGCAGTTGGTCGCCGACTCCGGCCTGACGGCCGGTCAGGAGGAGGACTTCGAGCAGACCTGGACACGGATCGCGGCCGACGAACGCCACGCCGGTGACCTGCCCCGGCTGTCCACGGCCGCCACCGTGCTCCGCGCCCTGCCGGACATCCTGGCAGGCCGGCTCGCCGTCGCCGACGTCCTGCCCGAGCACGCCGTCCGCCCGCTCGTCGCACCGGCGCCCCCGCACACGGCCGCCGTGGTGGCCGACCTGGTCGAGGCCTACGTCGACGCGCGGACCGACCTGCCCGGGCCGCTGCCCATCCGCGTCCTGGAACTCGCGCCGGCGCCCGGCACCCCGGAACTGCGGGACCGGCTGGCGAAGCACCGGCAAGCGGCCGAGTACGTGCTCGAGGAGCCGCACCACCTCGCCACAGAGCAACCCGGCGGCTACGACGTCGTCGTGGCGCGTGGGGTGCTCGGCGCCGCGCCCGACGTACGGGAAGCCCTGCGCGCGGCCAAGGGCGCGCTCAAGCGCCACGGCCTGCTGGTGCTCGACGAACCGGCCCGCCCGGCCGTGTTCGAGCACCTGGTCCACGGGCTGCCGCCCGGCCGGCCGCGCCCGGACCTCGCCCGGTGGCGCGCCCTGCTGGACACCGAGGGCTTCCCGGGCGTCTACATACCCACCGGCCCGGTGACGGACGCCGACCGGCACGTCATCGTCGCCGAGAGCGACGGCTTGGTCCGCCGGACCACCCAGCCGGAACGCCGCCGGGTCGAGGCCGCCCCGGCCCCGACACGGGCCGCACCCCGCGCGACCTCCGAGGCGGCGCTCGCACCGCACGTGCGGGACACCGTCATCGACGCCCTCGGCAGCGCGCTCGGCCTGCGGCCCGAACAGGTCGAGCTGGACGCGCCGTTCGCCGACTTCGGCATCAACTCGCTGACCGGGGTCGAGCTTCTGCACCGGATCAACCAGGAACTGGGCACGGCGCTCGACTCGACGGTGCTCTTCGACCACAGCTCCGTCGAGAAACTGACGACACACATCCTCGCGAGCGCCGCCGAGACGGTCACCGCGACGTTCGCCCCACGCGAGCCCGAACGGCCCGAGGCCCGGCCGACCGACGCCGTGGCAGCCGTTTCCGACGTGAGGCCACGTGCCGGCTCGTCCTCGGCCGCCCCGACCGGCGGGATCGCCGTGATCGGCGTCAGCGGGCGCTTCCCCCGCTCCGCCGACGTGGACCAACTGTGGGAGCACCTCGTCGCGGGCGAGTGCCTCGTCGACGAGGTGACCCGCTGGGACCTCACCGACTTCTACTCCCGCTTCCCCGAATCCCCGCACGGCTACACCACCCGCGCCGGCCTGCTCGACGACATCGACCTCTTCGACCCCCAGTTCTTCGGCATCTCCGGCCTCGAGGCCACCTACATGGACCCGCAGCAGCGGCTGTTCCTGGAGGAGTGCTGGACCGCCCTGGAGGACGCCGGCCACGCCGGCCGGAGCGTCGAGGGCCGGGCCTGCGGCGTGTACGCGGGCTTCAACGGCGGCGACTACCAGATGCTGTGCGGCGTCAACCCGCCCGCCCAGGCCATGTGGGGCAACGCGCCGTCCGCGCTCTCCGCCCGCATCTCGTACCTGCTCGACCTGCAGGGACCGGCGCTGACCGTCGACACCGCCTGCTCCAGTTCGCTGGTCGCCATCCAGCTGGCCTGCCAGAGCCTCAGCACCGGCGAGACCGACATGGCCCTCGCCGGCGGCGTGTACGTCACCTCCACACCCGGTTTCCTGCTCGGCGCCGGCCAGGCGGGCATGCTCTCCCCGGACGGGCGCTGCTACTCCTTCGACCACCGCGCCAACGGCTTCGCCCCGGGCGAGGGCGTCGGCGTCGTGGTGCTCAAGCGGTACGAGGACGCCGTCGCCGACGGCGACCACGTCCACGGCGTGATCCGCGGCTGGGGCACCAACCAGGACGGCGCCACCAACGGCATCACCGCCCCGAGCGCCCGCTCGCAGGAACGGCTGGAACGCCAGGTCTACGACCGCTTCGGCATCGACCCGGCCCGGATCGGCATGGTGGAGGCGCACGGCAGCGCCACGCCGCTCGGCGACCCGATCGAGTTCCAGGCGCTCACCAAGGCGTTCGCCGCCTACACCGACCGCACCTCGTACTGCGCGATCGGCTCGGTCAAGAGCAACATCGGGCACACCACCTCCGCCGCCGGCGTGGCCGGCGTCCTGCGGGTGCTACTGGCCCTGAGGCACAGGACGATCCCGCCGTCGGTGAACTTCGAGCGCGCCAACCCGGCGATCGACCTCGACAAGGGCCCCTTCTACCTCAACACCCGGCCCGTGCCGTGGACGGCGCCGGACAACGGCCCGCGCACCGCCGCGGTCAGCTCCTTCGGACTGAGCGGCACCAACGCGCACCTGGTCATCGAGGAGGCGCCCGCCACCACCCGGGTGCGGCCGGTCCGCCCGGCCCAGCTGGTGGTGCTCTCCGCCCAGAGCGCCGAGCAGGTACGCCGACAGGCGGATCGGCTGCTCGCCGCGTGCGAGGCCCGCCCGGACCTCGACCTCGCCGACGTCGGCTTCACCCTGCTGACCGGCCGGCGCCACCACCGGCACCGGCTCGCCTGCGTCGTCCGGGACGTGACCGAGCTCGCCCAGGTGCTGCGTGAATGGCTCGACCACGGCCGGCACCCGGCCGCCCACGTCTCCGACGCCACCCCGCGCGACCGCCGCGAACAGCGGCCCGCGCTGCGCCGGGTCGGCGAGCAGAGCCTGCGCGAGGCGGCGGCGGGCACCGAGGAGGCCGAGGTCGTCGAGCACCTTCAGGTGGTCGCCGACCTGTACGCGCAGGGCTACGACCTCGACTACGAGGAGCTGTTCCGCGGCGGCGGCCACCGCCGGGTGCCGCTGCCCGCCTACCCGTTCGCGCGCGAGCGCTACTGGGTCCCCGAGACCGCCCAGCCGGGCCCGGCGGCCGGACCGGCGTCACCCGTCCGCCCGGAGCCGGTGGCGGAGCCTTCGGCCCCGGCGCAGGCGGAGGTGACCGAGGCCGGAGTCGTCGAATCGGTCGTGGCCTGGCTCTCCGGCATCCTCGCGGTGCCCGCCGAGCGGATCGAGACCGGCGAGTCGCTGATCCGGTACGGCTTCGACTCGATCAACGCCGTCGCCCTGCGTACGGCCATCCTGCAGAGCTACGGCGTGGACCTCGCGCCCCGGGCCGTCTTCGAGAGCGGCACGGTCGAGGACCTGGCCGCCCTCGTCGTCGCTGAACACCGAGCGGCCGCCGAGCGGCCCGACGCGCGGCCCGAGCCGTCGGAAGCGCCCGGCGATCAGGCACCGTTCCCGCTGTCCGCGGCGCAGAAGGTGCTCTGGTCCCTGGAGCGGCTGGCGCCCGGGAACTCCGCCTACCACCTGCCGCACGCCTTCCGGGTCAGCGGCGAGGTCCGGCCGGACGCCCTGGAGGCGGCGCTGCGCCGACTCGTCGAGCGGCATCCCGCGCTGCGCACCACGATCGACGTGGCGGGCCACGAGCCGGTCCAGACGGTCCGTCCCACCGCCGCGGTGTCATGCACCGTCGAACAGACCGGTCCGCGCACCGACGACGAGCTGCTGAGCCTGGTGGCCGAACGGGGTCGCGCGCCCTTCGACCTCACCGAGGGACCGCTGCTCCGGTGCCACCTGCTCTCGCTCGCGCCGGACGAGCACGTCCTCGTGGTCACCCTGCACCACATCGTCTTCGACGGCACGTCGCTGCTGGTCCTGCTGCGCGAACTCGCCGCGCTGTACACCGGCGAGGTCCGCGGCGAGCCGGTGCCGCTGCCGCAACCCGCCGGTTCCTACGCGCAGTTCGTCGACTGGCAGCGTCGCTTCCTGGAGGATGACCGGGGCGCCGCCGCCCGTGCCTACTGGCGCGACCGACTGGCCGGCGCACCCGCCGAGCTCGGGCTGCCGCTCGACCGGCCGCGCACCGAGGCGGCCCGCTTCCGGGGTGCGGTCTTCGAGCGACGGCTTCCAGCCGAGCTCACCGACCGGGTCCGCGACCTCGGCGCCGACCTGGGCGCCTCCCCGTTCGTGGTGATGTTCAGCGCCTACACCGCGCTGCTGCACCAGTGGACCGGCCGCTCCGACCTGATGGTCGGCACCCCGTTGCACGGCCGGCCCGAGCCCCGGTTCCAGGACACCATCGGGTACTTCGTGAACCAGGTGCCGATCCGCACCCGGGTCGCGGGGACGGAGTCCTTCTCGGAACTGGCGGCCCAGGTCCGGACCGAGGTGTACGGGGCCTTCGAGCACGGCGACTACCCGGTCTCCGAACTCGGCCGCGAGGGCGGCACGGTGCAGTCCTCCTTCGTGTTCCAGAACTGGCTCAAGCTCCCCGCCACCGCGCCGCGGGACGCGCCCGCCCTCCCGCTGGAGCCGATGCTCGGCGTGCACCAGGCCGGCATGTTCGACCTGACGCTGGAGGTCGTCCGGACGGACGGCGTCTACACGCTGCTGCTGCTCCACAACCCGGCGCTGTTCGATCGGGAGACGATGGCGTCCGTCGCGGACCGCTACGAGGCCCTGCTCACCGCGGTCTGCGAGGACCCCGGCCTGCCGGTGGGCCGGGCCGGCGCGGTCGCCGAGCCGCCGGTCGTCGAGCCGGTCACCGCGGAGCCCGGATCCGCGGAGCCGGTCCCCGCCCCGGGCGGGGCTCCGCTCGCCGAGGCCGCGGTCCGGGCCGCGGTCGAGACCGCCTACCGGGAGCTGCTCGGCGTCGACGACCTCGACCCGCACGACAACTTCTTCGACCTCGGGGGTCACTCCGTGCTGCTGGTGCAGGTCTCGCTGCGCCTGCGTGAGGCCCTGGGCCGCGAGGTACCGAGCGTCGCACTGTTCCAGCACCCGACCGTGGACTCCCTGACCCGGCATCTCGCCGCGGCCGCCACCGGCCCGTCGTACGAGCGCAGCCGGCGCAAGGGCCGGGCACGGCGAGCGGCCGTCGCCCGGCTGGCGGCACCGGCGTGAGCTGTCCCGCCCAGACCCGTCAAGACCGCCTGGACCGACAGGAGCTCCATCCGTGACCGTGCAGCCGACGGCGTCCGAGCACGCCCCGATCGACCTGGACATCGCCGTCATCGGGATGTCCGGCGCCTTCCCGGGCGCCGCGAACGTCGCCGAGTTCTGGCGCAACCTGCGCGACGGCGTCTCCTCGGTGCGGTTCTTCACCGACGCGGAGCTGCTCGCCCGCGGCGTGCCCGCGGCCGACCTGCGGGACCCGGACTACGTCAAGGCGGCGTCCACCCTGGACGACATCACGGGCTTCGACGCCGACTTCTTCGGCATCAACCCCAAGGAGGCCCGGGCCACCGACCCGCAGCACCGCCTGTTCCTGGAGTGCGCCTGGGCGGCGCTGGAGGACGCGGGGTACGACCCCGGCCGCTACGACGGCGACATCGGGGTCTTCGCCGGGCTCGGCATGAACTCCTACGTGCTGGAGGTGCTGGGCCGCAACGCCTCGTTCTGGCGGTCCACCAGCGTCGAGCAGATGCTGATCGGCAACGACAAGGACTTCCTGCCCTCGCGGGTCTCCTACAAGCTGAACCTGACCGGGCCGAGCATCAACGTCAACACCGCCTGCTCCACCTCGCTGGTCGCCATCCACCTGGCCAGACAGAGCCTGCTGCTCGGGGAGAGCGACATGGCCCTGGTCGGCGGCGTGTCGATCGTGGTGCCCAACGACCACGGCTACCGGTACGTCAAGGACGGCATCCAGTCGCCGGACGGCCACTGCCGGGCCTTCGACGCCCAGGCCCGGGGCACGGTGTGGGGCGACGGCTGCGGCGTCGTCGTACTCAAGCGGCTGTCGGCCGCCATCGCCGAGGGCGACCACGTGTACGCCGTCGTCAAGGGCACGGCCGTCAACAACGACGGCTCGTCGAAGGTCGGTTACACCGCGCCGAGCGTCGAGGGGCAGAGCCGGGTCATCGTGGAGGCGCTGGCCGAGGCCGGCGTCTCCCCGGACGAGATCGGCTACGTCGAGGCGCACGGCACCGGCACCGCGCTCGGCGACCCGATCGAGATCGCCGCCCTCACCAACGCCTTCCGTACCGGGACCGACCGGGTCGGCTACTGCCCGATCGGCTCGGTGAAGACCAACATCGGCCACCTCAACGCCGCGGCGGGCATCGCCGGGTTCATCAAGTCCGTGCTGGCCCTGCACCACCAGGAGGTGCCGCCGAGCCTGAACTTCACCGAGCCCAACCCGGAGATCGACTTCGCCACCAGCCCGTTCTACGTGCAGACCGGGCTCACCCCCTGGCCCGAGGGGCCGACGCCGCGCCGCGCCGGGGTCAGCTCGATGGGCATCGGCGGCACCAACTGCCACATCGTGCTGGAGGAGGCGCCGGCCGCCGCCCCGGTCGCCGCCGTCCCTGACGGCGAGCAGGTCCTGCTGCTGTCGGCGCGCTCGGAATCCGCCCTGGAGCAGGCCACCGGCGCGCTGGCCCGCCACCTGGCCGCCCACCCGGAACTGTCCCTGGCCGACGTGGCCCACACCCTGCAGTGCGGGCGCCGGCACTTCCGGGTCCGGCGGGCGCTGCTCGCCAGATCCGTCGGCAGCGCCGCGCGCGCCCTCGCCGAGGCCGATCCGGAGGCCCTGCTCGGCCCCGGCGACACCGCCGGGCCGGACGGACTGGCCGCATGGCTGGCCGGCGAGGACGTCGACTGGCAGTCGCGGTGGCCCACCGGCTCCGCACACCGCGTGCCGCTGCCCACCTACCCCTTCGAGCACCGTCGCCACTGGTACGAACCGGAGATCGTGCCCGAGGCCTCCGGGCTCGACGACGCGGCCTACTTCACCAAGCTGCCGGACATGGGCGACTGGTTCTCTCTCCCGGTGTTCAAACAGCGTCCGCTGCCCTTCACCGTCCCCGCGACCGGGGGCCGCACCTGGCTGGTGTTCGCTGACGAGCGGGGCGTCGGGGCAGGCGCGGCCGCGGCCCTGGCGGCGGACGACGAGGTCGTGACGGTGACGGCCGGCAGCCGCTACGAGCGGCGCGAGGACGGCTCGTTCCTGCTGGACCCCGCCGACGAGGAGGGCTACACCGCCCTGCTGACCGAGCTGCGCAGCCGGGACCGACTGCCCGACGGCGTCCTGTACTGCTGGCCGCTGCGCCGCCGCGCCGAGCAGCCGCACCGGCTCGACCGGGACGCGCTGCTCGCCGAGCAGGAGTCCGTCCTCTTCCCGATCCTGCGGTTCGCCCAGGCCCTCGACGCGCTGTCCGTCGAGCGGCCGCTCACCTTCACCGCGGTGACCGAGGACGTCTTCGACGTCACCGGCGCCGAGGACCTCGACGTGCACGCCGCCACCGTCGGCGGCGCCTGTCTGGTGCTCCAGCAGACGTACGGTCACATCGTCTCCCGGGTGGTCGACCTGTCAGGCGACGCCGACACCGACCGCCGGGTCGCCCAGCTGCTCGCCGAGGTCCGCCACGACACCGGCGATCTGTTCAGCGCCTACCGGTCGGGCAAGCGGTACGTGCGCGGCTACGAGCCGGTCAGGGTGGAGGCGGACGCACCCCGGCCGACCGGGCTGCGCGAGGGCCGCACCTACCTGGTCTTCGGCGGACTGGAGGGCATCGGCTCGCTGATCGCCGAACACATCGTGCGAGACCGGGGCGGCCGCCTGCTGCTCCTGGAGGAGTCGGACTTCCCCGCCGAGGACCAGTGGGACTCCTGGCTGGCCGAGCACCCCGAGGACGACCCGATCGCCGCCCGGGTGCGCAAGGCCCGCGAGCTGATCGGGCTCGGTGGGCACTGGCTCGGCAACCTGGCCAGGGACGCGGCGCGGAACGACGCGCTGCGCGCCGACGTCGAGAAGCGCCACGGCCGGGTGCACGGCCTGGTCCACGCCCCGGGCGCGTCCAACGCCAAGCGGGTCAACACCATCCGCGCGGCCACGGTCGAGGACTGGCGCCGGCACTTCTCCTCGGTCGGCGCGAGCCTCGTCCTGCTCGACCGGATGTTCGCCGACCGCGAGCTGGACTTCCGGATCATGACCAACTCGCTCGGATCGGTCCTCGGCGGAGACGGCTTCTTCCACATCGCGACCGTCGGCAACTACGCCAAGGCGTACGCCACCATGCGCGCCCGGGAGACCGAACAGGCGTGGACGGTGCAGGCCTGGGACTCCTGGACCATCGAGTGGGTCGGCATCAGCCAGTACCTGCCGGTCGCCCTGTTCGACCGGGTCAAACCCTCCGTGCTCACCACGGAGGAGGGCCTGCGCTGCTTCGAGCTGGCCTTCGCGGTGACCGGCGCCGTCGAGGTCGACATCTCCGCGACCGACTTCGCCGCTCGCTACCGCAAGTGGATCGGATCGACCGGCCGCACCGACCAGGGCGCCGACCAGCTCTCCGGCGCGCACCCGCGCCCGGAGCTGGAGACCGCCTACGTGGCCCCCAGCGGCCCGACCCAGCAGGCCCTGGCCGAGCTGTTCGCACGCGTCCTCGGGGTCGAGAAGGTCGGTGCCGAGGACAGCTTCTTCGAGCTGGGCGGCCACTCGCTGCTCGGCGTCGAGCTGGCCGCCGAGGTGCGCAAGGCGCACGGGGTCGAGCTGGACCTCTACTACCTGTACGGCATGCCCACCGTGGCGCAGCTGGCCGACTACATCGAAGGGGCGATATGACACGCCCCATCGCCTTCCTGTTCGGCGGCCAGGGCTCCCAGTACCACGGCATGGGGCGCCCGCTGTTCGACCACGAGCCGGTGTTCCGCGACTCCATGCGCGAACTGGACGAGGTGGTGCAGAAACTGGCCGGCGTCACGGTCGTCGGGCAGGTCTACGGCGCCGACCGGGGCGTCGGGGACCCGTTCGACCGGCTGCTGTTCACCCACCCGGCGATCGTCATGGTCGAGTACTCGCTGGCCCGGCTACTGCGCTCGCGCGGCGTCGAGCCGGACTACGTGGGGGGAAGCAGCCTCGGCGAGTTCGCGGCGGCGGCCGTGGCGGGAGTGCTGCCGATCGAGGACGTGCTGAGCACCGTCGTCCGGCAGGCGCAGCTCTGCGAGCGGTCGGGGCCGCCCGGCCGGATGCTCGCCGTCCTGAGCGACGTCGCCTCGTTCGAGCACGACCCGGTCTTCGCCGGCACCGAACTCGCCTCGGTCAACTACCCGGAACACTTCGTGGTGTCCGGCACCGTGGCCCGGATCACCGAACTCAGGGCCGAGCTCACCGGACGGGGCACCCCCACCGAGGTCCTTCCGGTGCCGCACGCCTTCCACTCCTCCCACATCGACCTGCTCGCCGAAGGCCACCGCGACCTCTTCCGCGGCCTTCGGCCCGCCGCGCCCCGGATCCCGCTGGTCTCCGGCGTCGACGGCAGCAGGCCGGAGCGGCTCGACGCGGACTACTTCTGGAACGTCGTCCGTCGGCCGATCGACTTCCCCGCCGCGGTCCGCACCCTCGCGGCCGCGGGCGACCCGGTCCACCTCGACCTGAGCCCCGGCGGCACACTCGCCACCTTCCTGCGCCGCAACCGCGCCGACGCGGAGTGCCACCCGCTCCTGACGCCCTTCATGCAGGACCGGGAGCGGCTCGCCGACGCGACCGCCGCCGCCGTGGCGCAGCGCCGCCGGGCCCGCCCGACCACCCACGGAGAAGGCACCATGACCGTTTTTCTGTTCCCAGGACAGGGCTCCCAGTTCAAGGGCATGGGTGCCGGGCTCTTCGAGGAGTTCCCCGACCTCACGGCCACGGCCGACCGGGTCCTCGGCTACTCGATCCGGGAGCTCTGCGTCGAGGACCCGCGCCGGGAGCTGGGCGACACCCGCTTCACCCAGCCCGCGCTGTACGTGGTGAACGCCCTCAGCCACCTCAAGCGGGTCGCCGACACCGGGGTGCGCCCCGACTTCGTCGCCGGCCACAGCCTCGGTGAGTACAGCGCGCTGTTCGCCGCCGGCGCGGTCGACTTCGAGACGGGCCTGCGCCTGGTCAAACGGCGCGGCGAACTGATGAGCGAGGCCGAGGACGGCGGAATGGCCGCGGTGATCGGCCTGACCGTCGAGGAGGTGCGCGACCTGCTGCGCCGTGAGGGGCTGACGGCCATCGACGTCGCCAACCACAACTCGCCCCACCAGGTCGTGGTCGCCGGGCCCAAGGCCGACATCCCGGCGGCCCGCGAGGCCTTCGTCAAGGGCGGCGCCCAGCACTACGTCCCGCTCAGCGTGAGCGGCGCCTTCCACTCCCGGCTGATGGCCGGCACCCGGGAGCGGTTCGCGCCACTGCTGCGCGAGGCCGTCTTCCGCACGCCGGAGATTCCGGTGCTGTCGAACGTGTCGGGCCGCCCGCATCGCGAGGGCGGGATCGCCGACGGCCTCGCCGAGCAGATCACCCACGTGGTCGAGTGGAACGACACGATCCGCTACCTGCTGGGCCGGGGCGAGGTCGACTTCGTCGAGGTCGGGCCCGGCACGGTGCTCACCAAGCTGGTCCGCAAGATCCGCGACGAGGCGGGCCCGCAGGCGACAGCGGAGCCGGTCGCCCCGGCTCCTGCCGTGGCTGCGGCCGCTGCGCCCGCTGCGTCTGCCCCGGCTACCGCTGTGCCCGCTGTGGTTGCCCCGGGTGCTGCCGCGTCCGCCGTGACCGCCCCGGCCGCCGCTGTGACCGCCGCCCCGGCGCCCGAGGCGGTCCGGTCGGCAAAGCCGTCGGGGCAGGCCGAGCCCGAGCTGCCGCTGTGGCCGATGGCCGTCACCGCCCGCTCGCTCGGCGACCCGGACTTCCGCCGCGACTACGGCCTCACCCACGCCTACCTCGCCGGCGCCATGTACCGCGGCATCGCCTCGGTGGACCTCGTCGTCCGCATGGGCCGGGCGGGCATGCTGGGCTTCTTCGGCACCGCCATGGTCCGCCCGGAGGGCATCGAGGACGCGATACGCCGGATCCAGCGCGAGCTCCCGGGCGGCGAGCCGTACGGGATGAACCTCATCCACAGCCCCGCCCACCCGGAGGCGGAGGAGGCCGCCGTCGACCTCTATCTGCGGTACGGCGTGCGCGTCGTCGAGGCGTCGGCCTACATGGGCATCACCCCGGCCCTCGTCCGCTACCGCGCCAAGGGGCTGCGCCGCGGCCCGGACGGCCGGGTGACGGGCGCCAACCGGATCATCGCCAAGCTGTCCCGGCCCGAGGTGGCGCGGGTGTTCCTCGCCCCGGCGCCCGAGGACCTGGTCGCCCGGATGGTCGCCGCCGGCGTCCTCACCCGCCAGGAGGCGGAGCTGCTGCGCGAGGTGCCGATGGCCGACGACCTCTGCGTCGAGGCCGACTCGGGCGGCCACACCGACCGAGGCGTCCTCGTCGCGCTGCTCCCGGCCATCATCGCCCTGCGCGACGAGCTGGCCGGAACGTACGGCTACTCGCAGCGGATCCGGGTCGGTGCCGCGGGCGGCATCGGCAACCCGGCCGCCGCGGCCGCCGCCTTCGTCCTCGGCGCGGCCTTCGTGCTCACCGGCTCCGTCAACCAGTGCACGGTGGAGGCCGGGACCAGCGACGCGGTCAAGGACATGCTCCAGAACGCCGGTGTGCAGGACACCGCCTACGCCCCGGCGGGCGACATGTTCGAGATCGGGGCGCAGGTCCAGGTGCTCCAGCGGGGCACGTTCTTCCCCGGCCGGTCCAACCGTCTGTACCAGCTCTACAAGCACTTCGAGTCGCTCGACGCCATCGACGACAAGACACTGCGCATGATCCAGGACAAGTACTTCCACCGTGACTTCGACCAGGTCTGGAAGGAGGTCCGCGCCCACCAGCCGGCCACGGAGATCCAGAAGGCCGAACGCAACCCCAAGTACCGGATGGCGCTGGTGTTCAAGTGGTACTTCGCGCACTCGACCCGTGCCGCGCTGGAGGGCGACCCCGAGCACCGGGTCGACTACCAGATCCACTGCGGGCCCGCCCTCGGCACCTTCAACCAGTGGGTCAAGGGCACCGACCTGGAGAGCTGGCGCAACCGGCACGCGGACGAGATCGGCCTGCGGCTGATGGCCGCCACGGCCGAGCTCGTCAACGGCCGCTTCGCCGACCTGTTCGGCCGCCGCGACGAATCCGGCTCCGATCGCCTCGCCCCGCAGGACCGGGAGCCCGCCGTCCGCTGAGCACCCCGGACGCCGAGCCACCCGGGACCTCCCCGCCCGCCGAAGAGATTGTGAGCGAGATCCGTGTCGCTGGAAGTCATCCACCGTCCGTCCACCACCGACGCCACCGAGGTGCCGCTGCTCTTCGTGCACGGCTCCTACCACGGGGCGTGGTGCTGGGACGAGCACTTCATGCCGTACTTCGCCGAGCGCGGCCACGACTGCCACGCGGTGAGCCTGCGCGGTCACGGCAACAGCCCCGGCCGTGAGCGGCTGCACGAACTGACCCTGGCCGACTACGTGGCCGACGTGGTCGAGGCAGCCGGACAGATCAAGGGCACCCCGGTGCTGGTCGGGCACTCCATGGGCGGCGCCGTGGCGCAGCTGGTGGCCCGCGAGCACCCGGAGCTGCTCGCCGGCCTGGTGCTGCTGAACTCCGTCCCACCGGCCGGGCTCGGCCCCGAGTCGCTGCGCCTGATGTTCCGTCATTTCCGCGAGCTGCGCGGGCTGCGGGCGTTCAACCGCGGCACCGGCGAGTTCCCGACCCGGCTGTTCTACTCCGACGCGCTCCCCGAGGCGGAGCGGACCGCCGTCGCCGCCCGGCTGCAGCCCGAGTCGGACAAGGTCAACTACGCGGTGAACAAACGCGTGCTGAGCGGCGCCCCGGCCGTGCGGGTGCCGCTGCTGGTGCTGGGCTCCACCGCCGACCGGGTGGTCTCGGCCAGGTCGGTGCAGGCCACCGCCAAGACGTACGGCACCCAGCCGGTGCTGCTGGACGGCGTCGGCCACGTCTCGATGCTCGACCCGCGGTGGCGCCGCGTCGCGGACCGCACCCTCGACTTCCTCAAGACCCTGGGCGACGCGGAGGAGGCCCGGAAATGACCGATGTGACGAAGCCCCGCGGCTCCTATCAGGTGACCACCATCGCCGGCAGCGCCGAGCGCGAGATCGAGCGGCTGAGCGCCCAGGTGGACCTGTTCTGGCCGGACGAGTCCCGGCACTACCTCGCGAACGGGCTGCGCGACGGCATCTCGATGGTCGAGCTGGGCAGCGGCCCGGGCTTCACCACCGAGAGGATCCTCAACCTGCTGCCCGAGATCCGGATCACCGCCGTCGAGATCGACCCGCTGCTGGTCAAGGTGGCCGACGACCGGCTGTCGCCCCCCTTCGGCGACCGCCTCGACATCGTCGAGGGATCGATCACGGACACCGGACTGCCTTCGGACACCTATGACTTCGCCCTCACCCGGCTGGTTCTGGAGCACCTGCCCGACCCGGTGGCGGCGGTCCGCGAGGTCGCCCGGATCCTCAAGCCGGGCGGCCGGGCGGTGTTCGTCGACAACGACTTCGAGATGCACCTGATGACCTCCCCGCACATTCCGGCGCTGTCGGAGCTGTACGGCGCCTACTGCCGCTCTCGGGCCGACCAAGGCGGCAACCCGACGATCGGCCGCGAGCTGCCGGGCATCCTGCGCAGCGGCGGTCTGTCGGCGGTCACCTTCACGGTGGTCAGCGCGCACAGCGACATCGTGGGCAGCAAGAGCTTCCTCGGGTCCGAGGGTGTCGGCATCCCCACCAAGCTGGTCCGGGACGGCTACCTGAGCAGCAAGGCCCTGGGCGAGATCGCCCGATCCTGGCGGGAACTGATGCGAGACGACAAGCACGCGATCCTGCGCCAGATGTATCTGTCGGCCGGCGAGAAGTAAGTGCGAAAGGGACCCACAGGGATGAACCGAGCCCTTGACGCCATCGAGCGGCGACTCAAGGCCGTCCTCGCCGCCGTACTCCGCGAGGAGGGAACTGAAGCGACCGCCGACGCCCTCGACGGCAGCTTCGTCGACCTGGGCGTCAACTCACTGATGTCGGTGGAGGTCGTGGACCGGGCCAACGCCGACCTCGGCCTGGACCTCGGCGTCGAGGTGGTGTTCGACCACCAGGACGTGCGAGAGCTGGCCCGGTTCGTCCTGGAGGAGCACGGTGACCGGCTCGGCGACCTGTCCGGCCGGGACGGCGCCGACGCCGAGGAGGCCGAGGACACCGAGGAGGCCGGGGACACCGAGGAGGCCAAGGACACCGAGGAGGCCGGGGACACCGAGGAGGCCGGGGACACCGAGGAGGCCGGGGACACCGAGGAGGCCGGGGACGTCGTCCTCTCGCACGCCGACCCGGCGTACGCCGACGCGAAGGACGCAGGCCCGGTGGCCGGGGACGTCGGCGACATCGCGGTCATCGGGATGTCCGGGCGTTTCCCCGGCGCCCGCGACCTCGACGAGCTGTGGGAGCTGCTGCGCGAAGGCCGCACCGCGGTCCGCGAGATCGACCGGCCGGGCTGGCCGCTGGAGGCCTTCTACGACCCCGACCCGCAGCGCCCGGACCGGTCGATCAGCAAGTGGGCCGGACTGCTCGACGACCACGACCGGTTCGACCCGCGGTTCTTCGGCATCTCGCCTGCCGAGGCCGAGCACATGGACCCGCAGCAGCGGCTGTTCCTGGAGGAGTCCTACCGCGCGTTCGAGGACGGCGGCATCGCCGTCGACACGCTGGCCGGACGGCGGGTCGGGGTGTACGTGGGCGCCCGCGGCTCGGACTACCTGGACCGGGCGGTGCGGGCCGGCGGGGCGGGCGCGCAGGTTTTCCTCGGCACGGACATGGCCATCCTGGCAGCCCGGATCTCGTACGCCCTCAACCTGACCGGCCCCAGCCTGACCATCGACACCGCCTGCTCCGCCTCCCTGGTCGCGATCCACCTCGCCTGCGAGAGCATCCGCCGCGGTGAGAGTGAACTCGCCCTGGCCGGCGGCGTGTTCGTGCTCAGCTCGCCCGAGTTCCAGGTGCTGGCCTCGAAGACGAACATGCTGTCGCCGGACGGCCGCTGCAAGACCTTCGACGACGACGCCGACGGCATCGTGATCGGCGAGGGCGTCGGCGTCGTCGTACTCAAGAGCCTCGCCGCCGCGCTGGCCGACGGAGACCACATCCACGGCGTGATCAAGGGCTCGGCCATGAACCAGGACGGACGCACCAAGGGCATCACCGCGCCGAGCAGCCGCTCGCAGCGGGCGCTGCTGCACCAGGCGTACGCCGCGGCCGGCGTCGCCCCGGACACTGTCGGCTACGTCGAGGCGCACGGCACCGGGACCAAGCTCGGCGATCCGATCGAGGTCCGGGCGCTCACCGAGGCGTTCCGCGAGCACACCGACCGGAGCGGTTACTGCGGGCTCGGCTCGCACAAGGGCAACCTCGGCCACTCGATCATGAGCGCGGGCGTGGCCGGACTCCTCAAGGTGCTGCTGGCTCTGCGGCACCGGAAGATCCCGCCCACGCTGCACGTGCGCCGACTCAACCGGCACCTCGACCTCGCCGGAAGCCCGTTCTACGTCAACACCGAGCTGCGGGACTGGGAGCCGCCCGCGGACCATCCGCGCCGCGCCGGGGTCAGCTCCTTCGGCTTCAGCGGCACCAACTGCCACATCGTGGTGGAGGAACCGCCCGCCCGGGCCCAGACGACCGGCGAGCCGGAAGCCGCCTACCCGGTGCCGCTGTCGGCCAGGACGCCCGAGGCGCTGCGCCGCCAGGTGAGCCGGCTCGCCGTCCGGCTGAGCCGCGACGCCGGGGAGCTGCGGCTCCAGGACGTCGCCGCCACGCTGGCCCTCGGCCGGGCCCACCTGCCGCACCGGCATGCCGTGGTGACGCGCAGTGTGCACGAACTCGTGCAAGCGCTGAGGGCGTTGGAGGCCGGGGCCGAGCCGGCAGAAGCCGAGCCCGCGGGCGACGCCGCCGCGCTCGCGCGCGCCTACCGCCGCGGTGACGACGTCGACTGGGCGTCCTGGTGGCAGGGCAAGCCGCACCGCACGGTGCCGCTGCCCGCCTACCCGTTCCACGGCGAGCGCTACTGGTTCACCCCCGTGGCGGACACCGGCGCCGAGGAGACCGGGGAGCGCGGCCACACCGGCGCCGGCGGCTCGGACTCCGTCCTGCTGCTGGCCCACGCATGGCAGGACTGGCCGCAGGACGCCGCGCCGGACGACACGGAGCGGCTGGTGATCCTGGACGAGCGCGTCCCGGCCGTACCGGGCCTCCCGTGCCTGAGGCTGACCGGCGCGTACGAGGAGGACGCCGTCCGGCTTCTCGACGAGCTCCGCTCGCGCACCCCCGGACCGCTGTTCGTCCAACTCGCCGTCGCCGACGGCGCCCTGACCGCCGGGCTGCTCGGCCTGCTGCTCACAGCGGGCCGGGAGTACCCGGGCATCCGCGGCCAGGAGGTCGCGCTCCCGGCTGACGCCGGCCCTCGGGAGACCCGCGAACTCCTCGATAAGGCACGGCGGTTGAGCGGCGCCACCCGGGTCCGGGCGGACCGGGCCGGGCTGCGCGGCGCCCGCTGGGCCGAACTCGCCGCGCCGGAGCCCGCCGCCCCGTGGCGCACCGACGGGGTGTACCTGATCACCGGCGGGGCCGGCGGCCTCGGCCGCCTGCTCGTCGCCGACATCGCGCGGCACACGGACGGGGCCGCGGTCGTGCTCACCGGGCGCTCGCCCTCGGCGCCCGTCCCGGCGGCCGAGGGCGTGCGCGTGGAGTACCGCCGGGCCGACGTCACCGACCGGGCCGCCACGGCGCGGCTGGTGGCCGAGGTCCTCGCCGAGCACGGGCGGATCGACGGCGTGGTGCACGCGGCGGGTGTGCTGCGGGATGGCTACCTGGCCACCAAGACCGCAGCCGACGTGGCCGCGGTCCTGGCGCCCAAGGTCGCCGGGGCGCGCCATCTCGACGAGGCCACCCGGGACCTTCCGCTCGACTTCTTCGTGCTGTTCTCCTCGGTCACCGGCTCCCTCGGCAACGTCGGCCAGGCGGACTACGCCGCCGCGAACGGCTTCCTGGCCCGGTTCGCCGACCGGCGGGCCGAGCAGGTGGCCCGGGGCGAGCGGCGCGGACGGACCGTGGCGATCGACTGGCCGCTGTGGGCCGACGGCGGCATGGGCGTCGACGCGGCCACCCTGGCCGCCCTGAACCGCTCCCACGGCCTCGAACCGATGACCACCCGGGCCGGACTGCGCGCCCTGCACGGGGCGCTGGCCGCCGGCCACAGCCAGGTGCTCGTGGTCGCCGGCGAGCCCGGCCGGCTGCGCGCCCTGCTGACGGCCCCCGCCGGGTCCGCGCCGCAGCCCCCGCGAGGACACCGGGCGGGCGCCGTCCGGCCGGAGGTCCGGGCGGAGCTCACGGACCTCGCGGCCGCCCTGATCCGGGTCCGGCCGGCGGAGCTCGACGCCGACACGGAGCTGCACGACTACGGGTTCGACTCGATCACCCTGACCGACTTCACCAACCGGATCAACGCCCGGTACGGCATCGACCTCACCCCACCGGTCCTCTTCGAGCACAGCACGCTCGGCCGGCTGGCGGAGTACCTCGGCACGGCGTACCCCGAGCTCGCGAACGGGCTCAAGGCGCCGGCCGGGCCGACGGCCGTGCCGACTCCCGTGCGGCCGGCCGCGCCGACGGGCACGCCGACTCCCGTCCGGATCGCCGCGTCGCCGATGCCGGACACCGCGGACGACCCGGTGGCGATCGTCGGGATCAGCGGAGTCTTCCCCAAGGCCCGCGACGTCCGCGCGCTCTGGGACAACCTGCTGGCCGGCCGGGACTGCGTCGAGGCCGGGCTGCCCGACCGCTGGGGCGAGCGGGCCGACGCCGCGTTCCCCTGGGCGGGACTGATCGACGGTGTGGCCGAGTTCGACCCGGCCTTCTTCGGCATATCGCCGCACGAGGCCGTCCGGATGGACCCGCAGCAGCGGCTGCTCCTGCAGAGTGTGTGGGCGGCCATCGAGGACTCCGGCCACGCGCCGTCCTCCCTGGCCGGCAGCGACACCGGCGTGTTCATCGGCACCCTCGACAGCGGCTACGGCCTGCTCGGAGACCCGGACGCCGACGTCGAGGGGCACACCGCGGTCGGACGCATCCCCTCGCTCGGCCCGAACCGGCTGAGCTACCTGCTGGACCTGCGCGGCCCGAGCCAGCCGATCGAGACCGCCTGCTCCAGTTCCTTGGTCGCCCTGCACCGTGCGGTCACCGCGGTCCGCTCCGGCGAGTGCTCGGCGGCCGTAGCCGGCGGCGTCAACCTGCTGATCGAACCCAGCCTGCACACCAGCCTCGGCAAGTCGGGCGCGCTCTCTCCCAGCGGGCGCTGCCGCGCCTTCTCCGCGGACGCCGACGGCTTCGTCCGCGGCGAGGGCGCCGGCATGGTCTTCCTCAAGCCGCTCTCCCGGGCCGAGCAGGACGGCGACCACGTCTACGGACTCATCCGCGCGACCGGGGAGAACCACGGCGGCCGCGCCCAGTCGCTCACCGCCCCGAACCCCCGCGCCCAGGCAGACCTGCTGGTGAAGGTCTACCGGCAGGCGGGCTTCGACCCGCGGACCGTCGGCTACATCGAGACCCACGGCACCGGCACCAGGCTGGGCGACCCGATCGAGGTCAACGGGCTCAAAGCCGCCTTCGAGGAGCTGTACGCCGACGCGGACGGCCACGAGGCGCCCACCGGAAGCATCGCCCTGGGGTCGGTGAAGACCAACATCGGCCACCTCGAACTGGCCGCCGGGATCGCGGGCGTCATCAAGGTGCTGCTCCAGTTGCGGCACGGAACCCTGGCCCCCAGCCTGCACGCCACCCCCGCCAACCCGTACATCGACCTGATCGACGGCCCGTTCCGCGTGGTCGAGAAGGCGGAACCCTGGCCCGTCCTCACCGGCCCGGCGGGCGAGCCGCTGCCCCGGCGCGCCGGAGTGAGCTCGTTCAGCATCGGCGGCTCGAACGCGCACGTGGTCCTGGAGGAGTACCGGCCGGTCCGCCCGGACACCCCGCCGGCCGGGCAGCCGGCCCTGGTCGTCCTCTCCGCCCGGACCGACGAGCGCCTGCACGAACAGGCCCGCAACCTGCTCGAGTTCCTCCGGGCCGGGCACGTCCCGGAGCAGGACCTCGCCGCACTGGCGTACACCTTGCAGGAGGGGCGCGACGCGATGGAGAGCCGGCTGGCCGTGGCGGTCCGAACCGTGGCCGAACTCGCCGACCGGCTCGAACGGTTCCTCGACGGCCGGCCCGGCGACTGGCACCAGGCGCGCACCGCCGAGCACCGGGACGTGGTGGCGCTCTTCGCCGAGGACGACGACCTGCGGGACACCGCCCGGAGCTGGGTGGAGCGCGGCCGGTTCGCGACGCTGCTCCAGTGGTGGGCCAAGGGACTGGACGTCGACTGGCGGCTGCTCCACCCGCAGGGCACCCCGCGGCGGCTCAGCCTGCCGACCTACCCCTTCGCCCAGGAACGCCACTGGCGGCCCGGCGCCTCCCTGCCCGGACCGGACCGGACACCGGCGCCGGCGCCGGCACCGGCACCGGCATCGCGGGACCTGACCCCGGCACGGCCCGAACAGGCAACACGGAAGCGCGTCGAGGCGGCGGACCCGGCCGGGAGGTCGGCCCTGGCCGCCGTGCAGCGGCATCTGCTGGGAGTGGTGCGGCAGCGGTCCTTCGCACCGCTCGCCGGAACGAACGAAACGGAGCGTTGAGCACGATGGACGAGCTTCTCGGCAGGCTGCTCTGGGCACAGTTGCGCGCCGCAGGCTGGTGCGACGACGAGGTGACCGTCGTATCCGAGGTGACGGCCCGTCACCGCGCGCCCCAGCACGTGGAGCGGTGGTTCGCGGCGAGCCTCGACCGCTTGCAGGAGCAGGGCCTGGTGCGCCGCTCGAGAGACCTGTGCCTCGCCCTGGACGCCGAGCCCCCGGCCGAGGCGTGGGCCGCGTGGGAGCACCGCAAGGACGAGCTGCTCGCCGACGCGAGCACCCGGCCGCGGCTGGTCATCGCCGAGGCGATGCTGCGGGCCCTGCCGCAGCTGCTGGCCGGTGAGAAGCTGACCACCGACGTGCTCTTCCCCGGCGGCTCCGCCGAGCTGGTGCGCCCTGTCTACCGGGGCAACCCGATGGCCGACTTCCTCAACGAGATCGTCGCCGAGGCCGTCGTCAGCTATGTCCGGCACCGCCGCGCCGAGGATCCGTCCGCCCGGGTCCGGCTGCTGGAGATCGGCGCGGGCACCGGCTCCACCAGCGAGGACGTCTTCCGGGCCCTCACGGACGTCCGGGACGCGGTGGAGGAGTACCGCTTCACCGACCTCTCCCGGGCGTTCCTGCAGCAGGCCGAGACGGCCTTCCGCGCCGACGCGCCGTACCTGCGGACCGGCATCCTCGACATCGAGCGTCCCCCGGCCGACCAGGGCGTCGAGACCGCCTCGTACGACGTGGTGCTCGCGACCAACGTGCTGCACGCCACCCGAAGGGTGCGCGACGCCGTGGCGCACGCCAAGGCGCTGCTGCGGCCCGGCGGCTTGCTCGTCCTCAACGAGATGAACGACAGCTCGATGCTCTCGCACGTCGCCTTCGGCCTGCTGGAGGGCTGGTGGCTGCACGAGGACCCGGAGCTGCGCATGCCCGCCGGCCCGGCGCTGCCCTCAACCTCCTGGGAGAAAGTGCTGTCCGAGGCCGGTTTCCGGTCGGTGTTCTTCCCGGCGGCCGAGGTCCCCGGGGTGGAGGGCCAGATCGTGATCGCGGAGAGCGACGGGATCCTGCCCGACGCCACCGCCCCCCGCCCGGCCGCGACCGCTCCCGCCCCCGCCCCCGCCGCCGAGCCGTCCGCCCCGGCCCGGGCGGCCGGGCCCGCCGCGGGCCACCGTGCCGCGCTGCTGGCGGAGCTGGCCGCGACGCTCCAGACGCCGGAGACGTCCATCGTCGGCGACCGGGCGTTCCGCGACTACGGGCTGGACTCGATCCTGGGGATCCAGTTCGTGCAGCGGGTGAACGAGGTGCTGGGCACCGAACTGGCGACCACAGTGCTGTTCGAGCACGGCACGCTCGACCAGCTCGCGGCGTTCGTCGACTCGTTGGGCATCACCGCGCTCGCCGAGCCCGTCGCTCCGGTGCCGGTGCCGGAGCCGGTGCCGGCACCGGTGGCCACGGCCACCGTCACCCCGGCCGAGGTCGCGGCAGAGACCGGCGGCGACGCCCTGGAGCCCATCGCGATCGTCGGTCTGAGCGGCCGGTTCGCCGGTTCCCGGACGGTCGACGAGCT
>NZ_JBIBUK010000038.1:0-52641 GCF_043079345.1 Streptomyces sp. NPDC015220 | reverse complement strand
CGCCGCAGCGCCGGCCTTCTGCCCCACAGCACCCTGAAGGTCTACGACAACGCCGGCCACGGCCTCTACGTCACCCACGCCGACCGGCTCAACGCGGACCTGCGCGAGTTCATGACCACGGCCTGAACCGGACCGGCGGCCACGACGCACCGGCACCCGCGGCGCCGCGTCGGCCCGCCGGCCGCCAGCCGCCGATCGGCCGTGAGCGGAGCCGGAGGTGGACCTCAGGGCAGCGCGGCCGACGGCGGGTCCGCTCGGCCACCTCGACGGCACCGGTCCTTGGGCGGTGCACGACCGGCTGTGGCGCGCGCCGTACGACTTCGCGCACGAGCGAGTTTGGTCTAGACCAAGACGGGTACGCTTCCGTTGCCGCTCGTGACGCACCATTCACAGCGGTTGGCGCGAAAAGTGTACTTGTCATGAGCACGCTGTCGCTGACCCTTGTGGGCAGACGGCGTGTCCCCCCATGAAGGAGTCGCCATGAAGAGCAAGAAGAAGCTGGCCGCCGTCATCGGCGCGGGCCTTGCCCCGCTGGTGGCGGTGAGCCTGCCGGCCACCAGCGCGAGCGCGCACGGTTACATCTCCTCACCGCCCAGCCGACAGGCGCAGTGCGCCGCCGGCACCGTCTCCTGCGGGTCCATCAAGTACGAGCCGCAGAGCGTCGAAGGGCCGAAGGGCCTGATGAGTTGCAGCGGAGGGAACGCCGCCTTCGCCGAACTCGACAACGACAGCAAGGGGTGGAAGGTCACGCCCGTCAGCCGCACGACCAGCTTCAACTGGCGGCTGACGGCACGGCACGCCACCAGTACCTGGCAGTACTACGCCGGCGGCCGGAAGATCGCCGAGTTCAACGACAACGGCGCACAGCCGGGTGCGACCGTCACCCACCAGGTGAACTTCGGCAGCCTGACCGGCAAGCAGAAGGTGCTGGCGGTGTGGAACATCGCCGACACCGCCAACGCCTTCTACGCCTGCGTGGACGTGAACGTCAGCTGACGCGACCGCCGACGCCGGCTACGGCCACCGGAGCGTTCCTTCTCCGGTGGCCACTCGGCCGGGAGTCGCGGTCGGCGCACACCGGGATCCCCAGTTCCTCGCGGAGTGCGGGGCGTGATACTTCGCGGCGGTCTTCCCGCCCCGGGTGCGGCAGTGCTGCCGACGAGTGCGTCACGGTTCGGGTGGACGTGCTGTTCTGCCAATGCCGTCTGTTCGGGCGTGCGGGTCATGGCGGCAGTCGCTCGGGACCTCGTCGCACAATGTGTGGATATCGAGAGCGCTTCTGCGCGTGGCCGCCTACCGGTACAAATCGGCTCCCGGGCGTGTCCCGGACCTCTCGCAGGTGGTCATTGGCGAGAACCACCAAGCTGCACGCGGCCGGAATGGCGCGGGATCGTCATTCGCGCCGACTCACGCGGTGGGCGAGACCGTCCAGGATGCATTGCAGTCCGAAGTCGAAGGCATGGTCAGGGTCGTACAGGCCTTGGTGGGCGGCGCCCGCGGCGCTTCCGACACGGGCGGCCAGGGGGAACCGGTCGGGATCGAAGACCTTGGCCAGGAGTGGTTCGTTGACGGCCCACCACTGCTGGTCGGACATCGCGCTGTCGCGGGCGGCGGCCTGGGTCGCGAGGCTTTCGCGGGCGACGGACTGGACGAAGTTCAAAAGGAGAGTGAGAGCCGCGTCCATCTCCACGTCGTCGAGCCCCAGGCCGTCGAACGCGGCCAGCTCGTGTTCGTACTTGGTCATCAGCCCGGGGCCCAGTGGTGGGCGCGCCGTGAGCATGGTCGCCACCCATGGGTGGCGGTCGTACAGATCGCGGTTCTCTTTCGCGACGGCCTCCACCCGTCTGCGCCACGGAGCCGATGACCGGTCGCTGCGCGGCATCTGCAGGTACACGGCGTCCAGCATGAGGTCGAGCAGTTCCGCCTTGCCCGGGACGTAGGTGTAGAGCGTCATCGGTGTCACGCCCAGCTTCCGGGCGATCCCGCGCATGGTCAGGGCCTCCAAGCCGTCGGAGTCGGCGAGCTCGACGGCGACTCGGACGACGGCGTCGACCGTCAGCCCCTGTTTGGGGCCGCGGCGGGAGTCTCCGCGTCCGGGCTCGCGCCACAGCAGTTCCAGGATGCGGGCCGGGTCGCTCGTGCCCCCGTGTTCCTTGGCCATGGGCTCCATTCTCCCTGCCGAGGCCCTTGGCCCTCCACTTACTCTGTACGCAGTACGATGTACGACGTACAGAGATAGCCTCGACACCGGGACAGGTCATGAACATCACCTCCACCGCCGTCTCCCTGACCGTTGACGACGTCCCCGCCTCCGCCGCATTCCTGGTTGAGCACTTCGGCTTTCAGGAAGCCGTGACCGCCGACGGCTTCGCTTCGCTGGTCCGCGAGGGCGCGGCCGATGTGATCTTTCTCCAGCGTGGGACCGACGTCCTGCCCGAAGGCTTCCGGGACCAGCCTGCCGCGGGCGTGATCATCGCGTTCACCGTGACCGATCTGGACGCCGAGTTCGAGCGGCTGCGGAGCGAGGGCGCTCCCATCACCATGCCGCTGCGTGAGGAGCCGTGGGGCGAACGCCTCTTCCAGGTCACCGACCCGAACGGCGTCGTACTCCAACTCGTCGCCTGGACCACGCCCGAGCACCGGTGACGGCACGGGCCGGACGCACCGCGGGCGGCCGGCCCGCGCCGCGGGCAGCGCCAGTCCTCTTCCTCGCCCTCGGCGACGTCGAAGAAGGCCCGCATGTGCGCCCGGGTCCCGTGTGCCGCGCTGGAGCGATTGCTCGGGTCGCTGCCCACCCGCGGGCCTCACTGTGCCCCCGAAGGGCAGGTTCAGGCCGTTACCCAGTTGCTCGGGCTCCGGCGCCTTGACCGGCGCCGACGATGAGGTTTCGGGCCCACGGTGGCGAGAAGCGTCTTGACGCCACGCAACCGAGCGGTGGTAGGGCGCGAACCGAACCCATCTCGACCGGACAACGCCCTCGCGTGACGAGTATGTCCCGGACGCTCCGTGCGGGTGCCGGGCACTCAACAGGATCAGATTCGGCCATTACCCCGCTGTCGCATATTCTTTCGGTCACCATTTTGCGGGCCCGCGGAGAGCGGCGCGGATCCTGATGGATTTCAGGGTTCTGCTGGTGACGGCGAGACTCCGGCGCTTAGAATATCGCGCGCTGCTCGCGATAGCGGTGAGGCCGGCGGTGGGGGAGCGAGGGTGCCGTGATTGAGCTGCGCAAACTCATGACCCAGTGCCGTCCTGCCCTAGGCTCTGAACGCGCGTTCGTTTTTCCTGGTCTGCGGCGCTTACGGCTTGCCCAGAATATCCCCGGACGATCACCACAAAGCGGTTCACACAACGGCGGTGGGCCTTTTTTATTTTCCGTGGTGTTCGAGGCCGGCGTTCGGGCCTGGGGGCGCGCAGTGGGCGTACGGCGCGAAGCGGGTGCCTCGTTTTCAAGACCAGAGAACTGTGGAGTGTGATGCCATGAACCGAGTCGGCAGGGACTCGCGCCGGTCGGCCTGGAAGCTCGCGGATCCGCTGGCGCGCATAGGGTTATCCGTTCTCTTACTGGCGGGCGGCGCCGTGGGAGCGACGGCTGGACCGGCCGCCGCTTCGACCGCCGACGGCACGCTGACGGTTCAGGTGCTGCGCGACTTCTTCGGCACCGGCGTGATCAACACGACGATGGACGTGCCGCAGCCGGGCATCCGAGTGGAGGTCTCCGACCCCGCGGGACACGAGGTCACCGGCGTGACGGACGCCACCGGAAAGGTGACGGTGTCGGGCTCGACCGCGCTGAGCGGCGGTCAGTACCGCGTAGACGTCAGTATCCCGGCACCGTACAGCGACTATCTGCGGGCGGCGCCCGCGTCGACGGCGGAGAACCACTTCGACAGCTTCACGTCGTTCGTGGACGTGTCGGACGGAACGAACGCCTCGGTGGTGACGGCGGTGTGGAATCCGGCCGACTACGCGCTGCCGGACTCGCGGTACTTCGTGCCGGTCCACAGCGGCGCCAACAGCACCGACGACCGGGCGTTGGTGGCGTTCGGGACGAACGTCCGGGGCACGTGTCCCACCGATGTGGCGTGCCCGACCACGCTGGCCACGCAGGACCAGGTGGGCACCACGTTCGGGTTGGCGTACGACACGCAGCGGACCCGGTTGTTCCAGAGCGCGTTCGCCCGCCGGTACGCCCCGTACGGGCCGCAGGGCGGAGGCGCGATCTACACGGTGCCGGTCAACGGCTCGGGTGCGCCGGAGCTGTTCGCGCAGGTGCCCGACGCCGCGGTGACGCGGCACGACACCGCCGACATGATCAAGGATCCAGGGTTCACCGACGTGCCGGGCAAGGAGAGCATCGGTGGTCTGGCCCTGTCGGAGGACGGCTCCACGCTGTACGCGGTGAACCTGCGGACACGCAGCCTGGTGAGCTTCGACGCGACAGGGGACACCGCCGCGGCGCCCGAGTCGACGGTCCCGATCCCGGACCCAGGGTGCGCGAGCCGCGACGACTGGCGGCCGTTCGGCCTCCAGGCCCACGACAACAAGCTGTACGTCGGCGGCGTGTGCAGCGCCGGGAGCACGCAGCAGCGCGCCGACCTGAAGGCCGTCGTCTCCACCTACGACGGCAAGCGGTTCACCACGGTGCTGAGTCACCCGCTCACGGACGAACGCGGCACCGTCTTCGGCGCCGGCGACAAGGCCACCCACTGGAATCCGTGGAACACCAGCCTGGACACGTGGGACGACCGCAAGTCGGGCAACGTCTACATCGATCCGCAACCGGAGCTGGCCTCCCTCGCCTTCGCCCGCGACGGCTCGATGATCCTGGGTTTCCGCGACCGGTTCATGGACGTGCTCAGCTGGGGAGGGTTGGACCCCCGCCCCGGTAACGGCACGGCGGAGAACGGCATGTCCGGTGGTGACATCACCATGGTCTGCGCCACTCCCACCGGTGAATACCAGTGGGAAGGCACCGGGAACTGCCCCAACCACGCCACCCCCGCCAACAACGGTGGCCAGCCCGCCGATGTCGTCGAGTACTTCCCGGGCGACTTCTACGCCAACGCGCACCAGGAGACGGCGCTGGGGTCCGTGGCCTACATCCCGCAGCAGCAGTGGGTCGTCAGCACGGAGTTCGACCCGGTCGTCAACGTCGCGACCTCAGGGACCGGGTACCACGACATCGCGACCGGTCAGGGCCCGGGCAACAACCCGACCGCCAACGGGTTCCAGTTCGTCAGCCGGGAACAAGGCGGGTTCGGCAAGGCCGGCGGGCTCGGTGACATCGCGTACGCGGCGGCGAACGCGCCGATCCAGATCGGCAACCTCGTGTGGTTCGACGGCGACCACAACGGGATCCAGGACCCGGCGGAGGTGCTGCTGCCGGGAGCGACGATCAACCTGCTGGACGCGGACGGCAAGCAGGTCGCCACCACCAGCACCGATGCCGCCGGCGAGTACTACTTCGGTGGTGTCGGCGCCGAGTACGAGCTCACACCGGGTGCGGCGTACACGGTGCAGTTTGACGTGTGCACCGCGGACACCGGCAAGGTGCCCGGCCGGCCCTCGGCCGACGAGCTGCGGTTCACGCTTCCGCGAGCCGGTGCCAACCGTGCGCATGACTCCAATGTGACCCCGCCGACCACCGGACAGCTGTGCAACGGCTACGCGCCCGTCACGGCGCCGGACAAGCCGGGCGGCGTCGATCACACGATCGACGCCGGGGTGTACATCCCGGAGGAAACCCCGACACCGACACCGACGCCGACGCCGACACCGACGCCGACTCCGACGCCGAGCCCGACTTCCACGCCGAGCCCGACGCCGACCCCGGCTCCGACGCCGACCCCGACGCCGACCCCGACGTCGCGACCGGCCTCCCCGCCGGCCTGGCCCCCGGCCGCTACACCGCCATCAACAGCGCCCCCTGTCAACCCGGCCCCGGCCGGTGGCGGCTCGGGTTCGCTGGCGCACACCGGTGCGTCCGGGCTGCCGGAGATGATCGCCGTCGTCGGTCTGCTGGTGGGCACGGGCCTGGTCATCGCGTTCGTGAGCCGGAAGCGGCGCACCCAGAAACACTGAACGAACTGGACAACGGTGGTCTGCCTGTCCGTGGTCCGGACGGTGCGGTCAGGCAGACCACGTCTCGGCCGGTCCACGAGGGCCGGCCTGGGCGTCGTCTGTCACTGGACTGCCGAGGGTCGCCGCCACCGCACGGCGGCCGAGCGGTGTGGTGTGAGCGAGAGGGTGAATCGAACAGTGGCAGCGTCGAGTCGCGTGCGAAGCGTGAGAATCCAGCGAGCTCTACCGGGCCGTGCGGCTGACCGGCGCCGGTGGAGACCGGCCCGCTGGGTGGCAGCCGTCATCGGCACGGCGGCCGTCGCGGTGGCCGCGTTCCTGATAGCCGACGGTGGCTCCGGCCCCAGCGGTCCGCGCGCCCTGACTCCGGATGAGGCGAACCGGCTGGCGATCACGCGGTTCCGCAACTTCGAGGCGCGCGGCCGCGCGGTGACGATCACTGTTCCGGGCACCGCCGGCGGGTTGACCGTCACCGGGTCCGTCGACTACCGGGGCAAGCTCGGGTACGGCGTGGTGCACGGCAGCGGCCGCAGCACCGCCGGCGAAGGGCTGATCGAGTGGACGGCCACCTCGGTGTTCGTCCACCCGATGACGAACGCCCCGGCGCACGCACCCGCGTCGCCGCCCCGCTCGGGCTGGTACGGCCGTCGACTGCTGTCGTCCGGCAGCGCGCTGGACAGCTCGCTGGCCATCGCGCTCAATCTCGGCAGCGACCGGCCGGACAACGCCGAACTGCTGCCGCAGAACGGTGCCGCCTGGTGGGGACGGGACCAGGTGGACGGGCACCGGGTGGACATCATGACCGGGCCGTCCTCCCGCGACCGCTCCGGCACGGCGGGCACCGTGCGCTACTGGGTGGGCCCCGACGGCACCATGTACCGGGTCCGCGTCGACGTGAGGTCCGAGCCGCAGCCGGTGGTCATCGACTTCGACACCCAGAAGTACGTTCCGGTCAAGCCCGTACCCGGAGCCACACCGACGCGGTAGTCGCTGTTCAGGACGTCCGCACCCGCGCGTGCGCGGCGAGCAGGGACGCCGGCGGCAGCCGAATGCCGGCTGTCTTCGGCAGAGCCGGAACGGCCGGGACATCGGTGGCGCCCGTGGTGACGGCGTTGGGGAACTGCGGCTGCGGAGCAGGCGCCGCGATTTCGGTGAACGGGATGCCCCCGGGTGGTGTCGCCCTCGCCCAACTGCCGGACGGCGACAGCGACTTGGTCGGTAGCGGACAGGACGCGGTCGTCGCGAGCCGGGCGGGCGCCGTGGTGCGCAGATCGTTGCCGCGCAGGCAATTGCCCTGTCCCCGCGTGGCGGTGGGGAACGTCCAGCCGATGTCGACGCCGTTGCCGGTGAACGTGTTGGCCACGATCTGGTTGCCGACCGGAGGTATGTCGGCGGTTGCGGTGATCACCAGTCCGGCGTTGCTGTTGTCGGCGATGCGGTTGCGGGTGAACCGGTTGTCGCTGCCACCGTCGACGCCGATGCCGATGCCCCACCCGCCGTCGGCCTGCAGCGGGGTGGCCGTCTGCTGGTTGGCGGCGATCAGATTGCCCGCGATGACGGCGTGCTGCTGCGGGAGCAGTTTCTCCTGGTGGTCGGAGTTGGTGGTGAGTCCGACCCGGTTGCCGACCAGGCGGTTGCCGACCACGTACATGTCTCCGCCGGCGTTGGTGCCCTCGTAACCGACCGCGTTGAGTTCGGCGACGTTGTCCCGCACCACGATGCGACAGGGCTTGCACTGTCCGACATAGATCCCCGAGTCGGCTCCGCCCGACGCGTACGAGTGCTCGATGACACCGTTCTGCGCGGAGAACGCGTAGATGCCGTACAGACCGTTGCGGGTCGCGGTCACATACGAGACCAGGAACGACTTCAGGAAGGTGACGGGCTCGTCGCCGGTGTCGTAACCGCCGCTTCGCCCCGGCAGCCCGGCGGCCGCCTTCGCCGAGCCGGTGACCAGGACCCCGTTCTGCGTGTTGTTCTCCACGGTCAGGTTCTCCACGGCCACCCCGGGCGCCGATACGACGATGCCGTTCGGCTGCTGCAACCGCCCGTCGATGACGACCTTGTCCCGGGACTCACCGCGAAGAGTGACGCGCGCCGTGTCCATCCTCACGGACTCGTGGTACACGCCCGCAGCGACCAGCACCAGGTCGCCGGGCCGGGCCAAGGACACCGCATCCGAGATCGTCGGGGCATCGGCGGGCACTCGGATCGTCGCATGCGCACCGGCCGGCCGCCGGCCTTTGCCGGATCCGCCGTCGCCGCCGCCGCAACCGACCACAAGTGTCAGCGCGCCCAGTACCGCCGCCAACACGCGAAGAGCTGATCGAGGCATGATCCCAGTCTGGCATGGCGCCCAATTCCGCACCAGAAAAGACAGGTTGACCGACATCGGCGATTACGGTGTGGCACCCTGCACACCATGCACCGAGCCGATCACCGCCCGTCGCGCCGCACGTTCCTCGATGTCTCCAGCGCCATGGTGGTCGCCGGTCTGACCGCCGGGTGCACATCGGATTCCGCCCGGCCGGGCCGGCATGCTCCTTCCGCGGCGGCCGCGCCCGTGCCGGTCCCGGCGACGGGCCGGCACCAGGCAGGCGTCACGCTTCCCCAGCCGGCCCAGCGCAACCTGCTGGCCGTGGTGGCCGACCTCGCCGCCGCCACGGCTCCCGGCCCGTTACTGGCCGAATTAGGCCAGACCATCCGCACCCTCGTCGCGGGGACCGACCCGCGGCTGCTGGGCCTGCCGCCAGGCGACCTCACCGTGACCGTCGGCGTGGGCCCCCGACTGGTGCGCGCGGCCGGTGCCTCGCTGCCCGGCGCGACCGACCTTCCGCGGTTCTCCCGCGAGCGGATCAACCCGCGAGAACGCGGCGGAGACCTGCTGATACAGATCTGCGCCGGCGACGCGCTGCTCCTGCCGGTCGTCGCCGCCGCGCTCCTGGACCAGGCCGGTGACCGCATCCACGAACGCTGGCGGCAGTCCGCACGCCGCGGTACGAACGTGCCCATCGGCAACGGCTTGACCGCGCCACGCAACCCGCTCGGTTTCATCGACGGCATCGTGGGCCCGCACACGGACGCCGAACAACGGCGCGACCTGTGGCTGGCCGGACCCGCTGCGGTCACCGGCGGCACCCTCGCCGTACTGCGGCGCATGGAACTCGACCTGCCGCGGTTCGCCGCCCTGTCCGTGGCCGGACAGGAAGCGGTCTTCGGGCGTCGCCGGGCCAGCGGCGTACCCCTCTCCGGCGGCACCATCTCCTCGGGCCCGGAACTCGGAGCCAAGACACCGGACGGACGCTACCTCGTCCCGGCGGACGCCCATGTGCGCAGGGCGAACCCCACCGTCGTCGGCGCCGGCCTCATGCTCCGCCGCTCCTACAGCACCGACGGGCCCGCCCCCGGCCTGCTCTTCATCAGCTTCCAGAACGACCTGCGGACCTTCACCGCCACCCTCACCCACATGGACGCCTCCGACGCGCTACTGCGATATACCACCACAACCGCCAGCGCGACATTCCTGATCCTCCCCGGCTTCGACCGACAGCACCCACTCGGTTCCCGACTGTTCGGCTGAGAAGCCGACCGGCGATCGCCAAGCTCCTCGAGCCCGTCTGCGCCGCCCCCACCCAAGAGGCCGCCCCGGACCGGTTCGCCGAGTCCGCCGACGCCCGGGGCCGGAAGCATCCGGCGACCGATCTGTGGGAGAACGCCAGGGAGGAGTTCACCCCCTTTCCTACGGCCCGGCACCGAGACCCGCCGCATCGTCTGCTCCACCAACGCGATCGAGTCGGTGAACGCGCGCATTCGCCGGACGGTCAGAGCCCGCGGCCACTTCCCCGACGAGCGAGCCGCCCTGAAGCGCGTCCGCATGGCGATCATGTCCCTCGACCCCACCGGCAAGGGACAGACCCGTTGGACCATGCGATGGAAGACCGCACTGAACGCCTTCGACATCACCTTCGACGGCCGCCTGTCGGCAACCCGCGAGTAGCCCCAACCACCCGATTGAACCGCTCGTTTGACGGACCCCTGCACGTCGCGAGGCAGGACATCCGCTGGGAGCGGGTCTTCGCCGCCGGTGTCCCGGCCGACCTGCCGGTCCACGCCAGACGGCGCGCGCTGTCCGAGAGTCGCCGCGCGGACTTGGCCCTCGACCGGATCTTGAGTGAGGATACAAGATCCGGTCATGAAAGTGGTGCTGGAGACTTGGCGGAACCGTTCCCTACGGCAAGGAGGACCGGATGACTGAAACCCCGAAGAACGACCCCGGCGAGGACGAGGTGCGCGCGAGATTCAAGGAGGCACTGGCGCGCAAGTCCCAGGCCTCGCAGGCCAAGCACGCCCAGGAAGAGGCACGCAGCAAGGTCAAGAACATGAACGGTCGCGCGGGCCAGAAGCGGAACTTCCGCCGCAAGGCCGGCTGACCGGGAACCTCGTCCGGAACAAGCTGCGGCATCCCGTTTCTCGGAGTGCCGCAGCTTTTTTGTGGCCGCGGGACCGCTCGAGAGGTGGCGGAGAGAATCGCGGGAACGCCACAGGAATGCTTCCGGTGTGCTGTGAGCGCGCCGCAGGGCCACCACACCGTGCGTCCAGAACGCTTCCGCCCGGACTCGAGGCGGGAGGGCCGCGCGTCGAGCTGCGCGGCATGCGCGGGGTGCTCTCCTCCGGCCTCGAGTCCACCGACTCGCCCGTCCGCGGCCGAGGCGCTCGTCGGCGCCTCGGCATGGTCACCCTGCCGGGTCCGGATCCGCCGGTCTGCCGGACCGGCCGGGGAGCCCGTACGGCGTCACCGCCGCTGCGCGTGCGGACTCCGCTCGGGCGGACACCCCGGGGATCGCTGCACGGGGTGCCGCGACGGCGACAGCCGGATCAGTCGCGGATCGAGCCGCCCTCCAGACGCACCGTGCGTCCGGTGAACCGCCTCTCGAGCATGCGGTCGTGGGAGACGACGACCAGTGCTCCACGGTAGTGCGACAGGGCCTCTTCGAGGTCCTCCACCAGCGCCGGTGACAGGTGGTTCGTCGGTTCGTCGAGCACCAGCAGGTCCACGGGGTCGTGCAGGAGACGGGCCAGGGCGAGCCGCCGGCGCTGGCCGACGGACAACCGGCCGACCGCGGTGGCCAGATCCGACGGCCTGAACAGCCCCAGGCCCAGGAGCGCACCGCGATGTGCCTCGACATCGCCTGGCAGGCCCTCGCGGAACGCGTCCAGGAGGCTGAGCCCGGGCGCGGTGACCGGGGTCTCCTGCGGCAGCCAGCCGGTGCGCGCCCAACGGGTGCTCGTGCCCCGGTCCGGTTCCAGATCGCCGATCAGCACCCGCAGCAGGGTGCTCTTGCCGGCTCCGTTCGGGCCGGTGATCAACACGCGCTCACCCGGGCGCACCTCGAAGTCCGGCACGCGGAGCCGGTCCGCCACCTCGACCTGGTACAGCCCGGCGACCACCGAGGCGCCCATGGCGTCGCCGCCCTGGATCCGGGGTGCGAAACGCATCGGCTCGGGCGGGCGGGGGACCGGGTTCTCCTCCAGCCGGCGCAGCCGCTCCTTGGCGTTGCGCACACGGGCGGAGATCTGCTTCTCCACACTGCGCTGGTGGCGGCCGTTGGTCCGGTCGGTGTTGCCCCGTGGCCCGGCGGCGGCGTGGTCCGTCGCGGCGCGCGTGAGTTCGCGCTGGTGGGCCAGGTCCTCCTTCCACTCCTGGTGCTGTTCCTCCCAGCGCAACCGCGCCGTCGCCTTGGCCTTCACATAGCCGGCGTAACCGCCGCTGTGGCGGTGGACCGTGTGCTGTTCGCCGTCGACGTCCCACAGGGCCGTCGCGACCCGCTCCAGGAAGACGCGGTCGTGGGAGACGACCAGGACGCTGCCGCGGTGGGAGCGCAGGTGTTCCTCGAGCCATTCCAGCGCGGCCCGGTCCAGGTGGTTGGTGGGTTCGTCGAGCAGCATCAGCTGCGGTGCGGCGGCGAGCACACAGGCCAGGCCCAACCGGGCCTGCTCGCCGCCGGACAGGCCGGCCAGCCGCCGTGCGGTGTCCACGGACGCCAGGCCCAGACCGTGCATGGCGGCCTGCACCCGGGCGTCGGCCGCGTAGCCGTCCCGGGCCTCGAAGGCATCCATGAGATCGCCGTACTCGGCCAGCAGGGCCGTGAGCGCGTCGCCGTCCGCCTCGGCCATCGCCGTCTCGCAGCGGCGCAGTTCGTTCTCCAGCGCGCGCAGTTCGGCGAGGGCGTGGTCGATGGCGTCCCGCACCGTGTCGTCGGGCGCCGGCTCGGCAGTCTGCGGCAGATAGCCGGTGCCGCCCGGGGCGCGCACCAGCACCCGGCCCGCATCGGGCTTGTCCACTCCGGCGAGCAGACGCAACAGGGTGGACTTGCCGGAGCCGTTCTCCCCGATGACGCCGATTCGTTCGCCGAGGGCCACCGACTGGTGCACCCCGTCCAGCAGACGACGGTTGCCGCGGGTGAGCTGGATGTCGTCCAGGACCATCTGGAAATCACCTGGCGACGCCGCGTCCGGTGCCGGCTGCCGCTCCTCGACGAGGGAGGTGCCCGCCTCCGAAGCGGGGGACGCCGACGAACCGGTCGCGGAACGGGAAGTGGAGGGGGAGGAGGAGTTACGCATGGGTACGCACGCCGTTTCATCCGTGGATCCGAAAAGGTCGACCGGAGGCGAGCACTGCTCGAACGGGAGCCGGAGACAGGCACGACCGCATGGCGCAGGACGTGGAACAGAAGACTGCCGTGACAGGCCAATGCGGTACTCGAAACGACGCTGAAGGGGCCGCTGGATGAGCGGCGCACACCGTGCCTGTGGCGCCCGGAGCTGGAAGTGCTCGCGGGGAGGCGTCAGATGTAGTAGTAGCCTGCGGCGGCGAATGCGGAAATCACGCAATGGATCTTAGCAGAGACCCCCCTCGCACTTCTCGCCGCCGTCCTCGCTCCGGCGCCCGCCGCGCCCGCCTCGACGGACACCTACGTCGGCACCTGGGCAGCGCCGCCCACCGCCGTACCGCCCACCGACTCCACGGTGCGGGCGTCGTGAACGACGGCGTCGGTGGCAACCGTCTGGCGGGACCCGGACCCGGACCCGGACCCGGCTCCGGGCTCGCCCGCCGAGTCCTTCGCCGTGTACTTCGGCGAGAGCGCTCCGAAGAGGTTCGACCGTGAAGTGCAGGGCCAGCCCGGCGTCCGTGCCGTCACCGTGCTGCTCGGTGTCAACGACCTGGGCCGGCCGGCCGTTGCCGCGCCCGCCGGTGAGGAGGTGACGGGCACCGGAACTCATAGACGGCCACCGGCAGTTGACCCAGCGTGCCCATGAGCACGAGCGGCGGTGCCGCGGGCACAGCGGGCGGCTGATGCCGTCCAGGAGCCGTACGGGCCCGGCAAGACGCGCGGGCGCACGTCGGCCGCACTCCATGGGCGTGGCGGCGTACGCCGGCGAGGTGCCGGGTGCGCCGCCCTGAAACCGCTCGCGGGTGGTGGCCCGCGCTGTTCATGGGGCGGGGTTACTTCGTTTCGCGGTTGAACGTCGAGGTGGACCAGAGGTAGCCGAGGACGGTCAGGCCCAGGCACCAGGCGACGGCGAGCCATCCGTTGTGGCCGATGTGGGTGCCGAGGAGCAGGCCTCGGAGGGTCTCGATGGCGGGGGTGAAGGGCTGGTACTGGGCGATCGGCTGGAACCAGCCGGGCATGGAGTCGACCGGGACGAAGGCGCTGGACAGCAGCGGCAGCAGGATCAGCGGCATGGCGTTGTTGCTTGCGGCCTCGGCGGTCGGGCTGACCAGGCCCATCCCGACCGCGATCCAGGTCAGGGCCAGGGTGAAGAGCGCGATCAGCCCTAGGGCCGCGAGCCAGTCCAGCACGGTGGCGTCGCTGGAGCGGAAGCCGATGGCCACGCCGACGGCGCCGACGAGGACCACGCTGAGGACCGACTGCAGCACGCTGCCGATGACGTGGCCGATGAGCACCGACGGGCGGTGGATGGCCATCGTGCGGAAGCGGGCGATGATGCCCTCGGACATGTCGTTGGAGACGGAGACCGCGGTCCCGATCACGGTGGAGCCGATGGTCATCAGCAGCAGACCGGGAACGATGTAGGCGATGTAGGCGGAGCGGCCGCCGCCGCCGATGCCCGCGCTCATGGTGTCGCCGAAGATGTAGACGAACAGCAGCAGCAGCGTGATCGGTGTGAGCAGCAGGTTCAGCGTCAGGGAGGGGTACCGGCGCGCGTGCAGGAGGTTGCGGCGCAGCATCGTGTGCGAGTCGCGCACGGCGAGGGGGAGAGGGCTCATCGGACAGCCTCCTCGGGCTGGTCGGGGACGCCGGCGCTGCCGGTCAGTGCGAAGAACACGTCGTCGAGGTCGGGGGTGTGCACGGTCAGTTCGTCGGCCTCGATGCCGGCGGAGTCCAGCCGGTCGAGGACGGAGCGCAGTTCGCGCTGGCTGCCGTCCGAGGGGATCCGCAGGGTCTGCGTCTCCTCGTCCCGGGTGCCGGCACCCAGGACGAGGGCGGCGGACTGGTAGGCGGCCGGATCGGTGAAGCGGAGCCGGACGTGTCCGCCGGGGACGAGCCCCTTCAGTTCCCGGGCGGTGCCCTCGGCGGCGATCCTGCCGTTGTCGAGGACGGCTATGCGGTCGGCGAGCTGGTCGGCTTCCTCGAGGTACTGGGTGGTGAGGAAGACGGTGACGCCGTCGGTGACCAGCTCGCGGATGATCTGCCACATGGTGTGGCGGGAGCGGGGGTCGAGGCCGGTGGTGGGCTCGTCGAGGAAGATGATCCGCGGGTCGCCGACCAGGGTCATGGCGATGTCGAGGCGGCGCTTCATGCCGCCGGAGTAGGTGGCGGCCGGCTTCTTCGCGGCCTGGACGAGGTCGAAGCGCTCCAGCAGTTCGGCGGCGACCCGGCGGCCCTCGCGCCTGGAGAGGTGGTGCAGGTCGGCCATGAGGAGCATGTTCTCCTCGCCCGTGATCAGCCCGTCGACGGCGGAGAACTGCCCGGTGACACCGATCGCGGCGCGTACGGCCCGCGGGTCGGCGGCGAGGTCGTGGCCCGCGACCCGGACCTGCCCGCTGTCGGGCGCGATGAGCGTGGACAGGATCTGCACGGTGGTGGTCTTGCCGGCGCCGTTCGGACCGAGCAGGGAGAAGACCGTTCCTTCGGGCACGGTCAGGTCGACGCCGTCGAGCACGCTCTTGTCGCCGTAGGACTTGCGCAGCCCGCGCGCTGCGATGGCCGACTCGGTCATGGGAGGAACTCCTTCTCGCTCACAGGCTGCGGGCGGTGATGTCGCCGTAGGCGGTGGTGGCGTGGATGGTGAGGTCGGCGGCGGGTCCGCCGGTGTTGACGAGGCTGTTGCTGACGCGGCCGTAGCCGGTGCCGGCGTCGAGGGTGGCGGAGACTCCGCGGGCGGCGCCGACCGCGATGTCGCCCTGGTCGGTGCGCAGCGTGACCGTGCCGCGCACGGCCTCGGCGATGTGGAGGTCGCCCTTCAGGGTGCTGATCTCGGCCGAGCCGCTCAGACGGCCGACGCGGATGTCACCGGCGGCGAGGGTGAGGCGGGCGCTTTCGGCCTCGTCGAGCTTGACCGCGCCCTGGGCGCCCTCGAAGGTGACGTCGCCGAGCCGTCCGACGCCCCTCAGTTCGGCGCCGGCGGCCTTGGCCACGACGCGGGAGCCGGCGGGCAGCTGGACGGTCACCTCGAGGGATCCGGAGGCGCCGAGGACCCGGTTCTTCGCCGCCGGTGCCTCGATCCGTACGACGCCGTCGGCGTGGGTGACCGTGGTCTGCTCCGCTGTCTGCGCGTCGCGGCTCCTGGAGGCGTCCGCGGGCAGGACCTCGACCGTGGTGTCGGCCCGTCCGGAGGCGATGATCCGGATGTGCCCGGCGGGGATGTCGAGGACGGCCGCGACGGGGGTGGGGGTGTCGAACTTCCGCATCGTGTTCTTGCTCGTCTGCATCGCGCGCTCCTTCGTCCTGTCGTTTCTGACGGTGGAAACGCTACGTTGCGTTTATGGATTGGGCAACACTCTTGTCGCAAGAGTCAGCGATAGACGCAGGTCAGAAGCCATCAAACATTGCAATGGCTTGAAGGCTAACGCAACCCCTCTCACCAGGTTCATTGCAATGGACTGGGGGTGAACGCTACAGTGGTCACCCCATGGACCACGTGAGGAGACCGCGATGCCGGGAGGCAGGCTCACCCAGCAGGAACGCCAGCAGATCGCGCTGGGACTGGCCGACGGCCTCGCCTACGCGGAGATCGCCAGGCGCCTGGACCGCCCCACCTCGACGATCACGCGCGAGGTGATGCGCAACGGCGGCCCCACCGCCTACCGCGCCGACCTGGCCCACCGTGCCACCGAGCACCGCGCCCGCCGCGGGCAGACCGCTCGCCGGGACCCCGGGACGCGCCCGCAGCCGCACGGGCGCGACGCCGAGGCGGTGCGCGAGTACGAGGAGGTGTTCACCACCGTCCTGATGGCTTCGGGCATGCCCAAGATGATGGCCCGGGTGCTGGCCTGCCTCTGCCTGACCGACACGGGCAGCCTCACCGCGTCCGCACTCGCCCAGCGCCTCCAGGTCAGCCCGGCGTCCGTCTCCAAAGCGATCGCGTTCCTCGAGAGCCAGGGTCTCGTCCGCCGGGAACGCGACGGACGCCGCCGCGAGCGCTACGTCGTCGACGACGACGTCTGGTACCAGTCGATGATGGCCAGCGCCCGCTCCATCGCCCAGGTCGTCGAGATCGCCCGGCAGGGCGTCGGCGTCCTCGGCTCCGGCACCCCGGCCGGGGTCCGCCTGGAGAACATCGCCCGCTTTCTCGACTTCGTCTCCGAGAGCACCGCCCGCGCCGCCGAACAGGCCCGCGACATCCTGGGCACCAAACCCGCGACGCCCTCGGACGGCGCCGCCTGAACCACGTTCGGGCCGCGGACGAGGAGCCGTCCCGACGCTCACCGCCCGGTGGGACCGTCGCCCACTCCGGGCACGTCCCGGCGCGGCCGGCTGACAGTCGGGCCGGCGACCACCGCCGCCCCGGCCGGGCGGCAGAGCCGGGGCGGAAGCCGCCGACCCCCCGGTGTCGCCTTTCCGGTGCCGAGTCCCACCAAGGGGCGGGGCGGGGAAGCGACGCTCGACCTCGGCAGCGGGCACCGGCCGGCGGCCACCTGACGGGGAGTCGCCCGGCCGCCCCCCGTCACCTTCCGCGACTACCGGATCGGGACTGTGCCGGCGAGCTGTCCGCGCCGAGGCGGCGGCCGCCGGCATCCCTTTTGTGCAAGCGGCCCGACCGGGCCCGTGGCGACGCGTGCACCGCGCCGCGGTGCCTCCTTCGACCGGGAGCGTCGCCCGTCACCGCAGCTGGTCGAATGCCTGGCCGGCGTCGGCCACGGCCTCGGGATGGACGTCGCGGGCGCTTCGGCCGTCGGCGATCTTCTGCCAGTTGGTCCGGGCGAGCACCCGTTGGACCGCGAGTACCTGGGCGGCGCGAAGCCGTGCCTGGATGCCTTCGCCGAGGGCGTCCGCCAGTGCCTCCTCGTCCTCGAGCCGGTAGCGCGTGAGCCGTGCCGCCAGGCTCGGTGTGGTGAACACCAGCCGATGGAACGCCACCACCTCGGGATGATCGTTGAGGCCGGTGACGGGGTCGTACCGATCGAGGCCGGCCCGGAAGTGCCGGTGCAGCGCCGCCACCGGCTTGATGCCGGACCCGCGCTCACGTACGACGCGTGCCGCCTCGCCCTGGTGGTCCGCGAACCGGTGCAGCACCAGGTCTTCCTTGGTGGGGAAGTACCGGAAGAGGGTCGGCTTGGAGATCTCGGCCGCCGCGGCGATGTCGTTGACCGAGACGCGGTCGAAGCCGCGCTCGAGGAACAGCGAGACGGCGGCGTCGCCGATGGCGTCGCGCGTCCGCTCCTTCTTGCGGGCCCGCAGGCCCGTCGGCTCGCTCATCTGACCACCGTAACATTCATGACCGCGTTGCTTTTTTAACCGGGTTACGTTTCTATGGGCGGCGTGAAACAGACAGACATCCCTCCCGTGCTCGTAACCGGCGCGACGGGCCGGATCGGCCGCCTCGTCATCGACCGGCTCCTCGACGCGGGCGTGCCGGTCCGCGCCCTCACCCGTCGCTCCGAGGTCGCGGCGACACTGCCCGCCGAGACCGAGGTCTTCACCGGCGACCTCACCGTGCCCGAGTCGCTCGACCCGGCACTGAACGGCGCCGGTGCGGCCTTCCTCCTCTGGACCTCCCCGCCCCGGACCGCCGCGGCAGTCGTCGAGCGGCTGGCAGCCCGGGTACGACGAGTCGTCTTCCTCTCCTCCCCGCACCAGACCCCGCACCCCTTCTTCCAGCAGCCCAATCCCATGGCGACGCTGCACGCCGACATCGAGCGGCTCATCGCGGCCACCGGACTGGAGTCGACGATCATCCGGCCGGGGATGCTCGCGTCGAACTCGCTGGCCTGGTGGGCGCCCGCGATCCGGGCCGGCGAGGTCGTCCGGTGGCCTCACGGTGCCGCCGAGACGGCCCCGGTCGACGACCGCGACGTCGCGGCCGTCGTGGCGCGCACGCTCTGCCGGGACGGATACGCCGGAGGCGACTACGTCCTCACGGGTCCCGAATCGCTTACCCAAGCCGCGCAGGTGAACGTCATCGGTGACGCCCTGGATCGCCGGATCGCGTTCGAGGAGATGACGCCGGAGGAGTTCCGAAGCCTCTCGGAGGGCATGGCGCCCAGCTCGGTCGTCGAGATGCTGCTCGCCGCATGGAGCGCGGCAGTCGGACAGCCCGCGTACGTCACCACTGCGGTGGCCGACATCCTCGGGACGGCGCCGCGAACGTTCCGTCAGTGGGCGGCCGACCACGCCACCGCGTTCACGGAGGGTTCGTAACCTCCTCGACCGCGACCTGCGCCGCAGCCCTCGGTCCGCCTGGCGGCCGAGGCGCAACACGCCCGCAAGGCGCAGGCGGAGCAAGTGGGCCGAGCACCCGGCAGACGGCGGCACCGGGACCGAGCGGCTGCGGGCGGCCGAAACGCGGCACCGGAGCGCGGTCCCGGAAGCCGAGGGCCGGCTCGCTGACGACCGGGCGGGGCCGAGCCCCGCGTCGGCGCGAGGCACGGAGGGTGAGCCGCCTGACGTGGCGGCCGACGGGCACGTCGCCGCCGTCGACGTCGTGGAGCCGAAGGACAGCGAGGCCGGCCTCGAAGGCGACCGGACCACGGCCGGGGAACCGCGTCCCGAGGCGGCGGAACTGCCGGCGGGCGATTACTCAAAACCCGCCGGAAGGGAATTTTATACCCTGCTACCTTTGTCTCCGCGCCAGCCGAAAAGAGGAGGAAACATGTTCACGGTGGAAGAAATCCCGGAATCCCGCATCGCATATTTGAGGCGAACCGGCCCGTACGGGGAAGCGAACGGAATTCAGATGGAAAGGCTCAAATCCTGGGCCGCCGCGAACGGCCTGCTGCGCGCCGACTCCGCCGTCCTGGGCATCGCCCGCGACGATCCCGCCCGCACCGCGCCCCGCGACTGCCGCTACGACACCTGCCTCGTACTGCCCGACGATGCCGAGGTCCGTCACCCCGATGTCCTGGAAACCCGCCTCGCCGGCGGCCGCCACGCGGTCCTCACCACCGCGCACACCCCCGAGGGCCTCGCACACGCCTGGGCCGGCCTGTTCGACGGCCTTGCCGCCCAGGACCTCACCTTCGACACCACCCGCCCCGTCCTCGAACGCTACCGGCCCCGCCTGCTCGCCCAGCACCTCTGCGAAATCTGCATTCCCATCACATGACCCGGACCGCCGCCGTCCCCCGAGGAATGACACTCAGCCTGAGTCCTTTTTTCAACGCGAGCGAAAGTCACCCTGCCCGGACCCCGTTCTACGGCCTCGGCCAGCCCTCTCCTCCGGAATCCCGTTCAATGCCCGGACACGCCTCGCGTCGCGAAACGCAGCTCCTCGAACAGGTCACGCAACTCGCTCGGCATGCGGGGAGCCACGTCCGTGCCCTCCTCCAGCAGACGTACATTCTCGGGCACCGGCGGTGGTCCTGGCGCGTTAGCACCTGCGCCCCAGAGGGTAGCCGGGTGCGCGACCGTGCGAGACGCCTGATCGTCGACGGCCGCTCAGCCACGGGAGGCCGGAGGAAGGGCCCTGACCATGCCACCACCTTGGTTGACCGCTCTGGCCTGGGCCGCCCTCGCCGTCGCCTTCGTCAGCGCGGGGTGGATCCTTTTCGACATCTACGGCCGCGGCTACCGCCAGCACATGGGCGTGATGGAGGCCGTCTGGCCGGTGACCGCCCTGTACTTCGGCCCAGCCGCAGTGGCGGCCTACCGGGCGTGGGGCCGACCCCGATCACATCGCCGGCAGCGGGAGCACGGCGAACCGCCCGGCAAGCCCGGCTACGCCACCACCGCGGTCGGCGTCTCGCACTGCGGCGCCGGCTGCACACTCGGCGACATCATCGCGGAATTCGCGGTCTTCGGCCTCGGCATCACCATCGGCGGGCTCGCCCTGCCCGCCGAATACATCGGCGACTACGTGCTCGCCCTGGCCCTCGGGATCGGGTTCCAGTACTTCGCCATCGCCCCCATGCGCGGCCTGGGTCCGCGCAAGGGCCTGATCGCGGCGGCCAAGGCCGACGTACTGTCCCTGACCGCCTTCGAGGTCGGGCTGTTCGGCTGGATGGCGCTGATGTTCTTCGTGTTCTTCCCCGCTCCGCACCACCTGCGCCCGGACGACCCCGTGTACTGGTTCCTGATGCAGATCGGCATGATCGCCGGTTTCTTCACCGCCTGGCCGGTCAACACCTGGCTGATCCGCTCCGGGATCAAGGAAGCCATGTGACGCTCCCGAGTGAGCTCGAAAACCTCGCCCGCGGCCGGGACCGACCGGTGTCACTAGCGAGGACGACGGCGCTCACGGCCGTGGCCGGACCGTCGGTTCGCGTCGGGGTGCGGAGGCTTCGAAGCCCTCGAATCCCGCCCCGTCTCGAGGCGGTCTCCGGCGCGGCTCTGCCCGGACGCCCACGGGGAGGGCGACGTCCTTTCACACGGACGCCTCTCCCAACTGGTCATTCACCGCAATCACCGTCCGCGATGATGGTCACACGCGGCCGCGTCACGGTCGGTGGCGACGATGCAAGGACGGTGACCGTGGCCAGGCGGGAGCGCGTGGACAACGCCGGGAGACGGAGATGGCGAAGGATCGGATCGGGCTGGCCGAGCTTCTGGCCGCTGCCGAGAAAGCGGCGCCGGTAGCGTCCCTGGACATGGTCGCGCACAATCTGCGGGAACGGTTCGGCGCACAGCACGTGACCTTCCTGCTCGTCGACATCGTGGGCCGGCAGGTGGTGCGGATCAGCGAGGAGGCGGCCTCGCAGGAGGGGCGGCACGCCGATCAGATCCCCCTGATCGGCAGCACCTACGACAAGGTCCTGCGAACCCAGAAGCTGGTGCGTGAACCGGGTGACGGGCACAGCCAGCGGGTGGTCGCGCCGGTGACCAACCGGGGTGACACGATCGGCGTGCTGGAGCTGTTCCTTCCCCAGGTCACGCAGGGGGTCCTGGAGCAGGTCGAGGAGGCCGCGCACGCGCTGGCGTACATCATCGTCACCGACCGCCGGTTCACCGACCTCTACCACTGGGGCCAGCGCACCATTCCCGTCAGCCTGGCAGCCGAGATCCAGCGCCAGCTCCTGCCCTCGGCCCCCTTCTGCGAGGCGCCCGAGTTCGCTCTCGCCTGTGCCCTGATTCCCGCCGACAGCATCGCCGGCGACACCTACGACTACACCCTCGACCACGACACCCTGCACCTGTCCATCACCGACGCGATGGGGCACGACGTCGAAGCCTCCCTCATGGCCACCCTCCTGATCAACGCCTCCCGCGGTGGCCGCCGCGCCGAGGAGGGTCTCGCCGATCAAGCCGGCTGGACCAATCAGGCCATGCTCGACCACGGCCGCGGCACCTTCGCCACCGGCCAGCTCCTGCGTATCGCCCTGGACGGGTCCGGCGCGCAGCTCGTCAACGCCGGCCACCCCTGGCCCCTGCGCCTGCGCGACGGCGCGGTCGTCGAAGTACGTCTGGCCGTCGACCTGCCCTTCGGCGTGCACGCACCCGGCCCCTACCGGGTCCAGTACCTCGACCTGCGCCCGGGCGACCGGCTGGTGCTCTACACCGACGGTGTGCAAGAACGCCGAGCGCAATCCGTCGACCTGCCCGATGTGATCCGCAACACCGCCGGCGAACACCCCCGCGAGGTGGTCCGGACCCTGACCCAAGCGGTCACCGACGCCTGCGGCGGACATCTGGCAGACGACGCCACCGTCATCTGCCTGGACTGGCACGGCCCCCCGACCGCAGACCGCCAGGCCCACGCCGACCTCGAGGAGTAGACGCCACCACGCCCGCGGCCCAGCCGGACGCCCCCGCCTACCTGGGCCTGGGCCCACCACTTCCCCGCCCGCCGCTCCGGGAAGGCCGACGACCCCGGAGCCGGGCAACGAAGTCGGCCGGTCGCAGTCGGTCCACACCAGTGTGCTCTGCGTCGACCGGTCGGACTATGGCTGCCGGGCTGCCCACCACGGGGGCCGGGACGCCATCAGCGAGGCAGGGTGACGAGCCCCGTCTCATAGGCGGTGATGACGAGCTGGACCCGGTCCCGGGCGCCCAGTTTGGTGAGCAGCCGTGAAACGTGCGACTTGGCGGTGGCCACCGTGATGAAGAGCTCCTCGGCGATCTCGGTGTTCGACCTGCCGCGTCCGACCAGGGTCAGCACTTCCCGCTCCCGCTCGGTGATGCCCTCGACGGGCCGTGGGGAGCGTTCCGGGACAGCCGCGGGCCGCCTGATGAAGTCCGAGATCAGACGGCGCGTCACGCCCGGCGCGATCAGTGCGTCACCGGAGGCGACCACACGGATCGCCGCGAGGATGTCGTCCAGCGCCATGTCCTTGACCACGAAGCCGCTCGCGCCGGCCCGGAGCGCGCCGTAGACGTGGTCGTCCTCGTCGAAGGTGGTCAGGACGAGGACGCGTGTGGTCGCCGAACCGGCGGTGATCAGGCGGGTGGCCTCGATTCCGTCCATACCGGGCATCCGGATGTCCATGACCACGACGTCGGGGCCGGCGTCCCTGGCCAGCTGGACGGCCTCGGCGCCGGTGGCGGCTTCACCGACGACCTCCAGATCGGGGTGATCGGCCATGATCACACGTAGACCGGACCGGACCAACGGCTGGTCGTCGGCGAGCACCACACGGACGGTCATCGGGCCTCCACCGGAACTCCGACGGACGCGGGCAGCGGCAGCCGGGCCGCCACCCGGAAGCCGCCCTCGGGGCGCGGCCCGGCGCTGAGGCGGCCGCCCAGCAGACCGACTCGTTCCCGCACCCCGATGAGGCCGAAGCCGTGGGTCGAGCGGTCCTCGGTGGCGCCGCGCCCGTTGTCGACGACCTCCACGGACAGCTCCTCGTCCCCGTAGTCGATGGCCACCCGGCAACGCCCGGTGCCCGCGTGTCGGACCACGTTGGTCAGTGCCTCCTGCACGATGCGGTAGGCGGACAGGTCGATGTCGGCCGGCACGGGACGCTGCTCCCCGGTGCGGCACACGTCGACGCGTACCCCTGCGCCCGCGGTCGCCGCCGCCAACCGTTCGATCTCCGCCAGCCCCGGCGTGGGCACGAGCCGTGACTGCTCCGAGGCGGTCGCGCCTCGGTCGGCCTGACGGAGCGACACCAGCGTGCGTCGAAGTCCCGAGAGTGCCTCTCTGCTGGTGGCCTCGATGGAGCGCAGGGCCTCGCGCGCCTCGGCCGGCTGGGTCTGAATGACCCGGCTGCCCACGCCGGCCTGGATCGCGATGATGCCGATGCTGTGCGCGACCATGTCGTGCAACTCCCTCGCGATCCGAAGCCGTTCGGCGGTCACCGCCTCGGCCACCTCCTGTGCCCGCAGCGCCGCCGCGTGCTCTCGGCGCTCGCGGCTCAGCAGACCGACCATGCAGGATGCGGCCAACGCCAGGAGGGCGATGAGCCCGTTGGCGGCCAGAGCGTTCCCATGCGCGCAGCCGCCGATCACCAGGAGCTGCACCGTGAGGGACACGGCCACAGCGACAGTCGTAGGGCGCCGTGCGCAAGTGGCGACGATGAAGCCCAGAACGAGGTCCGCCGCCAGGAACGACAGGAACTGGCCCTGATGTGACGCCGCCCGGCTCTCATGGGCGGAACCCGCAGGGCCCACCACCACAGCGGTGGATCCGAGGAGTGCCATGACCAGAGCCGGCAGCGGCGTCCGTCGCACCACACCGGCGAGCAGGCTCACAGCCAGCAGCGCCCCGACCCCGTGGATCGTGCCCGACGCCCGCGGCGCGGCCCCCACCAGCAGACCCAGCACGAGGAGGTAGGAGGCACCCCCCGCCCAGGCCACGGCCCTGGTTTTCGTCATCGGCGGTGTCCCCTGCCGGGAACAAGGCCGGGGTGCGCGACGCGCGCGGGCAACGAAATGGTCGTCATGGGGTTCACGCCGCGAGACTAACCGGACCACCAGCAGCGCGACATCAGCCCGTGGACGTACGCCCACGGTCGAATCCTGCCGTACGAGTGCCACCCATGGCCCCATGCCCGAGCGGGGCTCCTCTCGGCAGTGTGGGTGTCGTGATCGAAGTCAGCGAGCTCACCAAGCGCTACGGCAGCAAGACGGCCGTCGACCATCTGTCCTTCACCGTGCGGCCGGGCCAGGTCACCGGATTCCTCGGCCCCAACGGAGCCGGCAAGTCCACCACCCTGCGGATGATCCTCGGCCTGGACGCGCCCTGCACCGGCTCCGCCACCGTCAGCGGCGTCCCCTTCCACCGCCACCGACGCGGGCTGCGGCACGTCGGCGCCCTCCTCGACGCCGGACAGGTTCACGGCGGACGCAGCGCTGCGGCCCACCTGTCCGCTCTGGCCCGCAGCAACGGCATCCCGCGGCGCCGGGTGGGCGAGGTGCTTCACGAGGTGGGGCTGGCCGAGGTGGCGAACCGCCGCATCGGCGGATTCTCCCTCGGTATGAAGCAGCGGCTGGGCATCGCCACCGCCTTGTTGGGGGACCCGCCCGTGTTCATGTTCGACGAGCCGATCAACGGCATGGACCCGGAGGGCGTGCTCTGGGTACGCCGGCTCTTCCGGCGCCTGGCCGCCGAGGGGCGCACGGTCTTCCTCTCCAGCCACCTGATGTCGGAGATGGAGAACACCGCCGACCAACTGGTCGTCATCGGCCGGGGCCGCCTCATCGCCGCCGAGCCGGTACGGGACTTCGCGGCCCGGGGCAACCGTGGCAGCGTCGTGGTGGGGACACCGCGGGCCACCGAGTTGGCGGCCGTGCTGACCGCGGCGGGCGCCTCGGTCGAGCCGGAGGGCTCGACCGGCGCGGAGAGACTCGCCGTGACCGGGCTCCCGGCCGACCGGATCGGGGCGCTCGCCTTCGAGAACGGTATCCGGCTGAACGAGCTGACCACCCGCGCCGCCTCACTGGAGGCAGCCTTCATGCGACTCACCGCCGACAGGACCGAATACCAGGCAGGACAGCCCCGATGAGCACGCTCACCTCCGCCCCCCGGACCACCCCCGTCACCGCGCCGCCCGCCCGCTTCCGCGACCTGCTCGCCGCCGAGTGGATCAAGACACGGTCCTTGCGGTCCACACCGTGGACGATCGCACTCACCCTCCTGTTCGTCATCGGGGCCACCGCCGTGGCCACGCTGACGGACAAGGCCGCGCCCTCCGGCCCCGCTGATTTCCGGCCCTACGACGCCTATCCGCCGGCCGGCTACTGGACGCTGATCCTCGTCGCCGCCAGCATGGGCGCCCTCGCCGTCGTGAGCGAATACAGCAGCGGGCTGATCCGCACCACCACCGTGGCCGTCCCGGCCCGCGGCTCGGTCGTGCTGGCCAAGGCAGCCGTCACCGCCGCACTGTGGACCGCGGTCGGCACGGCCGCCTCCACCGGTTCCTTCCTGGTCTCCCAGGCCATCCTGCACGGGCACCGTGCCGGCCTTCCGATCACCCACCCCGGTGTGTTCCGGGCGCTGGCGGCATCCGCGTTGCTGGCTCCGGTCTGCGCCCTGGTCGGTCTGGGGCTCGGTGTTCTGCTCCGGCATGCCGCCGGAACCATGGTCGCCGGCGTCTTCACCCTGGTGATGCTGCCCCCCATGTTCTCGGAGAGCAGCCGCTGGTCGGCGGAGATCAAACACGCGCTGGTGTCGGCCGCCTGGAACCGCCTGATCCAGCCCTGGGGGCCGGAGCCAGGATCCTTGGGCTACACCGCCACGGTCCCCGGCTCCTGGATCGTGTACGCGCTCTGGCCGCTGATCACGGTCGCACTCGCCGTCCTCGTAGTGAAACGCCGCGACGTGTGAGTGCGCCCCCAGGGAGCCCTCCCCTGGCCGCAGCAGGCCGACGGCGACGAAGCGCCGCCGACCACTGCTCGGCGAGGTGGAGCGCGCTCGCGCCGCGGCGCTGCGGTCGGCCCTGCGACCGCTCGAACGGGCGGCGCCCTGGTTGGCCCGCACATGTGTCCCCGGGTGGACCACCCGGCCCGAGCCGGCTCAGTAGCAGGTGGAGCGTCAGATCCCGGCTGGTTTCGCACGTAGCACGCCGAATAGCGACGATCACGGGTCAGGGTCTGGGGCTACGGCCTGGTGACGCAGTGCTTTCCGCTCATTGAGAGAGCTGGCCCGGCTTCTTGTTCGGGTTGTACCGGCCGGGGGACACCTCCACGATCGCGTCGGAATAGAAACCGACAGTGATGTCCTGATGGACAGTGATGGAGGTGGGGAGACCGGCGTTGCGGAGCACCGTGTCGACCTTGTGGGCGCGGTAGCGACTGCTGCCGTCTGCGCCTGTGTACCAGTCGCGGTGCTGGAAGGCGAGCCAGCCCGTCAGAGTGGCCTCGTAGGCGATCCGGAACTGCGCTGAACCCAGGGTGGAAAACAGGTACGCGGTCTCTGCCGAGTGTTTGGGAACGCTGCTTTTGACCGAGTCGGAGACGCCGACCGTCACTGTGTGACTCTTGGTCTTCGTCTCGCCCCATGCGTGCTCGAAGCCGAAACTTGTTTCGCCGCCGATCTCCGCGCCGGCCTCCCCGCCGGGTACACCAGCCTTGATCGAGACCTTGTACGTGATCTTCTGCCCGACCGAGAACTTGTCGGTCCACGACCAGCTGCTGCTGCAGGTGTCCGTCTTGGCGACGCTCATGGTGGCGCCGTATACCACCGGGTGGTCTTCGTTGTTGATCCACTCCACGTGACGCGCGATCACAGGCTTGGTGGTGACCCCGACCAAGCGTGCGCTCTTCGCAGTGAGCGTTGCGGTGACCGGCTGCCATTTGAACAGGCTGTAGACGTTCCCGTACTCCGGACCCGCTCTCCATTGGCGGCGCCTTCGGGAGTAGGGTCCTTCAGCCAGTACTCGTCGGGCTTCCTTCCGATCGCCTTTCCGATGGCCGTCTTGATGCGGTCGGTCTGGTCAAGGCAGAAAGCCTTGGCCTCGGATGCGTTGATGACATGCTGAACAGTGCCGGTGACCGACGCCTTGCATTGTCCGGGCTTCTTGCTCGCCGTCAGGTTGATGTTGAAAGGCATTGCTACCCCCCTCGGCTGGGTCTTCCAGTGGCGGCAAGCGAAGTGCGATCAGCGCGGGGAGCTCGGATGCGCGAAGAAAGCCCCCGGCCGGGTAATCGAACTTCCTCTCGATCTGGCTGTGCACCAACTCGGTCAAGGTTCTGCGGAGTTGCTCGGTCTAGCAACCGGCTCTCGGATCCTTGGCCGGAAACGAAGCGCTCGTGGCTCGTTGGCAAAGTCCTTGTGTCTGGGTCATTCCTGCGCTGGGCCGCATTCGTATTGATGGGTGTGCGGTTCAAGGAATGTGTCCGTGAGGTTTGCAGTGACTGAGGCGGGCTTGGCGCCGGCGTCTTCGGCGCCAGGCCGACCAGTGCGGAAGGGAAGGTGCGAGGTCGATGTCCTTGCGGGAGCGCAGCACCGGGCGGTGAGCCGCGGATCCCCCTCGTCCCAGGTCGGACAGCGGGGGACAGCTCAATGGTCACCCCTCGAGTCTTTGCGCCCACCGGCACCAGCTCAAGCCGTGGCCTCCGCCGCCAACACCCATGACCGCTTGTCCTCATGCCCCCGGTCATGGCCGTCCCGGTCGTACGCTCGCGTCGCGGGCCCCGACGCCGCAGGCCCGCCGAGCTCCGCGCCGACAAGGGCGTCTTCGGTAAGGCGGGCGAGGTGAGCGGCGGTGCGTCGCATTACGTCGCCGTTGGGGTCGCGGTAGTCGTGGGAAGCACCCGAGTACACACCGAGCAGTTCCAGTGAGCCGACGGTCAGGCCGGTCTCCTCCTTCACCTGACGTCGGCCGGTTTCTTCGAAGGACTCGCCGGGCTCCGTGATCCCACCGGGCAGGCTCCCGTCTCTGATGTCGGCCCTGGCCAGCGGCGGCACTTCGTCCCGGGAATCGGTGACCAGGACAGAAGTCCCGGGAAGAATCAGCGGTCGTGTGCCCACGGCCTGGCGGAGTGCCGACACGTAGTCGTTCGTGGTCCTCATCCCTCGTGTTCTCGTCGACCGCGCGCAACGTGACGGTGCCGGTGCGGGGTGACAGAGCCCGCCCGCGGCCCCCGCCAGTTCCGTCGACCGCCTGCGCCTTCTGGTCACGAGGCGCGAGGATGTTCTCTCCGTGTCAATGGCTTGGTGGTGGTGAGGCCCCGGGTCGCGCCGTTCAGCAGGCGGCGGAGAAGCTGCTCACGCGTACGGCGGCGCCGGTGCGCGCGATGACGTCCTCGACGGTGACGCCGGGGGCGGTCTCGACGAGGGCGAGGCCGGCGGGGGTGACGTCGAGAACGCCGAGGTCGGTGATGATCCGGTGGACGCACGCCTCGCCGGTGAGGGGCAGGGTGCAGTCGGTGAGGATCTTGGGGCTGCCGTCCTTGGCGGTGTGTTCCATCAGGACGACGACGCGGCGGGCGCCGTGGACGAGGTCCATGGCGCCGCCCATGCCCTTGACCATCTTGCCGGGAATCATCCAGTTGGCGAGATCGCCGCGTTCCGAGACCTGCATGGCGCCGAGGACGGCGGTGTCGATGTGGCCGCCGCGGATCATGCCGAAGGAGAGAGCCGAGTCGAAGAAGGAGGCGCCCGGCAGCACGGTGACGGTCTCCTTGCCCGCGTTGATGAGGTCGGGGTCGACCTGCGCCTCGGTGGGGTAGGGGCCGGTGCCGAGGATGCCGTTCTCGGAGTGCAGGACGACATGGACGCCCGGCGGGAGATGTCCGGGGATCAGGGTGGGCAGGCCGATGCCGAGGTTGACGTAGGAACCGTCGGTGAGTTCGGCGGCCGCGCGGGCGGCCATCTGCTCGCGGGTCCAGCTCATGGGCGTACGGTCCTCTTCTCGATCTGCTTGTCGGCGGCCTGCTCCGGGGCGAGCGCCACGACCCGCTGGACGTAGATGCCAGGCAGGTGGACCTCTTCGGGGCGCAGGTCGCCGGGTTCGACGAGTTCCTCGATCTCGGCGACGGTGACGCGGCCGGCCATGGCGGCGAGCGGGTTGAAGTTGGCGGCGGAACGGCGGAAGACGAGGTTGCCGTGGCGGTCGCCGCGCCAGGCCCGCACGAGGGCGTAGTCGGTGGTGATGCCGTGTTCCAGGACGTGGGTACGGCCGTCGAAGCGGCGGGTCTCCTTGGGCGGGGAGGCGACGGCGACCGTGCCGTCGGGCGCGTAGCGCCAGGGCAGGCCGCCCGTGGCGACCTGGGTGCCGACGCCCGCGGGGGTGTAGAAGGCGGGGATGCCGGCGCCGCCGGCGCGGAGGCGTTCGGCGAGGGTGCCCTGCGGGGTGAGTTCGACCTCCAGTTCGCCGCCGAGGTACTGGCGGGCGAACTCCTTGTTCTCGCCGACGTAGGAGCCGGTGACGCGGACGATGCGGCCGGCGGCGAATCGCAGCGCCGCGGCCCGGCCCTGGCCCCGCGCGATCCCGGAGATCAGCGCCACCTTGCCTTCCAGCCGCTTCACGGTGGGCCCTCGCGCAGGGCGTCGGAGACGGATTTGACGCCGCCGTGCGCGGTCATGCCGCCGTCCACCGGGATCTCCGCGCCGCTGATGAACGACGCGCCGTCGGAGAGCAGGAATACGACCAGGGGCGCCACCTCACCGACGGTGCCGGTGCGGCCGAGCGGCGTCTCACGGACGTTCGCCTCCCGGAACGCGGGCGCGGCGGAGGCGGCCATCGCCGTCTCGATGTAGCCGGGGTGGATCGTGTTGACGCGGATGCCGCGCGGGCCCAGCTCCAGGGCGGCGGTCTTCGACAGGCCGCGCAGTGCCCATTTGCTGGTGGTGTAGGCGACCGGGTAGTGGGCGGTGAGGGCCGCCGAGGAGCCGACGTTGACGATGGAGGAGCCGGGCGGCATGAGCGGCGAAAGGTGCTGGACGCCGAGGAGCGGGCCGGTGACGTTGACCGCGTGGACGCGAGCCATGTCCTCGGGGCGTACGTCGTCGATACGGGCCCGCCAGGTGATGCCGGCGTTGTTGACCAGCCCGTGCACCTGCCCGTACGCCTCCTTCAGCTCGGCGGCGAGTTCGGCCCACTCCGCCTCGCTGGTCACGTCGAGGCGGCGGCAGCCGGGCGTCTCGGTCACGTCGGTGGCGATGACGCGGGCGCCTTCCCGGGTGAGCGCCGCGGTCTCGGCGGCGCCCTGGCCGCGGGCGGCTCCGGTGACGACGACGACCTTCCCCGCGAGCCCCGTCACGGCCGTTCCCGCGAACGGCGGCGGCCGGTGGGCAACGGCACCGGCCGCACGCCGGGGACGACGGTGTTGGTGAGGGTACCGAGCCCTTCTACGGTGAGGGTGACGGTGTCACCGGGCTTCAGCGGCGGCGGCATCCGCTCGCCGCGCCGGCCCCACAGCTCGGCGAGGCAGCCGCCGTTGCCGCAGGTGCCGGAGCCCAGGACGTCACCGGGGACGACGCGGGAGCCCCGGGAGGCGTAGGCGGTCATCTCCTCGAACGTCCAGCTCATGTTGGACAGCAGGTCCTCGCCCACCGTCACGCCGTTGATCTCGGCGGTCAGGGCGAGCCGCAGGAAGCCGTCGGCGTCCCGGTGGCACTCCAGCTCGTCGGCGGTGACGAGGTGGGGCCCGAGGGTGGTGGCGGTGTCCTTGCCCTTGCAGGGGCCGAGGCCCACCTTCATCTCCGCGCTCTGCAGGTCGCGGGCGGACCAGTCGTTGAAGACGGTGTAACCGACGATGTGGTCCCGGGCCTCTTCCGGGGTGAGGTCCCGGCCCTCCCGGCCGATGACGGCGCCCACCTCCAGCTCGAAGTCCAGCACGGCCGACCCGGGCGGTACCGGGACGCCGTCCCGGTGGGCGTAGATCGCGTGCGGGTTGGTGAAGTAGAAGGTCGGCGCCGCGTACCACTGCTCAGGCACCCCGGCGGTGTCCTCCACGGACCGGCGTACCCCCTCCACGTGCTCCTCGAAGGTCACGAAGTCCCGTACCGAGGCGGGCTGGAGCGGCGGCAGCAGCCGGACCTGGGAGACGTGCGGGCCGGCGGGCACGTCGAGGGCCGCCGCGCCGGCGGCGAGCAGCGCGGGAAGCCCGCCGGTCTGCTGGACCAGTGCGGTGAGCGAGGTGACACCGGGCAGGGGGAAGAGGGTGCCGTCATCTTCGACGACTGCCACCCGGCGGCGGTGTCGATGTTCGTAGGCGGCGAAACGCATGGCGCGGCTCCAGCGGAGTGTGATCGGAAGAGGGGGACGCGCATGAGGTCGTGGTCCACCAAGACGCGGCTCCGGTAGTCGGCCGCCCGGGTGAGGCGGGGGCCGCAGCGGCCACCGGCGGTCGGTGAACCGTGTCGGATCGGCCGGCGCCAGGCGACTGAGCACCATCTGCCGCGCACGCGCGGCGGTGGCCATGTCGCCGGTCTCGCCCATGTCGGTGTGCATCTGGCGCATGTGCTCGACCACGACGGCGCGCAGGCCCAGCTCCTCGAACCAGGCGGCGTCGGCCACCTCGTGGACCACGATGTCGCAGTCCCGCGCGAGGGAGGCGAGGTCGTCACCGCGCCGAATGTCGCCGGAGCAGACCACGGAGCCGGGCCCGGTGCCGAACCGGTAGGCGTAGGACGGGGACATGGCGGGGGTGAGGGAGCAGGTGCACGGCGCCGTGAAGGGGACGCGGCAGCGCGCGTCGGGGCAGGGTCTTGCCGCCGCGTCCCCGGAGCCGACGGGGCCGGTCAGACCGGCGGGGCGACGAAGACGCCGCGGTCGGGGTCGTTGAAGGACTCCTTGGCGACCAGTTCGTTCATGGGGTTGGCGGTGCCCCACTGATCGGTGACCTCGGGCCGGGAGAAGTCGTAGACGTGCGGGTGCCAGGTGTCCTCGTCCAGGCACTCCAGCTCGGTGGTGTACTCCACCGTGTTGCCGTGCGGGTCGAGGAAGTAGGTGAACGTGTTGTCGCCCGCCATGTGCCGGCCCGGGCCCCAGATCTTCTTGAAGCCGGCCCGGATCACGCGGCCGGAGCCGCGCATGTACTCGTCGATGCCGCGCATCTCGAAAGAGATGTGGTGCAGGGCGGTGTGCGGTCCCTGGGCGATGGCCATGGAGTGGTGCTGGCTGCTGATCCGCATGAAGTGCATGACCTCGCCCATGTGCGGGGAGGACAGCGTGTCCGACAGCGCGAAGCCGAGGTGACGCTCGTACCACTCCCGAGTCCGGTTCAGGTCGGGGGAGTTGAGGACGACGTGGGACAGCTTGACCGGGATGGACTCCTTCTCCTCGATCTTGCGGTGCTGCCGGACCTCGACGTCGGCGGAGACTTCGATGGTACGGCCGTCGACGTCGAAGAACCGGAACCCGTACCCGCCGCCCGGGGTGTCGACCTTGCCCGGCTGGCTGATCAACTGCACGCCGCCCGCGAGCAGCCGCTCGGCGAGGGTGTCGACGTCGGCCGCGCTCGCGGCGCCGTAGGACACCAGGTCGAGGCGCTTCTCGTCGGCCTTGCGCAGCCGCACGACGTACTGCTCCGGGGAGCCCTCGGCGGCGAGGAAGGAGATGCCGGAGTCCTCACTGACCTTGGTCAGGCCCCAGACGCCGGAGTAGAAGTCGAGCTGCTTGTCGTAGTCGGGCACGGCGAGGTCGACGTGCCGAAGGTGGGTGAGCAGACGTGTGCTCATGGTGTCAGTCCTTCCTCAGGAGGGCGGCGGCGTTGCCGCCCCGGACGGCGTGGAAGTCGGCCTCGGACAGCTGTGCGGCGCGCAGGGCGCCGACCGGGTCCTCGGTGCCCATGTCGAACGGGAAGTCCGAGCCGAGCAGGACCCGGTCGGCCCCGGCGACGCGCACCAGCTCCCGCAGTACGTGGGGGTCGTGGACGAGCGAGTCGAAGTACAGCCGCTTGAGGTAGCTGCTGGGCAGGTGCGCGCAGCCGGCGCCCGCGTCGGGGCGGGCGGTCCAGGCGTGGTCGGAACGGCCGATGTGGGTGGGCAGATAGCCGCCGCCGTGAGCGGCGATCAGCTTCAGGCCGGGATGGCGGTCGAGGACGCCCGAGAAGATCAGGTGGGAGAGCGCGACGGCGTTCTCGGTGGGCTGCCCGACGGTGTTGGACAGGTACCACTGGTCGAGGCGCTCGTCGAGGGTGCAGCCGAAGGGGTGCAGGAAGAGCAGCGCGCCGGTCTCCTCGGCCCGCGTCCAGAACGGCTCGTAGGCCGGGTCGGACAGCTCCCGGCCGGGTGCGTGGCTGGAGATCTCCACCCCCAGCAGGCCCGATGCGAGGGCGTGGTCGAGGGCCCGCACCGAGAGGTCCGGGTGCTGGAGCGGCACAAGGCCCAGTCCGCGCAGCCGGTCCGGGGCGGCCGCGCAGTGCGCGGCCGTCGCCTCGTCGGCCAGCCGGTACACCTTCTCCGCGGTCGCTTCGCCGGCCCAGTAGTGGTAGTGCGAGGGGGAGGGGCTGACCAGTTGGACGTCCACGCCCTGGGCGTCCATCGCCGCGAGGCGCACGGTCACGTCGGTCAGGCGGGGGAAGCGCTCGCGGACCATGGGGCCGCTGACCGCGAGGGCGGCGGGGCCGTTGCGGCGGGCATCCAGCGCCCGCGCCTCGGCGAGTCCCGGCTCCCCCTCCACCAGCGCCTCGATCTCCGGCAGCAGGACGTGCGCGTGCACATCGACGGTCGGGGCGGCTGTCTGAAGCCGCGGTGTGCTCACGGCAGTTCCCGGAGCATGGTCATGGTGCGGCCCATCAGGCCGGGTACGTCGGCGTCGCGCGCCCCGTCGAGCTGCCACTGCCCGATCTGCACGGACGCCTCCACCACCGGGCGGACACGGGCGATGCGCCGCTCGTGATACTCCTGGAACAGGGCGTCGTCCCAGTCATCGGTCCCGGTGAGCATCTGGGCGAGCACCCACGCGTCCTCCAGGGACAGGGCGGCGCCCTGGGCGAGGGTGGGCGGGCAGCAGTGCGCGGCGTCGCCGATCAGCACGACCCTGCCGCGGTGCCAGGAGCCCTCCACCAGCATCCGGTCGAACCATGTGTAGTTGACCTTCGCAGGGTCGGTGATGTTCTCGGTGATCTCCGGCCAGAAGCCCCCGTAGTGCCGGGTGAGACGGCGCATCTCGTCGGCGTAGGACTCGGAAGGGATCGACGCCCGGTCCCGGTTGGCCTCGACGACGTACGCGTAGATCGTCGTCTCGCTGGTGGGGCAGTAGCCGGCGATGTACGCCGGGCCGCCGTAGGCCAGGTCGGTACGGGTGACCCCGGCCGGGCGCGGGGCCGCGATCCGCCAGATGGCCATGCCGGTCGGCTCGGGCTCGGCGGTGATGCCGACCGCGGCGCGGGTGGCGGAGCCGAGGCCGTCGGCAGCGATCACCAGGTCGTAGCGGTGCTCGGAGCCGTCGGAGAGCCGGACGGAGACGCCGTCGGCGTCCTGGTCCAGGGTCTCGGCGGTGGTGCCGAGCCGCACGGTGGCGCCGCTGGCGCGCACGGCGTCGATGAGGATCCGCTGGAGCTGGGGGCGCTGCATGCCGACGGTGGCGGGCAGGTCGTCGCCGCCGGTGCGCAGGTCGTCCTGGACGTGCAGGACGGTGCCGTCGGGGGCGGTGATGCCGACCGAACCGAAACCGAAGCCGGACGCTTCCACCTGCTCCCAGACGCCCAGTTCGCGCAGGACGCGCAGGGCGTTGCCCTGGAGGGTGATGCCGGAGCCGGCGGTGGCGTTCCAGTCGTCCTTGGCCTCGACGAGGTCCACCGCGTAACCGGCGCGGCGCAGCAGGATCGTCACGGCGTTGCCGGCCGCGCCGCCGCCGACGACGAGGACCGTGCGGTCTTCACTCAGGGGACTCATGCGGGGAACTCCCTTGTTCCTCGGTCTACTTGGCGGCGATCGGATTGACGGGCGAGCCGACCGCCCCGGTGATGGGCAGGGGCGCCGCGGTGAGCCAGAAGTCGTAGCGGCCGTCGGCCGCGCAGTCCTCGGCGAGCGCGTCCGGATCCCACATCTCGCCGATCAGCAGGCCCATGTTGGGGATGGCGATCTGGTGCAGGGGCTGGAAGGCGTGCTCGAACTCGTTGGGCCGGACCTCGAAGCCCCAGGTGTCGGTCGCGATCGCGGCGACCTCGCTGCCGTGCAGCCAGCCCGCCGTGGTGAACGACAGACCGGGCGCGGACCCGCCGGCGTAATCCCCCCAGCCCTCGCGACGGACCCGGGTGAGCTGGCCGGTGCGTACCACCACGATGTCCCCGCGGCCGACCGTCACCCCGTGCGCCTCAGCGGTCGCCGTCAGGTGCTCCTCGGTGATCGCGAACCCGTCGGGCAGCTCCCCGTCCTTGCCGATCACCCGGCCGACGTCCAGCAGCACACCACGCCCGGCGACGTGCGGGGCCATGTGCTCGATGCCGGTGACCAGGTCCCCGTCGGAGGTGACGACCCGCTCCGCCGGCCTGCCGTTCCACGCCTTGCCGTGATCGAAGATGTGCCCGAGCCCGTCCCACTGGGTGGAGCACTGCAGCGGCATGGCGATCACGTCGTCGGCGCCGCCGATGCCGTGCGGGAAACCCTGCAGGCCGAGGGCCGCGTCGGTACCGGTGTCCAGCATGGTGTGCACCGGATTGGTGCGCCGCCGCCAGCCCTTCTGCGGCCCCTCCATGTCGAAGCGCTGGGCGAGGGAGAAGCTGACGCCCCGCCGGATCAGTGCCGCGCCCTCGCGGCGCTTGTCCTCGTCGAGGAAGTTCAGGGTGCCCAGCACGTCGTCTGCGCCCCAGCGGCCCCAGTTGGAGTACGCCTCGGCGGCCCGCGCGATCGAACCCTCGGCGTCGGTGCGGTCCAAGGACACGCTCACCGCGCCACCTCCGCGACACAGCGGGTGCGCTGGGTGCCCAGCCCGGTGATGGAGGCGTCCATCACGTCGCCGTCACGCAGCAGGCGGCCCCAGTGCATGCCGTTGCCGGCCGGGGAGCCGGTGAGCACCAGGTCACCGGGGAGCAGCCGGGCGGTCCGCGACGCGTACGCCACCATCCGGGCGACGTCGAAGATCATGTCCCCGGTGGATTCGTCCTGCATGGTCTCGCCGTTGAGCTTCAGCGTCACCCGCAGGTCGTCCGGGCGCGCGATCGACTCGGCGGGCACGATCCACGGGCCGAGCGGGGTGAAGCCGGGGGCGTTCTTGCTGCGCAGCCAGTCGGTGCCGATCTGCGGCATGTCCCGGCGGAACACGCTCGCCCGGTCGGTCAGGTCGTTGGCGATGGTGTACCCGGCGACGTATTCGAGAGCTTTCTCGACACAGACCTGGTGGGCGGGCCGGCCGATGACGGCCGCCAACTCCAGCTCCCAGTCCGGCTTCTCGGCCCAGGCGGGCAGGACGACATCGTCGTACGGTCCGGTGACCGCGCTCGGCAGGCCGATGAACACATACGGCAGGTCCTCCGCCGCACGCCGGTCCATGATCTCGGCGGCCTCGGCGCGTCGCTCCTCCTCCGGCCGGTCGTCGTCCGGGGCCCGGTGCGCGACGTGCAGGTCGATCACGTGCTGCCGGTAGTTGGCACCGGACTGGAACACCTGCCGCGGCTCCACGGGAGCATGGACCCGGAACGCCTCGAGCGGTTCGCGGGCGGGGCCGTCCTCCTCGGCCAGCGTCCGCAACCGCGGAAGAGCCGACTCCCAGGTCTCCAGGAGAGCGCGGATCGACAACCGTTCGTCGCCGAGAGCGGTTCGCAGGTCGAGTATCCGGGCGTCGGGGGTGACCAGGGCGGGGAACGCGGGGCCGGCCGGGGCCGAGAGCGTGGCGAGAGCGAACGGCCCCGCGAAGAGCGGGGACGCGGGTGCGGGTTTCACGGACATGTCCTCCTGATGTGCGGTGGCACTAATGTGGACCCGCCTACCGCGATCAGGGAAATTGCTTCTATGGATGATCGACATACACACCACGAATAACTCCCGGTCAACGCCGTGTCACAAGGGGAAGTCCAGTGAATCTGGCCCGCCTGGATCTCAACCTCGTCGTCGCCCTGCGCGCCCTGCTGCAGGAGCGCAACGTCACCCGCGCCGGGCAGCGCGTCGGACTGAGTCAGCCCGCGATGAGCGCCGCCCTGGCCAGACTGCGCCGCCACTTCGACGACGACCTGCTCGCCCGCGTCGGCGGCCACTACGAGCTCACCGCCCTGGGCCAGGTCCTCCTCGACCGCACGACCACCGCCTACGACCTGCTCGAACGGCTCTTCGCCAGCCAGGCGGCCTTCGACCCGGCCAATGAGAGCCGCGAGTTCAAGCTGATCGCCTCCGACTACGCGGTCGCCGTCTTCGGCACCGAACTCGCCCGGGTCGTGCACGAGGAGGCTCCCGGCATCCGGCTGCGCTTCGCGCAGACCCCGACCACCGTGGTCGACGACACCGCCACACTGCTCAGCACCACCGACGGCCTGCTCATGCCGCACGGCGTCATCAGCGACTTCCCCGCCACCGACCTGTATGAGGACCGCTGGGTCTTCCTCGTCGCCGCGGACCACCCGAGCGTCGACGACCGGCTCACCCGGCACGACCTGGCCCGGCTGCCCTGGGTCACCTACCAGCGCACCTACGACGCCCCCGCCGTACGCCAGCTCGGCATGCTCGGCATCGAACCCCGGGCCGAGGTCTCCGTCGACAGCTTCCAGCTCCTGCCGCTGCTGGTGGCCGGCACCCGGCGCATCGCCCTGATCCAGGCCCGCCTCGCCCGTCTCCTGCAACCGCTCGCCGCCGTGCGGCTGGTGGAACCGCCGTACGAGGCGGTCCCGCTGCGGGAAGCCATGTGGTGGCACCCAGTGCACACGCACGACGCGGCCCACATCTGGCTGCGCGAGACGGCCGCGCGGGTCGGCCGCCGCCTGGCCGACGTGCCCGAGGCGTGAACGCGGCCGCCGACCACGACGATCATCCACAGCCCGGATGCTCTCCCTCCAGAAGATGCATCGCCGCAGGGGTGGGCAGGCCGCGGCTCGACTCCGCACAGTCATGCACGTCAGTACGCGCCCCTGCGGCGAGGTCGCCGACGGCCGGGCCCGGCTGCTCCGAGGCGCCCGCTTCCCGCAACGCTCCCTGGAGCGCCCCCATGCCTGTTCCGGTGTCCCCCCTGCCCCGCTGCTGCGGTGACGTCCCCACGGTGCCGGGGAGGCCCCCCGCCGTCCACCTGATGGTCGGCAGTCGTCCGCCCGTTTTCGGAACGGTGCTGCTCGCCCCGGTCCTGCCTCGCATGCGGGACCTTCTCGTGGCCGTACCCGACCACGCGGCGGTGGTGACGCGTTCGACGCTTCAGCTGCTTACGGCGAGGCTTGGGGGAAGTCCGCGGGCGATGCGCCGAGTCGTGCCCGTTGCAGGGTCGTCAGTCTGTGGATGTAGAGAGCAGCCGCGATGGCCGTGGGGATGACGAGGAGCCGGAGGATCAAGGCCGTCCAACCCGTGGCGTTGAAGGCGTAGTCGCCGTGGGGTCTGTCGGCCCAGTCGCTGTGGTTGACCCTGTTCCAGTGGCACGTCCTCCAGAATTCCGGCCAGGTGACCAAGGTGGCCAGCCAGAGACTCCACCAGAGGTCCAGTGTCGCGGCCGGGGCCGTGATCCTGGCCTGGGCGGGCGGGCTGGAGGCGTGCCAGATGTCGTTGGCGATCTGCTTGGGCAGATAGACGTTGCCGATGGGGATGAACCAGGCGAGGACAGCCATGGAGGGGTGATATCGCAGCCGCCCGGGCGTGAAACCCTCGGCCACGGCGCGAGCTCGGGCGAACCAGATCAGCCAGCACACAATGAGAGCGGCACCAGAGATGATCTGAGATTTCCCCCATAGGTCGGAGGCGGGTCCGCCGTCCCAGTACTGGTAAGCGTCGTTTCCGTGCAGGGTGAACACCAAGTAGATCTGTTGGACGGCTGTGCTCGTGGCCACCGCGGTGAACAAGGTGAGCGCCGCGTACACGGCGACGGTGGCGGGCTCTGGGCTGGTCGCCAACTTGCGTTCTTCGGCCAGCGTGCGCCGTGGCTCTCCGTCATCCTGTGCGGGGATGGACGGGCGCTGTGGCATGTCCGGAGTGGTGACCGTAGCGGTGACCGGCCAGGCCGGCTCGGTCACGGCCGCCTCCTGTGGCGGAGCCGTGTGAGCCGGGGTGGTGCCGGGAGCCATCCGGATGTGCGGGTCCTCGTGTTCGAGCAGTCGTGCCGCGTCCTGCCCCAGCCGGGCCAGGACGGCGGCCGGGAGCCATGGTTCGGGATGACGATACTGCGTCTCTTCCCGAGTACGGAGCGTGTCGAGGGACGGCCGGGTGGTCGGATCCTTGGCCAGGCAGCCCTGGATGAGGGGGAGGAGTGGTTCGGGGACGCCGGTGAGGTCCGGTTCCTCGTGCACCACGCGGTACATGACGGCGTGGGCCTGCCCCCCGGACGCCTCGAAGGCCAGGTGCCCGCAGGCGGCGAAGGCGAGCACGGCGCCGAGCGAGAAGATGTCGCAGGCCTCGGTGAGACGCTCACCGCGGATGTGTTCAGGGGCCATGAATCCGGGCGTGCCCACGACCAATCCGGTGGAGGTCAGTCCGCTGCCGGTCAGGTCGTCCAGCGCGCGGACGATGCCGAAGTCGATCACCTTCGGACCATCAATGGTGATCATGACGTTCGAAGGCTTCAGATCGCGGTGGACCAGCCCGGCGGAGTGGATGTCCGCCAAGGCACCGCACAGTCCGGACGCCAGGCCACGCACGGAGCGTTCTGGCAGCGGGCCGTGCTGGTTCACCACCTCGGCGAGGGTGGGGCCGGGAATGTAGGCGGTGGCGACCCAGGGCCGTTCGGCGTGCGGGTCGGCGTCCAGTACGGCGGCGGTCCAGTTCCCGCCGACCTGGCGGGCCACGGTGATCTCGTTGGCGAAGCGGGTTCTGAAGTTCGCGACCGCCGCCAGTTCGGCGCGAATCGATTTCACCGCCACCATCCGCCCCCTCGACGACCGGGCAAGGTACACCACACCCATCCCGCCCTCGCCGAGCCGGCCAAGCAAGCGGTAGTCCGCTATCCGCTCCGGATCGTGCTCCCGCAGCGCTAACACAGCGGGCACCTCCCTCCGCCACGGGCGCCGCAGGGCGCGTGAACAATCAGCCAGGCTAGTGGAGACGGCCTGAGAAGCCATCCGCTTTCCGAACGCGCGACCACTCCGCGCCGCGCCGGTTGCGGATGACGGGTCGCCCGGTGCGGTGACCGCGCTGCGGCTCGGGCAGGCGCTCAAGGAGTTCACTGCTCTGCGGATCCGGCGGCGGACGGCGGCCTCTTCGGGGGCGGCGGAGTCTTCGGCGGACAGTCGGGCCTGGGCTTCAGCGGCGCCTCGGCCCCGGGCCCGGTGGACCGCTCCTCCATGACGGCCTCCTCCGTGAGCGTCTTCAGCGTAGAGCTGGGACGTGGCCCCGGGAGGACGAACGGCGGTCGCCCGGGGCGTAACGCTGAAGACGAGCACCGGATCCTGGCAGCTGGGCAGCGGTGTGCCGTCCGGCTCGACTGCTCCGAACGGCGGGCTGCGGGTGTGGCGGCGCGAGTGGTGTCAGGCGCCGCGTTCGGAGAAGATCTCGTCTTTCCACGTGTCCGGGGCCTGGCGGATCTCGGTCAGCAGGCGGCCGGAGACCCTGCTGTCGAACAGCACGCCGGAACGCGGACGTCGTTGACCTCCACCGTCGGCGTGCCCGGCCCCTGCGGCTCCTTCGTCCCACCCGCGCGTTCGTACGCCTTCTCGGCCGCGCTCACGAACGAGCGGTACTTCATGGTCCGGACGGCCGAGTCGAAGGCCGGCCCGCCTCATGGGGAAGCGGGACGGAGATGAGGCGGTGTGCGAGGAGGCGCCGGCCGAGCGCTGCGCCGAGGCGTCCCAGGTGTGCGTGTGGCTGAGGGGGACGCCCTGGTGGAGATCACCGAGGAGCCGGCCAGGCAGAGGGCGGCCTCCTAGGGCGCCGTCGGTCAGGAGAGCAGCTCGATGTAGCCATCGGTGCCGTGGACGCGGATCCGCTGGCCGTCCTGGATGGAGAGGGTGGCCTTTTCCACGCCGACGACCGCCGGCAGTCCGTACTCCCGAGCGATGACCGCGCCATGGGTCATCAGGCCGCCCACCTCCGTCACCAGGCCCGCGATGCCGACGAACAGCGGCGACCAGCTCGGGTCGGTATAGACCGTGACCAGGATGTCGCCCTCTTCGAGATCGGCCTGTGTCATGTCCAGGATCACGCGGGCCCGCCCTTCGACGGTCCCGGCGGAGACCGGCAGGCCCAGCAGGGCGCCGGGCGGTGCGTCGTCGCGTCGGTACGCTCCGGTGACGGCTTCGCCGTCCGAGGTGAGCACCCGGGGCGGTGTCAGCGCCTGGTACGCGCCGAACGCGTCCTTGCGCCGCCGGATCAGCTCGGCGTCCACCCGGTGCGAGCGCGCGGCCTCGTGCAGTTCCTGGAAGGTGAGGTAGAAGGAGTCCTCCTTCTCGGCGAGTACGCCGGCCCGCACGAGGCGTTCGGCCTCGGCGAGCAGGGCCCGCTTGTAGACGAAGTAGCGGCTGACGATGCCGTACTTCGGGTACTCCCGGTACCCGATGAAGGTGCGCACCCGGTCGATCATCCGCTTGGTCTCGTCGGCCTTCCGCTCCCCGCCCGGCAAGGCCCGCAGGCGGGACAGCACGTCCTGTTCCTTCCGCAGCGCCTTCCGCCTGCCTTCCTCGAAACGTCGTGCGGCGGCACCCGGCGGGAAGTTGCGGACGTTGTCGAGGATCGCGGGCACGAGGGCGGCAGGCTGTTCCCGCCAGCGCGGTCGCGTGATGTCGATCTCGCCGACGCAGCGCATCCCGTAGCGGAGGAGGTAGGCCTCGATGGCATCGCGCGCCTCGGGACCGCCCGGGAGTTTGGCCAGGTCATCGAGGAAGTCTTCGTCATCGACGGCTTGCAGGAACGCCACCACCTCCGGATGCGGGCGGACGGCGTCCGCGACGTCCATCAGCGCCAGTCCCATCTCCGAGGTGATGTTGCCAGGGGCAGACAGCGTGAGCGTGTCGGCCGCGTTCTTCTCCCCCAGCCAGCCCCGCAAGTGGTCGTTGAGCCACCAGGTGGCCTCCATGCCCGCCGTGATCACCTGGATGCTCAGCGGATCACCGAGGACGCGTTTGTGGTCCTCGAAGGCCACCAGCAGGAAGTCGAACAGCTCCGGTCCGCTCTTCATGCGGATGTCGCGCTCCAGCGCGGCGACGGACGCCTCGCTGCGCTCGACCAGTTCGGTGACGAGGGCCGCATCGGTGTCGATCGGGGCGCGAGCGCCGCCGGGCGGTGGCCCGGCGGGCCCCGTGTCGGGGAGCGACGGGATGAAGTCGTCGCGGTCGAGGAGCGTTTGCAGTGCGTCCGTGATCAGCGGGTCACCTCGCCCCATCATGTCCAGGAGGGCGGCGCGGCTCGTGGGTGCGGCCAGGCGCGGGGTGATGTCCACGAACAGCCGCCCGCCGGCCTCCTGCATCGGGACCATGGCCGTCATCCGCCACAGTGAGAGGCCGAGGGGCTTCATGGCGTCGGTCATCATCTGCTGGTGCCCGACGGAGACGTAGACGTGGTTGTCCTGGTCGTCGGCCTCGGGGACGGGGAACAGCGTGGTGATGGGTCGGCTCTGCACGATGTGGAAGTCGTCGCCGGCCAGGCACCACTCGATGTCCTGGGGACGGCCGAAGTGTGCTTCGATCCGCCGCCCGAGCCGTGCGAGCCGCACGACCTGAGCGTCCGCCAGCGCAGGCTGTCCCTGCTGCCGTGCGTCGACGGCGACGTCCCGCGTGCCGCCGGTCGGCAGGGCGTGGACGGCGCGCTGTTTGGTGACGATCGTCTTGTCGACGATTTCACCGTCCCGGACCTTGAACTCGTCCGGGACCATCAGTCCGGAGACCAGTGCCTCGCCGAGGCCGAAACCGGCGTCCACGGTGGCGGTCTTCCGGTGGCCCGTGACGGGGTCGGCCGTGAACAGGATGCCGGACGCCTCCGGGAAGACCATCCGCTGCACGACCACGGCCATACGGACGGTGCGGTGGTCGATGCCTCTCCTGAGCCGGTAGGTGATGGCCCGTTCGGTGAACAGTGAGGCCCAGCACCGGCTCACGTGCTCCAGGACCGCCGCCGGCCCTACGACGTTCAGGTAGGTGTCCTGCTGGCCGGCGAAGGAGGCCGTCGGCAGGTCCTCCGCCGTCGCGCTGGAGCGGACGGCGTAGGCGGCCTGCTCGCCGAACCGTGCGAGGGCGCGAGTGATCGCCTCCGCGACGTCGCCCGGGACGGCGGCTCCCTCGACTGCACGACGGAGCCGCGCGCCGAGCGTGCGGATCACCTCCCGGTCGTCCGGATCGACCCGCGCCAACTCGTCGAGCTGCTCGTCGATCGACGGCACGTGCGCCACGACCCGCCGGAAGGCGTCCGTCGTCACACAGAAGCCGGCCGGCACCCGGATTCCCTCGATCCGTGACAGCTCACCCAGGTGCGCCGCCTTGCCGCCTACGACCGCGACCTGGCTCCTGGCGACCTCTGCGAGGTCCGTCACGTACTGCTCGTTCATCGCGCCGCCTCCCGGAACCACCGCACCGCCGCTCCCGCCACACGTCGACCGCCGCACGCACACGTCGCGCCCCTCATTTCCGCAGGTTGTCGGGTATTGGCCGCCGATTCTCCGCCCTGACGGGGGCCTTGTGGCAAGCCCCCCACTGTGTTATAAATTGAGCATGGCAAGGAGAGTGCCCTCCTTGCCTTTCGTATTTCTCGGGGAGGATGCTTCTCAGGCGTTGCCTGCGGGAACCGTTGGAGTGCGAGTCGGTCACGGGCTCGGCCCACGTCACCTCGGGGGAGCCGTCCCCGGTGTCCTCCCGCGAGGTTGACCGTCACCCTCCAGCCGTTGACCTGCCGGCCTCGCCCGGCCATGAGGCACACGTCATCGTCCGTCAGCTCGTACTCCCCACACGCGGGCCCCTGCACAGCATCCGCCGCAGCGGACGCCGACGGGGCTGCGGGCAGGACGACGATGCCGGCGAGCGCCCCAGCGAGCATCAGGGTTGTGATCGAGGTTCGCATTCTGGCCCAACGAGCCCGAACACGGCCAGGGTCACGCGCACCGGCATCGCTCCGCCCTACGCCGGGCAGTACGGCTCCACCGACCAGAGCGAACGCATCAAACTCGGTGACACGCGCTCTTCCACAACGGCCCGCTCGGCCTGTCCGCCAAGTCCACTGCGGGTGTGGACATGGACTTCAACCGGGAGCCCGGGGGTACGTTGAACTCCATGACGACCGGGGGCAAGAGCTACTACTACCTCACCGACGCGATCGGCTCGGTGATCGGCCTGGTCGACGTGGACGGCAACAAGGTCGACACCTAAACCTACAGCCCCCCGCCGCGTCCGCCTCCTGGCCCAGTCCAGCGAGCCGGTCGACCAGCCCTACCGCCGCCGGCAACTACCAGGACCCCACTGGCCTCTGCCACCTCCAGGCCCGCTACTACGACGCCAACATCGGTGAACCAGACAATGAAGTAAAACCTGACCAGAAGCGAAGGTGCAGAGATGAGTGTGATGACCGTCGTTCTGGTGGGCGTCATCATCGGTGTCGTAGTCGGCCCTCTGACCGTCCTGCTCGTGCACAGAGCGCGGCGCAGACGATGACGTCCTCGTCCAGTAGCCCCGGTTGTGAGCTCCTGTACTCGGCGCTTTCCTGCGGACATCGCAACACGTGATCATCACTGACGTGTAAGAGGTTGTCTCACGTGGCAAGCTTCGCGAGCTTCTTGTAGCAGGTCAGGGCGGCGGCCATGGCCAGGCCTCAGCTCTGCCAGTCGTTGCGGACCATTACGGGATCTTGAGACCACAAGCAGCCCATGGCAGGCTCATGCCGCATGATCGATGAATTCGCGAAAGACAACCTGCACGGGAGACTGCGGCGGGACCGCAACGCGCTGCTCTGGAAACTCGATGGCTTGTCCGAATACGACGCCCGCCGACCGTTGACAGCGACCGGGACCAACCTCCTCGGCCTGGTCAAACACGTGGCCAGTGTCGAGGCCAGGTACTTCGGCGAGGTCTTCGACCGCCCTTCCCCGGAACCGCTGCCCCGGTGGCAGGACTCCAACGGCAGCGATCTGTGGGCGACCGAGGACGAGTCCCGCGATCAGATCATCGGGTTCTACCGGCGCACGTGGGACCACTCGGACGCGACGATCAACGAGCTTCCCCTCGACGCCCCCGGTCAGGTGCCGTGGTGGCCGGAGCCTTATGCCGACACGAACCTGTTCGCCGTCATGGTCCATGTCCTCGGCGAGTCCATCCGGCATGCCGGGCACGCCGATATCCTGCGCGAGGGCCTCGACGGCCGGACCGGGCTGCGCGCCGAACACGAGAAGCAGATCGACGAGGAAGCCCGTGCAGCCTACTGCGCGAAGATCGAGCAGGCCGCCAGGTCGGCCGCACCAATCAAGGCGTAGCGGTTGTCTCACGTGACTTGATGTGCGTGCGGCATGATGCCGGTCGTGGGTGCTGATCTATCGAAGCGTCGGGTTCCTGATGAACTCTGGAAACTGGCCGCCCCGTTGCTGCCATCGTTCGCTGCTCGTCCGCAAGGTGGTGGGACGGCTCCGTGTGACGATCGGGCCGTGTTCACGGCAGTGGTGTACGTGCTCACCAGCGGCTGTGCCTGGCGGCATCTGCCGCCGGCATTCGGCACGTCGCACGCCACCGCGCATCGCCGCTTCACGGTATGGACCGAGGCCGGCCTGTGGCGTCGGCTGCACCGGGCGGCGCTGGACGAACTCGGGGCCGGGGCGAGGTGGACTGGACCTCAGCGATCGTCGACGCGGCCTCCGTTCGCGCCAAAAGGGGGATCGCTGACCGGGCCGAACCCGGTCGATCGAGGCAAGAAGGGCAGCAAACTGCACGTGCTGCCCGATGCCCAGGGCATCCCGCTCGCCGTCGCCGTGTCCGGCGCCGACATGCACGACAGCCTCGCCCTCAAGCCGCTCATCCGCGGCATACCCGCCGTCCGGTCCCGCCGGGGACCACGGCGGCGCCGACCCGTCAAACTCCGCGCGGACAAGGCGTACTTCTCCGCCGCACACTGGCCTGGCTGCGCGGGCGCGGGCTCGTCGCACGCATCGCGCGGCCCGGCATCGAGTCCGGCGAACGCCTCGGTCGGCACCGCTGGAAGATCGAGCGGTCGATCGCCTGGCTCTTCGGCTACCGCCGCCTCACCGTCCGATACGAACGGAAGGGCTCGCACTTCCTCGCCTTCCTCGGCCTGGCCGCCGCCCAGATCTGCTACAAGAAGCTCGCGAAGCTTGCCACGTGAGACAACCTTCTTAGCGTGTGCTGCGCAGCCAGTGGACCGCATCCGGGGAGAAGGGGGCGGTCAGCGGGTCGGGAAAGACGCCAACGCGAGATCCCACTGGTCAGCTGCGTGAAGGAGTGCAGCCGTATCCAGCTGCACTTCTACGACGTACTGGTAGAGGTCCGTTCCGTCATTACGCTGCTGCCACGGGGGCGCCCCCTCCAAAGACAGGTGAACGCGAAGCAACACCCTGGTCTCGTTCCGGTCGGCGAGGCTGAACGCCAGGACTGGCTCGACGAACCACGTGTCCGCGGACAACTCGCCGTCGGCATCAGGTCTGGTCACAGCCACCGCCCCCGCTGCTACCGCGCGCAGCCAGGCGGACACCTCACATGCTTCATCGATCAGCAAGCAGGGATCGGCAAAGGACCAGTTGCCTGCGGGAGTTGTGACGGAACCACCGATGACCAGCCAGTTGTCGTCGTGAGAGTCGCCCGTGACTGCGGGAAACTGATAGCGGAGCGGGCGAAGGTCAACACTGTTCGCATGATCGCTCAATCGCACCGTGACAGGATGTCACGGGTCTTATCCAGCCCTGCACAGAGTGGGCTGAGGAACAGGGTGACGCCGTGACCAGTGCTGGCATGACTTCGTAGAGGCGCCCGGTCGGTCACGGAACAGGGCCCTCAACGCCCGCGTCACCTACCCCGAGCACGAACCGTGGCTCTACCCGCCCTCGGTCCTCAACGCCGTCTACGACCGGGATTCCACCCTTCCCAGCCCCGCCACATCATGACCTCGACGTCCGACGCCGACCCCAGTTCAGAGACGACAACAGCCACCCCCAACGGCGCGCCCGACAGCACCGCCGACGCCCCGGCTCCCGCTACCGCCGACCTCCCCCCAGGTCCCGGGGTCGCCGTACGTCCCGCCGGGTCACCGCATGCTTCGTGTTTCTGCCCACGTTTGAGCGGTGGTTGCTGGGCTTGCCGACTGCCGGGCCACGGTCCGCGTCGACCGAGCGGGCAGAGGTAGACGACGGCATACCCTCTGATGGCTTCTCAGCGGATGGCCGGTCAGCACTGCCACAGGAACGAGGCTTCCTTGCATGGCGCGCATGCGAAGGCGTATCCGCAGCCGCCTCCACCGAAGTTCATCGCTGTCCGGTGGTCGCGTCCCTCCTCGAGCTGGGCCATGAAGCTCATCGGCCGCGCGCACGACGGGCATGCCGGCGTCTCGTCGTCCTGCAGCCACGATGGAACGCCGCCCAGCTGGCCGAGGACGTCCCGCAAGGGACGGCCGTAAGCCTGCGACCAGTTACTGCGTGCCTCGAGGTAGGGAACCGCGTCGGTCGCCGTGCAGTCGATCCCGCACGTCTCTGACAGCAGGGTCTCGTCTTCCGCCGGCACCAAAGCGGGCGTGAGTCCGGCGCGAGGCAACAGCAGCGCCCGGTTGCCGCCCGCGACCGGATCCCACTCGTCGCACAGCCCCGGTTCGTTCTGGCACATGAAGACCGACAGGACGCACTCGGCCACCGCCGCTGCCTCAGACCCCCGGCCGCCGGGGGCGTTCACCAGCAGCTGCGCGAGGAACTGCATCGACCCCGAGCACGCCGCGCACCGCGGCCAGGTGAACCCGGCCGGCACCAGCGGCACGCCGCCGGTGCGTGTCACCAGCGCATGGTCATCGACCGGACCGGTATACGTCATCAAGGTGGTGGTCACGGTCAAAAAGCGTAGATCAGCCATACGACAGCTCCCTGCGGCCCGACCACGCGAGCACGATGCCGGGCTGGTAAGACGGGCCCCTTCACGCACGATCGTCCGCCGCCCCAGAGGTTCCACCGTGGTCCCCTACGCCGCCATCGACGTCCCACGCCCTACCGTCGAGTTCCTCGCCCGCTTGCCGGCCACGCACCGCCGCCGGGTCGGCACTCCGAGAAGGTCCCGCGCCTTGCGTGTTCGGCGGGTGCGCACGCGCAGGTATCACCGGGGTAGAGTCTCGCGGACTCGGGAGGTGAACCATGGCCGCGCTTTTCTGCTCCGTTGTCGTGGTCGGCGTCACGTTGATAGCTTTCGCGGTCCTGCGTGAGCACGGAACGCGGTTCGCGAAGGCGGCCTCCTGGTTCTGCCTGGCAGTCGCCGCGCTTCCCGGACTGGGGCTCATCGGCGTCTTCTCCAAGTGGTCTTCGGGGCGTGAGGCTGGTGCGGAGCTACGACGCTGCTAAGTCGCGGCCGACTACGTCGGCCTGGGGGGTGACAAGGTCCTGGTCGGCTGGCAGCGGGTCACCCTCCGGCTCGACGGCAGAGTGCTGCAGGTCCTGGACGAGCAGCGTGCTCTGCAGGCCACCCTGCCCAGCCCTCTGCCGCCTCCGGCCTGCGATCGCCTGAAAGGTGCTCGTCCGGCCGGGCCGTCACCTCTGCTGCCTCCGCCCGCCGACCAGATCGCCGAGCGGACGGTCAGCAGCGTCGGCGGCTTCATGGCCGCCGGACAACGCGTCCAGCTCGGCCGCGGCTATACCCACCAAGTCGTCACCGCCCACCTGAGCGAGGACGTGATGCCAGCTGAGACTCAACACATGATCGGCATCGCTCGATCGTGGCCCTGTCGGCTCACAGCTCGTCTCGGCTACCGTTCCATGCATGCCGTCTGCGCTGGACACGCCTCAAGGAGCGGCCGAACTCGCCGAGTCCCTGCTTCCTCAGCTCGGGAACCGCTGGCTGCACACCCAGGCGGTCGCCGCCCGGGCACAAGAGGCTGCTGCGGCTGTGTCTCAGGCCGACCGGGATCTCCTCGTCGCCGCGGCGTGGCTGCATGACATCGGTTACGCCCCCGAGCTGCGGGACACCGGGTTCCCTCCCCTCGATGGCGCCCGCCACCGGGAAGCACTGGGTGCGCCGGCGCGGCTGGTGCGGCTGGTCGCCCACCGCTCCGGTGCCGTGTACGAGGCAGAGCAGCGCGGGCTGTCAGCGGAGCTGGCCGTCTACGAGCGGGAGGACTCCCCGGTCCTCGACGCGCTGACCTTCGCCGACATGACGACCGGCCCCGCCGGGCAGTCCTTCGACTTCGACGTCCGGATCGACGAGATCCTGGTCCGCTACGCACCGGGCAGCGAAGTGCACAACGCGATCAGCAAGGCGCGCCCCTCCCTCGGCGCCGCGGTGCAGCGCACCCAGCGACGGATCACGGCCTTCACGTCACTACCGCCGAGCAAACGGGCGATCATCGACAGAAGCGGCTGGTGGCCTCCGACCCTGTTCGCGGTGGAACACCAGGACGTGGAACTGCTGGCTCGGCTGCTCGATGCCGGCGCAGACCCTGACGAGGGCAACGGTGCTACTCCGCTGACGCACGCCATTGAAACGGAAGGTGACGTCGCGCTGCAGAGCGGTGAACCCCTCATGGTGGCAACGACGGCAGTCCTCCTCGCGTACGGTGCAGACCCGGAACTCCCGGATGCCACTGGTGAGACGCCGCTTCAGGCAGCCGAGCGCTACGACCACGCCCCCGCGATCCGGTTGCTGCGCCGGCATCTGCCGGGCGACCGCTGAGCAAAGTCTCAGCCGATATAGGGCTCGGCCCGGTCGGCCAACCCGTGCTCGATCCGCATCCGCATCGACGGGTGGATGCCCAGCTCGTCCAGCTTGCTCGGGTCGACGAACGCCACTTCCTTGCTCTCGCTGCTCGTCCGCAGCCGGCCGCCCACGATGCGGGCGCGGAAGCAGATAAAGTCCCCGCCGGCGCCCCTCAGCCGACGGGTTGCGGGCCTTGGCGTCTGCCCGCGCACGGTCGGCCCACCGGCCGGGTCAGGTGCCCACCTCCCGCCCCCGGCCGCCTTCCCACAACCGCATCGCACCGAGGAGCGCAAGCCCACGGCCAAGAGCATCGACGCAGCCTCCGCCACCACCCACCTCCAGGGCATCGGGCGCGTGCCCGCGCCCCGGCACGGGAGTTGAAGGCCGGCGACCAGATCAGCACAGTCGAGGACGCCTCACCCGAGTCCCGCGCGGCGTGCCGCCGCGCTCCACGCCGACGCAGCCCGCCGCGCCGGCAGCGGTCAGCCGGACGGGGCCGCTGAATCCGTGAACACGTTTCCCGGCGCCACGCCCGCCCTGTACGAGCCCGGGGGAGGGTAAGGAGCACCGGGAGATCGTCGTCGTAACGTTCTCCGCTCCACCCGCCCACCCGGCTGCGCCGCCGCCTTCCAGGGTGGCTGCCGACGCTGAGCAATCCCATACGGCACCACAGGCCGCTGCGTGCCGCCCCTCCCTGGCTGCCCGCTCTGCCCGCCGCCCCGTGTTCCGTCCGGCGTCCCCGTTCAACCCCCGGCCCGGGAAGGTCCTGTTGCGCGGCTTGCCTCGCACCCCGCCACTGTGCGGTCAGCGGCCGGGGGAGCAGCGGATCACCTCCACCCGTCTCCCCGGACCGTTCCACCCCTGTTCCGCCGGCCGCCCAGCGACGTTGCGGGGCTTGCCCCGTGCCCCGTCACGGTCCGGTCAGCCGACCGAACGCGGGGCGGAGACCACCACCCCGCCCCTGTCCGGCCACTCAACCCGACCAACCCGTGCACGTAGTCAGCGCGTTCGAAGGAGAATCCCAGCCGCCCCCACCTCAGCTCCCGCCCCCGCTCCCGTTCCCGTCTCCGCCGTTCCCGCCGCTTTGGAGGTCCCGGCCGTCGGGGCGCGCAGGGCGCCCCGCTACCAGGAGATTCCCGCCGAGGCAGGCAATGCCAACGTCCGCGCTCTCCTGGCCCACGGCATCCACCCCGCCAGCCGCCAGCCCCTGACCGGCGCCCCCGGTGCCGACTGCGGGAACTGCGCCTTCGCCTACCGCATCCTGCTCCCCACCCCCGGCCGGGGCCGCACGGGCAACAGCGAGGACCGGACCCGCGAGCACCTCAAGTGCGCGAAAGCCCCGATCAGCTGCCGCGGCCGCCAGGGCCCCGACCTGCGCCTCGCCGTCGGCGACCGGCCCGCCACCCCCGCCTGCACCCTCTACTGCACCCACGCCGACTGGCCCCCCGGGCCACGACCAGACCGTCTTGGATGCCATCGGGTCGGGCCGCGACCACGCCGACGACTGGGGCGTCTACGCCGTGTACCGGATCTTCGGCATCGACCTTGAGCACCGGCGCGTCTGGGTCGAGCTGGAAACCGAGATGGTCCCGAACACCGTCAAGCCTGGCAGCTACTTCGCGCGCGTGCCCGAGCCCCAGCGCTCGCACCCGGACAAGCCGCACCTGTACCGGTTCTGGACCGACCTGGCCCGCCTGCACACCGCCCAGCTCACCCACGCCACCGAGGCGGACGAGGGGGAGTGCACGCACGAGCTGGTCCGTGGCGGCCGCGTCCTGATCGGCCAGCCCGCCCACTGACCACGCCCACCCCCCGAGGCCCCGGCCCCCGTCACCTGCCCGGCGACCGGGGCCGCCCCATGCCCCTCCCCTTCCGCCAGGCCCCCTCGGCAGCTCCCGGCCCCGGCACCGCGCGCGCGGTGCCGGGGCCGTTCCGTGCCGGTATCCCGAGAACACGGACCGTCGACCGCCGCCCCTCCGCCAAGCCCCGGACCACGGCTGCGCCGCAGGGGACCGGTCGGCCGACGCCAGGAAGCGGAGCCCCTCCGCCGGCCTTAGAGGTCGTTTTCTCCCGATGTTTTATCCCGGAATAGGTGTTTGATCCTGGGATGTCGGGACGCGCCAGGAGATCGTGTTCTCGCCGGTGAGGCGGCGGGCCATCAGGTCGGTCATGGCCAGCTGGATCATGGCTT
>NZ_JBIBUK010000037.1:0-56833 GCF_043079345.1 Streptomyces sp. NPDC015220 | reverse complement strand
GGCCGATGCAGAGGAAAAGGTCGTCGAGTTCTCGTTCCCAGGCCGCGTCCGCATGTTCGTCGATCACGCTGGGAGGCTGTCCGTATCACAGCCCATCCATTTCCCCGGCCCACTCGTTGGAGGGGCGGTCCAGCAAGACCACCCCTGACACAACACCAGCCGACTACACTCCAGACAACGCCTCTGACCAGGCCAGATAGCGAAACGCTGCTGGAGTACTAGATCCTTTTGCGTCAGGCACTTCGGTCGTAACCGAAAGGGATGGCCACCGGCAGGGGCAGCCTGCAGGATCGTCTTGCTGGCACGGCAAGGAGCCCACCCAGGCACGTCGGGAACGGCTCATTGCCTCTGTCCGCCAAACAGTCGGCGAATGCCAGTCCGTAGCGCAGAAGACCGCTGCCAGAGTGCGGTCCAGCGCCCCTGTGCAATCGCCAGAGAAATCTCCGACGGAAGGGAACCTGACCATGAAGAGCATACGTGGGCTTGCCGACCGCATGCTGGAACGCCTGGTGCCGCAGGAGGCGGTGAGCGCGTGCACCGGCTACTGGATTTACCGGTGCATCACCGGTTCGTGCAGCAACTACCCCAACTACACGCAGCGCGTCTGGTCCTGCGACCTCAACAAGCGCGAGTTCGTCAAGTGCGGCTGCTCGTGAGCCGAGGCTGGCCTGCCCTGACTTCGTGAACGGTGCGGGCCAGTCGCTCTCTCCTCGGCGTCCTGGCGTGGTCACCGTTGAAGGTACCGCCCCGCCTCGGACACCGTGCACGTCCGTTTCGTGGCCCGGCCCGTACCAGGGCCGGGCCACGTCTCTCTCGGGAGCCCCCATGGACTTCGTCTCTGCATTGAGTCAGGCCTCGCTCGTCCTGGTCTTCGCCGCAGCTATCGTCGGCAAGATCAGGAACACGGCTTCGTTCCTCGCCTTCAAACAAGCAGTGGCGACACTGGGCCCGGTACCCGCCGCACGGGCGGGTGTACTCGCGGCGGGAGTCGTCATCGCCGAAGCGATGACCGTGCTGCTTCTGGCCGATCCGTGGCCGCACGGCGACCGGCTGCCGGCGGTGATCGGTCTCCTGACGGCGATCGGCCTGCTGGCGTCGTTCACCTACGCCATCGCCCACGCCCTGCGCACCGGAATACAGGTGGGCTGCCGGTGCTTCGGCACCTCGGCAAGCCCCGTTGGTCCGCCCCAACTCATACGCAACTCCGTGCTCCTCGTGCTCGCGGTGGTGGCCATTCCCGGAGCAGGGGAGAGCGGACACCTCTCCTGGCAGGCCCGGTTCGCCGGCTGGCTATGCGGGGCGACGGCCGCTCTCGTCCTGGTGGTTGGAGACGAACTGGTGGCGCTGCTGCGGTCCGCTCCGCCCCGTACGAGCATCTGATCCCTCTACCGAGAAGAGGCCGAACATGATCTACCTGGCCATAGCCCTCGTGGTTGTCGCCCTGCTCTGCGTGCTGGACCTTATGCTGACGCTCGCGGTCCTCCGCCGGCTCAGGGACCGGCCCTCCGCCGGCCCGGTCCCCACCGAAGAGGGCGGCATTTCCGTAGGCGCGGTCGTGGCACCCTTCAGCACCCGGTGCTCCGAGGGCGCGCGGCTCACGGAACGTGATCTCACCGACAACGCTGTGGTGTCGTTCTTCACGCCGGGCTGCCAACCATGCCGGGACAAGTTGCCCCGCTTCGTCGAGAAGGCCACCGACCTCCAAGGCAGCCGCCAGGTGATCGCAGTCGTGGTGTCGAGCAGCGGCGAGCAGCAGCACGAGGAAGAGGCCCGGGAGATGACCGAACAACTCGCTTCCGTGGCACGGGTCGTACGGGAGGAACCCGATGGACCCTGCACGACCGCTTTTCGAGTCAGCGCCTTTCCCTCCCAATTCGCCGTCTCGGCCCCATACGGGGAACCGCTCACGGTGGCCGCCGTCGGGGATGCGGCCCTCACCGACGTACCGGCCGGGCGCGCATGAGCGCCGCCCCGGGGACCGACGCGCCGACCCGTACGGCACCGCTCCACCGCGCCGTCATGTCGGCCCTTGGTCTCGGCGTCCGTGCCACACCCGTCATGATGACCGGATATCTGGCTGTGACCCTGGTCGCTGCCGCGGCACCCGTGGCGGTCACCTGGCTGGTCAAGGACATCCTGGACGGGCTCACGGCCGGCGCCGGTGCGCGAGAGCTCTTCGCCTCCGCCTTCTTGCTGGCCGTCACCGGCGCGATAACGGCCGGCGCCCCACAGCTCACCGGCTACCTCCAGGCCAGAATGACGCGCGCGACCAGCCTTGTCGTCCAGGAACGACTGCATGCCACCGTCGACGGCTTCGTGGGGTTGCGCCGCTTCGAAAACCCGCAGTTCCTGGACCAACTCCGGTTGGCGCAGCACGCCGGCGGGCTCGCACCCTTCCAGGTTGTCCAAGCGGTGGCTGGCATCACCCGCAGCGCCGTCCTCCTCATCGGCTTCATCGGTTCCCTCGCGGTCCTGCATCCGTTGCTCGCTGTCGTAGTGTCGCTGTCCGGCGTCCCAGTGCTCTGGGCGGAGGTCATGCTCAGCCGCCGGCGTGCCGCCACCTTCTGGGAGATCAGCCCCACCGAGCGCCGTGAGCTTTTCTACGCAGCCCTGTTGTCGAGCGTGGAGGCAGCGAAGGAGATCCGGCTCTACGCTGCTGGGCGCTTCCTGCGGGAGCGTTTGCTGGCTGAGCGTCGCAAGGCCGACGCTCAGCGGGAGCGGATGGACCGCAGAGAGCTGCGCGTGCAGGCGTCCCTGCAGGTGGCCGCCTCCCTCCTGGCGGGGGCCGCGTTGCTGTGGGCGGTCGGGTCCGCCGCACGAGGAACGATGACGGTCGGCGGTGTCTCCCTGCTGCTGGCAGCCATCCCAGCCGTCCAGAGCGGCATCGGCGGACTGGCCAGTGAGACCGGACAGGCGCACCACTCCCTGATGATGTTCGATCACTACGTCGCCGTGGTGGGGCTCGGCCTCGACCTCCCCACGCCCCGGCGCCCCACCCCGGTTACGCCCCTGCGTGACGTCATCGAACTGCGGGACGTGTGGTTCCGCTACGAGGAGGGGATGCCCTGGGTGCTGCGCGGCGTCGACCTGCGGATCGAGGCCGGAAAGGCCCTGGCCATCGTGGGGGTCAACGGCTCGGGGAAGTCGACGCTGGTGAAGCTGCTGTGCCGGTTTTACGACCCCACCCGCGGGCGCATCCTCTGGGACGGAACCGACCTACACGACATGGATCCGTCGGATCTTCGACGCCGTATCGCGGCCACCTTCCAGGACCCGATGCGCTATGAACTCACCGCCCGGGAGAACATCGGCATCGGCGACCTGAGAGCCCTCGACGCACCCGGACGGTGCGAGAAGGCGGCACGGCTGGCGGGCCTGCACGAGGACGTCGCACAGCTGCCGCACGGATACTCCACCCTCCTCAGCCGCACGTTCTGGGCCGAGGACGACAACGCATCCGGCGTGCAGCTGTCCGGGGGGCAGTGGCAACGGATGGGCCTCGCTCGTTCGTTCCTGCGCGCGGACGCGGACCTGCTGATCCTGGACGAACCCAGTTCCGGTCTGGACCCGGCCGCCGAGTACGAGATCCACGCCCGGCTGCGGGCCTGCCGCACCGGACGCACCAGCGTGCTGATCTCCCACCGGCTCGGCGCGATCAAGGACGCCGACACCATCGCAGTTCTGGAAGGCGGGCGGATCACCGAGCTCGGCGACCACGCACACCTTCTGGGCCGCCGCGGCACCTATCACCGGCTGTTCACGCTCCAATCCCGTGGTTACCGCGAGCGGTCGGACGACACCGCAGATGAGGAGTCGGACGTGACACTTCCCTTCTCCTTGCCCGGCCCGGGCTTGTGAGGCGGCCGGTGAAGAGGTGCTCCGTGCGCACGGTAGCGGTGACCTTCATCACGCTCGCGTCCCTGCTCCCGACGGCGGCGATCCTGCTCCGGCGTCGCTGCGCCCTTCTTGACGTCAGCGGCTCCAGCATGCATCCCACGTACCGCGATGGGGACCGGCTCCTCGCGTTCAGGGTGCCGGCCCGACTGGTGCGCCGGGGGGCGGTTGTCGCGATCCGGATGCGAGGGGCGGCCGACTCGGGCGACCCGGCCGGCGCGGCCGAGGAGGACGTCATCCCTGGAGACCCCCCACCCACCTTAATGATCAAACGCGTCGTCGCCCTTGCCGGAGAACGGATACCGGGGCCGCTGTGCTCAACGGGCGTTGTGCCGGCCCGGCATGTGTTCGTCGTGGGCGACAACCGTGAAGCCAGTTACGACTCCCGCCATACCGGGCCCGTGCCGGTCGACCTGCTGACCGCAGTGGTGCTCTGCCGGATCCGCCGCGACGCCACCACACGGATCGTGGACCACAGCGCAAGGTGAGTTTGACGGCCGCCACCCGCCGCTCAGGATCTCCCGGCTGCCCGCGGATACGGAGACCGGAGCCCGGCTTGCCGACGACCTGGTGGAAGTGACCTCGCGCCAGCGCAGGGCCGGGTGGCCCGCCTGATCGTGGCGGCCGGCGGGCACGCCGTCGACGTCGCGGAGCTGAACGACATCACGGCCAGCCGCAAGATCAACCGGACCGTGGCCGGGCAGCCACACCAGGCGGCGGCTGAGCCGCCGCTGTATACAGACGACCACAGAACCTGAACCTTGCGCAGCGTAGATGACACGACCTGATCAACCAACCAGCTGACTGACAAAGCCGCAGGCCAAGCCTCTGCTCCAGCACAGCGCCCACAATCACTGCAGCATTGGCACGTTGCCTCCCCCGCCCGCCGACGCACGAAGTACTGATCAGTGCAGGCCAGACCACCAACGGCTGATCAAAAAAACGAGCGGCGGGAACGCCCGCGATACGTCGCGTTCCGTTCATACCGCCGCGTCACGGCGGCACGGACCGCAACGTTCGCCCCCTGCTGGCGCTCGCTGGAGTTCCACGCCTCCACCATGCTCAGCCACCAGGCCGAGCATGTGCGTCCGGCCGAACTGTGCTCCCAGGCACGGGCCAGGGCGGCGGCCGCGAGCGGGCCGGCCGCAACGGCCGGCTTCAGCAGGTACTCCAGGGCTGCGATGGTGTGATGGCGCAACGCCGGGCGGACGGCGGTTCGCGGGTCGGGCTGGCCGGCTGACCCCAGTTGGCCAGCAGCGGTGCGGGCAGGGCCGGTGACCAGTTCCACATCCGCAGCCAGGAGGCAGCGGCTCGACCCGGCTGTCGGCCTCGCTACGTCGGGGACGGCGGGCGGGGCTTGCAGAGAGGGCCGGATCGAGATCCTTCATGACCACGAGATGTCCGTTCTCAGATCCTCAGGATCCAGTGTCTCGTAGGTCCAGGGTCCGGGGCCAAAGCCTGGCTTCATAGTAGGCACCGGCCTGGCCCGCGACGACCCAGCATTACTCCTGACGAGCCGAAGTCAGTGAAGTGATGCGGGGCCGACCACGCTCGTAGCCAGGCGCGACCACGCATCTTTCTGGAAAACCCGGCTCAGGTCCGTGCTCCGGCCCTTCGGCAGTCTGGTCGCGGAACTCACTCATGCGGAGTCGACGCGATTCGGCCTGGCCCTGAAGACGGCGAACCAGGAGAATCCGTGTCGTGTCATTACGTGTACATTTCACAGCGGAAGATCTGGCCCGTACTCGCCTGGCAGACGGCCCTCGACCACTGGTCGAACTGGGTTGCGCCGTCAGACGGCTCCAGACATCGACCCATCGAGTTCGTTTCGATGCATGGAGACAGCGGGCGTTCCTGCGTCTGAATCCGCGCACACGCATGCTTCTCGACCTGTTGCCTGCCACAGGGCGCACAGTTGGCTTCCTCACTCCGGCAGGGAGCGGCAGTCCAGCAAGCCTGATGGAGAAGGTGCGCTGCACTCCTATTGGGCGCGTTCGCGAGGACATGCAGAATTGGGCAGAAGGACAGCAGAAGGTGCCCCTGTGGGCCCAGCGTCTCGTAGACCAGGCTGCCTTACAGCGTCTGGTCGACGTACTCGACCACGCGTACGGCGAGTTAGTGGCACCGCTCTGGCCACAGATCGACCGTCTGGCGCGTGCCGATCATGCCATGCGCGTACGGAGCATGGCTGAAGACGGCATTGAAGGTCTCTTGAAAGGGCTCAATCCGCGCTACATCAAGTGGAATTCGCCCGTGCTGGAGATCAGCATGGCCTCGGGGCGCAGCGGTGACGTTCACCTCTGCGGCCGCGGAATTTTGTTGATTCCTTCATTCTTCGATGGTTCCTTACCAGCCATCGACGAGACCGCCGAGCCACCTTGGCTTCTCTACCCCGTCCACCTCAACGCATGCACGGCAATCCAACCTGTTGTCGTCTCCGCTGCCACGCGGACCGACGTCCCCCAGTCCCTTGGGGCGCTTCTTGGCCGTACCCGCGCCACCGTGCTCTATGTGATTGCTGACCATCCTGGCTGCACCACCACCGAACTCGGTCACCGTGCAGGGATCGCACCAGCCAGCGCCAGTGAACACGCCACCATCCTGAGGACTGCTGGCCTGATCACGACGACCCGTCACCGGAATAACGCCCTGCACACGCTTACCGAAACAGGGATCGCGCTCCTCAACACCTCGACTGCCTCGCCATGAAGCCGCCGCAATCGGCCAAAAAGCAGGCCCGAAAAAAGATCAGAACCGGTCGGTACCTCGACGACGTCGACGGCCGACATGCGAGGCCCCGGAGCAGGACCCCATCGCGGAAGGTATGGCGGCAGCCTCGCGTGGGGCACACCAGATCCCACACCCGCACACGGGCTACCACCGGTCGCCCGTCGACCGGAACGCCGGCCACCGTCCGCCAGTGATAGCCGTGCACCCGTCCCGACGAGGACCCGCACACCGGTCAGAGGCGGTATCCAGCGGCGTCCGGGCCCGCACCACGATCCTCTCACCCTTATCGGCCACATCCTCCATGACCAATGGGGTCACGACTTTCCGTGACCACCGAATATGAGACAGGGCCGAACGATTTATAGCCCCCTGCTCTGCTGGTCAAAGGCGCCTTCTCGTATCTGTTCGGCTGCCGTGGCGTCAGGTGCGGGAAGTTCGTAACCTCCGCCGTGGCGGCGCCGGTAGTGGCAGCGTCGTGCGAGTTCCTGGTGGCGGATCCGCCACCGGGACCAGCTCAGCGACTCTGCATCCGTCAGTTGCGTTCGCGTCACGGGAGAGTATCTGTCGGTAGGCCCCGTCGCGAGGGCGAATCCGAAGATTGATCAGGACTCGATACGCACCGTAGCGCGGCAACCCGACCCGGGACGGTAGTGCCGGGCGCGGCGGAGTGGGGCGCGGGGCGGTGGCGCTGTCGCCGTGCTTTGAACCGTGACCCCCTATCGGTCGATGAAAAGTGACCCCTTCCGTGATCAAGTGATCAGTCTGGCTCCATGGGAGGCTTCGGACGATCGGCCTCGAGCAGTATCTGGAAGCGCTCGCCGAGGAGGAACAGCCGGCCGAGAGGGTCGTTGGCCCGTCGCCGAGGAAGCCGGTGGGCCCGCGCCGTGCGGTGCCGCATCGCCAGAACGCGGCCGGGGTCGAGGACCTGTCGGTCGACTACCAGGCGGTGATGGCAGCCGCGGCCGGGGGTGACGGGCTGAGTGCCCGGCGGGCGGCCGTGGTGCTCGGCTGGGACAGTGCCTCGGCCTCACGCGTCGAGGGCGCGAGAGCACGGTTGAAGAGGCTGGTGGAACGGGGATGGCTGGTGGAGACAAAGCCCGGGAGGTTCACCCTGCCGGCAGAACAGCGCACTGATGAGGCTGTGCGGCCAGGCGGCGGTTCATGAGGGCGATCATCGACCAGCGGATGACGGCTTCGCTCGTGTCGGTGCGTCGTTCGTAGTCCCGGACCAGGCGTCGGCTGCGCAGGAGCCAGGCGAAGGACCGTTCGACGACCCAGCGGCGAGGCAGTGGCTGGAAGCCGCGGACGTCCTCGCTGCGGCGGACGATGTCGAGGACGAGCCCGAGATGCTGGCTGGTCCAGTCGGTGAGGTGGCCGGTGTAGCCGCCGTCGGCCCAGACCCGCGCCAGCCGCCGGAAGTGGCCCGCAGCCTGCGGCAGAAGGGACCGGGCGCCGTCCCGATCGGTCACGGACGCGGGTGTGACCAGCACGGCCAGGAGAAGTCCGAGCGTGTCGGTGAGCAGGTGCCGCTTGCGGCCGTTGATCTTCTTGCCCGCGTCGAAGCCCCGTGAGCCGAAGGTGACGGTGGCGTCCGCCTTCACCGACTGCGAGTCCACGACCCCCGCGCTCGGCTCGGCGCTGCGGCCTTCACCGCCGCGGACGGCTTCCCGCAGCTGGTCGTGCAGCTCGGTGACCAGTCCCGTATCCCGCCAGCGGGCGAAGAAGGCGTAGACGCGCGGCCAGGGCGGGAAGTCCGCGGGCATCGCCCGCCACTTGTTGGCATTGTCGACGAGGTAGCGCACTGCGTCGATCATCTGCCGGTGGCAGTAACCCTCCGGACGCCCGCCGCGGCCCGAAAGCCAGCCCGGAACCGGCAGCAGGTCCCTCACCACGGCCCACTCGGCATCGCTCATGTCCGAGCCGTATCGGGGCCGGCGCTGCGGCCGGTCGACCGCGTTCCCGAACCTGTGGGCGAGGCAGTCACACCCACGAGTGGACGAACTGGACTCGGCGACCACGACCACGCGACACTTCGACAACAGGGCCTCTTGCTTCTCGCTGGACTCGACATCCGCGAGCTACCAAGAGGCCCTTCCTTCATGCACCCACCCCGGACAACTCACCCGAACCCGGCCCCCGTTCGAACCTGTCCGACCGCGCGAGCGGATAGAGAACAGGCACTCAGGTGGCCTGGGTGGGGCCGTAGCTGTCGCCCGGCTGGCCGGCTGCCTGCGGGCCACCCGCGCCGGATCCGAGGACGAGGTAGCCGCGGGCCGCGTAGTAGCCGGTGCAGTCCGGGGTGCATGGCTCTTCCTGGTGGCCGAGGAAGTTGCCGCCGCACACGCAGGATTCGGATCATTCGATGACGATGAACTGGCCCGGGCGGGGGCGCTCCGCGGCGGCCAGAGTGCGCAGGATCCGGCCGACGGGACGGGCCGTATGTGCGTTGCGCGGGTGCTTGCGGGCATGGGCTCTCCAGCGGGCATGGGTGCGGGGGCGCCGGGTGGGTCGGCGCGGTGCGTGGTCGGAGAGTGCGGCTGCTGGGGGTTAGCACGGCAAGACGCGGGCGGGGTGACGCGGGCTGGTGCCGGATCGGTCGCGGCAGGTTGTCCGGGGCGCGGGGTGCGTGTGTTGCGGTCGCCGCGCGGCGTGGTCCGTGGGCGGGGGTCGGCACGGGGGCCGGAAGCTCGCGCGTGGTCCGCGCGTGAGCTTCCGGCCCCTGGGGGTTCTCACTCGGCGTCTTGTGCGTCCTGGTCGGGGCCGTCCTGGGCGGCCAGTTCGGCGGTTGCCTCGATGTCGATTTCGCCGGTGCCGTGGTAGACGATCGTGGTGCCGTCGGGATTGGTCTCGGTGTAGGGCGGGAGGGCGTCGTCGTCGCCGGGATCGTCGGTGCCGTAGGTGCGCCGGGTGCAGTCGGGCGCCGTGCAGCGCCAGACCCTCTCCCCCTCGACCTCGACCGGCTCGGTGGCGGTCGAGCAGTGCGGACAGGGGGGCGTCGCCCGCTCCTGCCACGCCCACAGGCCGCCGATCCGGTAGCGGCCGTCGGCGTCGGGGCGGATGAGGCGGCCCGGGCGTCCAGGGTCGATGCGCAGGCGGGGATCGGAGGAGATGAGCAGTGTGTCGTGCAGCCAGTGGCAGGTGAGGTGGCGGCCGGCGTGGGTGGCGGGCAGGTCGGCGGTGGCCCGGGTGACGCTGATGGGCTGCCACGGACCCCAGGCGCGGGGAACGGGCAGCGCCTCGTACGGGCCGTGCTCGCCGTCGTCGAGGGTGAACAGGTCCGAAAGCGGCGGGGTGGAGTGAAGGGGCGGGAAGCGGGCGGCGGTGTCGGCGGGGACGATCGCGACGGGCGTGTTGCGGAAGACGATGACGCAGTCATTGTGGTCGTCGGCGGGGTCGAGGCACACGTACCGGTCCGCGGCGACACCGCGGGCGCTGGTGTCCGCGCACTCCTCGCACCGTACCGGGCAGGTGCCGAAGCGGCGGGGATGCGCGGTGAACGCCTCGGGGATGTGCTCGGCGTGCCGGATACCGGGGCCGTCGGTGAAGAAGGCGGCGACGACATCGCCGGTGCGCACTTGGTGGGCGGGGACGACGATGAGGTGGGTGTGGTCCATGCCCTCGGGCAGTGGCCCGGTAACGGTTGGTGAGGGTGAGTGCGGGACGTTCAGTGAGCACGAACTGGTCGGTACTGCCAGGCATGGTCAGGATGCGCTCGGGCACGGCGGGAGCCTCTTTCGGGAGTCGTGGACGGTGACGGAATACGGCACGCGGGGCCGGTGACCGGGGCGCGCCGCGGGGTGCCGGGCCGCCCCCCGGGGGTGGGGGCGGCCCGGCGGGCCGGGGGCTCGACCGCACGGTGAGGGGGGTGGTGTGCGGGAACGCCTTCCGGCTGGACCGACACTGCCCCAGACCGGACCAAGCCCCGCAACCAGTGCGGTGGCGGGACGGGCGTGCGGGTGTGCGGGCGTGAGGCGGCCCCGAACCCGGGACGGGGTGCCGGGGGTTCGGGGCCGGGTGGTTCAGGGTGGTCAGCGGGCCGGGATGGACGCCGGGCGGTGGCCGTGGCGGGCAGCGTACGTCTCGGGGTCTGCTTCCGGGTCCTGAAGGAATGCGGTCTCCCACGCGTTGCGGCCTTCTGGGTCGACGTCGCCCCACTCCTGCAAGACGTCAGCCAGTTGGGAGGCGGCAACGGCCCGTTCGGCGGGCGTGAGCTCGACCGGCACGGGCTTGGTCCCGGCGCCCTTCGGATAGGTATTGCGCACCGAGCCCGCGCTGATGGCGTAGAGGAGGTCCTGCACGGTGCGGGCGATGGTCTGCGGGGTGCGGGGCAAGCTGGACATCAGGATGTACCTCGATCCGTAGGGTTGGGAAGGGCCCGGGCAGTAGACCGGGCGCACTATGAAGACGGGGTGCCGGGCCGCCCCGGGGGGTGGGGGCGGGCCGGGGGCTCGACCGCACGGTGAGGGGGGTGGTGTGCGGGAGCGCCTTTCCGGCCCCACCGACACTGCCCCGGACAGGGCCAAGCCCCACAAGGTTCGACCGCGTCACCGACATCACCCCGCTCAGATGCCTCCAGTGAGCTTCGGCTGACCGTCACCGATCACCGGGCCCGCCGATCTGACGGTCGGCGGGCCCGCAACACTCATGTCCCCGAGTGCAGTTGGTCCAGTTCGCTGCCGATCGCATCCCGCAGCGCGTCATGCTGCGGACCGAGCCTGAACCGTTTGTCGCTCCACTGTTCACGCGGATAGAGCCACACCGGCTTGCCCACCATGTCGGCCGGCTCCCACTCGAACCGCGGCCAGACATGCACATGCAAGAACGGGTCCGTGTTCCCCAGGATCTCCAGGTTGACCCGGCGGAAAGCCGGGTCCAGCCGCCGACAGGCCCGCTCGACCGCTTCGCCGAGCTGGTCCATGTCGGATAGGAACGACAGCCGCTTCGCCCTCGGCAGGTCCGACAGCCGCTGCACATCCGGCTCGTCCACGAGCAGAACCGAGTAGCCCGGCAGGAACTGAACGTCCCCGATCACCGCGAACCCCGACGTCAGGCGTCGCAGCACGGTCGGGTTCCCGCCCCTCAGCGCAGCCCCGATCCGGTCCATCCGCCAGTCACCAGTCATGGCCAAAACCTACATTCCGGTGATTAAGACGTTGTCTCACGTGGCAATTTTCGCGAGCTTCTTGCAGCAGGTCAGGGCGGCGGCCAGGCCGAGTAAGGCGAGGAAGTGCGAGCCCTTTTCGTTCGTATCGGACGGTGAGGCGGCGGTAGCCGAAGAGCCTGGCGATCGACCGCTCGACCTACAGCCTCGCCCGCAAGCCGCTCATCCGCGGCATACCCGCCGTCCGGTCCCGCCGGGGACCACGGCGGGACCGCCCCGTCAAACTCCCCGCGGACAAGGCGTACTTCTCCGCCGCACACCTGGCCTGGCTGCGCGAGCGCGGGCTCGTCGCACGCATCGCACGGCCCGGCATCGAGTCCGGCGAACGCCTCGGTCGGCACCGCTGGCGCATGTCACGGAGCACAGGGCGCCGACAGCGGCGCGAACAGGCTCCGATCCGGTCGGCGCCCGTCTTGGGTCCCAAAGCCCCTCCCCAGGGTGCGGCCCTCGTTGGCAGGTGCACAGTAGCCGCCACCACTGACAACGTGAGATGACAAAGCCCGAGGGCCCCCGGCTGGGCCGTCCCTGGGCCGTCCGAGGCCGCTCAACAGTGGCCGATGACAACCAACAATGGGGCCACGCTGAGTGAGCTGAGTGAGTGGGCCAGCTCGCGGGTGACCAATCCCAGTGGCGAGAACCGGCTGGTGGTCAGTCCCCTGCCTCGGCTGCCGGCCTCTTGCTGAGGAACTCCTTCGCGGCCTCAACCGCTTCCCTGTTGAGTTCCTCGATGGAGACTCCCCGGCTCTCCTCCCAGCCGTCCAGGTTGAGCGCGCAGTGGACGAGGGGCTGCAGTTCCACGGGGTAGCCGAGGTCATAGGCGATGTCTGCCCAGATGAGGTGGGTACCGACGGCGGGATCCAGGGATCCGCCGGCGATCTGACGGGCGACCCAGTAGGCCATGGCCCACTTCGCGGCCCGAGGGTCAGCGGGCGGGTGGAAGAGCAGTCCCAACTCTTCGAGCACCTGGTCGAAGAGTGCCGGAGCCTCGGGCTCTTCGCTCCCAAGGAGGCCGGCCAGCATGGCGAGGGAGGGACTCTCGACCCCGGCGATCAGCGCGTCCAGCCCAGCCTGGATGAGCCGGTCGGACCCGACGTGCCTGCCGAATGCCCTCGCGCGCGCGATGTGGCTGAACTGCTGGAGAGCGTCGTCGCGGGTCATCACAGTCTTCTCGGTCGGCCGTTTAGAAAGGAGACTCGCACATTCCCAGAACTCGGAGACCCATATGATCGCCGATGTTGACCGCTCGCCGTAGAGGGGGAACGTGTTGCGAGCTCGAAGGACGGTCCACGTCCTATGCGAGAACGGTCTGCTGGCGGTCGTCGACGTGGAGGACGGACAGGTGCTGGCGTACTGCACCGGCGGACTGATCCTGGACGTGCACGCCAAGACCCTTCCGTCCCTGGTGGACTGGACGGTCAAGGAGGCGAGGCTCGGGCAACCGAAGCTGTCCGGGCCGGGCAAGGACGCCGACCCGCTGCTCGTGCTCACCGCGGCCACGCTGCATCGGATTGGGTCGACGGATGAGGACCGCGTCCGGCACCTGACCGTCGCGCTGCCGCCACGCTAGCCGCTCGTCTCTCCGAGGCCCAGGAGGCCAGAGCCAGCGACCAGCAGCTCGTGACCGAAGGACTCGAGGTGGTGTACTTCCAGAACGGCGGCCGCCGCGCCGGCAGTCTGGAGGAGGTCCGGTTCACGGACGTCCAGCACTTCGGATTCGAGCTTTAGCAGCCGCCTGAACAACCCGCGGGTCCCGCACCTGTGAGTCGGGTAGCCGGATCACGTTGCCGTGATCCGGCTACCCGACTCACAGGACTAAAAGGGTTCGGGGCTCGCTCGCGTATCGCGGAGGCCGTCATGCCTGGAACGTCGTGTCGAGGCCGGACGGCGGGGAGCCGATACGGCGGCTCCGGTCTGCTCGGCGGCAAGCGCCTGGTCGTCGAACTCCCTTAAGAACGCCACAGTCTCAGCGACCGTGGCGACCTTCGTCCACGTCGCCTTGTGCCACCAGCAGGACAGCTCGAAGGGTACGCGCCATGGGGTGCTGGTAAGACTGCTGTTACCGATCCTGCTGGCGAATTCAGGTGGGTGTAGTCCTCTTGAAGGGGACCTGTTTGAGCTGGGGAGCTGCGGGCCAGGTTGCGTCCTGGACGTCGTGTCAGACAGTCTTGACGGACCCACCGTCGATCAGCAGGTCCGTGCCGGACATGCTGGCCGCCAGCGGTGAGGCGAGGTAGGCGACGGCCGTAGCGACCTCGGACGGTTCCAGGAGGCGGCCGATGGTCATGCCCATCGCGGCCGGGATCTGAGCCAGCAGCTGCTCCTGAGTGACCCCCATGGAGCGGGCCAGCTCCGCACCGTAGCCATCCGGGCTCTCCCACATCGCGGTACGCACCGGGCCCGGCGAGATGGTGTTGATGCGCACGCCCTGCGGTCCGAATTCCTCCGCCAATGCCTTGCCGAAGGCGGTCAGCGCGGCTTTCGCGGTGGTGTAGGTGACGGGCCCTGCATGTGGCATCCGGGCGCCGTTGGAGGAGATGTTGATCAGCGCCCCGCGGCGGCGCAGCAGGCTGGGCAGCGCCGCCCGGCTGGTCCGCACGGCGGCCAGGAAGTTCAGGTCGAGGGACTGCTGCCACTGCTGGTCGGTGAAGGAGAGGAAACCGCCGGTTTGGCCTTCTCCGCTGTCGCCGCCGCCGACGTTGTTGACGAGCAGGTCGAGGTCGCCGAGTTCGGTGGTGGCGCGATCGATCAGCCGGGCGGGGGCGTCGGGGGTCAGCAGGTCCACCGGTATGGCCAGGGCGCCGGTTTCCTTCAGCTCCGGGGTGATGGTGCGGGCGGCGGCTACCACGCGAACGCCTTCGGCGGCGAGCGCTTGGACGGTGGCCAGTCCGATGCCGCGGCTTGCGCCGGTGACCACGGCGGTGGTGTTCGTCAGCTGCAGATCCATGGATGTACCCCTGTCGTGGCAATGAACCAGTCGCGACTTCAATGACGCCACAAAGTTAGTAGATGCAACATCAATGATGCAAGTAATCCAGGATCAGCGTCCCTGATGTACTGTCTGGACTATGGAGGCAAGGGGGCGCGCGCTGCGTGCCGATGCGGAGCGGACGGTGCGGACGATCCTGGAGGCGGCCGAACGCGTGCTGGCCGCCGATCCGGCGGCAACCATGGAGCAGATCGCAGCGGCGGCCGGGGTGGCCCGCACCACCGTCCACCGGCGCTTCGCCACCCGCGAGGCATTGGTCGAGGCGCTGGTGACCTGGGCGACCGAGCGGTTCCACCAGGCCGTGGAGGCCGCCCGCCCGCTTACCTCTCCGCCGCTGGTTGCCCTGTACCAGGTGACCGCCAACGTCCTTCAGGTGAAGATCGGCTGGAGCTTCGCGATGAGCCGGACTGCTCCGTCCGACCCCGAAGCGGCACGAGTGCACGCCGACGTCCTGGCCCAGTGCGATCAGCTCTTCCGCCGCGCGCAGGAGGCCGGCCTGCTGTCTGCGGGCACCGATCTGGAGTGGGCCCGCCGGGTCTACTACGCCCTGATCCACGAGGCGGCCGAAGAAGGGCGGGAGGTGGTCGATATCGGCGCCGTCGACCAGCTGGCCGCACGTGTGGTAGACACCCTGCTGCACGGAGTCGGGGCACCGGTGTAGACCTCGCCACGAGGGCCGGTCGGGGGCGTCGGCCCATCCGGCCTTGATGCCAGCGGGCGCCCTCGATCGCGCCGACGCGATCGCCCGGGCCCGCCGCGGTCCGACCTGCAACCTCCCGGATCAACCAATCCCGTCGAGAGAACTGCACCTACTTCGGGTTATGCGACGAGAGAGAGGCCGAGGCGGGCGATGTGGCCAGTCCGGCTGCGGTCGAGCGGGTGGCCGTTCCACCAGGCGACGAGACGGAGCAGGCTCAGCGCGACCGCGGAGAAGGCGTGTGCGAGGTGACTTGGGCAGGCCGCGGTAGTGGGCCCGACGCATGCCGGTGACCGCGACGGCCTGGTGGATGGTGCCCTCGATGTCGGCGCGGGTGCCGTACCTGGTGCGCCACTGCTTGCTGGTCTGTTCGGCGCGAAGTTCCTCTACTTCACCGGCACCGCCGTTCCTCCCGCCCACGGCCTGCGGCCACTCATCCTCGACCGCGACTGGCCAGACGCCTGCGGCAACTGGCCGCTGCCGTCGGCCGCGAGGTCAGACTGGGACAGGGCCACCGTGCACCTCCTGGTCGAACTGGCCGTTTAACCAGGAGAGTTGCACGGTGGCCCGCCTGCTGGGCAGGTAGCGCAAACCCTGTCGCCACCCGCCCCAGGCGCACGCCCCCGCATTGATCGGCTACACCACGAAGCGGGACGCCATCGCGCCGCGCCTTCTGCTGAGCGGACGCCGGCACGGACGGCCGCAACCGGCCACCTCCCGCGAATCCCCGTACGCGGGCGAACGGTGCCGCGTAGGCTGGGAGTTGTCGTCCCGGTGGCCTCCCCCGTGCCACCGGGACGTTCCCTTGTCGGCAGCGGCACCTCTGGTGGATGCCGCCGACCGGATCGGAGCCTGTTCGCGCCGCTGTCGGCGCCCCGTGCTCCGTGACATGCGCGCTCGAGGAGTCCGGCTGGTGCCGCCCCGCAGGGCGGCTCCAAGCACACGCTGACGACCGGGCCACCCGCTCGGACGGCTGCCGCTGGCTGTCCCCCGGCCTGCCCAGACGCCGGCCGCGGGCGGCTATCCGGACGGCTGTCTCCCAGCACCGGCTGCCCGGACTCCTGGCACGCCGGCTCGTCCGGCGCCCGGCGCGGCATGGTGCGCCTTCCCTTCCGTTCCCACGACTGCGGTCATGCCGAGACCACCGCCGCGCGATCACGCCGTCTCACCAGACCCGGGGGTGACCAAGCCGCACAAGTCCCGAAGGCGGTGACGTGGAACGGCCCGCCTCCGGGTGTGCCGGAGGCGGGCCGTCAGGTGGCAGGCGGTGCGGGTCAGGTTGCGGGGCGCTCACGCGCGGACTTGGCTCTGCGAAGCATCCAGCAGGCGTCGTCGGTGTCGCCCCGGTACACCAGGTCAGTCAGCGAGTCACGGTAGGCGATGAGGCGGTTCAGCCTCCCATTGGCCAGGCGGAGTCCTTCCTCGGCGATCTCGCCCCTCCGCCCCTCGGCCTCCAGCCGTCTGATCGCATCGGGGAGCAGGAGGCAAATACCGTCCATGCTCACGCCGCCTTGGCACTGTGGTGGTCCGCTTCCTCGGCGTGGACCCGCAGCGCGTTGCCAAGGAAACGCAGCGGATCATCCGAGACATGCCACTGAGCCCTTTCCAACCTCGACGTGAGTCGGCCGGATGTAGGCTGCCCGCTCTGTCCGGCATGCAGGAGGAGGTTCGTTGGCAGGGGATGGGAGCGCACGGGTGACATCAGCGGAGCCCCAGTTTCCTGTGATCGTCGTGGATGACGATCAGTGGATGTATGTCATCGTGTCCAAGGATCTACTCGGTGAGTACCTTGAGCCCGCGTTCCTGGACGACATCACGGACGCCTTCGATGGGCTCGCCCGGCCCCTGGATTTCGCAGCGCATCCGATGGGAGCCGATGCTGAAGTCCGTGTTCGGGGAGTAGAGCCCGCCTTGGCGCGGCTTCAGATGTGCGCTGCAGCGTTCTTTCAGGTATGGACGCATGACGATCCGCCACAGTGTTCGGCCGATCCTCAGCATTACGTCCGGTCGCTGGTGGAGGCATATGAGCGAGAGCGGGAGCGCCGCAGGAAGCGCCGCTGATCAGTAGTGAAGCTGCAGTGCGAGGACAGCGTGCACTGAGCTTCTTCCAACGTCTCTGGGAATCAGTGCAGTTGTACGTCTGCTTGCTTGATGAGATCGATCGAGTGCTGCGTCGCACCCGAAGACTCAGCCTGGCTGCGCGGGACAAGGACACATGGCCGACCGCACATGGATCGCGCATACGCCAGGCAAGACAGGCAACGATGTGGGGGCGCACGATCGGTGCCACTGGCCTGGGCAGTACTTCCGGTTCGGGGATCTGCAAGGGATGATCAGGGGATTCCGTACACCCGCCCGGTCCAGCTCGCGCTCATCGGAGGATCCCATGTACCGTCGCGCCCTCCGTACACCCACGGCTCTGGCCGCCGTCGCACTCCTGACAGCCGTGGCACCGGCCTGCTCCGGCTCGGCCGAGACGCCAAGGGCTTCCTCGTCGAAGAAGACGACCGCCAACGCTCCGGCCGCATCCCCTGCACAGAGGGTGTCCCAGCCCGACCATGAGCGGCTCGACAACAAGGCCCGCCGCCTGCTCGGCAGCACCGGCCGTCCGAGCACGGACGGCGACGGCTTCATAGCGTCCGGGACGCTCGCGATCCCCGGACAGAACCTGGACGAGACCATCGAGTCCGGCACCGCGCTGCGTGTGGAGGTGGCCTGCGCAGGAGAGGGCACGGTCACGTTCACGGCCCTGTCCGGCACCGCCAGGGCCGTCAGGCGCGTCGACTGCGCGCAGCCGGTAACGAAGGGGTTCCGCCTCACCACGGCAGCGCCGCGCCTCGCGGTCCGGGCGGACTCCGCCACACCCGAAACGGTCGGCACCGCCTACGTGGTGCGCCGCGCCGACTGAGGCTGTCCTTCACTGCGCATCAGCGTGCGGGTGGAAAACGCTCACTGTTCTCCAAGCGGATAGGCTCGGCCAGGCACTGCCGGTGGGAGATGATGGTGTGGCTTCCTGGACCGTCGCTGCTGCGCGAGTCCAGGACGAGGGCGTCCAACGTGATCGGTTCACCACAAAAGTCGCAGCTCCAGACCAGCGATACCAGGTCGGCAGGTCGGATGGTGAGCCGCACTGATACTGGCGGATGCCAGCGGTGGATCTGCTCGATCACTGCATGGATCTGTGAACCGATGGGCGGAAAGAACGCGAGTAGTTCGTCGTGGCTGCTCGTGGTATGGGAGAACTGCTGGATCATGTCGATAGGGCAGTGGTGTTGCGACGACCCCTTGAACCCAAGCCGCGGGTGGGCCTCGTGCACGCGGGCGGGGGTGTCTGTCAGCTGGCGCGGATGCTCGCGGTTTCGGTGACGGTCAGAGTGTGCGCGGGCAGCGTCGCCCGTCCTTCGACCATCGCCTGGTACATGCGGTGGACGCCGTCGATCAGCAGGGCTGCCGGACGGCCGGCGAACTCCTTCGGGTGGATGCCGGGCCCGGGGCGCAGCGGGGCCTCGCCGGTCGGGGCACCCGGGGGGATCCTCGGCCGTGTGCGGAACAGGCGGCGCGGAACGGGCACCGCGCCCCCGTAACCGGCTAATTATCCTGTTCTGAGCGGTCGCTCGCGCGTACCCTGGCCGTCTTCCTATAGAGGCCGGGTGGAGGTTGCCACAGTTGAGCGACATATCAACTCTCCCTTGTTAGACAGGAGTTGCAGCCGATCAGTTCGTAAAGCCCGTAGTCTGAACTCCTTGTGACGGCCGGCGTGGAGTGCGTGCAGGTTGCGGGCGGGAGGGGAGGGCGCGTGTCGACGACCGTACTGTCCGGACGCTATCGGCTGATCGGGCGGGTCGGTGCTGGTGGCATGGGTGTGGTCTGGCGGGCTGAGGACCTGGTGCTCCACCGCGAGGTCGCGGTCAAGACCGTGGCTGGTCCCGGGGTCACGGACGACGCCGCCCAGCGGTTGGAGCGCGAGGCGCGTGCCGCGGCCGGACTCTCCGACAATCCGCACGTGGTCACCGTCCACGACTTCGGGCGGGACGGTGACACGCTCTTCATCGTCATGGCACTCGTGGCCGGCCGCCCGCTCGACCGAATTCTGGCCGCGGACGGTCCGCCCGCCGCGGCTCGTGCCGTCGACTGGGCCCGCCAGGTCTGTCTGGCTCTGGAGGCGGCGCACGCTCAGGGGGTCGTCCACCGGGACATCAAGCCGGCGAACGCGATCCTGGGGCCGGACGGCACGATCCGCGTGCTGGACTTCGGAATCGCCTGGTTCCATCCCGATCTGGGTCTAGACCGGCTCAGCAGGGCCGGCGGCGTGCTGGGCAGTGTCCCCTGGATGTCGCCGGAACAGGCACGGGGGGAAGAGGTGGGACCCGCCTCCGACCTGTACTCATTGGGCTGCCTTCTGTATCAGCTTCTCACCGGGAAGCCGCCGTTCGGCGACCGGGAGGCACTCGCGCAGATCGTCGCGCACGCGTCGGAAGTGCCCGCGCCGCCCTCGGCGAGCAGCCCAGGTGCCCCCGCAGACCTGGACCTCCTGGTCGCGGAGCTGCTCGCCAAGTCCCCGGAGAACCGTCCCGCCTCGGCAGCCGAGACCGCCGCTCGGCTCGGGGCGCTGGCTCGGCAACTGGGCGCGGAGGAGACGGTCGGCCGACGCCCCGTGGAACCGCCACCGGTCCCGCCTGCCCCGTCCGCCCCCGCTCACCTCAAGGAGCGGCCCGTTTCACGCCGGACCGTGCTCTTTGGCGTGGTGGGCGTCGCGACGGTGTCCACGACTGTGGTGGTTGTACCCAAGGTGCTCAAGGGCAGCGCCGGCGACGACGGGAACGGCGAGAACGGCGGCAAGTCCGGTTCCCCGAAGGCTCTCACGCCACGTTGGAAGCAGGCCGTGTCCGAGGTTGCGATCGACGTGATCGGCGGGGACGTCCTCACCAAGGCTTCTGGCGAGGACAGGTGGGTACTGCGAGACCTGGGAACCGGCGAGGAACGCTGGCGGACCGATGAGGGTGCGCAGGATGTGCTGACAGGCCCAGGTGGCCGCCTCTACTTGAACGATTCCCATGCCAGCCTGTTACAGGTCGACCAGGCCGACGGTTCCACCCGATGGATGTTCACTCCGCTCCAGAAGAGCGATGTGACCAGCGGTCTCAGCGCCAAAGCGGCCAGGGACATCGTCTACGTGGCCTCGGGCCAGCACGTCTACGCGGTGTCGGCGGAGTCAGGCACAGAGGTCTGGCGGCACACGGGACGTGAACTGAGCGCCTACCTGTTGTTGTCGCAGGCGGACGGGCTGATCCTGGTCTGTGACAACTGGCAGACCTGGGTTGCCCTGGACCTTGATACGGGAGACGAGGTCTGGTCCTGGCAGTTCGCATCGCAGAGCGAGCCCGGCGAGAAGATCCTCGGATTTCACGGGGCTGTCGACAACCGCATCTATCTCCGGCTCGGAAATGACACCAAGGTGCTCGATCCCGCTTCGGGCAAGGTGCTCGCCACCTACGCGAATTGGACGGCGGAGCTGGTACCCGAGCTGAAGCTGTTTCTTGCGAACGACAGTGGGGGCCAGGGGGCGGCCGCATGGCGGGCCGGCAGCAACAGAGCCCTGTGGTCGGTACCGGACGCCGTGATCGTGGCGCTGCGCGGGGAGACCGTAGTGCTGCATCAGTACGACACCAAGACCAAACAAGGATCTCTGTCGGGGCGGGACGCCACCAGCGGCAAGGAGCAATGGCGTCACCGCGATTTGTTCATCCCTGCCGCATACAGCGACTTCCCGCCGTACCTTCCGGGCGACGCGCCGCTGATCGTCGCCGCTCTCGATGGTGATCACGACGCTTTTCAGAGCCTCGATCCAGTTACGGGGAACCTCGGTCCATTGCGCACGGTGGCCGAGTCGCGCGTGACCGATGTGCGGACCCTGGGCGGCAAGGTCTTCTTCAACGGTGCTGATCCGGAGGAGAAGCCGAAGAAGAATCGGCCCCCGGAAACCCCGAGACCGCACCGGCTCTTTGCATTCGACCCCGGGCAGTTCACCTGACCTCGGTCGTCCGTAATGCCAGTTGACAGGGCCAGACCCACCGGAAGGAGGCGGGTGCTGCGGACCGTCCTGGGTGGATAGCCACAGTCGTCAAGGACATGGGAAAGACAGGCAGTCGAGGCCGGGCTTCGCCCGGCCTTGGTTCCTTTGGTGACCATCACGTGCGGGTTGGCCGTCTGCCATGCCTCGCGGTGGGCCAGGCAGCGTTGCAGCACCGTCCAGGAGGCGGGATCCAGCACGGGACGGGATGGGGTCGCTTGCCGAGCCGGATCGTCTGAGCCGCCCCGTGGATGTCGGTGATCTCCAGCTTCCGGAGCTCGGCGCTGGAGGCACCATGCAGTAGAGCGAGCATGCCGAGCAGAAGTGGCTGAAGATCTGGGCATCCACGCGGGGACGCTGCACAGCTGGGTGTCGCGGGCGCGGCGCAACAGGTCGTCGCCTTGGTCGTGTCGACGATCAAGTTTTTCCCCAGGTTGGGCGGTTTGAGCGTCATGTAATTCCCTATCCCGGATTCTCCTGATTGGCCATGGGTAGGGCGGAGGTCGGGATCGAGGGACCTGGTCGTCGCGGAGCTGGTCAAGTTCTGCGCCCCGTGGTTCGGATGGCCGATGGGCAGCCCGGATGGCGAGGAGAACGTTCGTCGTGGTCGACATCACCGAGATCTACGTCCACTGGTACGCGGGCCGCTCGAAGAGCGAGCCGGGCCGTGGGCTCGATCGGGGAAGCCGGACGGAACACGGGGCGGCGGGCAGAGCGGGCGCGGTGGTCGGCGAGGCGGGCCGATGCGGTACACGGGGTATCGCGCGCCTGACCCACGCGTATTGGAGCCGGTCTCCCCCTGCTGCGGGCAGACAGGAGGGGGCGGCACACAGCCGCCCCGGCCTACGCGGGCCGGGGGCCGGGGTTGGTGCTGCACTCGCGCGGTCAGGCGGCCTGGGTGCCGGTGCGGGCGGCGAGTTGGGGGGCCATCGCCCTTTGGATGACGGCCGCGGTGAACTTCGGCGGCATCGCGTTGCCGATCTGCTCGTACTGCTTGGTCCGGAGGCCCTGGAAGGGATGGCCGGGCGGGAACGTCTGGAGCGTGGTCGCGTCGACGACGGACACCCGGATCATGTCCTTGCGGCCGCCGCGGTAGGCGGGCAGTTCGTCGGCGGCCATCAGCCGGGTTCTGACGATCCAGCGGCCCGCGTCGCTTTCTCCGTACAGGGTGGCGCGGCTTCCGGAGCCGCCGACGCAGGAGGGGTCCGGGCCACCGGCTGCGGTGCCGATCGCGACGGTGAGCGCGGGGCGCTGGGTCATCCCCCAGCCGAGCGCCTGGGCCGTCGACACCCAGGGCAGCAGATCCTGGTTGCCGCCGTCCTGGTCGGTGGTACGGCTGGAGCGGCGGTGGGTCGGGGCGGGCAGAGCCGCCTCGTCGTCTCGGCGGACCACCAGCACGGCGCGGGCGCGGGTCTGCGGGACGCCGTACTCCTCGGCGTTCATACGGGCGGTGACCACCGTGTAACCCTCGTTGCGCAGGATGAGGGCCATCGCCTCCCACGGGCAGTACGGTGGGGCACCTGCTCCAGCATCACTAAAATTTGATCGGCTGATCGAGGAGGGGCTGTGTGCCAGTTAGCCAGCGACTTACAACCCGGAAGATCTTGAGATCCTCGCCGAATGGTGCGAGGACGCCGAGACGGCCGTCCCCCTCTAGCCGTTTCCTGCTCCTGGGGGCTGCTGCCCTGGGCCACGTCGAACCAGGGCACTTTCTCTGGACCACCGATGAGGCCGGCCCCGATGGGTGGACTGTCACTGTGGCCTCTCGCAATGGCGGCTGGTGGCACTACGCCGGAGGCGCCGTTCAGTTCCTGGCGGACCTGATCAGCGGGTCTCTGGAGCTGTGGGAGTTGCCGTCGATGCGGCCTTCCGTCGAGGCTTCGGAGCGAACTGAGACGGTCTGCATCTGTCCGGGCGGCGGCGCGAGACGAGGGCGGCGGCCATGCCGACGCAGACGAGGAAGTGCGCAGCCTTGCGTTCGTGGCTCGCGGTTGGCGTCCTCGGCGGATATGTGGTTCAGGGCGTGTGGACGATGGCTCCGGAGACGAACCACTGCGGCGGATCCACGGCTGGGGTCGGCTGGTGGTGGCCTCAGGCCGGCTGTTGACCTCGACCGGGTCAAGGTGCCGCAGCTGCGGTGAAACGTTCTTCCGCTACTCCTCCTCTGTTCGCTTTGCCTCGCTACTCTCCTCTCGCCCGGTCCTGTACAGGAGAGGTACGTCCATGAGCGCCCCGGTCCACCGCACCTCAGCACGGCAGTCCGGGACTGTCCTGACGCCGGGTCGGCAGCGCTCGGACCGGATCCGGGCCGGGAGCGTGTCCGGCACCTCGGCGGAGCGCGCCCTCCTCGCGGTCCAGTCCAGCGCCGGCAACCGAGCCGCGACCGCGATGGTGCAGCGCGCCAGGAACGCGGCGAAGGGCAAGGCGCCGGAGAACGGCGACGCGTCCACCGGATCGAAGAGTTATCGCGACCGGATCGCCGCGATCCTCGACAGGCTCAAGAAGAATTTCGAATTCATCGACACCTTCGTCAAGGGCGTCCAGGTTCCCGCCAACGCGGGCTTCTCCCAGCACGCCTCCGCCACGGTCAACGACAGCCTCAAACACTCCGCCGCCGTCTCGGGGGGCGCCGCCGGCTCGGAGAGCCTCGTCGCCGAGACCATCGGCGCCATGCTCGGTGGCATGGAGGCAGCCAAAGCCAAGAAGGACGCCGAGAAGCACAAGAGCGGGGCCGCCTTTCACGGGGCGGACAAGAAGTTCACCTCCAAAACGAGCGAGGCGGTCGTCAGTGCCGCCAGCGCGGGAAACAACGCCCTCGGTGTCGCCAAGGAGCTGACCAAGGCCGAGAAGGCGGCGCACGCCATGGAAGCGGCCGAGGTGAGCGGTATCGGCTCCAGTGTCGTCGGCGCGGTGAAGGGAGCGCGTGCCGCGCGCCGCTTCGGACTGACGGCCCGCAAATACCATGCCCTGCAGGGCATCGAGAAGCCCGACCGCAACGACGAGGGGGCCCTGGCCCGGCTGAACCAGGCGCGGGAGAACGCCGAATGGGCCGCGGCCGAGGCATACGTCGCGCTGGATGCCCAGTGGGGCCACGAGGGCGAGGACAGGCTGGAGCGCGTGTCCGAAGCCATCGACGCGGCCTGGGCAGCGATGGGCGACGCCCGTGACGCCGCCAGGGACGTCCGGCGCGCCGAAGACGTGAACACGATGAACACGGTGCTCACGTACGCGCTCGCCAAGCAGCGCAACAAGATGGGCAAGCAGGCGTTCACAGCCGTGGGCGAGTCCACCAAGGCCGCGGGCGGCGTTGTGACGGCGATCGCCGCCACAGCGGGAGGAGCCGGACTGGCGAGCAACCCGATCGGCTGGGGCCTCGCCGCGGGTGCGGCCGGCCTCATCCTCGGCGTCACCGCCTACAAGGCGGCCCGTGCGGGCATGAAGCGCTACGACGGGGCCCGCCACCCCGAACGCTGGGCGGCGGAGGGCGAGACCCCGGGGGAGCCCGCCTCCCGCGAGGACGCGCTGAAGGAGGCCCTGAAATTCTGGAAGAAGGTGGAGAACGGCGAACGCCAGGCCATGGCGCGCAGAATCTATGCCTTGGCGGCGGGTCCGGACATCAAGGGCAGCGGCGACACGACGGCCGAGATGCGCGAGTCGGCCAGAGTCCTCCTGATCGCACTCAAAGCAGGACCCGCCAACCAGCGACTGACCCCTGAGGCGTGGGAGGACTCTCTCAACGACCCGGCGAAGACCGCCGCTTGGGTCAAGGAGATAGCGGAACAGCTGTCCTCGGCGTGACCGGGAAGCACGACCGCGTCGCTCGCCGGGTGCGGTGGCCGCGCGCATGGGATCGCCGCGCGGCACGGACCCGGGCGGCCAGGGCTCCGGCGGCGAGGCGGGCCCGCTCGTACGGGGGCGCGGACCGCTTGCGGGTCAGCGGGCGCAGCACGGCCTGGTCCTCGGCGTCGGCCGGGCACAGGGCGCGCAGGTCGGCTGTCATCCTCCGGCCGCGTCCGACGGGGCGGGTGTGGCCGTCGACGGCCGCCTGCACGATCCGTTCGTCCAGGCCGGCTTCGTGGGGACGGCCTGGCAGGCCAGCGCGTAGGCGGCCCGCTCCCCTGGCGCGTGCCCGTGCTTCTCTTCGTACTTGGCGGTGAGGACGGGCAGCGCGTCCTCGATCTGCCGGCGGCGGGTGGACTGCCAGCCGATCCGAACAGCAGGAAGATCCTCTGTCCTGACCGGATCCACTCCGCGCCCGCCCAGCACGCTGCGGCGGCGTGCCGCTGCGAGCAACTCGTCACGCGCTCTGCGAACGACATGCCGGGACGACTCGCGGAGCGGGCAATCCCAGGTCGGTAGCCCGTGCTGAAAGGACTCGCGGTGCCCTCACCCACTAGGTCGCGGACACAGGCCGGACGCCGGTGCTACTGCAGATCGTCGAGGAGCCCGTCCAGGGCCTTCTTGAGGGCTGCGGCATTGGCCGGATCGAACCAGGTGGTGCGGATGCGCTCGTTGTTTCCTTTGGGTGTCTCGTGGTCGGCGGCGAGTCGGTGCAGGGGGCGGGTCTCGTCACTCAGGGAGCGGCCGACGTTCTGGAAGAGGCCGCGTACGTACCGGTCGGCGGCGTCGGGGGCGATGCCGTGGCCGGTGGCCCACTCAGTGAGCGTGGCCAGGTAGGCGTAGTGAGCGGTGAGTGTCCCGGTCAATGAGGAGAAGACGTTGAAGGCGTCCTCGTCCGCGGCGGGGAGCACTCCGCCCAGCTGTTCAAAGAGAGAGTCCACCACTGGGTGCGAGGGGCAGGTCACGGTGACGGAGCGGCGCTCGCGCACGGCAGGCAGCGGGATGGCGCGGACGATCGGGGCGCCGGTCGAGAGGGTTCCGCGCAGGTCGTCGGTGGCGACGCCGGCCATCAGGTTGACAACGGTCATGTCGTCGTCGATCTTCAGCCCGGCGAGTGCATCGAGGTGGTCCTGGCGCCGCACGGCGATGATCACCACCTCGGAGCGGTCCACCACCTCCTGGTTGCCGGCGCACACATGGACGCCCTCGAAACGCTCGGACAGTTCGGCGGCCGTGCGGGCCCCCCGGGGAGAGAGAAAGACGTCGGGCGACGCACCGCCCCCGTTGCGCAGGCCCTCGACGATGGCCCGGCCGATCTCGCCCACTCCGATGATGCCGATGCGCTGCACTGTGCCTTCCTCCATGGTGTGCGGTGGTTTTTGCCGTGTTGGTTCGGGTCTGTATGGTCGTGATGGTTGCCGTCGCCCTCGCTTGCGGAGCCGAACGGAGGCGGCGTCACGTCAGTCGCGGTCTTCTCCACAGCAGTGCGACCGCGACGTCGCCTGCCAGGCAGGGCATCATCCCAGCCCATCGCCAGCGGAAGGCCGGTCTCGCCTCAGGTGTCCCTGGTGAGCAGCCCGGTCAGTCCGAGGCCCGCGCCGATCACGGACATCACGGTCGCGGTGGGGCGGGCCCACCGCTTGCCTGCCCTGACAGCCCAAGCCGTCGTGAGCCAGGCGAGGACGCCGAGCACTCCGAGGACGGACAACACGACCAGGTAGGTGGTGACGACCGAGTCGACCCGCGCTCGGGAGTACGTGGGGTAGCCGGCCCGGATGTGGTCGGCCAGCAGATGGGTGGTGGCGCAGTCGACGTACGGGGCGATCGTCGCAAGGCAAGTCAGCGCGAGGCCCGCGTACAGTGCTCGCAGCGCCCCGCGTGCACAGGGTGGGTTCGTCATCAGGGTGCTTTTCTTCGTGGGCCGATCAGTGCGGTGCCGTGGTCGCTGTACCGGGCCTCGTGGCCCGCTGTCGGGCACGGCGGAGTCGATGTCGCTGAGGTTGTTCGCGATCAGGTGCAGATCGAGGGCAGCCAGTTGTCGCGCAGACGCGGGCAGCGGGAGCCGGGCCTCGACGGTACGGCGAACTCCGGACTTGGTGGCCGGCACGTTCCGGTCGTGGTAGGGCGCGGGGGTCTAACCGAGGAGTTCCTCGTTCACTCCGTCGCCGAAGAAGTCGCCGATGCCGCACATCGTGCCACCCGCATCGAGCGCCCCTCGTGCAGTTGCCGCGGCCTCGTGCAGCTGCGGTGCCGTAACTGCCGGTCATGTCCATGAACCGCGGGTGGGACGGCACGGTTCTGCGTCATCGGGTGCGACGGTGGGCACGCAGAGCATTCTTTCGTCACTGTGCCAGGGCCGTGCGGAGGAACTGGAGGATATCCGTCTGAGCGGCCTCGGCCTGGGGTTCCACGCCGGGCAGCGTGAGGAACGCGTGCTTTGCGCCCGGGTATTCGCAGAGTTGGACGGGCGTGCCGGCCGCACGCAGCCGATCGGCGAAGCGGCGGCCGTGGTCGGCGACCGCGTCCGAGGTGGGCACCACCACGAGCGCCGGGGCAAGCCCCCTCAGGTTGTGCGCGTACAGCGGCGAGACCGTGCGGGCGTCGTATCCCGGCGGGACGGAGAGCTGCCGGAGGAAGCGCAGTAGCGGCAGGGCCCGGGTCGGGCTGTAGGCGTACTCCGTCATCGAGGCGTAGTCGAACATCGTCCTCGTCACGTCGGTTACCGGGTTGACCAGCACCTGCGCCCTGAGCTCCATGCCCGCCTCTCGGGCCCGGACGGCCGTCAGGGCGCTGATCAGCGCGCCACAGCTCTCGCCGAACACCGCTGTGCGTGCCGGGTCGGCGCCCCACCGCGCGGCGTGCCGCACCACGTGCACGAGCACGTCCCAGCCGTCCTCGACGGCGTTCGCGAGCGGGCTGCCGGGGGCGAGGAGGCGGTGCTCGACGGAGACGACGAGCGCGGGCAGTCGGGCGGCGAGATGGCTGTTGGTCCAGTCGCACTGCGCCGCCGTGCCCACGAAGCCGCCTCCGTGGACATGGACCACGAGCGGCAAGTCGGTCCGGACAGTGGCCTCGCCGTTTCCGGTCAGGGCCGGCCGGTAGACCCGGACCGGTAGGTCGCGGCCGGGGAGCGCGATCTCCTGCCAGTCGATCGCGGCACCGGGGTGCGGCTCCCCCAGGATGCTTCGCGCCGCGCCCGAGGCCCGGAAGCGGTTCTCCGCGTCGCGATAGGCGAGCAGTTCCTCGGTTGTCATCGCCGAGAAGTCCGGCTCCGGGGGCCGTGTGACAGTCGTGGTCTCACCCATGTGTCCTTCTCCCCTCCCGGCCAAGTCCCGGGTCAGGCTTCGTGGTTGAAGTGCATCGCCCTTATTGTGCACGCACCGCGTGCATCGGCAAGTGCATAGGTTAGACTCAAGCTTGGCGAGAGGGGCGAGATGACGGGCCGACGGCGATGGTCGACCGAGGAGATCCTGGACACGGCGGCAGAACTGCTGCGCACGAGCGACGCCGAGTCGTTCAGCGTGCGCAAGCTCGCCGCGGCGCTCGGGACCGACTCCTCCAGTCTCTACCGGCACTTCCGCAACAAGACCGAGCTGCTGCGAGCGGTCGCCGACCAGATCCTGTTGGCCGCCATGGACGGTTACCAGTCCGAGGGCGACTGGAAGCAGCGCGTCACCGCCCTCGCCCTGCATCTGCGCGAGGCCTTCGGCGAGCAGCTCCAACTCGCCGCGGTGTGGGGACGCTACGGGTCGGGCGGCACCGGTTCCCGTCTGGTCATGGAGGAGTTGCTGCAGGCCCTGCGCGCGTCAGGCCTGCCCGACGAGGACGTCCCGGCACGCTACCACCGCATCGTGATCCTCCTCGCCGCGCTGATCTCCTCCGAGGCCGGGATCGGCACCCTCACCTCCAAGGAGTACGAACAGGGCATGGAGCAGTTCCGCGTCGCGGTGCTCGGCGCCGACCCCGAGCGCTTCCCCGCTCTCGCCCACTTCGCCCGCGACATCCGCCCGCTCGGAGCAGACCGCCGCGCCGCGTTCGAGGAGATCCTCGCCGCCCACCTCGCCGACATCGAGGCCCATATCCCCCTGCCGTGACGAACTACGGGTGCGATGCGGCCAGGCCAAGCCGCTGCCGCAGGCCGAGCCCCAGCCGCCCGAGCAGCGATCCGGAGAACACACCGGCCCGCCCGAGGCCGGTCCGCCGTTCGGCGAGCCGGGCCACCGAATACTGTGCCGGGTCGACGGCGACGGTGGCGTCGCCGGTCGCGCCGACGGAGGTGCCGACGACGAGGTCAGGGTGCATGGCCGCGGCGAACAGCGCCTTCAGCATGCCGACCCCATAGGCGCCGAGAGCACCGCCGGCGCCCAGTACGAAGGCACGGGTCGGCGGGCGGGCCGGGCCGGCTGTCCTTTGTGGACGAAGGGTGCCCCGGCCTTGCGCCGCCAATCGCCGGGGAACCATCCGGGCGGGAGAGCCGCGTTGCCCGGTGCTCCGCGGCGTACCGCTCGGCGGGCGCCATGGGGGCGGAGCCGCGGGAGGCAGGCGCGCCTCCTGTCAGCGGGGCGGCGGTCCCGGCAGGACGCGCTGGAGGGCTTCCCAGCTGATGTGGCTGGCTCTCTCGGCCGCTTCGGCCTTACCGCCGCCGCGCAAGCCGAACAAACGTTTGGCGATGAGCAGATAGACGCTGATCGCCGCGTTGATGATCAGGGTGAGCACCTTGGTCGGCGTGACGCGTCCTTGGGCCAGCTCGTAGATCTCCGGCACGAGCAGGACGGTGGTGGCTACGAAGGTCAGGTACTCCGCCCAGCGCTTGGTCAGCCACAGCCCGACCGCCTCGACGCCTTCGAGCACCGCGTAGGCGCCGAGAACGAGTCCGACAGCCCACAAGGTCGACGAACGGGTGGCGAAGGCCTTGCCAAGTTCGCCCAGCAGTCCCTGTCCGGCTCTGCCTGTCGGCCCGCCGACGCCGTTCTGCGGCAGGTCCATCGTCCGGTAGAAGGGGCCCCTCAGGTAGCGGCGTTCGTGCGCGAGGACGAGGACGGCGATCGAGAGGACAGCCAGCACCAGGAAGTGGACCAAGCGGTCGAGCGCGATCAGGCGGAGCACGTAACGGTCTCGCAGCGGCTTCCCGCGCAGCGGGATCTCGGTCTCCTCGCGCCCGGGTGGCAACTCCCGGCCCGAATGCGCCGCCGGCCGCACCACCGGCAGCCAGGCGTCACAGCGCAGGCACCGGTGCCAGCGAAGTCCGTCCCCGTAATCCCTGACCAGCAGCGCGTCCTCGCCGCGCACCTGTGCCGCGTCCGTTCCCTCCAGACGGTGGCCCCGCCGTGCGCACTCCAGGAGTTCGTACCAGAAGAACGCGTGTCGCAGGGGGGCGGAATCGTAGCGGGGTCTTCGGTCATGGACCGTATCGTCGCGCCTCAGTGGCACCGGCACGGCCCGACCGCGCCGTGGTTCACCCCGGCGCAGGCCAACGTCGCGAGGCTGCTGGAGGTGCCGGGCCGGCCCGAGCGGGGACTGCCGCGCGGGCGGGCAGGCAACGGTGGTAGGCCTCGCACCGCGCCGGCGGCGCCGGGTTCACTGCCGGGCTCCGGTCACTGCTGATGGTCATGGCTCAAGGGCAGGCGGTCCGGAAGACCGCCCGGGGCCCTCGCGCCGCGTCAGCGCGCGCTCACGCACCTCGCCGGCGGCGGCCGTGTCAGCGCCACATGTAACCGAAGAACCAGCCGAGCACCGAAACGGCCTCCTCCGTCAGTTCCGGGTGGCGCTTGTGCATCTCCCCGCGGAAGTGCGCGGTGCCGGAGGACAGGTTGTGGCCCGCCCACTCGATGTCGAACGCCGCGGCCTCACCGACGATCTCCTTCGCGTAGGCCACCAGCTCCGGGCCCTCCTGCCGTCCGAACCGGGCCAGCACCGCGCCTTCGTCCCGCTGTGGGGAGGACGACTCGCCCCGCCCCGGGAACACCGTGATCGCGGCGCTACCTTTCGAGAAGCAGGTCGGTGACGGGCACCATTCGGAGGCTGTTGTTTGGACCGACGATGACTTTGAGGGCTGGAAAGTAGTCAAGAAGGAGGCAGCGGCCACATGGGGGCACGACGCCTCGGCCGCGGCCACCGACGGCGACGATGGTGTCCAGGTCATAGGCGCCCTGGGCGGCAGCGGCGCCGATCAGGACCAGCTCCGCGCAGGGGCCTCCGGTGAAGTGATAGGCGTTCACCGCGGTGGATCGACGCCTTCGGCTTCGGAGGGATCAACGCCGTCGCGATCGTGGAGGCAGCCCGATGACCAGCACGATCACCGCGCACACCAGGAGGGGCCCGAAAGCCCGGGAGGTCGTCGTCACGGGCATCGGCTCGGCCCTGCCCGGAGTCGCGACGTACAGCGACCTCCTCGGACCCCTGCCGGGGGTGGGCGGCTTCGACCCGGCCACCGGACTCACCGGACGCGAGCTGCGCCACAAGGACCGTGCCTCGCGGCTCGCCCTGCGCGCCGCCGAGTTCGCCCTCCACGACGCGGGACTGACCGACGCCGACAGCACGTTCACGGGCGCTGCCGAGGCCACCACCGTCGTGGTCAGCACCAACCTGGGCAACGCGGACAGCATATGCAAAGCCACCGACACCGTCGCCCGAGCAGGCGTCATGGGCCTCAGCCCCTTGGGCCTCCCCCAGACATCCAGCAACGTCATCTGAGATCGAAGATCGACCTGGAGTCGTGTCCGCGTGCCACCCTGCCTGATCAACGTCCTCGCGTGCCACTGCGAAGACGCTGATGCATCCGGCCTGCCCGTCCGCGGCGCGGCCCTGCGCGCGGCCTTGGCGGCGGTTCAGGCGGCCGACGTGATCGCTCGGGTGACGGCCGTGATCGCCGGGGCGGGGTGGCCGGAGAGGCGTGCCACGAGCACCCGGCGGATCTCGGGGGGTGCGCCGTCGACGCGCAGCAGACTCACCCCGGGCGGCAGCACCGGTGAGAGCTCGGACGGCACCGTGGTCACGCCGAAGCCGCCCGCGACCAGATGGAGCTTCGTCAGCCAGTCGCGCGCGGAGTGGACGACGCGCGGCCGTCCGGGCAGGCCGGGCCAGACGCCGAGCAGCGGCTCGGAGTTCGACGACGGGGTGGCGATCCACGCGGCGTCGACCAACTCGTCGACGTGCACCGTGGTGCGTCCGGCGAAGTCTCCGGTCGAAGCCACCGCCACGACCAGTTCGGTGTCCGCGACGGTCTCGAGGTGCAGGCGCGGCAACTCGCTGTCGAAGGGCCGGTGGGGTGGGCGGGAGGTCAGCACGGCGAGGTCGAGCGAGCCCGCGCGCAGCGCCCGGATCAGGGTGGGTGTGGTGCCCTCGCGGGTGGTGACCGTGATCTGCGGGTCGGCCGCCGCGAGGTGCAAGAGTGCGACGGGCAGGATCGTCGAGCCCGCGCTCAGGACTGCCCCGAGCCGCACCAGTTCGGTCCGGGCAACGGTGCCGGTGAGCTCACGCTCGGCCGCTGCGAGTGAGGCGAGGACCGTATGGGCGTGCCGCAGCAGGGTCAAGCCGGATGGGGTGAGTCGTACCCCGTCCGGGCGGCGTTCGAACAGGGTGGTGCCGGCGCTGCGTTCGAGGGCGGCGGCCTGGCGTGAGACGGCCGACTGTGTGTAGCCGAGTCGGTCGGCTGCCGCGGTGAAGCTGCCGGACTCGGCGATCTGCCGCAGGACCCGCAGTCCGGTGCTGGAGATATCCATGCAGCCTACGCATACCATAGATGCGAGATCATCGCTTCCCGCATGGCCTGTCACGCTCCTAGTGTCGATCCCACGAGCACGGACGAACACGGAGGTCATCACGTGCGAGCAGCAGTTCTGGCGCAGTTCGGCGCCCCACTCATGGTGCGGGAGGCGCCGGACCCCGAGGCCGGGGGCGGTGAGGTGGTGGTCGAGGTCCTTGCCGCCAACGTGGCGCCCTACGCGGCCGAAGTCTTCAGCGGCAAGCGGAAGTACCCCCTCGTCCCTCCCGTCGTGCCCGGTGTCGGCGCGGTGGGGCGGATCGTCCACATCGGCCCTGACGCCACCCGGCTGCGGGTCGGCGACCTGGTGTGGTGCGACTCGACGGTGCGCTCGCGGGACGACGTCCTGACGCCCGACATCACGCTCCAGGGCTGGAGCTCGCGCGGCGAGGGCGGCGCGCGGCTCGCCGAGTACATGCACGACGGCGCGTTCGCCGAGCTCATGCGGGTCCCGACGGAGAACGTCTTCCCGCTGCCCGCCGCGGCAGGGGACGATCCGGCCCGCTGGGCCGCACTCACCGTGCACGCCATCTCCTACGGCGGGCTGCTGGCGGGCGGCCTCGCAGCCGGCGAGACGCTGCTCGTCAGCGGGTCCACCGGCAACCTCGGCAGCAGCGCGGTCGCGGTCGCGCTTGCAATGGGCGCGGGCCGCGTGGTCGCCCCCGGCCGCAACCAGGCCGCGCTCGACCTCCTCGCCGACCGGTTCGGTCCGCGTCTGCGCCCGATCCCGCTGACCGGAGACGAGGCCACCGACCGCGCGGCGATGTCCGCGGCAGCCGACGCCCCGATCGACATGGTGATCGACATGCTCCCGCCGAGCGCACCCAGCTCGGCCTCGCGCGCGGCAGCCATGGTCGTGCGCGAGTACGGCCGGGTCGTCCTCATGGGCGGCGTCGGCATGCTCGGTGGTGACGACCTCGCGCTCCCGTACCCATGGATCATGCGCAACTCGATCACCGTGCGCGGGCAGTGGATGTACCCGCGCGCCGCCAACATCGGCATCATCCGGCTCCGGGCCTCGGGCGCTTTGGATCTCGCCCCCGAACGGGTCCGCTCGTTCGGCCTCGACGCCGTCAACGACTCCATCGCGTACGCCGCCGCGCACGGTGGCCCGTTCGACCGCACCAGCCTCACCCCATCGGCCGGCTGACAAGGCCCACTGATCACCACCCGCTCAGGGCTGATGCGCTCTCAGACGTCATCCGCTCCGAACGTGATCGTTCGGTTCGGCCTGGGTGGGAATGAGTGGTGCCTCGCGGCGGGAGAGATGGGTGTGTTCGTCCGCTCTTCTCGGTCGTGGAGGTGGCTGATGCCGTCGGTGATCGCTCTGTTGGAGGCTCGGGAGACGGGGATCCGGGAGGAGGTGGCGCGGTTGCGTGCCGCGCTCGATGAGGCGGAACGTGCGCTTCAGCGTCTGGTGGATGCCCGGGTCACGGTGACGGAGGTGCTGACCGTGGCGCCGGCCCCGGCGCCGGGGTCTTCGCTGAAGGGGGCGGTTGCGGGATCGACGGTGCCGCACCGGACCGAGGGCATGGCGGTATCCGTGCCGGCAGTGGATTACCAGCACATCGTGGAACTGCTGGAGTCGGACGTCGGGCGGGAGGGTATGCGCTGTCAGCAGCTGGCTGCGGCGCTGGGGCTCCAGGTGGTGCCGGCGAAGGTCGAGGGGGTGCGGTCGAAGGCGAAACGGCTGGCGGAGCGGGGCTGGATCCGGCAGGTGCGGCCGGGGGTGTTCACCGCTTCGCCGCAGAGCGGCTGAACCCTGCCGAGTGCCGGCCGGCGAGGCGGCCGCTCATGAGCATCGTCATCGACCACAGCACCATGGCCTCGTGCATGACGGGCAGCGTCTCGTAGTCCCGGACGAGACGACGTGAACGCATGAGCCAGCTGAGCGTCCTTTCCACCACCCACCTGCGCGGCAGCACCACGAACCCACTCGTGTCTTCGGTACGTCGGACGATCTTCAGGGTGAGACGGAGGTTCTCGGCCGCCCAGTCGACCAGCCGTCCCGCGTATCCGCCGTCCGCCCACACCAGGCGGATCGAGAAGTACTTCGTGCGCAGCCCGTCGAGCAGTCCGACAGCGGCATCGCGGTCCTGGACACTCGCCGCGGTCGCCGTGACGGCCAGGACGAGGCCGAGGCAGTCGACCACCAGGTGCCGCTTGCGGCCGCCCACCTTCTTCCCGCCGTCCCAGCCGGACGTCGAGCGCGGGATGTTCGCAGCCGCCCGCACGGACTGCGGGTCCACGATCGCGGCCGTCGGGTCCACCGCGCGGCCTTCCTTCTCCCGCACGCGGTCGCGCAGCCGGTCGTGGAACTCGCCGAGCAGACCCGCCACCTGCCAGCGTCGGGCGAAAGCGTGCGCCCGCCGGTACGGCGGGAAATCCGCCGGAAGACCGGCCCACTTGACGCCGTTGTCGACCACGTAGCGCACCGCGTCCAACATCACGCGGTGGCAATAGCTCTCCGGCCGGCCTCACCGGCCCTGGAACCATGCCGGAACCCGCAGCAACGGCCGGACGACCTGTCACTCCGCGTCCGTCGGATCCGAGCCGTAACACCGCACACGTTCCGGCCCGTCAGCCGCATTGCCGAACCTGTGCGCGAGACAGCCACACGATGGAGACGGCGAGTTGGACTCCACGGAAGCGACCACGAAAGACTGCAGCAACAGGGCCTCCCGGTGCTCGTTGGCTTCGACAACCCCGAGCTACCGCGAGGCCCTGCCTTCATGCACCGACCGCACCCCGATCACCCGAACAAGACCCCTGTTCGACCCCACAACCTGCTGATCGGTATGCGGATGACGTCTTACTCCAGCGGTTCGTGGTTGACCCAGATGACCTTGTACGGGTGGCGGCCCTGCCATCGCTTGATGAGGTCGACTGCCCCGGGCATGGTGAAGGTTGCGTTGAGGGCGTCGAGGTCGGTCAGGCACAGTTGCAGGATGGCGCTAGCGACGGCTACGGGGGCGTGGTCGTCGCCCGGGACGCGGATGTGATGCCGGGCCGCGACCGACTTGACCAGACCGGACCCCGTCACGAGTTCCTCGAACTCCTTGAGGTACTGGTTCAGCTCACTTTCGGGAATCGGATTGTCGAACGCAACGATCATCGTGTGGTGAATCATGCCTCTAGGGAACAGGCGTTTCTCCCGCCCGTCCAAGATCTGTCCGTTCTCGTTCTATGCCTGCTGGGAATGGATTGGGCGGTAGTCTTTCGGCATGGCCGAGCTGGAGACCCGCGAGCTGGAGTACTTCGTCGCCGTGGCCGAGGAGCTGCACTTCGGTCGCGCCGCGGCGTGCCTGGGGATCGCGCAGCCGGCTCTGTCCAAGGCGGTCCGGCGCCTGGAATCCAGGATCGGGGTGAAGCTGCTGGAGCGCTCCAGCAGGAACGTCACCCTCACACCCGCCGGCGAGGCGCTCCTGCATCATGGCCGGCACGCACTCAATGCCGTCAGTGCGGCCGTCGAGAAGGCCCGCAGGGCCGGTGATCGGCAAGCCCGTCTGCGCCTGGTGATCAAACCCGGCGGTGACGCGAACCTGCTGTCCGGCATCTTGGCTGCCTACGGCGGGCGGCCCGACGCCCGCCAGGTGGACATCCTCTTCGGCGGAGCCACGGACCGCGCCGATTACGTCCGCGATGGCCGCGCTGATGTCGCCCTGCTGTACGCGCCGTTCGACGACATGACCGGCCTGGACCACGAAACTCTTACGGTCGAAGGGCGCGTCGCGATCCTGCCGCCGGACCACCGGCTCGCCTCCCGCTCGCAGGTCACGCTCGCCGATCTTGCCCAGGAGACTCTGCCACGCTGGAAAGGCGTACGCTGGACCGGAGCGCCCGAGGCTGGGCAGGGGCCCGAGGTGACGGACCTGGCCGAAGCCCTGCACATGATCAGACTGGGACGTACCATCGCGATGCTTCCCCGTTCGCTGGCCCAGCCCATGCACTCCGACCTCGCCTACCGGCCCGTGATCGACGCCCCCAACAGCGAACTGGTCCTTGCATGGTCGCAGGACAACCGCCGTCCCCTGGTCGCCTCCTTCGTCATCGCAGCCGTAGACGCTGCCCGGGCGACTTGAGGATGCGAATGAAGCTCCGCCATCTTGAAGTGGCCGGTCAACGGGGTGGCGTGACCCCGTTTCGGGGTGCTCGTGCTGGTCGTGGGCGGCAGTCTGGGGTGTAGATCGTCTGGCAGGGCGGTTTTGCGGTGATTTCACCGGGTCATTTGGGAGCCACCGCTCCGGTGCGAGTGGGAGCCAGAGTTGGGCTGTTCGTGGTGGTGATGTACTCGCGTGCGGTGGGTGTTCTCCGGCGAGTTCGGGAGCCGCTGATCGGGTGACGTTCCCAGCGGAGCGGGGTGTCTGGAGCCGCAGCCGTGGGGGTTTCGATATGTTCCGGGGGTGGGTCCTGGGCTGCCTCCCTGACAAGACGTGGCCGGGGCCCGTCTTTGTTCAGGCCCCGGACGGGAAGCTCTCGTCGGGAGTCTCCGTCGGCGGGATGCTGTGGTCGCGGCGGCATTCCATCAGCAGATGTGTCCCCTGCCGGCTGACCTGGCGGAAGCCCGCTTTTGTCCAGGCCCGGATGGCGTGGGTGTTGGATGCTTCGGGATCGACGGTCACCTGCGTCCAGTCCAGGACCGTATGAAGATGCCGGACGAGTGCGCGGGCGGCGTCGGGGCCGAGGCCTTTGCCCTGGGCCTGGGGCAGGAGGATCATGTCGATGCCGCCCTGGCCGGGGCCTGTGGGCGCGTACTGGGCATAGCCGACCGGGATGGTCTGGGCGAGGATCAGGAAGGACTCCACGTCGGGGCGGCGTCGTCCCGTGTACTTCGCGGCGACTTCGTCGCGGGTGAGGGGCTGCCCGCCCCAGTTCCGTACGAATTCCGGGTCGGCGAACCAGTCGGCGAGTAGAGGCAGATGTGCTTCGGTGGCCGGGATGAGGCAGGTCAGGTCGCCTTCGATGACGCTGTTTTCCTGCTTGTCGTGCATTGCTGTGCCTCTCCCGGCGGGCGTTCTTCCGGGTTCATTGTCCTGGGAAGAGGGATTCCTGGGTGGCCTGGAAGCGGTAGGACTCGGTGCCGGTCTGGATCAGGGTGCAGCGGAAGGTGATCCGGTCGGCGATGGCCGCGCAGAGCCGGGCATCACCGAAGGTCTTGTCCCACTCGGTGAACGGTGAGTTCGTCGCGACCGCGGTGGCTTTGCTTCCTCACGCTCGGTGAAGATCTGGAACAGCAGCTTGGCGCCCTTGCGGTCCAGGTTGAGGTAGCCGAACTCGTCCAGGCACAGAAGATCGATCTTGCTGTAGCGGGCGATGACCGAGGACAGGCGGCGGTTGCCGTCGGCCTCGGCGAGCTCGTTGACCAGCGCACTGGTGGTCGTGTAGCGGACCGAGAGGCCGGTCTCGGCGATCGCGGTGCCGATCCCGATCAGCAGGCGGGACTTGCCGGTGCCGGAGTCGCCGATCAGCACGAGGGGGCGTCCCTCTTGACCAGCAGGATCTCCAGGTAGTGATCCAGGATGTCGTGGTAGGTGTATCGGCGCGTCAGCCGCGGGTGACGGGCGACGACCTTGCGCCCGTCGAAGACCCACAGCTCGTTCGCCCGCAGTTTCACCCGCACCTTGGTCCCGATGAACTTCGCCGGGACCGAGTAGTAGCACTGCCGGACCGTGATCCGCGAGTTGCGTGCGACGGTGGGAGTCAGGTCGATCCCGCAGTCGTAGTCGTCCGCAGGCAGCGGCCGCAGCCTCTCCCGCTCGGCCTCAACGTCGTCGACACCGATGCTGAGCAAGATCCGCGACGCTTCCCGGTCCCCCGGGTTCGCCTTGGCCACCAGCCCGAGGTCGGTGTCGCCGATGCGCAAGCCGAGGTAGAAGACCGGGCCTTCCTCCGGCACCCGGAAGATCTCCTCGGCGCCGAACAATTTCGTATAGAAGCCGAGCAGGACGTCGTGGTCGGCAGTCAAGATCACTGGCTGGATGGTGGACATGGCACTCCAGTCGATCACCCCGATGACCGCACCTGACAGTCTGCCCCTGCACGCCCTCGCCGAGGAGAACCTTGCCGCGGCGAGTCCCGATCTGCCGCGCGCGATGATCAAGACATTCGCTGACGCGCTCATGTCGGCGGAGGCCGACGCGCTCTGCAACGCCGAGTACGGGCAGGTCAGCGACGAACGCGTCAACCACCGCAACGGCTACCGCCCACGCGATAGGCGCGGCGAGGACGGCGGCGGGCCCGATGGTGCCGGGGCGGCGCGCTTCGGTGCCCCAGAGCCGTCCGCGTCAGCCGTGCGCCCGTGATCAGCGCGCCGGCCTGGCCCCGCTGCCAGGCCCCCCGACCGGTCTCGGCAGCCCGGCGGCGGGACCGGACCGTGCGAAGCCGGCCGTCAGCGTCGGTAGCCGGTAGCGGTGCAGGCGCCGACCACCCACCCGTGACGCCCGCGGGCGGGACCGGACATGACTTCACCGTCGGCCCACCAGACGTCATCGACCGTGCGCCAGCACTGCGCATAGAGGTCGGTGCCCCTCGGCAGGACGGTCAGCACACGGGCGCGCGTGCCGCGGTCCCCACGCAGTCGGACGGCGTCCGTGGTGTGCAGCTGCACTGCGGCAGCCTTCGTGTTGCACGCCTTGGGGCGGGGACCCCATGCGTCGGCGTCGGCCGTCGCCGGGGAGGTGCACACCACTGTCATGGAAGGGCCCGAACGGCAGCCCCAGGCTCGAGTGGGAGATCGACTACAGCAGACTGAACGAGTTCAACGCCCTGACCGTCGCCCGTACCTGGATACCCAAGCCGTGAGGAGGCTGAGTGCCATGCCCCCGACACTCCATCAGGAGTACGACGTCCGTGTGCTCGCGGTACGGCCCTGGGGGCTGGACGTGGTGCTCCCGGACGGCACCGCGGGCCTGATCGACAACACGAAGGACCCGCGCTGGCCGGACGGCGACCAGCAGGCGGCTGTCGGAACGGTGGTCCGCGCCGTCGTCCTGGACGACGAACGGGACCCCGTCCGGATGAGCGCCCTCGACGACGACCGGGCCGTCGCCCAGGTCCTGCGGGATGCCGCGGGTCGTTAGCCGCGGGGCCCAGGGGCCGTGCTCCCGGGAGAGATCCCGGGAACGGGGCCCTCGGCGTGAGGGGCCGGGCCACCGCCGGCGTGACGTTGGCCGTGAACAGACATGCTCCGGCGAGGGCCAGTGACGGTTCGGCCGGGGCCGCCCGACGCGGGTCCGCGGCTGTACGTGCGCGGGTGCCATGCGGTCGAGGTCGCCTTGATCTTCTTCGGCCGGCCGGAGTTGTCGACGTCGACCCTCTGCACCGTCCCGCCCGGGTAGGCGGTCGTGGTGCGGACGTCGTTGTTGTTGTACTTGTACGTCGTCACCGTGCGGGGGTCCTTCAGCTCGGCGAGCTTGTTGACCTCGTTCCAGGTGTAGTCGAGAAGACGCTGGTAGCCGCGACTGTGGGCCGGTGCGTCGGTGGTCTCCAGGACGGCACCGATGGGACTGACGGCTGCTGCGGCTAGGGTGTCGCGGTGCGTGTCGACGCCGATGACGCCGTCGACGTGTTCTGCGAGCATGGTCACGCGGTTGTTCTCCTCCGGGCGGACGGACCGTGGTCGGCGTCGGCCTGGGTGGAATCACCACGTGGCGGAACTGTGATGAGTCACGCCGTGAGGCGGCGGACAAGCTGCTGATCAATCCAACGGGTGGGCCGCCGACGCCCGCGTCCGGCAGACATCTCGGGGGAACGGCAGTCCCTGACGGGACGCCAGTTGTTTCGCGAGTCATGCCGGATCACGAGCGCCGAGCCTGGGCCTGGACGTCGGCAAGCAGACCCATCACGGCCACGGTCTGCGGCCGGGAAGACGGTCTTCGACAAGCCGCTGCCGAACGGCGAACCGAAGCTGCGGGCGGTCTTCGACAAGCTGAAGGCCAAGTTCGGCACCGTCCTTGTGGTCGTGGACCAGCCCGCCTCCATCGGCGCCCTGCCGCTGACCGTCGCCCGGGACGCTGGCTGCCAGGTCGCCTACCACGAAGTCGCTGGCCGCCGTCCACGAACAACGCCGGGCCCTGGAGACCAGGATCGAGGCACTGCTGGAGGCTCACCCTCTTTCCCAGGTCCTGACCTCGATGCCCCGCATCGGCGTCAGGACCGCCGCAGTCCTCCTGACCACCGTCGGCGACGGCGGCTCCTTCCCGAGCGCCGCCCACCCGGGGTCATGCATCGGGCTGTGCCTCTCATCCAGCGCGGTCAGGAGACGGCCTTGTCGAGGACGTCGGCGAGTTCGGCGGGCGCGGACAGCATCGGCCAGTGCCCGGTGGGCAGGTCGAAGCGCTGCCACGGCGGCTGGTTCAGGTAGGCCAGCATCGGCACCCCGGCATCCAGCAGCCCCATGAAGTCATGGCACGCGATCAGGACACGGACCACACCGGGACCGGGCTCGGCCGGGCCGTCGAGACGCTGGGTGAAGGCGCCAAATGGCTGAGGGGTGGCACGCGCGCGCAGAGCGTCCCGCTGGCCCTCATCGAGCCCGTCGAGGCTGCTGGACAAGCCCAGGACCTCAAACGGCGGCATCGGCAGCCGCCATCCGTCGCCGGAAGCGGAGACCTGGTGACGTAGCTGGTCCGCTGCCTGCGGTGGCATGAGGTCGAGCATGCACATGCCCGCTGCGAATGGGGCGCTGTCCACGTAGATCACGCGTTCCAGCCGGTCGCCGAGACGTCCGGCTGCCCCGGTGACCGGGGCAGCCGCGTAGCTGTGGGCGACCAGCGTGACGTCGCGCAGATCGTTCCGCTCGACGAATCCGGTGATGTCCGCGATGTGCGTGTCCAGGTCCGTCTCGGGTCCGCCCTGGTCTGCGTGCTCGGCCAGGCCCGTCAGTGTCAGCGGCAGCGCCGTGTGGCCGTGCTCCCGCAGAGCTCGGGCGGTGTCTTCCCAGACCCATGCCCCGAGCCAGGCGCCGGGAACGAGTACGAAAGTGGCCATGTGATCTCCCTGAAGTGAGGTGCTGCGGGGAGCGTAAAGTCGATACAGGACAGAATCCGCCCTGAAATGCCGAGTGATCCATGTCGCATCCCCTGACCCGTGTGCTGACCCTGCTGGAACTCCTCCAGTCCAACCCCCGGCTCACCGGGATGGAGCTGGCCGAACGGCTGGACACCGACGTCCGCACCGTGCGCCGGTACACCGCGCACCTGCGGGAACTGGGCATCCCCGTGGAGGCCGAACGCGGCCGCTACGGCGGCTACCGGCTGGCCCGCGGCTACCGCATGCCACCTCTGGTCCTCACCAACGACGAGGCTCTCGCCGTCGTTCTTGGCCTGCTCGCGGCAGAACGTCTGGGCATGGGCACCGCCGCGCCGGCCAGTGCCGGCGCCTTGGCCAAGATCGAGCGGGTGCTTCCGCACGCCCTGCGCGAACCGCTCGCCGCCATGCGGGACACCCTGTCCTTCACCGCCGACGCCGTGATCGGGCAGGCACCTGGAACCGGCGTCCTGCTGGCACTGGCCCAGGCCTCCCGCGCCCACACGACCATCGGTATCAGCCACCAGTCCTGGCGCCAGGAACACACCGAACGCGACATCGACCCTTACGGCGTGGTCTTCCACACCGGCCGCTGGTACGTCGTCGGCCACGATCACCTCCGCGACAGCCTGCGTACCTTCCGCATCGACCGCATCGCCTCCGTCACCGCTCGAGCCGACCGCTTCACTGCACCCGACGGCTTCAACCCCGTCGCCCACCTGACCTCGACCCTCGCTCAGGGGCCCTACCGCTGGCAGGTCGAGGTGACGATCCATGGCCCCCTCGATATGATCGCCCGCCGGCTACCCCGTTCAGCGGTGACCCTCACCGCCCAGCCCACCGGCGTCCTGATGCACGCGCGGGCAGAACGGCTGGACGGTATGGCCCACATGCTCGCCTCCCTGGAATGGCCCTTCACCATCCACCATCCCGACGAACTACGGCAGGCGCTCAAGAATCTGGCCGCCCAACTCACCGCAGCCGCCCAGCGGAAACCGGAAGAACTACCGCAGTAAAGCCGGATTTACTGCGGCGGAGCCCCTGCCGTGATCACCGCGACCTGCGGCGGGCCATTCCTGCCGCCGGGGCGAGGTAGGGGCCTGACCCCGGAAGTTGGACACGGAGTTATGCGACTTGCGTCAGCGTAGTTGATGTTCGGTCGAGTGCGTGTTCGTAGATGGGGCTGCGGTGTCCCAGGCGGCTGTGGCGGCGGACGGTGTTGTAGCGGTGCAGCCGACGGAAGAGTTCGAGGCGTCGCGCTCGCTTGACCAGCTCTTTCGGTTCTGGAGGGTCTCGCGTTTCATGGTCGCGTTCCAGCTCTCCGCCGCGGCGTTGTCCGCGCTGGAGCCGACGGCGCTCATGGACTGCCGAACGAACAGGCTCATCGCCTACTCCTAGGTTCCGCGGAGGGGACAGGCCCTGCCGGGCCTGCGCCGGCGGCGACGGCACGGCACGCGAGTTGCAGGGCGAGGCGTACCTCCGGGTCGGCGAGGTCGGCGCCGGTGAGTTCGGTGACCCGGCGGATCCGGGCGCCGACGGCGTTGCGGTGCAGATGCAGGGCCTCGGCGGCGCGGGCGGGCGAGTTGTTGTGGTCCAGGTACGCCTGGAGGGTGCGCACCAGCGGCCCGGCCCGTTCCGGGCCGAGGGCCAGCACCGGTGCGAGGAGTTCCTTGACCGCCTCCCGGGCCGAGTCGGACGCGTACCACTCGGTAAGCATGCGGTCCAGGCCGGCCGCGTCGTGGACCACCACCGGTGCGGCCGGGTCCCGCAGCAGTGCGGCCGCCGCCTCGCGGGCGGTGGCCCGGATGCCCAGCACGCCGCGGTGGGCGCCGCCGACACCGCAGCGCAGGGCCGCGGGATGGTCGCGCTCCAGGCGGCCGGCCAGCCGGCGCACGTCGTCGCCCAGCCGCCGGCGTTCCTCGGGGCCCGGCCCGATCTGCCAGGTGGCGAGCAGGATAAGCGCCTCGTCGGCGAGGGCGGCGTTCCAGCGGATGGCCGGGGCGCCCGCCTCGGTGTCGCCTGCCGACCAGTCCCGCAACAGGATGAGGGCTTCCGACATGACCGGTTCGAGCGCCTCATAGCGCTCGCCGGGCCCGCCTGTCTCGAGGCGTAGCGCGATGTGGTGACCGTCCACCGGCAGGCCCAGCGCCCGGCCGCGGGCCGCGAGGCGGGCGGTCCGCTCCCGGGGCGCCACCAGGATCTCCGCCAGCAGACGGCCGCGCGAGCGTACCGGTACATCTCCGCGGCCGCCGCCCGCCGCGGCCAGCGCCGCCATCGCCAGCACCGACCGCACCGCCTGTCCGGTGTGACCGCTGGCGCGCAGCGGCGCGGCGAGCCGTACCTCGCCGTCCGGGCCCGCAGCCGAGGCACCCGCCTCGCCCGGACCGGCCAGGCGGACCTCGACCGGCACGCCCAGCGCCCGCGCGGCGACCTGGGCCGCGCCCGCCGGGTCCCCCGCCACGCCGGGCAGTGCGGCGGCCGCGGCGGACACCCGGGCCAGCGCGTCGGCCGCGTCCCCGGCCACCGCCCGCTCCACCGCCACCACCAGGGCCGCCAGGTCGCCGTCCGCCGCGAGCAGCGCCACCCGGCCCCGTTCCGCCAGTGCCCGCACGGTCGCCGGCAGCGGCGGCGGCGCGCCGCGGTCCGCGGGCGGGCCGTCCGTCGCCGCGGAGCCGGTCCCCGCCGGGGTGCCCGGTCCGCCGTCCATGTCCGTGGTGCCGTGCCCGGCGGTGAGGACCACGGCCGCCGCGCCCGCGGCGGCCGCCTCGCGCAGGGCGACGTCCAGCAGGAGGCCGGGGACCGGCGCGGTGAGCACGACGAGCGAGCCGCCGGGTGCCTGCACGAGGCCCTCGCGCCGCGTCTCCAGGCGGGCACCCGTGACGGGCCGGGCGTCCAGGGGGCCCGCGAGGTGGCGCACGTCACGCAGACCGGGCGCGGAGAGCAGATCGGTGAGGAGGACCATGGCCACAGTGTGCCCTCGGCACATCCGGGTGGTGAACGGTGTGCTGCGGGCCACTGAAAGCGGACGGAATGCTTCCTATGGTTCCTCTCATGGACCTCGACGCCGCGGCGCTCGCCGCCTTCGCCCGGGGCTGCGCCTTGCTGGGTTCGGGGGGCGGCGGCCCCGTCTCGGTGACCCTGCCGGTCGCCGCGCAGGCTCTGGAGGAGTGCGGCCCCGTGCCGGTCGCCGACCCGCGCGACCTGCCCGGTGATGCCCTGGTGATGCCGTTCAGCCTGGTGGGTTCGCCGGCCGTGGCGGCCGAGCGGATCGGCGGCCGCGACGAGCCGGCGCGGCTGCGCGACCGGGTGGAGCAGCTCCACGGCCGGCCCGTCGCCGCCGTGTTGAGCAGTGAGATCGGCGGCCTCAACGGGCCCGCCGCCCTCGCCTGGGCTGCCCGGCTCCGGCTGCCGCTGCTGGACGCCGACAGCATGGGCCGGGCCTTCCCGCGGATGAACCAGAACGTGCTGGAACTGGCCGGGCTGCGGCCCGGGCCCGCCGTGCTGGTCGACGAGTACGGCCACACCGCGGTCCTCGACCACGTCGACGGCGTCCACCTGGAACTCCTGGTGCGCGGTGTCGTCGACGCGCTCGGCGGCCGCGCCGCTTCCAGCGACTACCCCCTCACCGCGGCCCTGGCCGCCGTGCACGCGGTCCCCGGCACCGTGACCCGCGCTCTGGCTCTGGGCCGCGGTGAGGTGCCCGCCCCGCTGCTCACCGGCAAGGTGGCCGACCTGCGCCGGGCGGGCGAGGCCACGCACGTGCTGCTGGAGGGCACCGGTGGCGACGACGGGCGGCTGCTGCGGCTGGAGGCCCGCAGCGAGTTCCTGGCGGTCGTGGAGGACGGCGCCTGCCGTGCCCTGGTACCCGACGTGATCTCCCTGGTGGACAGCCACACCGGCTGGGCCCTGCCGGTGGAGGAGATCCGCTACGGGCTACGGGTGGCACTGCACGTGCTGCCGGGGGCGCCTGCCTGGTACACCCCGGCAGGACTCTCCCTAGCCGGTCCGGCCGCGTTCGGGCTGACCGGACTGGTCCGCCCGGCCGCCACCGCGTCCGCCGCGGACGCCCGGTGACCCCCGGCGGCGGCACCCGGTGGGCCGGGACCCGGTCCGCCCGTGCCCGCACCGCGCCACCCGCCCGCCGCACCGCGGCCCGGGCCGACCGCACCGGTCCGGCGGCCCGTGCCGCCCGCGCACCCGTCCGCCGCACCGTCACCGCGCCCACCGGAGGTGCCCGGTGATCCTCGGCATCGACATCGGGTCCACCAGCACCGACGCGGTGCTGCTCGACGACGGCCGGGTGGCCGCCACCGCGAAGGTCCCGTCCCGGGCCGGCGACCCGGTGGCCTCCTTCCTGGCCGCCGCCCGGGCCGTCCCGGCCGCCGCCCGCGCGGACGTCGGCCAGGTCGCGCTCGGCCTGCGGGCCGCCGCCGGGGCCGTCGCCGCCCGGCGCGGCCTCGGCCGGGTCGGCGTGCTGCGCATCGGCACCGCCGACGCCGTACGGCCGCTGTACGGATGGCCCGCCGACCTGCGGGCGGCGGTGCTGGCCGGCGTGGCGGAGGCCGGGGGCGGCGGCGGCCTCGGCCCCGGTGCCGCCGTGCCCCTGGACCGGGACGCGGTGGCACGGTTCGGCGACCGGCTCGCCGGACGCGCCGACGCCTTCGCGGTGAGCGCCGTCTTCGCGCCCGCCGACGGCAGCCAGGAGCGCGAGGCGGCGGAGATCCTGCGGGCCCGCACCGACGTGCCGGTCCTGCTCTCCGGGGAGGTCGGCCCGCTGGGCCTGCTGCACCGGGAGAACGCCACCGTGCTGGACGCGGCCCTCAGTTCCCTCGTCGACGGCATCGCCGGCCGGGTGGAGGAGGCCCTGCCCCGGCTCGGACTGGCACCGGGCGCCGCGGTGTTCGTCACCCGGCACGACGGCACCCTCATGACCCTGGACTATCTGCGCCGCCAGCCCGGCCTCAGCCTCGGCTCGGGCCCCGCCTGCACCCTGCGCGGCGCCGGTCTGCTGGCGGGCAGCGAGGACGCCGTGGTCGCCGACATCGGCGCCCGCCGCGCCCGGGTGGGCACCCTGAGCGGCGGCTACCCGCAGGTCTCCGGCACCACCGAACTCATCGGCGGCGTCCCCGTCAACCTCCGCTTCCCCGACCTGATCACGGTGGACGCCCGGGCCCACCGCGACCTCGCGGAGGCCGCCGACCGCATGCGCCCGGGCGCCGGGCACTTCCCGCTGATCCTGGTCGGTGGCGGCGCGGACGACGTACCGGACGTGCCGGGTTTCCCCGTCGTGCGGCCGCCGCACGGGGCGGTGGCGGGCGCGTTCGGCGCCGCGGCCAGCCCGGTGGGCGGTCACCACGAACGGATCGTCCGCCCCGGCACGATCTCCGCCGAGGACGTCCGTGCGGAGGTCCTCGACCTCGCCCGGGCCGGCGCCGTCCGCGCCGGGGCCGACCCGAAACGCCTGTCCACCGTGCTCGAACCCGACCTGCCCGTCCCGTACCTGCCCGGCGCCGTGCTGGTCAGGGCACGGGCCGCGGGACCGCCACTGCCCCTGTGACACCGGCCGCCGGCCGCCCCCGGCCACGCCTTCCGTCCCTGGCGGCGGCCCACCGACGAGCCGCCGTACACCGTTCATCCCCGTAGCGAGGACCACCATGCCCAGACCACAGGGCGCCCCGGAGACGACCGGGGCCCGCACCGACGAGGAATACCCGCTGGAGAGGGTGCCGCGCGCGGCCCGCCACTCCTGGTTCGGCGTCGCCGTGCAGCGCTTCGGGCAGCTCTCCGACCTGACCCAGTTCCTGCTCGGCGCCACCCTGGGCGCCGGCCTGTCCTTCTGGGGCGCCTTCTGGGCGTTCACCCTGGGCTCGGTGATCCTGGAGGTCGTCTGCATATTCGTCGGCATCGCCGGCATGCGAGAGGGCCTGTCCACCTCGACACTGGTGCGCTGGACCGGCTTCGGCCGCTACGGCGCCAGCCTGATCGGCCTGGTCATCGCGGTCTCCCTGTTCGGCTGGTTCGGCGTGCAGACCGCGGTGTTCGCCGCCGGCCTGCACCAGTTGGTCGGCGCGGTTCCCATGTGGGCCTGGTGCCTGATCTGCGGGCTGGGCGTCACCGCTCTCGTGCTGCGCGGGTTCCGGGCGATGGGCTGGACCGCGTTCGTCACGGTGCCCGCCTTCCTGGGTCTGGCCGGCTGGGCGATGGGCGTGGAGTTCGCCCGCCACGACATGCTCGACCTGGTCCACGCCCAGCCGTTCGGCACCCACCTGTCCGTCGCCACCGGAGCCACCATCGTGGCCGGTTCGTACATCGCCGGAGCGATCGTCACCCCGGACATGACCCGCTTCAACCGCAACGCCGGTGACGTCGTCAAGCAGACCGTCATCGGCATCTCGCTCGGCGAGTACGTGCTCGGCCTGGCGGGCGTGCTGCTCGCCTACGCCGTGAAGTCGTCCGACCTGATCGCCATCATCACCTCCTCCTCGGGCGTGGCCGGTGTCATCGTCCTGGTCTCGGCCACCGTCAAGATCAACAACTGGAACCTGTACTCGGCCACCCTCGGCCTGGTGAACGCCGCCGAGGCGCTGCTGCACCTGCGCCTGAACCGGGTCGCCGTGACCGTGGCCCTCGGTGTGCTGGGCTCGGGCGCGGCCGCCGCGGGCATCCTGGACCGGTTCACGACCTTCCTGACCGTGCTGGGAGTCCTCACTCCGCCGGTGGCCGGGATCATGGTCGCCGAGTACTTCGTGGTCAAGCAGTGGCGGCCGCACCTGGACGCGTCCCGGGCCCGCGGCCGGCTGCCGGAGACCGAACCGGGCTGGGTGCCCGCCACCCTCGCGCTGTGGCTGGTCTCGTCGGTCTTCGGCTGGTTCTGCGACCACTACCAGTGGTGGGGCGTGCCCGCACTCAACTCCCTGGTCGTGGCGGGCCTCGGCTACGTCGTGCTCGGCCGCCTCGGCCTGGTCCGCTCCTTCGGCGACCGGCCGACCGTGCAGCCCGCTCGGCCCGCCGCCCAGATCGAGGCGGAGGCCGCGGCGGCCGCCCGCCACCCGGCCGCCGTCTGACCCGATCACCGGGGCCGGCCGCCCCGGACCCCCGCCCCACCCGTACGGACGAAGGAACACCATGCGCATCGGCATCGACGTCGGCGGAACCAACACCGACGCCGCGCTCCTCGGGGACGACGACCGCGTCCTCGCCGCCGCCAAGACGCCCACCACCGCGGACGTCACATCCGGCGTCGGCGCCGCGATCCGGGCCCTGAACCCGCCGGTCGGCGACATCACCGCGGTGATGATCGGCACCACGCACTTCCTCAACGCCCTGATCGAGGGCGCCCGGCTCGCCCCGGTCGCCGCCGTGCGGCTCGGCCTGCCCGCCACCGCGGCGCTGCCCCCGATGACGGACTGGCCCGACCGGCAGCGTGCCGCGGTCGGCGGCCACGCCTACCTCTGCCACGGCGGGCGGGAGTTCGACGGCCGGCCACTCTCCCCGCTCGACACGGACGAACTGCGCCGCACCGCCGCCGACATCGCCGCCCGCGGGCTGACGTCGGTCGCGATCTCCTCGGTGTTCTCCCCGGTCGCCGAGGAGGACGAGCGGCGCGCCGCCGAGATCCTCGCCGCGGAACTCGCCCCCGGCACCCGTTTCTCCCTCTCCCACGAGATCGGCCGGGTCGGGCTGCTGGCCCGGGAGAACGCCACCATCGTCAACGCCGCGCTGCGCGACCTCGCCGACCACATCGTGGAGTCGTTCGGGAAGGCGCTGGCCGAGGCGGAGATCACCGCCCCGTTCTTCCTCTCCCAGAACGACGGCACCCTGATGGACGTCGGCCACGCGCGGACCTACCCGGTGGCCACGTTCGCCTCCGGGCCGACCAACTCCATGCGCGGCGCGGCCTTCCTGTCCGGCCTGGCCGACTGCGCCGTCGTCGACGTCGGCGGCACCACCGCGGACATCGGCATCCTCACCGGCGGCTTCCCCCGCGAGGCCGCGGGCGAGTCGGAGGCCGCCGGCATCCGCACCAACTTCCGCATCCCCGACGTCCTCTCGCTCGGCATCGGCGGCGGCTCCCTGGTCGACGGGGACGGCGAGACCGGGCCGCGCTCCGTCGGCTACCGGCTCACCGAGGAAGCGCTCGTCTTCGGCGGCTCCACCCTCACCGCCACCGACCTGGCCGTCGCCGCGGGCCGCGCCGAGGTGGGCGACCCGGGCCGCGTCGCCCACCTCGACCGGGCCTTCGCCGAACGCGCCCTGACCCGCATCGCCGGCCGGCTCGCGGAGGCCGTCGACCGGATGCGCACCTCCGCCGCGCCGCTGCCGGTGGTGGCCGTCGGCGGCGGCTCGATCCTCGTCCCCGAGGCCCTGCCCGGCTTCGACGACGTGCGCCGCCCCGCCAACTTCGGTGTCGCGAACGCGGTCGGCGCCGCCATCGCCCAGGTCGGTGGCGAGGTCGACCGGGTCTTCCGGGTCCGCGAGGGCCACCGCGAGGAGGTGCTCGCCCAGGCCCGCGAGGAGGCCACCGGCCGCGCCCTGGACGCCGGCGCCAAGGACGGCACCGTCCGGATCGTCGACATCGAGGAGGTGCCGCTCGCCTACCTCCCCGGCGGGGCCACCCGGATCCGCGTCAAGGCCGTCGGCGACCTCGATCTGCACCGCATCCAGCACGTCACGAACACCGGAGCCCCCACCCATGCGTGAGATCACCCTCGACAACCTCGACGACATCGCCCGCGGCGCCGGCATCCTCGGCACCGGCGGCGGCGGCGACCCCTACATCGGCAAGCTCCTCGCCCGCGAGGCGATCCGCGCCCACGGCCCCGTCACCGTCGTCGGCATCGACGAGGTCCCCGGCGACGCCCTGGTCGTCCCGGTCTCCGGCATGGGCGCCCCGACCGTGCTGCTGGAGCGCGTCCCCAACGGCGGTGAGGAACTGACCGCGCTGCGCGCCCTGGAGAAGCACCTCGGCCGGTCGGCGACCCATCTGGTGCCGATCGAGATCGGCGGTGTCAACTCCATGCTGCCGATCGCCTGCGCCGCGCAGGCCGGGCTGCCGCTCGTCGACGGCGACGCCATGGGCCGTGCCTTCCCCGAGGCGCAGATGGTGCTGCCCGGTCTGATCGGGGTCGCCAACACCCCGATGGCGCTCGCCGACGACAAGGGCAACACGATCGTGGTGGACGCCGTCTCCAACCACGCCGCCGAGCGCATCGCGCGGGCCGTGTGCGTGGAGCTCGGCTGCCAGATCTCCTGCGCCGACACCGTCCTGCGGGGCGACCAGCTCGCCGCCGGCCTGGTGCCCGAGACGCTCACCCTGGCCGAACGGCTCGGCGCCGCCGTCCGCGAGGCCCGCGCGGCGCACGAGGACCCGGTCGTCGCCGCGGTCACGATGCTGGGCGGCATCCGTCTGCTGACCGGCAAGGTCGTCGACGTCTCCCGGCGCACCGAGGGTGGCTTCGCCCGTGGCCGGGCCGTCCTGGAGGGCATCGGCGAGGACACGGGCCACACGCTGGAGCTCGGCTTCCAGAACGAGCACCTGCTGGCCGTCCGCGACGGTGTCACCGTCGCCACCACGCCCGACCTGATCTGCGTGCTCGACAGCGAGACCGGCGACCCGGTGACCACCGAGGGCCTGCGGTACGGGCTGCGGGTCTGCGCCCTGGTCGCCCGCTGCGACCCGCGCTGGACCTCCGAGGGCGGCCTTGCCCTCGCCGGGCCGCGTTACTTCGGTTACGACACCGACTACCTGCCGTTCGGCAGCACGCTCTGACCAGCGCCTCCCGCTCCCCCGTGCCCCCGCTCCCGCGATCCGGCGCGCTTGCGGGGTGCACCTCCCCGGCTGCCCGGTACGGGCCGCCGGTGTCTGCGGCGGTGACCATCACGCCCAGGAGCAGGCCGAGCGTGTCGACCACGACGTGCCGCTTTGCGGCAGCAGCTCGAGGGGGTGATCTGGCGGTTACCAGGGCTATAAGGACACCGTGATCATCCACGGGGCGGTGAAGGACATCACCGTCGAGGTGGTCCGCCGCAACCCCGGCGACGAAGGCAAGGGCTTCGTCCCGCAACCGAAGCGGTGGGTCGTCGAGCAGGTCAACGGCACCCTCATGCTGCACCGGCGCCTCGCCCGCGACTACGACCACCGGCCCGACAACGCGGCCTCCCGCGTCTACCCACAGGCCGCGTCGGGGACCGCCTCGTCGTGTACAGCAACATCTCCTCCACGTGATCACTGCGACAGGCGTCGACCGCCTGCCGGAAGAGACCTCCGCACGTGGAGGGCCGTATCGGCGAGCGTTCGGCGGGAACAGCCAGCGTGCTTTCGGCGACGGCCCGGTCCCCTCTCCATGTCACCGATCGGTCACCCCGACGTGAAGTCTGATCCGGGCGGGCAGTCCCGGCTGGTCGAGGAAGTCCCGTAGATGGGGCAGCGCCTCCGACTCGATCCTGTCCAGCGCCATGCGCACCTCGGTGTCCGCCGCGAGGGTGACTCGCAGGGCAAGGTGCGGATAGCGGGAGCTGTGCGTCAGCCGAGCGCGGGCCTGGTGGACGCCGCGGTAGGACTCGATCTCGTCCTCCAGCGCCCCGGTGACGGCAGCGGCGCTGAGCGTGGTGGCCCCCTTGCTACGGTCCGCCTCGACCGGCAGGCTGCGCACGTCGTCCGGCCGCAGCTGCGCCACTACGGCAAGCAGGCCAAAGACGGTGAAGAGTGCGCCGACGAAGCCGATCAGCGGCCATAGCCACAGCGACGTGGCGGCATAGTGGCGCTCCGCGACAGTGAGCAGAGGTGCGGAGGGCCCTGCCGAGTCCAGGAGCCCGCAGCCATACAGGAACGCCAGGACTCCCCCAGCCAGCAGGAGAAGTCCGGTCAGGGCGAGTGCGATGCGGTTGGCTCTGTCGAGGTGTCGAATCATGGTTTCCCCCTGGCCGTCCGTACCCTCACGGTCACCTTGTACGAAGATGCGGTGCGGAGTGCCGTGAGCCGCTCGCGGGTGATATCAGTGATTCGTTCGTGCAGGTCCTGTCGTTCGCGCAAGGGGGTGGTGACCTTCACTTTCACGCGGCGGCCGCGCAGCCGTACGCGGTGGTGGTCGACTCCGTCCACTCGGCCGACCGCTCCGTCGACACTGCGGCGCAGTCCGCGCCTGGTCAGCAGGGTGCGGTTGTGCTTGTCCGTGCTGGTCACCCGAACAGCCCGGCGATGCCCGCGCGACAGGGCTGCCCACAGGAGGAACAGACCGGCGAGGGCCGTCGCGGCCGCCACTGCCATGATGGCGTTGTCGCCCCACCGGTTGCCCTCGAGTTCGGTGGTGATGGCGCGTTGCGGCCAGACCACCGGGGGATTTCCCGTGCCGACCGCCACCACGTCCACGGCCAGCGCCGCGCCGGCCGCGGCAACGATCAGAGAGATCAAGGCAACCAGCATCCTGCGCACGACACGCCTCATCGCACTCTCCGGGAGGGGTGAGGCGCCGACGCGAGTTGGGTGACGTCGATGTCGACATGATCCACGTGCAGACCGGTGAGGCTCTCCACCCGCTCGATGATGTGGTCGCGCAGCCGGCGAGTGGTAGTGCGGACCGAGCACGGCCAGACGAGGGACACCGTGACGGACAGGGACGTGGCGTCTCCACCGACCCAGGCGGTTACGGGGGACGCTCGCTGCATCCCTTCGCGACCGACAGGGACGCCGAGCACGCGCGGAGCGACGCCCCCGGCCCGGCCCGCCTCCCGTACGGCCCGCGCGGCGATCTTCTCCACCACCCGTTCGCCGATGACCGTGCGTCCCGGGCCCTCACCCGGCGCAGGGTCGGGCTCTTCGCTGACGGTGGGACCGGCGTCGCTGCCGCTCATCCGCGGATCCTCGAGCGATGGGTACCGGCGCGGTAGGCGTCGCGGGACGCCTTCAGATCGAACCCGCCCTCAGCGATCCAGCCGACGAGCAGGCCGATCAGTCCGAGGCACAGAACGACGAAAAAGGGGACGACGCCGCCGAAGGCTCCGGCGAAGCCCAGAGCCACGCCGAATGCCAGACCGAGAGCAGCGGGGGACGGGGACACAGCACACCTCGCACAAGAAGATCGTGGGTTTCAGCAGGCGGATCCGCCTGCCGGAGGGTCGTCGGGAACAAGGTCTTCGACGACTACGTCGACCACGGCATCCGGTGCCGCGGCGGTGACGGCGTCCCTCACCTGAGCGCCGATTTCCGCGATGGGGTGGCCATAGCGGCCCACGACGTGCACTCGGACCGTCCTACCGGACAGCTCAACGCCGGGTACTCGCCGTCCGGGCAGGTAGACCGACGCGCCGTACGGTCCGGCGGTCAACCTGCTGACCAGCCGGCAGCCAGCTGCCGCCGCGGCGATCCGCCCCGGGTCGAACTCGCGGCCGTCCGCCGTCGGGCCGCCGCTCCCGGCGGCAGTACCGCCGCGGTCGGGCGGCCCGTTCACTGCACCCGTGGGCCCGTTGACGCGCCTTCCTCCTCCTCGGCTTCGGGCAGACGGACGTCGTCAACGGCGATGTTCACCTCCACCACCTCCAGGCCGGTCATGCCCTCGATGGACTTGATGATGTTGCGCCGCACGCCGTTCGCCAGGTCGATGATCGAAACGCCGTATTCACAGACGATGACGATATCCACCGCTGCCTGGGTCTCCCCCACCTCCACGGTCACTCCTTGGGTGATGCTGGGACCGCGCGACCCGGGTATGCGCTCACGGACGGCTCCAACGGCCCGTGACCCACCGGTGCCGAGGTTGTAGACACCGTCGACCTCGCGCGCGGCTATACCGGCGATCTTCTGCACCACCACATCGGAGATGGTGGTCCTGCCGTGTTCGGTCACCAGATCCCCACGCCCGTCACCGAACCGGTTTCCGGTCAAGCCTGCCTTCGGCGTCGACTCTGTCGATGGAGTGCTCATCGCCTGTGCTCCTAGGTGCAGGGGAATTTAATCCTTTATGTCACGAGATGGCGAGCTCTGCACCGTGACTTCCCCCGGCCAGGCGTGCTGAGTAGGTGTTTTCCTTCTTCGAGCTGACGAGGCCGAACTGTCCAAGGCGGTCCGGATGCCGGAGTGTGCCCGGTTGGCTTCGTAACCGAGAGTGGGTGAACCCTGCGTCGCCGCGCTGCGCGGCTTTTGCTAGAGGGGGCCCGTCACATAGGGAGTGAGAACAGCCGTACTGGCCCTGAGGGCCACCGGGCATCGTCGCGCAGGGGCGTCACCATGGTCCGCAGCGGCATGGTCACGAGGCGGCCTTCGGGTTGTTCGACGAGTACGTCCTTGTCAAGCGGGTGCCATCCGAGGCGCTGGTAGAGCGACACGAGGGGAGGCCGGCAGAAGAGGAGTGCGTGGTGAGGACCCATCGTTCGGGCGTGCTCCAGGGCAGCTGTGACGACGAGGCGAGCGAGGCCCTGACCTTGCCTGCCGGGTGAGACAGCCACCCCACCGACGCCCACCACCTCTGTCTCGGCGTCGCCGATCGCAACAGGCAGTCGCAGCAGGCCGGCGTGTGCCACGAGGCGGCCGTCGTGCCGGATGCCGAAGTGCTCTTCTTTCGGCAGCCAGGTCAGACCGGTCCAGGCGACACCGAAGGGATCATCGCTGATGCCAAGGATCTCCTCCTGGTCCGCCTTCATGTACTGGGCGAGCCGCACCACAGTCGGTGCCACAGGGGATCGGTTCTCAGTCATTCCCACATGATGATCTCTCCGCCGAGCACTGGCCTAGTGCTGTGAGCGCGCAGGTTCACCGGGTTCGCTGGCCGCTGCGACCGCTGGACTGGTTGGATTACGGCCGACAATGAGGTGTTCGGTCCGGGGCGTGCAAGGTTCGCCCGCGATCCTGCGTCGGGAGGGCACATGCAGCGCGGCGAGGTCTGGTTGGCGGACTTTGACGAGCGGCGGCCGGTAGTGCTGCTGTCAGGAGACGAAGCGTCCGGGTTCCGAGCGATGCAGGTCGTCGCTCCTGCGGGGACCGAGATCAGCGGTGTGGCCGTCGAGGTGGCAGTGGGGGCGCCCGAGGGGCTGCCTCTCGAGGGCGTCCTTCGAGTGGCGCTGCCACGTCCCGGTCTTGTCCCGTGCACTTGGCTGGTCACGTTGGCCCAGGAAGATCTGACCGAGCAGGTGGGAGTCTTGTCGTCAGCGAAGCTCGGCGAGATCGAGGATGCCCTCCGTGCCGGTGGACTCGAGCAGGCGGCGCACTAGGCTGCTCGCCGACCTCACCGTGAAGCACGGATGCCTCCGGTTCTCGCAGGTCAACGTCCGATGCCCGCTGGGAGTTGATCGAACCGGTGCTGTCAGCCTGGCGCTTCGAACGTCGCGGCAGGGCCCTGGACTTCGGCCGTCCGCCCGAGCACGACCTGCGCGACATCATGGACGCGATCCTGTACGTGGACCGCACCGGCGTGCAGTGGCGCTACCTCCCACACGACTTCCCCCACTGGAACACGGTCTACGGCTACTTCACCAAGTGGCAGCGGGAAGGCGTGTTCGCCCAGCTAAACGGCCTGCTCAGGCAACTGCTGCGGCAGAAAGAGGGCCGCGACAGCGAACCAACGGCCTGTGTGATCGATGCCCAGAGCATCAAGACCTCCACCAGCGTTCATGCCTCCAGTCAGGGCATCGACGCCGGAAAGAAGATCGTCGGCCGCAAGCGGAGCATCGTCACC
>NZ_JBIBUK010000036.1:0-59193 GCF_043079345.1 Streptomyces sp. NPDC015220 | reverse complement strand
ACCGCACCGCCCTGTGGACCCTCACCAGCACCGGCAGCGGCTTCAACGCCCCGGTGCGCAAGTGGGACAACACCGAGACCGACGTCAAGAGCTGGGACTGGGACCGCTCCAAGCTCAGCTCCGGCGACTACACCGGCGACGGCAAGGCCGACATCGGGGTCTTCTACGACAACGGCCAGGCGTCCGACGGCACCAACAAGTCCGCATGGTGGACCTTCGCCAGCACGGGTGCCGGGTTCGGCAACCCGCAGCGCAAGTGGGACTCCGGCACCGACAGCTGGAACGCCGAATCCGTCAAGCTGACCTCGGGTGACTTCGACGGCGACGGCAAGACCGACGCCGCTCTCCTCTACAACTACGGCCAGCACACGGACGGCACCAACCGCACCGGCCTGTGGAAGCTCACCAGCACCGGTTCCACCTTCAAGTCGCCCGTCTTCTCCTGGGACAGCGACGACTGGGGCAGCTGGAACTGGTACCGCAGCGACCTCGCCTGACCACCGGTCATCGACCGGCACCTCGGCTCCGAGCACGGTGACGCGGCGGGCTGCTCCAGCCGCGACCGCCCGAACCTGTTCCAGGCCGTCGGCGACGAAGACGACGTCCTGCGACCGCGGCTTCGTACCGTCGAGGTCCGTCCAGCACCACGGGACAGAGATCTCCTCCACAGGTGTGCCGGCCGTCGGCCCCTCTCGGAGGAGATCGGCGATGCGGGCCGCGTGGGGGCCGGGTTCACCGTCTGCGTGCCCGGCCCCCTGCCTACCGCCGCTTTCGCCGCGGCGTTCACGGCCGCGCTCGTCCTGCCGCTCTCAACTGCCCAGCGGCCGACGACGGCGCGCTCAAGAGGTCACCGTGTCCTCGCTGCTCGCGGCTCGGCGCGGGTCGTCACCGTCGGTCCGCTGCCAGGTCAATCTGACGGTGAAGTTCCCCTCGGCCGCCGTCTTGGCGATGACCGCTCCGGCCTCGGCGTTGATCTTCACTCCGAGTTCGACCTCGACCGTGCTGGGCGGGCTGGGAAGTGTGGTGAGCCGGTCCAGAAGTGACGCGGCCGCGGCACGCACCTGGTCGAAACTCTCGGTCAGCGTCCGCGTGGCGGTTCCCGCGACCTCGCCCGGCCGAGCGGCACGCACGATGCCCGAAGTGGCCGCCTCGACTTCCATCATCACCCGTGCGGCACCGTCCGACTCCTCGGAACCGTCCAGTGACACCCAGATCAGCTGGGCCTCGGCCATGTGTCCTCATCCCTTCTCACACAGCGCTCCCCGGTACGCACCAGGGGGCAGTTTCTCCTCAGCGGCCCGCGGGAGTGTCTCGTCGCCAAGGCTGCCGCACAGGTGCGCCATCCACCGCTTCGCCTCAGCGGCCGACGGGATCCGGGCGGGCTTGCCGGTCTCACCGATCCTGTCGGTGCGTGTCGGCAGCCGGCGCAGCGGACCGCCCTTGCCGGAACCGACGACGGCGAGCACGCCGGGGTAGTCGTACAGAAGCGCCGACAGGCCGTCGCCCGAGCCAAGCAGGTCGATCCTCCACCGGCTGCCCACTGTGACGGGGCCGTCGCCAGGGGAACCGCCGGACGCGGAGGGCGAGGGGGACTGGGAGGCTTGCGTGTCGGATGCGGCATAGGCCAGCACCCGTGAACCGTCGGCGGACACGGTGACCCCAGTCATCAGCACCTGCTGCGACAAACGCTCCTGCCGGAGAAGTCTCCCACCCGGCAGTTCGCGAAGAGCCAACCGCTGCTCGAGCTTCGCGCCCTTGACGAAGGTCTCGCCGACGACCACCCGGGTGAGGTCCGGGCTCACGTCCACCGTCACGGTGTGCGCGGTCGATCCTTTCACGCCGACCAGCTCTCGCCCGTGCGGCGCCGCCCCGGTCAGGTCCCACACCTTCAGCGACGTCGTCATGCCGAGGGAGGACGCTCCCTGGACGCCCTCGGTCAGCGTGATCAGGCGTTTCCCACCGGCGTCCAGCCAGAGCGCGCTGACCGACTCCGGCAGGCCGGGCATGATCTTCTTGATCCGTCCACTGGCCGTGTCCCAGAGGATGAGCCGACCGCCGTCGCCGAACAGCCCGGTCTGGCCCACCAGCACCGTGCCGTCGGGGGAAAAGCCGAGTCGCGCGTACTGCGTCGGCACGGTGAAGCCTGGAATGTCCGGGAGTTCGAGTTCGAACAGATCCAGGCCGGGGAATCCCGGTACGTCTCCCGCTTGGTCCGGGAACGGATCCCCTTTCCGAGGGCGTTCCAGTGCCCGGGTCTGCCCGGTCCGTACGTCATACAGACGCACCGGCAGGCCGCCCGGGTCCGCCGGAGACGACAGCCCGGTGCCGGAGCCCGGGAAGAGCGGTGTCCCGACCATGGCCACCAGGGAGCCGTCCGGGCTGACCGCCGTGACGTCCGCTTCGCGGCCGACGGACAGCCGGCGCACTCCCGGGCCGTCGGCGCGCTTCAGCACGATCACCTTGCCGTCGGCGGCCCGTGAGACGATCACCCGTCCTTCGGCGTCGGTCACAGAGGAACTGGCCGACGATCCCAGCGGCTCGGTGAGGAGAGCGCTCGTCGGTAAGTACCGCGGGGCGACCACGTCGGCGAAGCCGTACCGCGCGTACATCTCGCCGAGACGCACCCGGGTCTGCTCGGTGTCCCGCGTGCGGTAGGCGCGCAGGGCCAGCAGTAGCGCCGTGTACTGCGACCCCTGATCGGTGGGGTCGGCCAGAACCTCGGCGTCGCGCGACTGCTGCAGCAGGACCCGGGACGCCTTCGTGGCCGAGTCGTTGCTGGCGTCACGCTCCCGGGCTTGGACCTCCAGCCCCGCGGCTCCCACGACGAGGCCGAGCACCACGACGAGGGCTACGATCAGCGTGCGGCGACGGCGTGCGCCCCGGACGCTCGCCTCGATGTACTCCTTGTCCGCTGCGAGCAGTTCGTCCTGCCGGCGCGCGTGCCAGTTCCGTGCGTCGCGCAGATCTGCCCCGCGCAGCAACCGGCTGCGAGGGTGCCCGTCGGCGGCCCACTGGGCCATCCGCCGTCGTAGGTCCTCCTGCCAGAGCCGGAAGCCGCGGTCGGCCTCGAAGAAGTCGCGCAGCCGGGCCCAGTGCGTCAGCAGTGTCTCGTGGGCCAGTTCCACGGTTTCCTCAGGCGAGCCGTCGCCGATCAGATGCTCCTCGCCGGGCATGACCAGGCGGGTGGTCATCAGCCGCTGAGCGATACGCCACTGCCCTGGGAGCAGTTCGGAGCGGGTCAGGGTGCGGCGGGTGGGCGCCACCCGGTCGTCGCCGGGGTGGACTAGCTGGACGAGCAGGGCGCGGGCGGCCAGGCGCTCCTCCTCGGTCAGGGCACCGCTCCAGATCTGCTCCGCGTGGGTGACCAGCGCGTCGTTGACTCGACCCAGGGACTCGTAAGCGGCGTGCCCGATGACGCCTCGCTGCTGACGCTCCCAGAGTTTGGTGAGGGTGAACTCCAACAACGGCAACCGGCCTGGATCGCTTCCGAGATCCCCCAGAATCCGTTCCACCAGACCCGGTTCGTAGCGGACGCCGGTGTGGTCCAGCGGACGCTCGACGGCAGCGCGCAGCTCCTCGTCCGACATCGCGCCCACGGTGAACAGCCGCTCGCCGCCGAACAGCGGAGCGAGCCCCGGGTGGTTGAGGGCCGGCGTGAGGAAGTCAGCGCGCAGGGTCGTCGCGACCTGCAGCCTGGAGCCGGGGCGCAGAGCATCGCCGAGTGCGGCCGCCAGTGCGTCCAGCTCTGCCTTGTCCGTACCGATGAGCGCCTCTTCGAACTGGTCGGCGACCACCAGCAGCCTGTCCCTGCCCTGGCGGGCGAGCAGCCGGTCGACGACCTCGGGCATCCGGCCCTCGCGCAGCAGGTCCGTCAGTCCCGGCAGCTCGTTGAGACGCGCGGTCTCGGTCAGGCCTGGTTCCAGACGCGGCAGCAGTGCCAGGGCCAGGGCGGCGAGCGGACTCCGGCCGAGCTGCCCGGGCCGGAAGAGCACGATCTCCCGGTCCCGCCGGGTGCGCAGCCCGGGCAGCGCTCCGGCATGCAGCAAGGAGGATTTCCCGCATCCGGACGGGCCGACCAGGCTGATCGCCGGTGCGTAGCCGAGCAGGTCGACGATGCGTCGGGCCGGCTCCTCGCGGCCGTGGAACAGCCGGGTGTCGCGCTCCTGGAAGGGTTCCAAGGCCCGGAAGGGGCAGGCCGGCAGTGCCGTATCGCCCAGGGCCACCGAATTCTCGCGCAACGTCTGCGTCGGGATGAGGTAGGCCGTGCGGACGTCCGGCCTGCCGTCCGCGGCGACGACCATGCCGACCACACCGCCCTCGGCCACGTCCCAGACCGGTGCGCCGGAGAAGCCGGTCTGCACGTGGTGCTCGCTGGACGGATCGGTGTCGTACTGCAGCCAGCCGGCACCGGTCCGTCCGCGCAGCCAGCCAACGCTCCAGGCGCCGTCGTCGTAGGCGGCAGGAAAGCCGAAGGTGCGCACCCGACGATCCGGACCGGCCACGTCCTCCACCAACCGGGCCACCGTCGCCTTGACGGGCGGGTCGGTGAGCAGTCGCAGGACGGCGACGTCACCGGACCCGTCGCCCCGGACCGGGGTCCACGACCCGATCCGCACCTCTGTCCGCCGACCGGGCTCCGCCAGGGGGAAATCAATCCATAAGCGTCCGGCGGGCGGCTCCGTGAGCATGTCGGACGGTGCGCCCATCGCTCTGGCCACCACATGGGCACAGGTGATCACTTCACGGTAGCCGGTGAGGAACCCGGCCCCCTCCGGTCTGCCGTCCGCGTTGAGGATTCTCACCACCGCCGCGTCACTCGGCGCAGCACCGCCCTGCTTCATGATGTCCCCCGATCATCCGATCAACAGCTCGGCCGCCACCGAGTGGTTGACGGGACCAGTGTGACTTCCGCCATCCGGCACGGCAATCACTTACGACGCCACGGGCGGAAAGCGGACAGCACTGTCCGGAACTCCCGATGGACGGCGGGCAGTGCCTACACCAGGACGGCGGGGACGGCGTCCTCGGCCGTCCGGTCCCCGTCCAACAGAGCGGCGACCATGCCTACGTGCTGGTCGGGGAGCTGGCCGGAGCGGTGCCGGTGGCGGACCTCGGCCAGCCAGGAGCCGATCTTGAGGACGTCGCCGTCGACGCGGATCGTCTCGTGGGCGGCAAGATCGCGGCCTTCCCGGTGCAGGAAGAGCTCCAGGGGCTGGACGGCTGCGCGAAGGCGCGGTGGGCGGGGGCGAGCGGCCTGTGGGGCTGTCAGCATGGCAGAGGGCCGGGCGTGCGGGCACTGGGCCGGTGGGATGTCCCACGGGACGGGAATTCAGCGCCGAGTGATGTCCGCGCCGTGAGAACGGTCAGCAGAGCGCCCGGACGCGTACCCGCGTAGCCGCGCGGCGTGGCTCGGTCGAAACCATGCACGGAAGCGGCAAGCGGCCGACCGCGCACACTCGCGGGACGAAACAGCCCAGCTCGGGTGCCGTTCGGCTCGCGTACCGCTGATTGGTGGCATCCTGCTCGGCTGTAGCGCGGGCCGGCAGCATCGACAGCCGACTTCGAGGAGTCTCCATGGCGAAGCGAGGACGTGCGTCACGACGGCAGCGCGCTGCGGGCGAGCTGCCCGCCGGGCTGCGGCCTCTAGCCGGCTCGCCGCCGGGAGGCCGCCGCAGCGCTCGCAGGCGGCAGCCGTGCGGGCCGCTGTGCGCGGTGCCGGCCAGGCGCGGCGGCGGACCTCGTCGGGCTGCGAGCAGGTGCCGGCAGCGAGCAGGCGGCGGGCGACGGCCATGAGCACGTCCGCTCAGGGCCGCCGGAGGCCGGGGTGGTGCGGCTCGAAACGGGTTCGGGCAGTCGGCCGGTAATCGGGTTGAGCTGGTGCCGGTGAGCGGAAGAGACTTGCGCGGTGATCATGGAGCTGTCCCCCCGTAGTCTGACCTGGGACGAGGTGGATCCGGCCCGTCATCCGTTCGACAGCGGGTCGGCGGCGCGGGTGGTGAGGTCGCTCGGGCCGGCCGGGCGGGTGCCGCGGCGCCCCGACGTTGCGCCGGGTGACCTGACGACCCTCAACGAGTGGGGCTGGGAGGAGGCCGGACCCTGGGCCGACGCCATGACGTGCGCCCTGGCCGAGCACTACGGCCGTTGGGTCATCGGCTGGCGGTGGGCGCACGACGAGGGGGATTTCGACGGAGGGCCCGTCGGCAGCTGGTCCCGCGCCCGGTACTCGGTCACCACTGCTGACGAGACCCTGGACCGTGTGACCGCGGCGCTGTGCGAGTGGCGCGAGTGGCTGGAGAGTCTGGCCGCATGGTTCGACGCCTACCCACTGGACGTGGCCGGCATCGACGACCAGCGGATCCTGTGGGACCGCACCGCCCGCAACCTGATCCTGCACGTCACCGACCGCACCGGCTGCGGCAGCGCCTGGTACGGACACTGCCACCAGGTCCTCGCGTGGTTCCTCAACAGCCGGGGCGTCGCGGACGACGAGGCCTGGCACCTGGTGGAGCATGCGGTCGGCGGCCGGTTCAAGAGCTGGACCGGCCCCGACCCGGTCCTGGTCGAGGACATCGCCGAACGGCTCGCAGGCTCCGTCCACCCGGACACGGCCGCCCAGGCCGCCGAACCGCCGCTGCCCGACCACCTGGAACGCTGGCTCGCGGTGCGGGAAACCGTGCCGTGGCACAAGGCCCGGAACAGCAGCGGGGAAGGACCGGTGACGCCGGTCCGTGACGGAGCGACGCAGGAGATCCGCACCTTCGACGCCGTCCTCGACCCGGCCCGCGGACAGGGCCTGCTCACCGCCCTTCAGCTGATGCGGGCCGACGCCACGCGCGGCGCCCGGCTCGACTTCGGTCTGCTCCAGAGCTGGCAGCGGCACGTCCTGGCCACGCCCGGGCCGCCGCCGTTCCGTAGCCTGCCCGCCTTCGCCAAGGGCGGCCTGGAACGGTACGGCATCGGCCCCGACACCCGCGCCCGCCTCGATGTCTGCCTCGCCCACAGCACGCAGGACGCCGCCCGGCGCCTGCCGCTGACCGTCCGGGCCGCGCGCGCCTTCCTCGACGTCTGCTTCTTCCACCCCTTCGACGACGGCAACGCCCGCTCCGCCCTCCTCACCTGCCTCTTCGTCCTGGCCCGGGAAGGCGTCGCACTCGACAACGTGCGACTGCTTCGCCGGGTCTCCTTCCAGGCCGACGAACCACGGGACGCACTGACCCTCGCCGGGCACCTCGACCTGGCCCTGAGCGAGACCCGGCGAAGTGCCGCCGAATCGGCCTGCTGGGACCGGGCGCACCGTCGGCTCGCCGACTGAGCGGGCAGAGCCACGCGGGGGCTCGCGTGGAAAGCACTGGGCCATGACCTGGACGCTGCCGGAGCCCATGCTCGCCCCCACCCACGCCGGATGCGGCGCTGCCCGAGAACTGGGCGGCGGAGCCGAGATGGGACGGTTCTCCAAACACCTCAGATCTGTCTCATCGGACGGGCTGGCGTGTGATGGCCCTCCCCCAAGCGCTGGTCGTTCGAACGGTGATGCGTCTGCTGTCCTTCGTGACAAGCGACCGGATGTACATGTCGCACGTCATCCGTCGAATCGGCTCCACTCGATGTCAGCGCTCAGCAAGGGCTGCAAACGCTGCCGTGTGTAACGCGACCCATACGTCGATCCCGTGGTCTGCACCTCCGTCCGATGCGGACATGACGAGTCCGGGTGCTACGTAGAAGCGGGTCGGAACCGGCCGTCGTCGCCTGCCCGACGTGGCCGGTGCCCAGGTACAGCAACTCCTTTCCGACGCGGACCACCAGGTGGATGGGCAGCGCCCTCTCGTCCGCGCCCGCTCCTCCTCGTCGGCCCACGAGGCGGTCCATCACCGGTGCCGATGCTGGGCCCACCAGGCGGACCTCCTCGGCGTTCCACACGCAACTCCGGTCCAGCCAGTCGCCCGCCTCCGTGATGACTACAGTCCCCGACGGGCCTATCGCGACGGTCGCCCCGCCGACCGTGAAGCGCTCCACGGTGGCTGTGCTCCCCACCAGCGTGCCGATCTGCGCCTCATCCGCGAGCACTGCGGGAGACATCGCCGGACCTTGATCTGTCATGGCGGCATTCTCGCTGTTGATCCCGTGCGCCATCAGGGCGGCTGGAGCAGTTCGCCCCGTAACAGCGAGCAGGCCACAACGGATGCGCCCGCCGACGGTTGGAGACGGGGCAGCAGATGGAGGCGTGCAGGCGAGGACTGCTCCGCCGACCGGGCGCAGGCCGCGCCCCGGGGCCGCATCCCCAAAGACCTACATCCGCCTGGCCGATGACACGAGCCTGCCTCTCGCGCTGCAAGACCGGCTGATCCGCGAGGGCGACGAGCTGACGCCGGACAACCCGTTCGACGCCCGCACCCTGGCGGGCAGCCACCTGAAGTGGCTGGCCGACCCGGTGCCGACCGCCCGCATCCTGGGCGAACTCGCCACGCCCCCGTCCCCGTCCGCTCCGGCGTGACCGGACTGGCGTCAGCCGCGGAGAGCAGGACGATTCGCGGCCGTCATGTGGCCGGTGACTGGGTTCTCCCCTTGGGCCGCAACCCTGGGCTCGCGACCTGGTCATTGCGCTGCGAGAGCTGTCCGGCGTGAAAGTGGCCGGCATGCCGGGCTTCGGCAGGACCATGCTCGCTGTGTACCGAACCCCGCTCAACATGGCGAAGCGTCAGCGATCGGGGCAGTCGACTACGTCGAAGCCCGCCCTGACCGAAGAGGGCGCGACAGCCAGCGACTTCCGGTTCGCGCTCCCTCCAGATGTCGCCGTGGGTTGTCCGTTGATGCGTTGCCGGACCATCCGGTTGGTTTCGGCTGCACTCTTCGAGATGCACGACGAATCGATCGCCTTGCCTCGCCGCCCCCGAAGGGGATATGGGTGATATCTACCATAAACTCTCTTTAGTTCGTGAGCGCTACCCAACGCACCGAGATGCAACCGCCAGTTGATCGCCAACACCATGACGGGGGACACTACTTGGCGGATGTGTGTCCCCGACCCAGTGGCACTCGCTTCGGTATCCTCCCGTGCAGGTCGTCAGAGGCCATTTACCCAAGGATCAATGGGCAGTTGACCTCAGGGTTTCGTGGTAGCGTCCTGGTTCGGAGGGACAGTGCAACCTGAAAGGGAAATCGTGAACACGGAGAAGATCGCCGCTCGCCGCCTCTCGCTGGAAGAGGTGACGAAGCTCGGCGTGAAGGACAGGCTCTTCATTTCCGCCGACACGGCAGAACTCAAGCTTCCCGACTGCTATGTCCCTGCTTTTCTGACCAAGCCCGGTGAGGATTTCGAGGGCGGCTCGATCACGGCGAGAACCGTATTCCAGGAAGAGGTCTCCTGCCTTCCCGACGACGAGAATGAAGCCGGCGTCTACCTGGCCGATGAGAACGGCTCGGTGACCATCGAGGTCCTCCAGTCCGCCGGTGTCGTGCTGGACCTGGCACTTTTCGTCCCTGGCGGGGACAAGGGGGCCCTCACGGCCCTTTACGCTGCGGCCCGGCAGGCCTTCGGCGCCGACGTCGTGCAGATCTGGCGTCAACGCCTCAAGGAGGTTCCCGACGTGAAGGTCGACATCTTCGAAGAGCAGATTCCCCGGGGGCGCAAGGGGAACGACAGCCCCAAGCGTGACCGTCGCGCGATCGACACCTACCCCACCCGTGCGGACTTCATCGAGTTCTCCGCGGGGTGGAAGCCGGTCGTCGAGATTCACAGGCCGATCGTTGACGACACCCCGACCATCTGAGCTCGACGCTCAACCTTGATCTTTCGCGAGGGCCCGCCGACGGAGTCGGTGGGCCCGTTCGCTTTCCGGAGCTGAGGGTGGGCAGGACGGCGGCCCGGTTGCCGCGTCGGGTGGGCGCCGGGTTCCACTGGCGACTGGCCGGTGAGTGCGACATGGGGGAAGGCGGCGGTGTACTCGTGCTGCTGCGACGCACCTCAGTTCCTGATGAGAGGCTCGTAGGGGCAACCCTCCGGCGTGAGGATGAGCACGAAGTCCTTGCCCACCCGAACGGCCACCTCCCGCAAGCGGGCCAAGGCATCGGCCGCGTCCGGAAGGTCGAGGCCAAGGGCTGCGGCGGCACGGTCTCTCCGGGCGACGAGGTCCGGCATGTCCTCCAGGTATTCGGCCGCGAGCTCGCGACTTTCCTCGTCTGTGAACGCTTGGCAGTCGCGCCACCACGGAGCGACCAGCAGCAGCCGCAGGAGTTCGGGCAGGCCGATCGCGACCAGAGCGGCGCCCCCTTCGGAGTCGGCATAGAGGATAGGACGTTCTTCGCCGCCTTCACCGCAGAAGAAGAACGTTCCCCCGGCACCGTCGCCGGCGAACCCCTCAAGCGCGGCACCCGAGGCGAGGTGAACTTCCTCGACATGGTCGCCTCGGTTTAGGTCGAAGTCACCCGGCCAAGCAAGGAAACGGGAAGCTTCGTCCTGCTCGCGGACGGCATTGATCAACGATTCCATGGGCCGCAGCCTACGGCCCGCTGGTTGACAAGGATCATTGGGAATCAGTCACACCGGTCCCTCAGACAGGTTCTGGAAGCGGACCGAGGTGCTCGATGACACGCTCACGCAGAAGGAGGTACTCCTTCCAGCGTCGGGGCAGCGGGCCCGGTGGGCGCTCGACGTCACGGGCAGCCGTGACGGTCTGTCCGCGCTGGAACTGCTCGCGTGTCAGGTCGAGTTGCCAACCGCTGGGCAGCCTGTTCCACCAGTGGAAACCATGCTGGGTCCCGTCAAGGTGCACTTCACCGACCATGAGGACGCCGCCGAAGATGTCGTTGACGATCAAGGCAGTGATGTCGCAGTGTCCCCAGGCCGGGTTGTGCGACTGCCAGTCGGCCCGGTCGTCGGGCGAGCAGGTGTCGGCGGCCCAGCTGGCTCGCAGGGCCTTGTCGAGATCGAGCAGGTTCCACGGAATCATGCCGCCAGCATCGCAGCCACCACTGACACCGGCCCCGCCGAACAGGGGGCGAACAGTCACACCGGACGGGGAGATCAACTGTGGGCTTCGCCGTCTCACGGATCCGCGCGGAGATCCCGGAACAGTCCATGAGGTCGACGGTGTTGCAGACGTGCATGGCGATGACGACGACACCGCCGTCCGTCACCTTCTACGACAGCATCGGCGACGTCATCCGGGCGGACGCAGGGCAACGGCTGCTTCACCTCATCGTGGGACCGGGCACATAGCTGGACCCATGGTGACCGCACCGCAGTTCATCAGGGCCGGCAGAACGGCCGGACGCTGAGCAGTTCGGTCCTCAGCACCGGCGTGCCGTCGACAGGCGCCGGGTCCTGCGTAGTTGGCTCGATTCCGCCGCCAGCGACCTTGTCGAGCGTCTTCAGGCCGGCGGTACCGACCGTGCCGAACACCGTGTAGTTCGGTCGCAGCGCGGAGTCGCCGTAGACGACGAAGAACTGTGAACCGTTCGTGTTCGGCCCGGCGTTGGCCATCGCCAGCAGACCGCGCCCGTAAAGGCGACGGACGCCGGTCGGATCGCTCGGTGCCGGCGGCAGGTCCACCGGCAGCTCGTCCTTGTACTCGTACCCCGGCCCACCCTCGCCAGTGCCGGTCGGGTCGCCACACTGCAGGACCTTCAGCGTCGGATACGCCGTCAGCCGATGGCACACCGTACGGTCGTAGAACCGGTGCCGCGCCAGGTGCAGGAAGCTCTGGACCGTGCACGGCGCCTTCGCCCGGTCCAGACGCAGCGGAAGCGGGCCCTGGCTGGTCGGGACGGCCATGTCGACCGTGCCGTGGCTGGGGGTGTGCCGCGGATCGGGCGGCAGGGGAACCGGTCGCGCCGCCGGCTCGTTCGGTGTCTGGGTGTACTGGCAAGGACCGTGCGTGATGCGCGGCGGGGCATCGGAAGCGGAGGCGGTGGTGCTGCCCGCGGACACGACCAACGCTGCCGCCGCCAAGGCGGTCATGAGAGCTCGGTTCATCCTGCACACCCTCCAAAAGATCGTCAGACTCCGGAGCGGTCGCAGTCTAAAGCGCGGCCCGGCGGACGAGTACCCGTCCGCAAGCCACATCCGCTCCCAGCCTTGCGCCCGGCCCGCGGACCGCTTCGCTCGGACGCGGCACAGCATCGGTCGACCGATCGGGGCATCCACCCGGTGCACGACAGACGCTTCCCGAACCCGGTCGAGCCCTCCCCGGTAACGGGACCGCTACCTGCCCCGCACTTCCAAGGTGAGGGGCTCTGGTTGGGGACGAGCGCTGCCCGTATCATCCGCGCCGGAGGCTCCCGGCCGGAGGGGAAACACCAGATGGGACGAAGGAAGCTTCTGCGGGGCCTGACCCTCGCCGTGGCAGCGGTCCTGCCCCTGTGCGGGTCCTCGGTGGGGCAGGCGGTGCAGTCCGCGACCACCGCGGTCGCGGTCTGCGGGGGGCACACGAGCGCACAGCCCACGCTCGGCCGTGACTGGTGGTGGGAGAACGGCACGGTCTGAGGCCGCTCTCGGAGAAGCGGAGCCCCGGGTGCTGCCGCGGCGGCGCCCGGAGCTCCTGCGAGGCCTCGGCCACGGCGCCACCGCCATGCTCTTCGAATGCACCGTGTGCGGCACCCGCCTCCCAGAGACGGGTGTCCCCGCTCGACACCAGATAGCCAGAGCACGGATCGTCCACGCTCGGGTAGGGCGTCGCGCAGCCCAGGACCGTGAGGTGGACGCGGACAGCGGGACGCTCGGCCCGCTGCCCGCGTCATGTGCGGCTGGATGACGTCGATGCGATCTCGATCTCGCGACCTCACGCCGATCGCAGTGAGGACCTGCTCACCGCCTGCCACGGTGCCCTGTACGCGGACATTCCCCTCGCAGCACCGATCCTTCTCCACGGCTCCGACCTGGGCACACGGTGGGACCTGTCAGGGACGCTTGTCGGGATGGACGAGGTCGGCGAGTTCGCTCCCGTCGCTGAAACCCGGGGCGAGTCGGGCGAGGGTGCGGAGTCGGATCGCGTAGGCGTGACGTTGGGTGTCCGTGCCGTGCTCGGCGATGGCCTGGGCGAGCCGGCGGGCTTGGTCGGTATCGCCGTCGGCTGCGGCGATCACGGTGGCGAAGAAGGCCCCGGTGGTGTCGGTGAGCAGGTCCGGGTGGGCGTGCAGGATGTGACGCAGACGCGGGAGGGCGGCCTGATCGATGGCGGTGAAGGCCTGTTCGGCGGCGACATCCCGCTCCGTGACGATCTCGTAGACCTGATGGGGAGGGAGGTCGTCGGTGAGCTGGAGGATCGCGAGATGCAGGCGTGCGGGGGGCGCTTCTGCTGTGGCGAGCAGCGCCCGGGCTTCGGGGGTGCGCAGCTTGCCGCTGTGCTCGTCGAAGAAGCTCTTGGAGTCCGCCCAGGTGGGAGTCGCAATCCACTCCAGAAGCAGTTGGCGAACGTCGTGGTCGTGCCTTCCGCGGTCCAGGACGGTGTCGATACCGTCGGTGTCGACCTGGCCGAGGATGCTGGTGAGGCTGCCGATGGCCGGGCTCTCGGGGAAGAGGGCATCAGCCAGTTCCAAGTGATGACGGAAGCCCGGCTGCCGGAGCCGGTCGGCATGCGCGCGTAGGAAGGTTTCGGCGCTTGGCCAGTCGGCGGCCTGAACCCACTGGTTGAGAAGTGCCACCACGTCGTCGGGCAGCGGGGCGACGGCCCAGTCGGGAAGCCGCGGATCTTGGATGCCGAGGCTCGCTGCGGTCACCCGGACCTGTTGCCGCGCCCGGCCCAGCAGAGATGGGCTGCCGCCTGCGCAGGCCAGCGCCGCCCGCACGAGTTGGTCGGCTGCAGGAGCAACGGCAATGTGTGCCGCGAGGTACATGGCGTAGTGGGCGCGAAGTTCCGCCTGGGCGAGTGGCATGAGTTCCAGGTCGGTGATGGCCCCCTCCCAGGCAGCAAAGGTGACCTCAGTCTTGCTCTGCTGGTCGGAAAGGTTGTGCAGGGACGTGGCGAGGTTGGGGAGGTAGGCGGCCGGGCTGGCCTTTGCGAGGGTGCGGTAGTGGTCCACGGCTTCGGTGACCGAAGCCAGTGCCGCCTGCCGGTCCCCGGCCTCGCTCTGCTGGACGGAGAGGTTGTTCAGGGACGTGGCGAGGTTGGGAAGGTAGGCGGCCGGGCTGGCCTTTGCGAGGGTGCGGCGGATCTCGACGGCTTCGGTGATCGAAGCCAGTGCCGCCTGCCGGTCCCCGACCTCGCCTTGCCGGTTGGAGAGGTTGTTCAAGGACATGGCGAGGTCGGGGAGGTAGGCGGCCGGACTGGCCTTCACGAGGGCTCGGTAGTGGTCCACGGCTTCGGTGACCGAAACCAGCGCCGCCTGCCGGTCACCAGCCTCGCTCTGCTGGACGGAAAGGTTGTTCAAGGACATGGCGAGGTCGGGAAGGTAGGCGGCCGGACCGGCCTTCACGAGAGTGCGGTAGTGGTCCACGGCCTCGGTGACCGAAGCCAGTGCCGCCTGCCGGTCACCAGCCTCGCTCTGCTGGACGGAGAGGTTGTTCAAGGAGCCGGCCAGGACCGGGAGGTAGGCGGCCGGACCGGCCTTCACGAGGGCGCGGCGGATCTCGACGGCTTCGGTGACCGAAGCCAGTGCCGCCTGCCGGTCCCCGACCGCACCCTGCTGGACGGAGAGGTTGTTCAAGGACATGGCGAGGTCGGGGAGGTAGGCGGCCGGACTCGCCTTCACGAGGGCGCGGCGGATCTCGACGGCTTCGGTGACCGAAGCCAGTGCCGCCTGCCGGTCCCCGACCGCACCCTGCTGGACGGAGAGGTTGTTCAAGGAGCCGGCCAAATCGGGGAGGTAGGCGGCCGGACTCGCCTTCACGAGGGCGCGGCGGATCTCGACGGCTTCGGTGACCGAAGCCAGTGCCGCCTGCCGGTCCCCGACCGCACCCTGCTGGTTGGAGAGGTTGTTCAAGGACATGGCCAGGTTGGGGAGGTAGGCGGCCGGACTGGCCTGCGCGAGGGCGCGGTAGTGGTCGACGGCCTCGGTGACCGAAGCCAGTGCCGCGTACTGCTCCCCGGCCTCACCCTGCTGGTTGGAGAGGTTGTTCAAGGACATGGCCAGGTCGGGAAGGTAGGCGGCCGGACTGGCCTTCACGAGGGTGCGGTAGTGGTCCACGGCCTCGGTGACCGAAGCCAGTGCCGCCTGCCGGTCCCCCACCGCACCCTGCTGGTTGGAGAGGTTGTTCAAGGAGCCGGCGAGGTCGGGAAGGTAGACGGCCGGACTGGCCTTCACGAGGGTGCGGTAGTGATCCACGGCCTCGGTGACCGAAGCCAGTGCCGCCTGCCGGTCCCCCACCGCACCCTGCTGGTTGGAGAGGTTGTTCAAGGAGCCGGCGAGGTCGGAAAGGTAGACGGCCGGACTGGCCTTCACGAGGGTGCGGTAGTGATCCACGGCCTCGGTGACCGAAGCCAGTGCCGCCTGCCGGTCCCCGGCCTCACCTTGCCGGTTGGAGAGGTTGTTCAAGGAGCCGGCCAGGTAGGGGAGGTAGACGGCCGGGTTCGCCCCCGCCAGGGTGCGGCAGATTTCGACGGCTTCGGTGATCGAAGCCAGTGCCGTCTGCCGGTCCCCGGTCTCACCCTGATGGATGGAGAGGTTGTTCAAGGACATGGCCAGGTTGGGGAGGTAGACGGTCGGGTCGGCCTCTACGAGGGTGCGGTAGTGGTCGACGGCTTCGGTGATCGAAGCCAGTGCCGCCTGCCGGTCCCCGGTCGCGCCCTGCTGGACGGAGAGGTTGTTCAAGGAGCTGGCCAGGTCGGGGAGATAGGCGGCCGGATTCGCCCCCGCCAGGGTGCGGCGGATCTCGACGGCTTCGGTGACCGAAGCCAGTGCCGCCTGCCGGTCCCCGGTCTCACCCTGATGGATGGAGAGGTTGTTCAAGGACATGGCCAGGTCGGGGAGGTAGACGGTCGGGCCGGCCTGCGCGAGGGCGCGGTAGTGGTCGACGGCCTCGGTGACCGAAGCCAGTGCCGCCTGCCGATCCCCGACCTCGCCCTGCTCGACGGAGAGGTTGTTCAAGGAGCTGGCCAGATGGGGGAGGTAGACGGCCGGGTCGGCCTGCGCGAGGGCGCGGTAGTGGTCGACGGCCTCGGCGACCGAAGCCAGTGCCGCCTGCCGGTCCCCGGCGGCAGAGTAGCGATTGCCGGTACGTAGAAGCTGGTCCGCAAGCTTGGCCGGCTGCGTGGTGTGATCGGACCGCAGAAGTGACAGGCGTCGAAGGTCCGTGTGCAGGCCGAGCTGAGGCAGGCCGATCGCGGTGTAGGGGATGGCCCTGGAGAGGTCGTCGAGCCAGGGCACTGCCGGGTCGTCGATGAGCTGTCCGAGGGCGGCCAGCGCGGTGCCGCCCTGTTCCGCGGCGACTTGGAGGACAGGCTCCCAGCGGTCTGCTCCGGCGCTGACCCAGGCCGCCAGCATGCGTGCAGCGCTGCCGGGCGCAGCTGCAGCGGCGCGGTTGAGCTGACGCAGGGCGGCCAGGAGGCGGTCGTCCTCGAGGCCGTCCAGGATGCTGGGAAGCAGGTCCTCGTCGTCGCGGAGTTCATGGAGAGTCAGGTGGTCGGCGATGGGGTCCGGGCGTAGGACGAGGGGCTCGCCGGGTCCGGGTTGCAAGCAGGTGGTCAGGGTGGTGCGGATGGTCTCGCGCCATTGTGGATCGTCGCGAAGATCATCCACGGTGCGTAGTGCGGCGTGGACTTCTTTGCGGGTGGTGGGCGCGCGCAGGATGAGGCTGGTGACGGACCGGTTGAGGACCTCGAGAGGAGCGTCCGCGTCTTTGGGCAGGCCGGCGATTCGGTTGTACGTCTGGGCCCAGTAGGCGCGTTCGTGGCTGAGGACCTCCTCGTAGAGGTCCTCGCGTGTGGTGGGGCGCCGACCGGGGCTGCGGGCGACGAGCAGGGCCAGCAGGATGTGGTCCAGGGTGGTCCAGTCTGCGGGTGCAGCCCGCTCAGCGGCCTCAAGGTCGAGGTCGGCGTCGGGGCCGTGATGGAAGGCGCGCGCAGCGCGGCGGAAGATGGCGGCGCCGGCGGGGTGTTCGGGCGGCAGGTGCAATAGGGCGCCCTCGCGGACCAGGTGCCCGTCACGTTCCCACGCTTTGCGTAGCTTGGTGAGCCACTGGCCGTTGATGGCACGCGCAGTCAGGATGACGACGGCGGGCGCGGCACCGCGCTCCATGCGACGTTTGAGGATGGCCAGCAGGTGCTCTGCGTCGGCGGTGCGGGCGTCTGCGTAGTCCAGAACGATGAGGGTGGGGGAGACGACGGTGCCCAGCCAGTCCCGCCCGGTGGTGTGTTCGCGCAGGTAGCCGGTGTACCAGCCCTCGCGGGTGGCCAGTTGGTGGGCCAGTTCCAGGGCGAGGCGGGTCTTGCCCGCCCCGCCGGCGCCGTGGATGACGGTGACTCCGGTGTGGGGTCCGGCGGCCACGGTCTTGCACCAGTCGGTGAGAATGGTGAGCTCGTCACGGCCCTGGAAGGGCACCACTGCATGCTCGGCGCGCAGCATCTGCAGAGGTCGGTGTACCTGCGGGTCCAGTTCCACGTACGGCGGGCGCAGTGGTTGGTCTTCGGGCCGGTGGGCCGGGGTGTGGGTGTCGCGCTGGCGCCAGGCGCGGCCGACGTCGACGGCCAGGCGCCAGGTCCATTCGCGCGCGTAGCGGGCTCCGGCGCGTGCGGCTTGGGCGAAGGTGGCGCTCGTGCCGAGGATGGGCGAGGAGGGCAGGGCGTGCGCGACGCCGACGGGGTCCAGCAGCAGCAGCGGGCGCGGCCCGTCAACGTCGGTCTGGACCAGTTCTTCCCAGCCGTCGGGGCGGCTGGTCCATACGTCGGCGTCCGGCACCCGGATGTCTTCGAGAACGTCGGGGTCGATGGTGTCGATCCACACGCCGAGCAGGGCATGGGCGGCGCGGCCTGCTTCAGGCGCATCGAGGAGGAGAACGAGGGGGTGCAGGCCGGAGTGGAGGCAGGCGCCGGCCAGGGCCAGGGCGAGGTCGAGGCAGGTGGCGTGCTTGGGGCACCACAGGACCTCGCCGGGCTGGCGGATGACCTGGCGGCCGGGGTCGTCGGAGGGCGCCTCGTGGGAGTAGGTGATCCCGGCACCGGCCAGTGCCTCATAGACCCCCCGAACCTGCTCGATCCGGCTGTCGGCCGGGGGACCGGGCAGCGGGAGCAGGGCAGCGACCTCGTCGGGCAGCACGTACTTGGCCAGTGCAGTCGTCTCGCCCTCGAGGGACCAGCGGGGCCAGGAACCGGCAGCGTTCATGGGGCCACCACCGCGATGGTGTCGGAAGCGGACAGGTCACCGACTCCGGGCACGGCCCGCGCGCTCACCCGCATGTCGTACAGGCCGGGCTCCTGACCGGGCAGTTCGGTGAGGTAGCTGCCCCGCTCCTCGTCCCACTCCAGCCGCACTTCCGCGACCGGGGCCCGCGGACCTTGCACCGGGCGCAGGGTGGCCCAGACGGCGAGCGCAGCCGGGTCGGTGGTGGCGTCCTGCGGCAGACTGTCACCACGCAATCGCACCTCCAGAGGGATGGCGGAACCCTGGATGTGGAGTTCCTCCACATCCAGGCCGAGTGCGGCCTGGCGTTCCTCGCCCCGGGCCGCGGTCAGCCTTTGCCGTTCCTCATAGACCTGTACCAGGCCGGAGACCCAGTCGGCGGAGACGATGGAGCCATGGCGGTCGCGGGCGCGCCAACCGAAGGTGTCGTGGCCGTCCATCTCCACCGGCACGGCCGAAATCGCCGGCACGGTGCCGTCGCCGTGGTCCTTCTCCCAGCCTGCCAGGTCCAGCCAGCCCGGCAGCTCCTTGTTGATTTCCAGCTTGCGGCCGTCCCACACGGCCGAGCCCTTGGTGGTGTGGCTCCAGCCCAGCCGAGGTACTACCTGAGGTTCGGCACCACTGCGAGGTATCGCCTGCCAGGCCTGCTCGATCTCCTCGTGCAGCGCGAAGCCCTTTTCCGCCAGCGGACGCAGGTCGTCCAGAGGCAGGTCGTGGGGGTAGAGGGGAGCCGTGGCTGCGGTGTCCCAGATCATCGGGTAGCGGGGCAGCAGCTCGGCCACCGACGGCCACTGGCGCAGCAGATCGCTCACCGCGTCCAGCCGGGCCCCGGCCAACCGTACGCCATTGGCCAGTACTTCCAGCGCCTTCGGGGCGCCGCGGTGGGGCGTGCCCAGTGTGATCAGGGACCGGCACAGCGGCCAGCCCTCCAGCGGGCCCAGCCAGTACCGGGCGACCAGACCACCCATCGAGTGGGCCACCACTACGATCCGCCCCATCTGCTCGGACGGGGCGAGATCTTTCAACCGGTCATGGGCGTCGGCCGCAAGCAGTTCCGCGGCATGCCGGACACCCAGGCGGAAGTCGTAGGGAAAGAGCACCACGTTCGCGGCCGGGTCCCGCCGATCGGGGTGCCCGGTGTCGATGACCGTACCGGGCAGGGCCTGGAGGTTCGCCACCAGCCGTTCGTAGCCGGGGACCACGGTCCAGCCCGGCAGCAGCCGCTTGGAGTGAATGAGTCCGGTCGCCCGCAGCGGCTCGTCCACCGTCAGCCGACGCGGCTTCGCCAGCAGACCGGCGATGTCGCCGAAGCCTGCATCCCACACCACCTTGGCAGGCTTCCCACCCTCTTCAGGCCGTTCCAGCACGCTGCCGCCGATTCCGGGCAGTACGTACACCAGATGTTTGCGCCCCATCCCCGTTCCCCTCCCCCGCACTGCGCGCCTGAGCGTCGTCTTCTGGCCGCCCGCCCGCACCGGGCATCAGGCACGTGCCGCGGTTCTCCCTTCTACCAGTAACCGACGGGCGGTAGTGGGGAGTTCCCGGAGTCTCGCGTCCCACAGCCACATGACGGGCGCCTGGGACGGGGCCTCGATCAGCTTCGCGTTCACCGCGACGGTGGTGTCTGCGCGTCGGTGGTACCGGTTGACGTGGATGAGCCGGGCCCGGTGAGCGCCTCGTAGCTCGGGTTCACCACGGGGGCCAGGCCGATGTCGCACGCCTGGGAGACGAGCGGCGCGACCACCGGGGTCTGGCAGCATGCGGGACGACGGCCGGCGTGTACTCGCTGCGCGGGTCCGCCGTGGCGGAAGCGATCGACCGGGCCGTGATCCGGCCGACTTGCTCACGGTTGCGAGGCTCGAACGACAGGTGTTCCGTAGCTTCGGGGCTGCCATGGATGGCGAGCACCGCATCGACGTCCTCGACTGTTTCAGCGCCCCCGAAATCCTCGGAGCGCGGAACCCCACGTCCTCCGTGATCGACTCGACGTAGTCGAGGAGCAGTTCCTTGAAGCCCTGGTACTCGGCGCTGTCCAGGTCGTACCGGGCCAGCACCTGGCCGAGGTAGGCGTAGAGGTCCCGGACGGAGTCCGCGAACTCGGTGAACTGCACGAACAGCGCGCTGACCCTCTCCAGCCCATCCTGCGGCTCGATACCGCCGGGCGCGGTCACGGCCTCGGCCAGCTCCCGCAGCCCGCGCTCGACCAGTGCGAGCAGTTCGTTGCTCACCTCGCGGGCGGCGTCGGCCGCGGCCAGGACGCCGTCGGCGTCCCGCTGGATCCGTTCGCCCAGTTTCGACAGCTGGTAGCGCGCACGGGACCGCTGGTATTCGCTGATGCTGGACGCCTTCACGGTGTGGCTGCTGCGCAGCAGGTTGCCCCACCGCACCAGCTGTTCCAGCCGGACCGTGAAGGCGTCGGCATCGAGCCCGGCGGCTGGGCCGCCGGCTGGCGCAGCTCCGCCAGGACGTCCGGCACAGCCAAGTCCGCCAGGAGTGTTCCGCTGAAGACCCGCGTGATCGCGACGTGTTCCAGCCGCTCCGGTGCGCTGAGGTAGGTGTACGCGTCCAGCCGCCGTCGCGTCGCGCTGTGGACATCCTGCGCTGCGGCGTCGTGCGCTGCGCCGGGTGCGGGTGCCTCCATGCCCGCGAGACTACGCAGCGCATCCAGCCGCCGCTGGTGCGTGGCCGAAAATGCCATTCGGGGCCCGCTTCGGGACGCTGAGGCAGTTCACCGTCGCCAATCGCCCTTCAGTCCGCGATTCCGCGACTGGCCTCTGCTCCAGTCCCACTTCGCGATCTGGTTCGATGACCGTGCAAGGTCGACGGCCTGGGGTGTTGTGGATGTGGGGCGGGATGGACGAGCGCGCGGTGGTCCTGAACGGGCCGGCGCAGGGCATCCGTAACTTGAAACGCTCCGGGATTGGTGGAGGCTTCACGCGTTGACTCCAGCCTCCGGTTGGGCTGGTGTTGAGCGTGGACGTGGCGCGCGCCCGCCGCACGCCGCGCCCTGGGTGTCAGGGGCGGTGGGGCAGGGCGCGGGCGAGTGAGTCGAGGGATGCCAGGGCGTCGGGGCCGGCGGGGGCGAGGACGACGCTGGTCGCTCCCGCCGCGTGGCGGGCGCCGATCGCCGCGCGGGCCTGGCCGGGGGTGCCCGCGATGCTCAGCTCACGGATCCAGGCGGCGGGCATGGTCCGGGCGAACGTGCGGCCGTCGGGGCAGGCGGCGCGGTGTGCGCGCAGCTCGGCGGCGAAGGGCAGGGGGTCGATGTGCGCGGCCCAGTCCGGCTCGCCGATCGCCTCCAGCCCGGCGCGGACGCGGGCGAGGGCGGCTTCCTCGTCGTCGTCGACGGCCGCGGCGTCGTAGGTGACGATCTCCGGGTGCCTCGCCGTGGGGGCGGGGCCCAGGTGGTGCAGGGAGGCGGTGACGTAGGCGGGGGCGGCGGGTTCGGCCAGGAGGAGCCCGTCGGCGACCTCGCCCGCGGCTTGCTGTGATCGAGGGCCGCGCACGCCCAGGACGACCGGCGGGATGGCCTCGGCGGCGGGGGTCTCGGTGAGGACGACTCCTTCGCAGCGCACATAGCGGCCGTTCGCGGGGCCGGGCTCGCCCCGCAGGAGCCGGCGCAGCGCGGTAGTGTACTCCTTGAGGAGTGTCAGGGGGCTGGCGGGCCAGTTTCCGGCCTGGCGCATCCAGTCGGGCATGCCGTGGCCGATGCCGGCGATGAGCCGGCCGGGGTGGAGCTGGGCGAGGGTGGCCAGTTCCATCGCGGTGAAGCACACGTTGCGTGCGCCGGCGGGCAGGATGCCGATGCCGACGGTGATGTCCGTGGTGCTGGCCAGGACGGAGGCGGCCTGGGCGATGCCGCCGCGCCAGCCGAGGTCCTCCACCGCCCAGATCTGCTCGAAGCCCAGTTCTTCGGCTCGCCGCGCATACGGCAGCACGTCACGGGCGGGGAGATCGCGGGGCAGCAGGACACCGACGCGGCCGCGGGCGGGCTGGGTGTGGGGCTCGGGCATCAGGGCTCCTTCGGGAACGGCGGGGGTTTTGCCTCCCGGTCCTTGACGGGCCGGGGAGCTTGTGCGGCACGGGGGTCAGGGGCCGTGCCGCACAAGCGGTCAGTGGCTGCCGGCTGCCAACTCGCTCCGGCGGGTGTGCTCGGCTCCGGTGCGCAGGACGCGGGCGCCCGCAGCGGTGGTCGCACACAGCAGGGTCAGCAGGACGAAGGCGTGGTCGAGGGCGACGAGGCGGGTCAGCCAGCCGATGACGGCGGGGCCGGCGAGCATGCCGACGTAACCGAGTCCGGCCACGCGGGAGACGTTGGCGCCGGCGGCGGCGGGGTCGGCGTGGCCGGCCGCGCTGAACAGCTGCGGGACACAGCCCGACAGGCCCAGCCCGAACAGTGCCCAGCCGGTGAACGCGGCCCACATCCACGGGCCGAGGGCCACGAGTGTGATGCCGACGGCGGCCGTGGCCGCGCCGTGGCCCAGGATCGCCATGGAGCCGAACCGGGCGACGAGGCGGTCCGCGAGCAGTCGGCCGAGGGTCATGGCCGCGGCGAAGGTGCCGTACGCGAAGGCCGCCGTGCCGGCCCGCGCCCCGAGGACGTCCTTCAGGTGCAGTGCGCTCCAGTCGTTGGCGGCGCCCTCGCACAGCATGACCATCAACGCCAGGACGGCCAGCAGCCGGACACGCCCCCTGGCGCCGCGCTGCTCGACGGCAGGTGACGGCTCCGTCTCCGCCAGGGATCCGGAGTCGGCGCCGGGGCTTTCGGCGGCGGGGATGGCAGGCAGCAGGGCACGCGCCGAGGCCAGGGCGATCACGACGCCCACGGCTCCCATGGTGGCCATGCCCGCGGCCGGGTTCAGGGCCGCGCTCGCCGCGCCCGCTCCGACGAGCGAGGCGAGGACACCGCCGACGGAGAACGTGGCGTGGAAGCCGGACATGACGGGCCGGCCGTACGCCTTCTCCACGTGCACGGCGTGGGCGTTCATGCTCACGTCCAGGCAGCCGTTGCAGAACCCGAAGACCAGCAGTGCACCGGCCAGCGTCCACGGATCCCGGGCGAGACCGGGCAGGATCAGGGAAGCGCCGCACAGGATGCCGCTGGCGGGGACCACGACGCGGGAGCCGAGGCGGTCGGTCAGGGGGCCGGCCACCTGCATTCCGATGAAGGCTCCGAGCCCGAGCAGCACCAGCAGGCCGCCGAGGGTGGCGTGGCTGATGCCCACACGGTCCTCGATCGCGGGGATGTGCACCACCCAGGCGCCCATCAGGGTGCCGCACAAGACGAAGTACACATAGGTCGCCACACGGGCGGCTCGAAGCGAACGTTCCATGCCACTCACCGTAACGAACATTTGTCATGTTCGAAAGTCGACTCTATGAACAAACTAGTTGTTTGTTTTCTGGTGGTGTTCAATCGCGGTATGAGCAACACAGACCGGCACGGACTGATCGCCAAGGCCGTCAGGGACTCCGGCGGCGCCACGGTCCAAGAGCTCGCCGAACTGACCGGCGCCTCGGAGATGACCATCCGGCGCGACCTCGACACCCTCGCCGCCCAGGGCGTCCTCGAACGCGTCCGCGGCGGGGCGCGCACCCTGCTGCTCCGGGGCGAGGAGCCCCCCTTCGCGCTGCGCGCCCACGAGGCGGTCGACGCCAAACGCCGGATCGCGGCCGAGGTCTCCGCGCTCATCGCCGACGGCGAGAGCGTCCTGCTGGACAGCGGCACCACCTGCCTGGAGGTCGCCCGGCTCCTGCGCGAGCGGCCCGTCACCGTGATGCCGCTGTCCCTCCAGGCCATCCACCTGCTCGGCGAGACACCCGGCACGGCCACGCTGGTCGTGCCCGGGGGGCAGCCCCGCGCCGCCGAGGGAGCCCTCACCGGCCCCCTCGCCCTCGCCTCGCTGGCCGCTCTGCGCTTCGACACCGCCGTCATCGGCTGCTGCGGGCTGAGCGCGGCCGACGGACTGACCGCCTACGACCTCGACGACGCCGCGGTGAAGAAAGCGAGCATCGCCTCCGCCCGCCGCACCATCGTCGCCACCGACGGCGCCAAACTCGGCCGCACCGCCTATGCCTACGTCGGCCCCGCCACCCTCCTGCACACCCTCGTCACCGACACCACCGCACCCGCCGAAGAGGTCACCGCACTCCAAGGCACCGGCACCATCGTCAAGATCACCTGACTCCGGAACACGGCGGCATTCCGCAGGTTCTGACAGCCGGAACTACCGGCAGGGCCCCCGGGCTCCTGGTGGCGGTCGACCAGGCGCGCGATGCCGATCACGGCTCCGGTGGTCGTACGTGCACGAGCTGTCGCGGCGGCCCGCACCGACCGCGCGTCGATGATCCGGTGCCCGCCCGGTAGAACTTCTCGGCCCGGAAGGTCCACACCGCAAGGGTGCGGCGTATCGGGAGCTGCTTACGGCAGCGTCTTCGGGCACCTGGACGCGCCTGGACCCGGGAGGGGCGAGTGCGTGCCGGATCGCCAGGCGCGCGCGTCGCTCGGTGTCGAGGCCATGGCGCATGTTCTGTCCCTCGGTGCGGGCACGGGCGCCGGTGGTCCTCGGGGCGGCGGCCTGGACACCAGGGTTTCGCCCGGTCGAGCGATGGCGGGAGGCCTCCGTGGCGCGGGCCCCGGGCCCGCGCCACGGCGGCCAGGCGGCTTACTGCGCCTGGTGGGCGGCGGCGACGTCCAGGACCCAGGTGACCCCGAATTGGTCGGTGAGCATGCCGAAACCCGCGCTCCACGCCGAGGCAGCCAGGGGCTCGACGATCGAGGAGCCTGCGGACAGCTTCTCCCAGTACGCCTCGACCTCCTTGAAGGTCTCCCCACGCACTGAGACGAAGAACGGCTGCGTCGTGATGGTGGTGCCGTTCTCCCGGCGGGTCGAGCCCGCGTCGCCAGCCGGGCCACGGGAGGGACCAGGGATGTCATAGGCCATGACGCGGAACCCCTCGGCGGCCTCGACCTGGCCGAAGACCACCGCGTCGGCCCCCGGGAGGTCCTTCGGCATGCCGAGGTCGCCGTAGGTGGCGATGGTGACCTCTCCACCGAACACGCTCCGGTAGAACTCCAGGGCCGCGCGGGCCTCGCCGCGGAAGTTGAGGTGGGGGGTCGTCTTGATGCTCACTGTTGCTCCTTGCGCACAGGGTGTCCGGGCTCGTCCCGGCACCACCGACTCTGGCAGCCGTATAGGACAGGTTTTGTCCCAGACCCGCGTTACGGTCGAGAACATGGCGACGACCACTTCCCGGCTGCTCAATCTGCTGTCGCTGCTGCAGACCAGGCGCGACTGGCCGGGCACCGTGCTGGCCGAACGACTGGCCATCAGCCGCCGCACGGTGCGGCGGGACATCGACCGGCTGCGCGAGATGGGCTACCGCATCCAGGCGACCATGGGGCCGGACGGCGGCTACCGGCTCGACGCCGGCTCGGAACTGCCCCCTCTGCTGTTCGACGACGAGCAGGTGGTCGCCCTGACCGTCGCCCTGCAAGCCGCCACCGTGATCGGAGCGGGTCTCGAGGACGCGGCCCTTCAGGCGCTGACCACCGTCCGCCAGGTCATGCCCGCACGCCTGCGGCACCGGGTCGACCAGCTCGAGTTCACCGCCGTCCCCCGCCCCGGCGACGGACCCCCCTCCCCCGTTTCCCCTCAGGTGCTCGTCGCCCTCTCCAGTGCCGTCCGCGCCCGCGAAGTGCTCCGGTTCGACTACGCCTCTCACCGGCCGGACAGCGACGCGCCCGGGGCACCGCGCCGAGCCGAGCCTCACCACCTGGTGACGTCCCACGGCCGCTGGTACTTGGTGGCCTGGGACCTCGGGCACGAGGACTGGCGCGTCTTCCGCGCCGACCGCATCTCCCCGCGCACCCCGACCGGGCCTCGCTTCGCTCCACGGGAGATTCCCGGCGGCAGCGTCCAGGACTATGTCTCGGCGCGGTTCAAAGGTTCCGACCAGGCCGAAACCTGGCCCTGTGTGGGCACCGTCATCCTCCACCGGCCCGCCGACGCCGTTATGCCGTTCGCCGGCGACGGCACTGTGGAAGCCCTCGGCCCCCGCCGGTGCCGCTACACCGTCGGATCATGGTCCTGGATCGCTCTGGCCTCCTCTCTCAACCGCTTCGACACCGCCATCACGGTCATCAGCCCACCGCAACTCACCGAAGCGTTCGCCGAACTCGCGGCCCGCAACACGGCAACGGCAACCGGCCGGCCGTGAGGGACGGCGCGACCCGGCAGGGTGGGCGAGACGCGAACTTCGCCCGCACGCTCGGAGGCCTCGGCCATGAAGGCGTGGCCCGAGGTCGGCGCGGTTGTCCCGGTGATGCGCCGTCGGTGGAACCCCCTTCCACCGCCCGAACGGCCTTGCCGTTGCCTCGGACCACACCCGCCCGACACGCCTCACCACGCCCGATCAGGGCTATTCTCACGGGAGTCGATGTTCCCAGCTTCGGGAGGACGACCTGTGGCAGCCGTGCACGTGACCCTGTGGGACGACCGCGATCGGGGCGGAGGAGGCCGGACCCCGACATCTCCGAGGGCCCCGGCGGCCACTGCCGCCCCCGCCCTCTTCATCCACAACATCTTCACTTGGGGCAGCGGCTCCACGTACGGATTCGCCGGGCAGCGGCCCCTAGCCGACAGCCGGCGGCTGCTCCTGATGGACCGCCGGGGTTACGGCGACCGCCCGGACACCGCACCGACTTCGACGTCGACGCCGAGGACGTCGTGGAGGTCCTCGGCGACGGGGCCTGCGCCGTGGGACTCGGCGGCGCCCACCTCGTGGGACACGGCAACGGCGCCGTCGCCGCGCTCATCGCCGCCGCGCGCCGACCCGACCTCGTCCGCTCCCTCACCCTCATCCAGCCGTCCGCCTTCACCGCCGCCGCGGACCACCCAGTCGTTGCCGGCCTCCTCGACCGGGTGCGCGACGGTGCCCCGGGCATCCCGGACAGCGTCACACCGGGGCAGTATCTACGGGCGTCCACCGAGGGGTTGAGGATGGCCATGCCCGAGCCCACGACGCGCCGGCTTCGTGCCGTGAGTGGGCGTCGGCGCCGTCGCCCGGCACGTCGCCGAGCTCGATCCCGCGTCACGTCGCCGGACGTGACCAGGGCGGACAGCGACGCAGCGGTCGTCGCGCCCGCCCCGGGCACGCACGTCGCCGTCTACGCGGCGGCGGTGAGCTCGGCGCGGCCGAACAGCAGGGCGTAGCCGGTGGGGAGCTGGTGCAGGATGCGGGTGATCAGGTCGGGTCCGGCGTAGGCGGCGACGGCGGAGAGGACGGAGCCGGTGTCCCAGCGGGTGGTGGCCAAGGAGGCGTCGGTGCGGGCGGCGAGGTCCTTGACGAAGGCCGAGCCGGTCAGCGGCTTGGTGTCGGGGATCTGCGCGGTCAGCACGCGTGCGGCATCCAGGGGCAGGCGGCCGGCCAGATCGACGCGTTCGTCGCCGGTCAGCTGGCGACCCAGTCCGGCAAGAACCAGACGGACGACTTCGTCAGCCTTCTCGCGGGTGGGGTAGGCGCCCTCGTAACGGACCTTCTCCAGCATCTGCTCGTATGCCGTCCCGTACGGCTGCCGGGACGGTGCCTGCCGGTCGGAGATCACTGGGGTGGTTGCCTTTCTTGCTGTGGCCGGTGTCCGGGCACCGGCGTGCGGGACGATCAGGTGGGCTGGGGGCGGCCGAAGAGCAGCTCGTAGCCAGCCGGGAGCTGGAGCAGGATCTGACCCAGCAGGTCCTCGCCGACGGCGTCGGCGACCGTGGACAGCACAGCGCTGACGTCCCAGGCCGCGGTCTGCTCGGTGGCGCCCTCGATCCACGCGGCGGTTGCGCGGACGAACCGCTCCGGGGGCAGCGGCTCGGCGCTCTGCAGCGGGTTGAGCAGGATCAAGGCGAACGCCTCGGGCAGGCGCGCCGCCAGCTGGGCGCGGACGTCGCCGACCAGATGCGCGCCGAGCAGGGCGAGCACCACTCGGGCCGCGCGCTCGGCTTCCTCCGGAGTGCCGTACTGGCCGCGTTCGGTCACGTGGACGAGGAACGCTTCGCGTCGCAGAGTCATCTCGGCCGCCACCCCTTCTTGTCCTTCGGACTGCCCAGGGGGTGCGGAGGGCGGGATCGGGGGGAGATCAGGTGCCCGTCCTCCGCACCCGTCCGGCCGGTGTCAGCCGGAGATCTCCTTGTGGCCGGATCCGACGCCGATGGAGATCTTGCGGGGCTTGGCGCGCTCGGCGATCGGAATGCGCAGGGTGAGCACGCCCGCGTCGTAGTCCGCCCGGATGTGCTCGGTGTCGAGGGTGTCGGCGAGCACGATCTGGCGGGAGAAGACGCCCAGCGGCCGCTCGGACAGCTCCATCTGCACGTCGTCGGCCTTCGCCACGGGCCGGCGCTCGGCCTTGACGGTGAGCATGTTCCGCTCGACGTCGATGTCGATCGCGTCCGCGGGGACGCCGGGCAGGTCGAAGGCCACCACGTACTCGTCGCCCTCGCGGTAGGCGTCCATCGGCATCGCCGACGGACGGGACCAGGTGCCCGGGCCCATCAGCTGCTGCGCCAGCCGGTCCAGCTCACGGAAGGGGTCGGTGCGCATCAACATCGTGAAACACCTCCAACAGATTCAGGCAGTTGCTGCCAATGCGCCTCTCTGACTCCGTTGTAGCATGTCATCCAATGGATGACAAACACGATGTCGTCCAGGTGATGACAATCTGAGGATGGTGCCGTGACCACAGCCGACCAACCGCCCACGACCAGCACGAACGCCTGCAGCCCGGTGTCATTCCTCGCCGCGGCTGCGGCCCTCAACGCCATAGACGACGCCCTGCGCGACGCCCAGCGGGAGTTTCCGGACACGCCCGAAGGTCCCGGTCCCGGTCCGGAGCAGGCGCTGGCCTCCCTGATGCTGCTGCGGCGGGTGCGCGAGCAGCTCGCCGGTTGGGAGACCGGCCTGATCGAAACGGCCCGGGACGCGGGAGCCAGCTGGGCGGACCTCGCTCATCCCCTTGGCGTCGCCAGCCGCCAGGCCGCCGAGCGCCGCTATCTGCGCGGCCGTCCCGGCCCGGCCGGGACCACCGGCGAGCAACGCGTGACGGCCACCCGCCAGGCCCGGGCCGCCGAACGGACCACCGCCACCTGGGCCCGCGCCAACGCCGCTGACCTGCGCCGCCTCGCCGGCCAGATCACCGCCCTCACCGACCTTCCCGCGGCCGCCCGCCGCCCGCTCGGTGAGCTCCACGCGGCCCTCGCCCACGACGACCCCGCCGACCTCATCGCCCCCCTGACCGCTGCCCGCCCCCACCTGGCCGCCGCCCACCCCGATCTCGCCGCCCGGCTTGACACCCTCACACCCCCCTGAACCCACCCGTTGTCCCAAGGAATCGCGCGAGATCCCCCCGGCGTCGCGTGACACAACTGCGCGCTTCTCCAGACGAGGAGCTGGTGAGCAAGGATCGTTCTGTCTTCCTCCGGGCTGCCCGGTCCATCACGTGGGGTGATGCTCCAGGCTGAATCGGTGACCGCGGGATCAGCGAACGCCCCGCCGGGGCACCTGGCACCGTCGCGCGCGAGTCATGCCGACGATCAAGGAGCGGGCGGTGCGCACCGTTTTCTGAGCGAGGAACAGCACAGGCGCCTCAGGCTACGGGTACATACGCCCCACCCTGCTGTCCGACTTTGCGGCCGAACACCTGGTGGTCGGCCGGCTCCAGAGCGAGCTGCTCGGCAACGTAGGCGTCCGTGACGGCCAGGTCTTCCGCACCTGCGCCACGCGCCGCGGGTGCAGCCCTGATCAGGGGAAGGGCCGCACCCGCCTTCTGCGGAAGGCCACGGCGGCCATGCGGTCAGGAGGTGGTGGGGTGGTCGGTGGTAGGAGCGGTGGTGGCGGTGGCCTCGAGGTTGGCCTGGAGGGCTTGGACCTTGGCGGTGGCGTAGGCGTGGGAGTCGGAACCGAGGATCTGGCGCAAGGGGCCTCCGCCGGTGACGACGCGGTCGATGATGGCGGCGGCGCCCTTGACGGGCCTTCGACGGACAACCGGCCCTCGTCCTCGGCCGGCGCACCGACATCCTCGCGGCCAATCGCATGGCCCGTGCCCTGTTCACCGACTTCGATCAACTGCCGCGCCACGAGCGCAACTACGCGCGTTGGATGTTCCTCGACGACCACGCCCGCGCCCTGTTCGTGGACTGGGAGGACCAGGCCCGCGCCGCGGTCGAGAGTCTTCGCCTCGAAGTCGGCCGCGACCGCCACGACCAGGCCACCACCGCCCTCGTCGAGGAACTGCGCGGCCACAGTCGTAACTTGTGGCTTTTCGTTGGGTGGTTCGTTGGTCTGGCATGAGCGGGTTGGATGGGCAGCGGGTTGTGTCGGCAGCCAAGTTCGAGGCGATTCTGCCGCACCTCGACGAACGGCAGCGTCGCCTGCTGATAGGGGCGGAGGCCCAGTCCCTCGGCCACGGCGGGATCAGAGCGGTCGCCCGTGCCGCCGGTGTCCGTGAGGCCACTGTGTCTGCCGGAGTGCGGGAACTCGACTGCGGAGAGGCCCCGTTGGGACGCATCCGCCGGCCCGGTGCCGGCCGCAAACGCGTCGTGGACCAAAACCCAGCCGTGCGGGAGGCACTGCTCACACTGGTCGAGCCCGACGTCCGCGGAGATCCCATGTCGCCGCTGCGTGCGGCCATCGGCAACTTCCCCAGGCGCCGGGGCGGGACACCGGCTTCGGACACGGACATGGATATCGTGCCCCGACGCCGTTCGATTGGCCGCCGCTTCCCTGGAACTGTTCCCTCAGGGGCGGAAAGTGCGGCGGTAGGTGTCGGGTGGGACGCCGACGGTGCGCTGGAAGTGGCGGCGCAGGGTGGTGGCGGTACCCATTCCGGCGGCCTCGGCGACGGTGTCGATGGTGGCGTCGGTGGTCTCCAGCAGTTCCTGGGCGCGGCGGATGCGTTGGGTGTGGAGCCACTGCAGGGGTGTGGTGCCGGTGAGGTGCTTGAAGTGGCGGGCCAGGTGGCGTGAGCTCAGGCCGGCCTGGCGGGCGAGGTCCTCGACGGTGAGGGGCTGGTCGAGGCGTTGGAGGGCCCAGGGGAAGAGCTCGCCGAGGGGGTGGTTGCCCGGCTCGGGGAGGGGGGTGGCGATGAACTGGGCCTGGCCGCCGTCGCGGTGCGGGGGGATGACCAGGCGGCGGGCGATCTTGTTCGCGTTGGCCGAGCCGTGGTCGAGGCGGACCAGGTGCAGGCACAGGTCCATGGCGGCGGCCTTGCCCGCCGAGGTGAGGACATCGCCGTTGTCGACGTAGAGGACGTCCGGATCGATGGTGGCCGCCGGGTGTCGCCGGGCCAGTTCCGTGGTGTGGGCCCAGTGCGTGGTGGCGCGCCTGCCGTCGAGCAGGCCGGCGGCACCCAGGACGAAGGCGCCCGTGCACAGCGAGGCCACCCGGGCGCCTGCCGTGTGGGCCGCGCGCAGGGCGTCGAGCAGTTCCGTCGGAGGTTCGCGGTCGGTGTCGGCCCAGCCGGGAACGAGCACGGTGTCCGCCTGCGGGAGGCGGTCGAGTCCGTGGTCGGGCTCCAGGTGGAAGCGGTTGACGCGCACCGGGCCGGGCCCGCAGAGGGCGAAGTCGTACCAGGGGTCCACGAGGTGAGTCAGGTCGGCTCCGAAGATCTCCAGGGCTACGGAGAGTTCGTAGTGGAGCATGCCCTCGGTGATGGCCACTGCGAAGCGATGCATGTCCGAAAGTGTATGGGGCATGTCGTTTCCGACGATCGTGCTGGGTCCTGTCGGAGGGACAGGATGTGGGTGTCAGGCCGTCGGCGGATCGCCGTCGCAGCGGACGATCGAGTACACGGGAGAGTCTCATGGAGTCAGGCCGGCTGGTGGCGGTGTTCGGCGCGTACGGTCACACCGGACGGTTCGTGGTCGCGGAGCTCGCCGCGCGCGGGTTCCTTCCGGTGCTGTCCGGACGCAACGCGCGGGCGCTGGGCGAACTGGCCGACGGACACGGGCTGGAGGCCCGGGTGGCGTCGGTCGACGACCCGGCCTCGCTGGATCGGGCCCTGGCCGGTGCGGTGGCGGTCATCAACTGTGCCGGTCCGTTCGCTTCGACCACCGGCCCGGTGATCGAAGCCGCGCTCCGGGCCAGGATTCCGTACCTGGACGTGGCCGCCGAACTCGAGGCCAACCTCGACACCTTCGCGCACTTCCGGGAGCGGGCCCGGGACGCGGGAGCGGTGATCGTCCCGGCCATGGCCTTCTTCGGCGGCCTCGGCGACCTGCTGGCCACCGCGGCGATGGGCGACTGGACCTCGGCCGACGAGGCCCACATCGCCTACGCGCTCAGCAACTGGCACCCCACCGCCGGTACCCGGCTGTCGGGCGCGGTCTCCCGCGAGCGGCGCGGCGACTTCCGCCTGCGCTACCGCGGCGGACAGTGGGAGCAGCGCACCGATGCCGCGCCCACTGCGGAGTGGACCTTCCCGGAGCCGGTGGGGCGCCGGTCCGTGATCGCGGAGTTCACCATGGCGGACGTCGTGACCGTCCCCCAGCACCTGGCCATTCCCGACGTGACCACCTACATGAGCGCCGAGGCGGCCCGCGACGTCGCCGCCCCTGACACACCGGCCCCGACCGCCGCCGACGCGAGCGGACGCTCCGACCAGACCTTCCTCGTCGACGTCGTCGTCCGCTCTGGTGGCGCCGAACGCCGGGCCACAGCCACCGGCCAGGACATCTACGCCATCACCGCGCCCCTCGTCGTGGAAGCCCTCGACCGCGTCCTCACCGGCCGCTCCAAGGCCGTCGGCGTCACCCCTGCCGGCGAAACCTTCGACGCCCCTGACTTCCTGCGCGCGCTCGCCCCCCGTATCGCGTTCGACCTGCACCCCCAGGAGCAGACCGCCTGACCCGAGTTGTCCGCCCAGCCGTCGGGCGCGCGTCCTTGGCGAACCGTGACCACATGCACGTCGACGACCTCGTTCGACCCTCTCACCGTCACGAGCGCGCCGCCGCCGCGCGCCGTTCGTGCACCGCTGGGACGTCCGGCCGGGTGTACGGTCAGCCGCCCTGGCCGGCGCTGCCCACCGGGCCGACCGTCACCTGGGAGGCGGTGCCGTCCGTGACGGGCAGCGTGGCGGCGCCGGGCCACTTGAGGGTGACCGTCCTGGTCTCGTTCGGCGGCGTCACCAGCAGCCCCGTGACGCGGACACCGGAGCCGCCCGAGTCGTTGGACGGGTAGTGGATGCCGAAGGCGATCGACTGCCCGTTCTTCAGGACCGACGAGGTGGCGTTCTCGCCCGTGCGCTTCGCGGACAGGGAGCCCTCCTTGAGCTTCAGGTCGACGCCCGCGTACCCCGAGATCGTGCAGTCCCGGCCGCCGTGGTTCTTCATCGTCACCGCGACGGTGCGGTCGGGGTCACCGTCGATGGTGCTGTCCACCGCCGTGATCTCCAGCTCGTCGGTACGGCACACGGCGGCCTTGCCGGTCCCGCCTGCCGCGCCGGACCCGCTACCCGCGGCCGCGCCCTGCGCCGAGGAGCCCTTGCCCGCTGAGCCGTTCCCGGCGGAGCCGGCGCCGTCGGAGTCCTGCGCGCCGCCGCCCCGACCGGAGCCGCTGCCCGCTCCCGTACCGCCGTCAGGGGAAGAAGCGGTGGCCGCGGCCGACGGGTCGCCCTGTCCCGTCGTGCCGCCGTCGTCATTCTGGCAGGCGGTGAGCGAGAGGCTCGCGGCGACGGCCAGAGCGGCGAGGGTGAGCTTGCGAACGCGCATCGTTTTTCCTCGGATCAGTTGTGGGGACCGGCCGCTCGGTACCGCCCCGCACGTCTCCGCACGAGTCGGCGGGAGTCGGTACCGGCGAGCGTTTCTGACCAACAGGACTGGTGAGTCACGGCGAGCCGTTCCCCCGACCACTCGCTGATACACCCCTGTTACACGCGCGCCGTGGCACACCGCACACCACCTCCGGCCGCGTCCCTCCCCGCCCGTCGGAGACCGGCGCCCGCTGGGACAGACCCGTGACCCGGTGGATCTTGACCGGTGTCTCCAGCACGGCAGCCACGTCCAGCGTCTGCCCGGCACGGGCGGCCAGGCGCGGGACCGATATATGCGCTGCTCCGAGCCGAGACCTCGCCCGGGGACGATCCTGCTCGCCGTTTGCGTTCGGTGACAGCGGTCCTGCCGGCAGCCCGAGTCAGACGATGGGCGCACAACCAGGCCACCGAACAGCGCGAACACCGGGCGTCGGCAGACCCGTGCCTCGCGCTCGACCGCCTCGTCCTCCTTACAACCGGTCCCCCCTGCTGGGTGGTTCCGGAGGATGCGGCCCGCCGCCGTCCTTGATGTCCTGCTCACAGGTTCGTCCGTGGTAGGACTGGTCATTGGGAATCAACAGCATTCCCGCGACCTGCTCAGGGTGTTCGACGGCCATCCAGTCGTCGCCCGTGTGGGGGTCGTCGGCCGGCCCGAACGCCTGGGAGGAATAGATCGTCCGACACCCCAACACCACGCGCCCCTTGTCGACCGCGCAGGCATCCACTGCGTGGTCGCGTGTCTGGGATATCTCGTCGACGCCGTCGAAGTGGAAGCGGAAATGGACCTGGTCGGCTTCGGAGGGCACTTGCGGATGAGGCTCGAGGCGCCAGTCAACGACCTCGGCGGTGACGCCGAGAGGCCGCCCCGACGTGTCCTCGACCTGAACCCTCACACCGGCCTCACCACGCTTCGCCGTCGTGTCGGTGCAGTCCCAGGGGGAAGAGCAGCCGGACAGGGCGAGAATCACCAGAGCCAACGGGGCACCGGCAAGTACCCGTGCGGTGAGCACCAAGACGACCTCCGGTCAACGTGGGGCGGAGCAGTGTATCCCGGGGCATGACAGCTTCGGGTAGCAGCGACGTGCGCCTGGGGCAGCGAACCCTCGCCTTCAGCACCATCGCATCAGCCTCATCGACCACCGCCGGCTCACCATATGGAACGACCTGTATTCCAGTCGGAGAACCGTGTTCGGACTGGAGTACTCAGCCTGGTACGCGAAGGGATCCCGGAAGGACGGTGGACCGATGACGTCCGAGCAGGAGAGGCCCCATCATCTGGCGCCCGCCCATCCGGATGGAGGCTGGGGCGCCCGGCACCCGCTCCTGACCGCCCGTCCGCTCGGCACGAGTCTTGAGCAGTGTGACGAGGACGCGTTCCCTGTCACACTGCGTAGCCTTGTGCTGCGCGGGGAGCGAAAGGATTCAGAGGGTGTCCGGCGCCGGGCCGTCCGTACCGGCCTACTCCGGCTCCTGACCGCCGTCACAAGCTTCGGCCCGGACGATCTCGTCCTCGACGAGGACCTGTGTCCCGAGTGCGGTCGCGCCCACGACTTCAGCGCCTGCGGTCCCGTCGGCGCACGCGAGCACTTCGCCGTACTCGTGCACGGGCGACACGCTCTGTACGCAGTGAGCCGCTTCCCCGTGGGGCTCGCCGCCGCGCTGCCCGACCGCAGCGGACCGAGTGCTGTCTCGCGGGCCCGCAAGGAGGCCCGTCTGGCGGCGCACGGCCAGGCCGTCGCGAGAGGGCGCTGTGCACGGCCGCGGGACGGCTCGGTGGAGTACGGGGTGCGCTACGTCGAGGCATCGCTCGATGCCGAAGCCGTCGTGTCGGTGGTCTGCGAGCTGCCTCACGCGCCGAGTTGACGCGGAAACGCCGCCGGCTGCACATCAGCAGGCGCCCGACGGACGGGCGACCTTCCCCGAACCGCTCGTGCTGTGCCGGGGCCCGGTCAGACAGGTCGGGCCTGAGCCACCGCTGGGGCAGACGGTTGAGGGCGGGTGCGCAGCCGCACGGTCAGCGCGCTCACACAGCCGGCGAGGATGCCGAAGACGAGTGCCGCGGACACGCCTGATCCCGTGGAGACGTAGTAGAGCAGTGGCCCGGCTGTGGAGCCCTGGTAGGAGAGCAGCGAGGTCCAGATTTCGCTCACCTCGACACCGAGGGTGGTGGCGGCGACGGCGCCGAGCGCGTAGGCGGGGTAGGTCACGCGGTCGAGCAGGACGGGCAGCAGCCGCAGCCCCCACCAGACCAGGACGAGCAGTGCCACATCGCCGAGCCGGTACAGCAGCCAGTGCCCGAAGGCGGAGCCGGTGGGCATGGTCCAGGCGCTGAGCTGGATCCACTGCCGCAGCAGGTCACCGGGCTCGGACAGCCGTCCTCCGCCCCCGAACGCGGTCTGGATGTGTCCGGCGACCCGGTCGTTGGAGAGCACGATGAGGGCGAAGGCGACCACGGCGGTGCCCAGGGTCGCGGCGAGCCGTGTGGTGGCCGTGGTCGGCACGGTCGGGCGTGTTTCTGACGTCGCCTCGCGCCGCAGAAGCGTCATGAGACCTGTGGTCGCCGCTGCGGCCACCAGACGCATTGTCAGGGTCCACTCCGAGAGAACAGCCTCAGGATGGATTCCTCCAGGAGACGGCGACAGTCGAAGAGGGGAGCCCACCAGCACCGAGGGCCTGTCAGCAGTGGGTCGCCGAGCGAGAAGAGCAGTTCCGGCGGCGCTGACCAGTCTCAGCGGAACGCGGCGACATTGCGGGCGGCCCAGTCGGCAAAGGGGCGCGGGACGCGGCCGAGGATCCGCTGGACGTCCGGGCTGACGCGCAGTTCGGCCGGGCTGGGGGAACCGAGGATGTCCAGAGTGTCGTCGGCGAGCTCCGCCGGCATGCTCCGGGTCATGGCGGCCTTGGCCTCGCCGCGGCTGAGCTCGTGGAACCTCACTGGCGAGCCCAGCGCGACGGCGATGGCCGCCGCCTGCTGGCGCGGAGTGATCACCTCCGGGCCTGTCAGCTCGTACGCGCCGCCGGTGTGCCGGTCGTCCAGCAGGCAGGCCGCCGCGACCGCGGCGATGTCCGCCGGGTCGATCACCGGCACCCCGACGTCGCCGAAGGGCGCGGCGACGACCCGTTGCGTACGAACGGACTCGGCCCACCACAGGGCATTGGAGGCGAAGCCGCCCGGCCGCAGGATGGCCCACTCCAGGCCGGACTCCCGCAGGGTGTCCTCCAGCGCGCGCATCGCGATCCGCGTCGTGCCGAAGGGCCTGGTCACCACGCCGAGCGTGGAGAGCAGGACGACCCGGCGGACCCCGCCGGCCGCGGCTTCGCCGATGATGTCGGCAGGGCGGGCACCAGTGGCGTGCAGGTCGCCGGAGAGCAGCAGGCAGCGCCTTCGCCCCGGCCAGCGCGGGCTTCAGACCGGCCAGGTCGGCCAGGTCGGCCGCCACCTGGCGGACGCCGTCCGGCACCGCCGCCGTGTGCCGTGACACCGCTGTCACCTGCTGGCCCGCCTCGGCCAGCGCCCGCGTCAACGGCCGCCCGATGTTTCCGGTGGCCCCGGTCACCACGATCATGATCAGCTCCTTGTCGGATGTCCTCTGTGGCCTTCACGCTAGGTGGGCAACTAACTTTTGGTAAGGACATACCTCAAGGTAAGCTCATGACATGGTGGGAGGCGTGCAGCACAGACAGGCCGAGGCCGAGGAGCGGTATGACGTGTTTCACACTGACTGCCCCGCGCGCGATGTGGTCGACCACGTGACCAGCAGGTGGGGCGTCTGGGTGCTGATCTCCTTGCGGAGCAATGACCTACGGTTCTACGAGCTGCGCGAGAGCATCCGGGGCATCAGCGAGAAGATGCTCGCCCAGACCCTGCGCGTGCTGGTCCGGGACGGCCTGGTCTGGCGGGAGGTCGAGCCGACGACGCCGCCCCAGGTCACCTACGGGCTGACCGAGTTCGGCCGGGACGTCGGCGAGCCGCTGACGGAGCTGTTCGACCGCATCACACAGCGGCTGCCGCCGCGCAGCGCGGAATAGCCTGGTAGCGGCTGGTGTACATCCGCGACGCGATGGACGACCTGTTGAGCCAGTCTTCGCCCTGATCCCAGGGTAGCGATACAAGATCCGGCCGGCCGAGCTGACGGTCGGCAAGGTGTCCGGCTCACGCTGGTAGTCGTCACCGCCCACGCGGCCTGGCGGGCCCACGCGGCTCGGCTGCCGCCGAGCGGGGCCGCCAGGCCGCCGCGCCGCCCACCCGCGGCAGCCCCGGGCGCTCCTCGACGAGGCGCTGCCCGGCCATCCTCCGGTGCGGCCGTCGGACGAGGGCTGGGAGGAACTGCACCGCACGGACCTCGTAACCCGGATGCTGAAGTGTCCCGCGCCCGAGGAACTGCTGAGGAGGTCCCTACGGCGCCGACACTCCTTGGCCGCCGTGAAGCAGCAGATGGCCGGGGCCTGGAACCGGCAAGGGGAGACCCGATGACTCGGGTCTCCCCTGTCAGGGCGGCAGAACCTCGGAGCCCTTTCTACGAGGTTGATCGTTCTCGCCTGTCGGCGATCCTGCGGAAGACGTATTCCACGAGCAGAGCGACGAGCCCACAGCCCAGCCCCCAGGCGATGACCATGGCCAGTCCTGATGGACTCTCGAAATTCACCTTGTTCGGAGCGAAGGGGAGAGTCAGCACAAGCAGTACGACTCCGATGATCACCGCTCGCATGGATGCAGGGCCTGGAGGTGGTAGAGGCCGGTGGGGTCCTGGTAGTGGCCGCCGAATCGGTAGGGCTGGTCGACCGGCTCGCCGGACTGGGCGAGGAGACGGACGCCGCGGGGGCTGTAGGTGTAGGTGTCGACCTTGTTGCCGTCCACGTCGGCCAGGCCGATCACCGAGCCGATCGCGCCGGTGAGGTAGTAGTAGGCGCCCGGGTAGGTGGTCGTGGTGCGGACGTCGTTGTCGTCGTACTCGTACGCCGTCACCGCGCCCTGCGGGTCCTTCAGCTCGGTGAGCTTGTTGACCTCGTTCCAGGTGTAGTCGGTTCTGCCGGCCGGGTCCTGGTAGTAGTCGACGTTGCCGGCCGCCGTGTAGGCGAGCAGGGTCTGCGAGCCGTCCTGGAGGTGGCGGACCGTCTCGCGCCGAAGCGGGTCGAACTCGTATTTCGTGGTGCCCGTGCCGTCCGTGCGCTGGACGAGGTTGCCGTCGCCGTCGTACCAGTACTCGACCTTCACCGTGTTCGGCGAGGTGACGGTGCGGATCCGGTCCAGGTCGTCGTAGGTGTAACTGACTTTCACGCCGCGGGCGTCGGTGACGCTCGTGGGGCGGCCGAGGTCGTCGTAGGCGTAGGTCGTCCTTCCGAGCGGCGCCGGGGCCTTGGTCCACTCCAGGTTGCCCTTGGCGTCGTAGTGGAAGTCCGTCTGAACCGTCTTCGACGACGTCATCTTCGTCTTCCGGGCGCAGCGCTGGCCTTCGAAGCCGCCGCAGGTCGGGGTGGCGGGGTTGTACTCGTAGGAGACGCTGCCGCCGCCGGTGCCGGTCTGAGCGACGGATGTGGTGTTGCCGGCGGTGTCGTAGGTGAAGGACGTCTTCTCGCCGTCGGCGTTGGTGGATTCCGTCGGCACGTCCCCGCCGGCGATGGTCTGCCAGCTGTTGACGGTCTCGGGTCCCGGCTGGGTGGCCGACTGCCCGGGGAGGGTGACGGTCCGCAGGTTGTTGCGGTCGTCGAAGCCGTAGTCGGTGACGTTGCCCGGGGTGGTGCCCGAGCCCATCGCGTCGGTGGCGGTGTCGATGTTGTGGTTGGCGTCGTACTTCGTGGACCGCTTGCGCTGAAGGTGGTCCGTCACGTCGGTGACCTGGCCATCACTGTCGTGGTCGTACTTCGTCGCGTGCAGCTCCGGGTCCTTGGCCGTCGTGGTGCCGGCCGCGGTCGCCGAGTCGCTGGTGTAGGCGTACGTCCAGGTCGGGCCCGTGCTGCCGGAGGCGTCGAATGCGGTGGCGCGCAGCATGGAGGTGACGCGGTCGACGTCGTCGTAGGTGAAGGCGGTGACGCGGCCCTCGGCGGTGGTGATCTTGTTGACGCGGCCGGAGGTGTCGTAGCCGAAGGTGACCGTCTTGCCCTCGGTGTCGGTGGTGGTGGCCAGGTTGCCGTCCGCGTCGAGGTCGTACACCGCGGTGCGGCCGGTGCCGTCCTTGGCCTGCCACTGCGACGGGTAGGTCTTGTAGAGGTCGATCCACCGTCCCGAGCGGGGCTCGGTGAGCTTGAAGCCCTTGTTCTCGCCGTTCTCGTCGTGCTGGGCGACGGTGACGCTGCCGTGGTTGCGGTCGGTGACCTCGGTCAGGCAGCCACCCGCGTCGTAGGTCTCCTTCGACCCCGACTTCCACTTCGTCAGGGTGTAGGTGCCGTCGGAGTTCTTCTTCAGGTCCTGCGAGTAGCCCTTCGGAGTGGTGAAGGAGCCGTCGCTGTTCTTCTTGAAGCGGACCGTCGCTCCGGAGGCGTCGTAGAAGACCACCTCTCCGCCGGAGACGGACAGATAGCGCTCGTACTGCTGCCACCAGCGCTGCGACACGCGGCCCCAGGGAGCGTCCAGGGAGTTGTACGTCCGCGCCAGCCGCAGGCGCTGTCCGACGCCGGCGGTGTCGAAGTCCGTCGCCGTCAGCATCAGGTTGCCGGTCGAGTAATCGATCTTCGCGGTGAGCGCGTCCGTGATCGCGAAGCTGGTGTAGCGGTGCCAGGGCACGTCCCCCTGCCCCTCCGGCACCAGGTTCAGTACCGACGCACCTGCCGCGATCCCGCTTTTCGCTGTCTTGCCGGACCCGGCGTTCTTGACGTGTATCCGCTGTTCGCGCAGCCACGGCACGTACACCTCGTCCGTCGGGTGCCTCGACGGCTTCGACTTCACCGGCCGGTTCGCGCCGGCCTTCACCGCCGGCATCGTGAAGCGGGGGCTGTTCCCGCCCCACGCCGACACGGGCTTGCCGTCGGCGTCGGCTGCGAACGCCGTCGCGGTCGGCAGGACGGCGGCGACCAGCGCCGCCACCGTCACCACCGCCACGGCCGATCCTGATCTCTTCCGGGCACGCCGAAGAGACGTGCCGAAGGCACGCGAGTGCATGGATTTCCCCCCACAGGAAGACAGACCCCGGCAACCCGAGCGGCTACCAGGCCCGCACACGTTGTCACAGGATTCACACAAAGATTCGCGCTGTTCCCGACGATCCCCTTCGCATACGGGCCGGAATCCGCCCCTCCTCTTCGAGGTGACAAACATGTAGAAGTACGGAGAAGGTTCGCGCCGTTGGGCACGCCCGGAGGGTGACGTGATCATCCAGGGCCTGATATGAACGGCTGAAAACCGAGGGCTCCCCGTGAGGCACCCGACAAGGTGATCGTGGCGATCGGGTCCCGCAGCTCGTCGGCGTCGGCGTGATCGAGTTCACCGAAGACCTACACGACGGGACCGGCTGCGCTGTCGCGGGTGGTGGTCCTCAGCGGGCTCACAATCTGTTCCTCGTGTGCGGGTCGGTGGCCGGGATGCCCAGGGCGAGGAGCGCGGTGTCGTCGTCGAGGCCGGCCGGGAAGCTGTCCAGCAGGCTTGTCAGGGCCTGGATGACGTCGTGGGGCGGATCGCCGGCGTGGCCTGTGGCGAAGGTGAGGAGGGCGTCGTCACCGTACAGGCTTGTGCGGTCCTTACCGGTGCGGGCTTCGGTGAGGCCGTCGGTGTAGAGCAGGAGGGTGTCCCCCGGGTCGAGGACGGTGGTGGCGGTGGCGAAGGGTGCCGCGGGCAGGACGCCGACGAGGAGGCCGCCGGGAGTGGGCAGGAAGTCGGCCGTGCCCTCGCCGCGCAGGACCAGAGCCGGCGGGTGGCCGCCGGAGGCCAGGTGGACGGCGACCTGCCCGGTCACGGCGTCGAGTTCGAGCGTGCCGAAGATCGCGGTGCAGTAGCGCGGGTCGCCGCTGCCGGCGTAGCGCTCGTGAAGCACTGTGTTCAGCGTGGTGAGGGCGGAAACAGGGTCGGCCTGGTGCATGGCGGCGGCGCGCAGCGTGTAGCGGGCCAGTGAGGTGAGTGCGGCAGCCTGCGGTCCCTTGCCGCACACGTCCCCGAGGAAGAACCCGGAGCGTTTGCCGTCGATGGGGAAGACGTCGTAGAAGTCGCCGCCCAGTCGGTCCGGGGAGGCGGTGTGGTAGTAGGCGGCCGTCTCCACGCCGGCCAGTTTCGGGAGGATGTCGGGCAGCAGAGACTGCTGGAGCACCGCGAGGGCTTCCTGGAGCCGGCCACGGTCCGCCTCCGCCTGCTTGCGTGCCTCCTCGGCCTGCTTGCGCGCCTCCTCCGCCGCCTTCCGGCCGCGCAGGAGCTCCTCCTCGTAGGCCCGGCGGTCCCGCGCGTCGAAGACGGTGGTGCGGATCAGCAAGGACTCGCCCATGCTGCCGCGCTTGACCACGGAAGAGACCAGCACCGGAATCCGGCCGCCGCCGGCCTGCTTGATCTCCAGGGCGATCCCGCTGATCTCGCCCTGCATCCGCAGCAGCGGCGCGAAATGTGTCTCGTGATACAGCTTGCTGCCCACGGTCAGCAGGTCGGTGAACCGCATCCGGCCCACCACCGCCGTACGGTCCAGGCCGAGCCAGTGCAGCAGGGTCGTGTTGATCTTGGCGATGGTGCCGTCCATCAGCGTGGACAGATATCCGCACGGAGCGCTGTCGTACAGGTCCTCGGCGCTGTCCTCCAGCAGTGCGGCGAACGCCGCGCTCGCGAGTTCGGCGCCGTCGGCGTCCTGCGGGTCCGGCTGCTGGTCGGCGCGGCACATCATCGCAGGCCCGCCAGGAAGGTCCTGATCGCCTCGTTGGTCGCTTCGGGCGAGGACAGGTGCGGGCAGTGCCCGGTGGCATCCAGGGTGACCAAGGTGGAGCCGTCGATCGCCTGGTGGACGAAAGCGCCGACCTCGCGGGGGGCGATGACGTCCTGGTTGCACTCCAGCACCAGCGTCGGCACCCGCACACTCTTGAGATCGTCCCTCGAATCCGACAGGAACGTGGTCCGGGCGAAGACGCGCGCCATATCGGGATCGGTGGCGCAGAAACTGTTCCTCAGTTCCTCACCCAGCTCGGGCCGTTCGGCGTTCCCCATGATCACCGGGGCCATGGCCGCCGACCAACCCAGGTAGTTCGACTCCAGCGAGGCGAGCAGCTCGTCGATGTCCCCGGCGCTGAACCCGCCCCGGTAGCCGTCGTCGTCGATGTAGCGAGGGGAGGGAGCGACCATCACCAGCGCGCCGATCCGCTCCGGAGCCATGCCGGCGGCCAGGACCCCGATCATCGCGCTGACCGAGTGCCCCACGAACACCGCGTCGCGCAGGTCCAGCGCCTCGCAGACCTCGACCGCGTCCCGCGCATACCCCTCCAGGGAGGAGTACCGCTCCTCGGAGAACGCGGACGGTTGCGACCGGCCCGAACCGACGTAGTCGAACAGCACCACACGGTAGTCCTCGGCCAACGCAGGAACCGTCAAGCGCCACATGTTCTGGTCACAGCCGAAGCCATGCGCCAGCACCACCACAGGCCCCTGAGGGTTGCCGGCAACGGTCACGTTGTTCCTGCGGGCAATGTCCATGCCCACAGTCTCTCAATCGGCGGCCCGCGGCCTCGACACGCCTCTGAATCTCCGCCACCATGCCGCAAACGTTCACGCAGCCCGCACCGGGTTTGCCGTACCAGCGCCGGTCCGAGCGACGGGGCCGCTCGGGGCTCCCGGTGCGTCCGGCGGCCCACAACAGGGTGGACGAGGTCGGCGGCGAGCGCGCGGTGCGTCCGCGTGCCGCAGCGGTGCGGCGGGATCATCCCGGACGACGAGTGTCCCGCGCACGGGCACCGCGTGAGCCGGCGGTGACGTGGCCCACCGAGGATGGCCCGCGCTGCCGGCAGCTCCAGGCAAGACTCCCGACGGCGCCCCGTTCGCGGAAGAGCGCGGGTGCCAATGCACGCCGGCGTGGCCCGGCTTGGAGACGACGGCGAACGGGTACGCGCTCCCGGCTCAGCCGTCCAGCCACTACAGCGTTCTCACGAACCCCGAGGCCGGTCCATTCGTCGCGCGCTGCACCGGTTGTCACGCTCGCTATCCCCACCCTTGGGTGATCCCGCAGGGCGCGCCGATGCCTTTCGCCTGGGCTCGTGAGACTCCGCCGACCGCGTGAGCGCCGAGCAGGCTCAGTCTGGGAAGAATCGCACTCGCGGCTGGGGAAACCGGGAGAAGACCGCGCGTGCTCCCTGCGTGCCCGATCGGACGGCCGTGAACGGGGAACCGCGGGAAACGTCTTCGAGTCGCCCAGAGACTCGCAGGGCGACTCGAAGACGTACCGGCGGGCCAGGCCCGCTACCGACGTCGCCGTGTACGCGGTGGACGGCCGTGAGAGCTGAGTCGGTGTCCGCCTGTCGAGCCGGCCCGTCAGATGACCTTCTTCTCCTCGGTGACCATCACGGCCACTGAGTCCATGTCGATGAAGCGTGCTTCGTCGGGGTTGACCAGCGTCCGGTAGTTCTCGGAGGCGAAGAAGGCGTCGTGGTCATCCCAGTCCTCGAACCAGATTTCCGTCAGGCCGTCGTAGGCCCGGGGCGGGTAGTTCTCGGCGGGGACCGGGTGGGACACGGTGTACTTGCGCACGTAGCATTCCGCCTCCGGGATGGAGGTGAACAGCGGCGCGTGCCGGTCCCGGTGATGCTCGACGAAACGCTCGTACGACATACCCTCGACGCGGTTGATCATGAAGATGAGCTTCAGCATGGAGTTAACCTAAAAGCTCACATCAATGTCAGGGGCAAGTGGGTCAGGAGCATGGGGGAGTTCGGCATGCGGATCGGTGACCTGTCCGCCCGGACGGGAGCCAGCCGTCGGTCGCTGCGCTACTACGAGGAGCGGGGCCTGCTCGTCAGCTCCCGCTCGCCCAGCGGGCAGCGCCACTACGAGGACGAGCACGTCCAGCGGGTGCGCCTCGTGCAGGCGTTTCTGGCGGCGGGCATGTCCAGTGGCACCATCGCCGAGATGGTGCCCTGCATGGCCGAGCCGAATGAGGACCGGGCGCGGCAGGCTCTGGAGATCATGGGCCGCGAGCGGGCCCGGCTGTCTGAGGCCATCGACGGTCTCGCCGCCGCCAGGGACGCGCTGGACCATCTCATCGAGGACAACCACGCGTACCTGGCAGGGGCGGCGGAGGACGATTCGTGATCTGGGGACGTTCGGATCAGCGCGCGGACCAGAGGAGATGCCCGCGACGTGGAGCCCGGCCAGATGGATGGTCGCGGTCTTCTCGGAGCGGGTGGCGATGCCGCGCCACTGCTTCAGGCGGTTGACGCACCGCTCGTCGGTGTTGCGCTGTTTGTGGGCCCCGCGGTCGCAGGCGGGCGGTCTGGCGCCGACTGGTCCGCGCCGGGTCCGGTTGGACCGCTGGTCGGCCCGTTCAGGGATCACCGCGCGGATGCGGCGTCTGCGCAGGTGGTCGCGGATCTCACGGGACGAGTACGCCTTGTCGGCCAGGCTCTCGACGAACCGCCATCACCGTGACGAGCCGGAGTCGATGTAGTCGCGCGGCAACCGTGTCCGGGGTCGGCAGCCGCCGGGCGGCGTTGGGGTGTCAGGTCTCCCGGTGCCGGCTCAGAACAGTGCCTGGTCCTCGCCGCTGGTGTCCGCGATGACTGGCCGGAATTGGGCGGGGAGGCCGTCCAACCGGTCAGGACCGGCTGCGGCGGCCACGGCAGGGGCCGTCTCGGCCAGCCAGACGCGGAACCGTTCTGCGGCTTCGCGGTAGGGGACGCGCGCCAGGACACGGTGCTCGCCGGAGGGGCAGCGGTCGACGGTGACGGTGAGCAGGCAGGAACGGGGCGCGTTCTGGCTGCCCGTCCAGGACACGCGCAGGAGACCGCAGGGCTTGCGCCCGCGGGGGGCAGGGTGGGTCGGGCGCAGTGACCGGCAGGCTGTGTGGGCGGTCCACGCGGCGAGGTGCGGCAGGGGCAGGGTGGTGCGTGCGCGGCAGCCGGGGCAGCGGTGCCAGTGGCGGAGCCAGTCGTGGGTGTCGGTGTGGAAGAGGCGTGTGTAGTGGTTCGCCACGCGGATGTCGTTGCCGTACAGGTGGTCGGGGCGTTCTTGTGTGTTGCAGGACTGGCAGAGGGGGGCGCGGACGTAGCCGTGTTCGTGGCAGTGGTCGAGAACGGTGGCGGGTGCGGTGCGGCAGACGGCGCACGCCCACCCGGCGACCCTGCGGGAGGTGCCGGGCTCTCTGCTGAGCTGCGAGTACAGCCGGCCTTCCAGCTCTTTGCCGTACGGGCGCAGTGAGGCGGTGGGGCCCTGGGGGCTCGTCGTCTGTCGGCCGTCGGCGTCTGGGGCCTGCCGGGGGTGGGAGGGCGGCTCGGTGACGGCTGTGCTCGCCGGGCGGGTCCGCGCGGCCTGCACCCACTGTTTTTCGGCGTGCTCGGCCGTGTCGAGCAGCCTGACCACGGCGCGCGGCAGCCACCACGAGCGCTGCGTCCCGGTGGACGTTCGCTCCACGAGTATCTGCCGCCAGTCGATTCCCGCCAGATGGTACGGCCGGCCCGCTTCACGACGTGCTGTCCGCTCGGGGCCGAAGGGCTCCCCCCGTTCCCCCGCGATGCGCCGGCGCCAGCGCAGCGGCGTTCGCTCGTCGCACTCCGGCCTCGACGCACCACGGAACGGACCGATGCGGACCAGGTCCCGCCGGTCCATCCGAATCGCGTTCAGTTCCGCGGCCGCCCGGCGTATCTCAGCCTCCACAACGCTCCACCGACCGCTGTCCGCCCTCACCGTCGCCACCACACGGCCGCCGAGCAGGACGTACCCCGCCCGGGCACGGGCAGGAAAGCAGGTGAGCGCCCCCGAAGCCGTCGGCACAGCACTGCCGGCCGTCAGATCGACCCACAAAGCGTCCGCGGCGCCCAGGGAGATCAGGCCGTCCGCGCGACCGGGCATGACACGCTCTGACATGCCGACAGGCTAACGCCCCGCACATCTGCACCGGGCCTTGACCCAAGGCCCGACGGGACGCCCGTGTGACTTGCGCAGGGTCGGCGGCAACCGGCTTGCGACGTCGGCCGGCGCGGACTTCCGTAGCTCGGCACCCACGGCCTGCCGGCCGAGTCGCCGGAGCCGCCGACGGTGTGGGTCGCTCGTCCGGAGCGGCGGGCGGGCGGTGCCCTCGACGGCAAAAAGACTCCCCGGGCGCCGAACCTCCACCATGCATCGCGCATCTTCAAAAGCGTAGGCGCGCACTGACCTCGTGCGCCGATTCGTACGCGAGGGGAACCGAGAACTCATGAAGAGGAACCTGGCCGCCGTGGCCCTTCTGGCCGTCGCCGCCGCTGCCGCTACCGCCGTCCCTGCCTCGGCCGCATCCGCCAAGGCCCAGCCGACCCGCTGCCACACCGCCGACCTGAAGGCCGGCTTCGCCATGGGGGACGACGCGAGGCCGGAGATGGGGCAGGCCAAGAAGCAGACCCAGGCGTACATCTGGTTCACCAACCAGAGCAAGCGCACCTGCACCCTGTCCGGCTTCGCCGGTGTCGACATGATCGGCACTCAGAAGACCGACGGCACCTGGTCGCTGGTGCGGTCCGCCAAGAAGCCCGTGAAGATGACCCTGAAGCACGGGGACACGGTGGACTTCAGCATCACCCTGCTCCCGGTGGCCAGGACCACGCCCCAGAAGGAGAAGTTCGTTCCGGGGAGGTTCCTGGTGACCCCGCCGAACGAGACGGAGCACTTCACCCTCAAGTGGCCGTTCGGCGGCCAGATCCTCAAGCAGGACGGCGCCACCCACCCGGCCACCTACCTCAATCCGGTCGGGCTGTGACCGACTGGACGACCTCTGCGGAGTCGTCCGCTCACCGGCACCCTCCGTCACCGCGGCGGTCGCCCAGCGGCTCTCGCTGAACCGCGGAGGGGAAACGACGTCTCAGCTCGGTGTTCAGGCCGCCGTCACCGCTGCGCGGTGGGGCGTACCACGATTTCGTCGACGTCGACCTGGTCCGGCTGGGTGACGGCGTAGGCGGTGGTGCCCGCGATCGCCGTGGGATCCAGTGCCATGGCGTCGCGGCGGGCGGCGGCGCGGCGCGAACATCGTGTCGAGCGGTTCGAGTCGTTCGGCGGCGGCGAGCAGCAACCGGGGAGCCCGCTTGCTGCGGCGCAGCACGTCGGCCGCCCGCCATCCGCCGAACGCGCCGGCGGATGGCGGAATCGCACGCGTGCGCCGAACTCGATCCAGCCCGCCTCCGCGGCGGGTGCCCCGCGTCCGGCGCGATACCGAGTGATCCAGAACCACGATTCACCCGACGTCGACAGTGTGGGCCCGTTCGGCTGCAGCGGGCTCCTCCCAGGGGGCTGGCAAGAGCGGCGCCACTCGCTCCCGCAGGTCGTCGGGGACGAGATCAAGTCGCACCTGGACAGGTTGCCGACCAAGATCAGCAAGTACAACACCCGCGGCTCGACTCTCTGGAACGATCAGTAGAAGGCCCGACACGCGGTCGAGTGCGGGATCAACCGGCTCAAGCACAACCAGGCGGTTGCCACGCGGTTCGACAAACTCTCGGTCCGCTTCTAAACCATCGTCCTGGTCGCCGCGATCAGCGAATGGTCATGACGAGCCTGATCTGTCGGTTGCAGATGCCATGCTGACCGCGACCGGGGTGGGCGTGGCGAGGGAGATCATTTGACAGTTCTAGCGGGTCAGCGTCTCGAAGCCGACGTCTTCGCAGTACTTCACAACACGCTCCTCCGCCTCGGAGTCACCGTTGTTCATCGCCGCCGCCGTCGCCTCCGCCAAGGTGCGGCCGCCGCCGACCGTCTCATCCCGGAGCGGTCGCACCGCGAGAAGGGCGTCCCGAGCGCTGGCCTCGGCCTCGTTGTACCCTGACGAATCCGGCGTGCCCGCGCCCGCCGCGTTCCGCGCCTTCTGCCACGTTCCAAGCTGCGTGCAGTAGTTCTCCCGCTGCTTGGTCAGCCGCTGAGCATCTTGCCCCTTGGACGAGGAGCACCCTGCCGCCACCGCCACCAGAGCAAGGGCTGGGAGTACTGCCTTGAGTATGCGCACCACATTGCCCCCGGCTGGAAGTTCGACCGCTCGACGCTGTCACCTGCAACTCTCGCAGCAGGATACTCGCGTGGGACACCTCAACTGCCGCAGTGATCGCTCAGGGGCGCGCATCGGGTCACCATCGTGTGGCGGGATAGAGCGCAGACCGCCCTCGGACTGGCCGCCGGCCTCGCGGCCCGTGGTCATCGTCCGCGGCGGGAGCGGTGCGCCCCGACTCTGCCCACCCGGACCGCCGCCCGCATTCCGCACGAGCCCCACGCCGGGTAGCGTCGACCGGCGCGACATGAACAGCACTGAGGCGTCCGGAGTCCCGCGATCGCCTCACCGGTGTCCGTGAGGTCCACGCCGACGAAGCCTACGGCTCCCGCGCCAACCGCTCCTACTCACGCGGACGCCGATCGGTCGCACCATCCCCGAGAAGGCCGACCGGGTCCGCAACCGCAAGAAGCGCGGCTTCCACGGCGGACGACCACCGGAGTACGACGAGGACGACACCGGACAACGCCCCGCGCTGGAGTGCGGCACCAACTCGCTGGAGGCCCACCGGGCGGTGGCGCCGGCGCGGGCAGGGCAGCCGTTCAGAAGCGGAACACGAAGTCACTGCCGACCGAAGCCTCGCAGTCGTTGCCGTAGGTCTTGGTGAAGTACACCGGCTGCAGGCGCCAGTTGCCCGTCACGGTGACGGTGACGGGCATCCAGACTCCTCCGCAGCCGCCGCCCGAGGCACGCGGGAGCTTGTCGAACTGCCCGTTGACGGCGATGAGTACGGTGCAGGCGTCCTCGGGCGTGGGGTGGGTCCCGCCGGTGGGCTCGCACTGAAGGGTGACCTGTTTGTTCAGACTGCCGGTCCAACTCGTGCCGGTCTTGGCAATGGTCAGATTCGTCCAGGAGGAGGGATCAGCCGACACTGCGGACGGCGCGGAGACCGAGCCGGCCGCCGCGGCCGGGACGACGGACGCGGCTGTGGCTGCGAGGCCCGCGGCCAGGGCAACTCCGAGTCTCTTTCTCATTGTTCCTCCGATCACCCCTACCGGTGTGCCATTGAGGTCCATTGAAGCGCGCGGTGGGCGGCGCCGGACAAGTGCAACGTCGGCCACCTTCGGGCCGCCGCCGGACCGGTGGGGGCGGGCGCCCGCACGGGCACCGAAGCGGCCCTGCCGCGGTCCCGGATCGCGGACGGCAGGGCCTTCACCGAGCGGTGCTGATCCACGCTCCCCTCCCCGGCCGCATACGCGGAGCGGATCCCGGTGATCATCTTCGCGATTGCAGCAAGGACGGCGCGTCGGCCTTCCTCGTCCTTCCCGCCGTCGTCCAGGAGAAGGCGGCCACGGCGAGCTTCGACTTCACCGCCGGGCGGCTGGTGACGACCGCTCCTCGCTGGACGGTGGCCACCGTGCGGCTCCCGGTGTCGTGGGACGTCGACGGCTCGGTGACGTGCCACCGGCCCGGAGGTGACTCGTGGGGCCGGTCCGGAAGCCTGGGCGGAATCGAGCCCGACGAGACGAACACGTCCGTGGAGACGCCGGCGGACTGCACCTCCGTGGAGCTGGATGCGGACGTGAAGGCCTACTACCCGGGGAGGAAAAGCCCCTTCACCCACCTCGTGCAGACCTTCACCGCGCCGAGCTCGGCCCGCTGAGCCCTGATCACCCGCGGCGGGGACGGACCGTACGTCGCACACCGGCCCCCGCCCCGGACCGTGGCGCGGGTTCGGCCAACCGTGGGGACGCGGGCAACGACTCGGCGTATCCGCGTCCCACCACATGGCGAATGCCTGACGCATGCACGACACTCGGGCGCCTGAAGCCGGACGCGACCAACCTCGGACACACCCGCACCGACAGCGCCCGGACGACCGACCCGGCCACCGCGTAGACCAAGCGGCCGCCCGGCCTACGGCCGGACGACCCCTCAGCACGGTCTTCATGCGCCTTCTAGCCGGCCGTCGCCTCGTTCGCTGCCGGTATGACCACGAGACGCAGGTTCTCCTCGTCGTTGTGCCCGCTGATCGCGAACAGGCGGGTTCCGTCAGGAGTCCATGCGAGGCCGTGGGGCCGCAGGTATCCGGCGTCGTAACCGGTGGCGGGGGCGAGGGACACCGTGCGGTAGGGGGAGTCGGCACCGGCCCGGTACAGGTACACGTCCGGGTCGGGCTCGATGCTCTCCACCCCGGCTGCGACGTCGCCGCGCGAGGAGACCGCGACGGCGTCGGGGTACGACGTGCTGGGATACGTGTGGCCCTCGGTCAGGTCCGGCAGCCGGAACGACGGGTGGTGGTACGGCGCCCCGGACGCGGTCAGCAGCGTCTTGCCGTCCGGCGTGATGGCCAGGTCGCTGAAGTTGGATGCGCCGCCGGGACCACTCACCGTCGTGCGCAGCACGGGACTCCCCCCGGAGACGTCGTACACCGAGAGCTGGGTCGGAGAGGTGTTCTCGTCCCCGGCGACGAGCGTACCCGGCGCTGCCGACGAGGTGACCAGGAGCGGCGCGCCGCTGAAGTCGCCCTCGGGTATGAGCCCCAGACGCACCTGCGGGGTGGAGGTGCCGAGTGTGAGCGAGCCGATGCTCGCCTCCCACTGCTCTCCGTACCCGAAGAACAGTGTCCGGCCGCTCAACGCCGCGTGGCGCGGCGCGGTGCCGGCACCGGTGGCGTAGCGTGCGCGCTGCTGGGCGGTACCGGTGTCGATGACACTGATGGCGTCGCCGAGCACCAGCGGCGCGTACAGCGTGCGGGAGTCGGCGGACAGCTCCAGGTCGCACACGCCCGGCAGGTTCTTGATCGTGCGGACCAGACGGCCCTGGTAGTCGGCCACCAGGACGCTGCCCGTGGTGTAGTCGGAGATGAACACCTGCTTGTGCAGCGGGTCCACGGCGAGATCGCAGTGGTAGGCGATCGGCAATGCGGTGCCCTCGTCCGCCGGCGCGGCCTGCGTCGCGGGCGCGGCGCCGAGCGACAGGCCCAGCAGGGCCGCGAGCGTCAGCATCAAGCGGGCACGGGGAAGTCGTCCTCGCATCGGTGTCCCTTCGGCGACGGGCGGCGTCCCTGGTCAGGCGCCGGCCCGTGTCACGGTCCATGGCCGCCTCGGAATACCCCCGGTTCGTCCGCGTACTCCCCGCCCGTTCCGATCACCACAAGGGATATCGACTGTTCCGCTTTTGCCGCGGGGGCCGCTGTCCGCCGAGTGAATCATGTCCGGCACTTCGGCGATCGGTCCTTCTCGAGTTGGAAGCACATGGCGGATGTTCACGGGTTGGTCCCTTCCGCCACTGGCCCCATGGGTGCCGAGCCCTGCGTCATCGCGTCGGACAGCACGCGTCAGCCAGGGACCCGGACGGCCTCGTTCTGCTCCACGCGCGTGCTGCTCTCCAGGAAGGAGGCGTCCCGGAACGCCCTCAGGGCCTTCGCTCCGGTGACGCCCAGCTTCTTCATCACCTCGTTCTTCACCAGGCCCGTGCCGCGTAGTTCGGCGCAGCGCCGCGCGAGGTCCAGCCGCTCTGGGAGGCTGCCCGGGTCTTCGTAGAAGACCGCGTCCTGCAGCAGCTCCTTCACCGAGTCGACGGAGCGGCCCATGACGCGTGCAATCTGCGCCCTCGCCATTCCGGACCGCTTGTGCCGAAGAGCCTCCGCCGCCGCGAGGCGCCTCTCGTTCTGCAGGTCCTCGTTGCGATTGAGCATGGCTCCCGCCTCCTTGCGGGCCCGGTACAGGACGCCTTCGGCCTGTTTGGGCGTCAGGCCGAGCTCCGCGGCGATGTCCCGGACCGGCAGACCCTCACCGTGCAGCCGGAGTGCCTTCTCGGCGTGTTCCCGGCGCAGCAGACGCGTCCCCTCCCGCTCCTGCTGCTTGCGCCGCCTGACCTCGTCCTTGAAGCCGCGAAGGAGGTCCGCTTTCAGGGACCGGGCGAAACGGAGACGGTCCCGCTCCTCCCGGATGTCCTCCCGGACGAAGTAGCCGTACCAGAAGGGCATCCGTTCACCCAGACCACCGTCGCCCTTCCCGCCCCACCGGAACATGGGGTACTGCTCGCGCTTGCGCAGCAGCACCTTCAGAACGGACTCGTCAGGGGTGTAGCCGCCGTCCTCCCGCATCAGCAGCCGCTGCCGCTCGGTCAGCCCGTCCGCCGCCGCTTCCCAATCGGTCCGCAGTCCGGCGGTCACCGCCAGGGCCAGGAGGGTCGCCCAGTCCCACTTGGGCACGGTGAGACCGAACCGGGCATCACCGCCGCCCTCCCAGACGTTGACTTCCGCACGGACGTACAGAGCGAAGCCGGCCGCGTTCCACGCCCGTACGACGTCATGCCACATCCTCGCGGCGCTCGCGGGCAGGTAACCGGCCCGCCGCCCGTCCACGTCGTAGGCCACCGCCCGGGCGTCCCAGGGATTGTACGGCTCGGGCACGAGCTCGGCCTCGATCCTCTGACCGGCCTGAAGCCTGACGAGCGACGCCTGGTGGTGGTACGTCCCGGAGGCGTAGTACTCCCCGTCCGGTCGGCCGTAGTCGTCCAGCAGGATGCGGCCTTCGGGCCTGACGTACTCCCCGGGTCCACGTGTGTGGCTTCCCACAACGCCCCTCCCCTTGCCCATGTCGCACACCGCTTCGGGAACAGGCCACACCGATCCCCGGCGCTGCCCGGTGGGGTCGCGTGGATCTCGTCGCACCGCCTCCGACCTGCAGCTATCTGAACGATCATATGCCTGATACCTGTCTTTTCAGCCATCTCCACCCGCGAGCAGCGGCGGACAGCGGCTCCTGCGCGTCCCGGCGCGGCCGGCCCGCCACGGCACAACGGCCGGCACACGCGGATCCACGGAGCTTCCGCCGGCTGGAACACACATCTCGAAAGACTGGTGTGACCGGCGCTCGGGGTGCTCACGCTGGTCGTCGGCAGCAGTCCGAGCAGAAGAACGTCTGTCTGGCCGAGCGCGGAATCCGGCATCGTCGCGTTCGGGGTATGAACAGCCGGCCACCACTCGTTCGAGTGGCGGGCGCGATTCGCTCTCCGGAAATGATCACACCGGCACGACCATGTTTATGACAACCCGTCAGAGAACACTGCCGCGGAAGGCGGAACTTCCATGCCGGTCAACGGATTCCCGGAGAACCCGTTCGCTCTCAGCCCCGACCACGTCGCCATGCTGGAGGCGATCCGCGTGGCGCTGCTCGACCCGTCGCCGCGCCGGATCGGCATGCTCGACCAGTGGGGTCTTGCCGACACCTTCGAGGTGCAGGCGGAGATCGCGGACTACCGTGAGTTCCCCATCGTCATGTCGGACGGGACCCGGATCGACGCCGGGCTGAGCATGCCACGCGGCCTCGCTCCGGGGCAGACCTGCCCTGCCATCGTCATGCCCGCCCCGCTGAACGACTTCGGCCGACTGGCGTACTTCGGCACGATCCCGCGCTGGACGCTCGGCGGCTACGCCGTCCTGACCTACAGCCAGCGCGGCCTGGCTCGCTCCGAGGGCGAGATCCAGGTCGCCGGGCCCCAGGACGTCGCCGACGGCGTCGAGATCCTCAACTGGCTCGACGCGCTGGAAGGCGTCGACGAGGACCGGATCGGTTGTTTCGGCGCCTCCTACGGCGCCGGGACCAGCCTGCTGCTGGCCGCGGAGGACTCCCGTGTCAAGGCCGTCGCCGGCGCCAGCGCATGGGGCGACCTGTTCACCTCGCTCTTCGAGAACGGCACCCGGCACATCAAGGCGTTCGAGGCGCTCGTGGCCCTGTTCCACGAGGAGCGCTGCTCGGCAGAGTTCCAGGAGATCATCAAGAAGATCCGCGACAACGTCATCGACGACGAGGTCAAGGAGTTCGCCCGCCTCCGCTCGCCGATGCAGCACCTGAAGACCTACAACGACCGCAAGCTGCCGGTCCTGATGACCACCTACTGGCACGAGACGATCTTCTCCGTGCCCGCCGTCGTCGACCTCTTCACCGAGCTGCGGGGCCCCAAATCGCTGCTGGTGCAGATCGGCGACCACGGCAACGGCGAGATGCCCGGCCTGTTCGGCGCCATCTCCAAGCCCACCGAGATGACCTACCGCTGGATGGACCATCACCTCGGCGGCAGGGCCGGCGACGGCGCGGAGCCGCAGTACGGCATCCGCTCGGAGTACATGCACAACCTCCTGTCCGACCTCACCCACCCCGACTGGGCGGGCTACGCTCTGCCGATGCAGCGCTTCCACCTCGGCGCCGTGCCGGCCGGGCAGCAGGACGCGCCCATGGCGCAGGGCCGGCCGCAGGCCGGCTGGACCCGCTCCGTGCAGGCCGCCGGTCCGGACACCGGGGTCGTCGTCGCCCCCAAGCTCATCAAGACCGGTCTGACGGAGCGTGTCGGGCTGCCCCACGTCTACAAGACCGCCGACATCAAACGCGATGTCGCCGCCGTCTGGACGACCGCGCCGCTGGAGCAGCCCATGCGCGTCCAGGGCGACCTGGAGGCCAGGGTCACCGTGAAGCCGCAGACGAAGAACGCCACCTTCATCGCCTACCTGCTGGACTGCGACCCCGCCACCGGCCGGGCCGCCATCATCACCCACGCCCCCTACACACTCACCGACCAGCAGGCCGCCACAGTGACGTTCCGCCTCCAGCCCGCCCACTACGTCCTCGCCAAGGGCCGCCAGCTGCAGCTCATCATCGACAGCTACGACCCGTTCTTCGCGGACGACGACACCGTTCCCTCCGCCCTCGAGATCACCTCCCCCGAGGACAACGAGTCCTACATCGACATCCCCCTCGCCCCCCTGCCGTAACACCCACCCGCCCCGCGGGGACCCACGCCCACCAGTCGGGCCCGGTCCGGACGATTCCCGCGGCGCGCGGTGACAGGTCGGCGAGGGAGGCCGCTCAGTCCTGGTCACGGGCGTGGAGGACGACCTCGTGTCCCTCGTCGAGGAGGGTGCTGGCCGCTGCGCCGCCGATTCCGTCGGTGGAGCCGGTGATGAAGACGCGCGACACGGTCGGCTCCTGCCTCGGAACGCCGCCGGACCGAGCCGTCAGGCGATGCCGCCGTTGGCGAAGAGGACCTGGCCGTTGACCCAGCGGCCCGGCCCGGCCAGGAAGGCGACGGTCTCGGCGATGTCCTCGGGCGTGCCCAGGCGTTCCAGGGGAGCCTGCGCCGCCAGCCTCTCCACCGTCGCCTCGTCCTTGCCGTCGAGGAAGAGGGGGGTGGCCGTCGGGCCGGGCGCCACCGCGTTGACCGTGACGTCGCGCCCGCGGAGCTCGCGGGCCAGGACGAGCGTCATGGCCTCGACGGCCCCCTTGCTCGCGGCGTAGGCGGCGTAGCCCGGAGCGGCGAGCCGGGTGACGGAGGTGGAGAAGGTGACGATGGCGCCACCGGCCCGGACCCGGCGTGCGGCCTGCTGGGCGACGACGAAGGTGCCGCGGATGTTGGTGCGGTGCATGCGGTCCAGGGCGTCCAGGTCGAACTCGGCGACGGGCCCGAGGGTCATCACGCCGGCGGTGTGCACGACGACGTCGAGCCCGCCGAACGCCTTCTCCACCGTGTCGAACGCCTGGCCCATGGCGGTCTCGTCGGCGACGTCTCCCCGGACGGCGACGGCCCGCCCGCCGCGCCTTTCGATCGCGGCGACAACCTCCTGCGCGGCGGCGGAGTTGCCGGCGTAGTGGACGCCGACCGCCGTCCCGGCCGCGGCCAGCCGCTCTGCGACGGCGCGGCCGATGCCGCCGGACGCTCCGGTGACCAGCGAGACACGTGTGGGCTCGGGCATGGGACTCCCCCTCGTGAGGTGACAGGCTCAATAATGAACGCTGCGTCCATATAATCAGATTGTGGACGGCGCGTCCATATGTCAGAGTCGGTGCGCGACCAATCAACGGCAGGAGGCACCACGGTGCGGGATCGGGCGGAAGGGGCGCCGGACGCGCCGGCACGGCGCGGACGGGGGCGGCGGCCCGCGGACGAGGTGCGCGCCGACGTGCTCGCCGCCGCCGGGGCGCTTCTGCTGCGCGACGGCATGGCGGCCTTCACCATCGAGCGGGTGGCGCAGGAGGCCGCGGTCAGCAAGACGACCCTCTACAAGTGGTGGTCCTCCCGGGGGACACTCGCGCTCGACGGCTACTTCCACGCCGTGGAGTCCACCCTCGCCTTCCCCGACACCGGTGACATCGAGGCCGATCTGACGGCACAGGTGCGCGCGTTCGTCCGGCTGCTCACCGAGACGCCGGCCGGCCGGGTCGTCGCCGAGCTCGTCGGCCAGGCGCAGACCGACCCCGACCTGTCCGCCGCCCTCCGGGATCGCTACTCCGCGCCCCGGCGCGAGCTCGCCGTGCAGGCCATGAGGCAGGCCCTCGCGCGGGGCCAGCTGCGCGCCGGCACCGACCCCCAGGTGCTGGTCGACCAGCTCTGGGGCGCCTGCTACCACCGCCTGCTGCTCCCCGGCCAGCCGCTCACCGAGGACTTCGCGGCCCAACTGGTCCGCAATGTCCTGCACGGCGTCGCAGCCGGCTGAGCCGAACCCGGCGGCCGGTCCGGCAGCGGAGCTCAGCGGGCGGCAGCAGCACCGAAGGATCGCCCCAGTCGGACCGTGCCCCAGCCCGGCGCGGTGATCGCCCCAGTCGGGCCGTGCCCAGCCCGGCGCGGTGATCGCCCCAGTCGGGCCGTGCCCAGCCCGGCGCGGTGATCGCCCCAGTCGGGCCGTGCCCAGCCCGGCGCGGTCGAGACGCGTTCGTCGGCGAGCTCCTCGCATCACCCTTTCAAGACACGTTCGGCAAGGGCGAGTTGGCCTCGCTCGGCACGCACCTGTACCGGTGGAACCGAGTGGCCGGTCCGAGTCCGTTGTGCGCCCTGTTCACCCGGTCGGCAGCCCGTCGGGCGCTGACACGCCACTCAATCGTTCACCGCCCGACGCTCGTCGAGGCGTTGGTGAGCGCCGATCACGCCCGGGGAACGCTGCGGGACCCGAAGCGTTCCCCGGGGCTCCGGCGCGCACCGCGCACCGCGCACCGCGCACCGCGCACCGAGAAGCCCGGACCACCAGGTACACCAGGGTGATGGCCAGCGCACCGCCCCGCCATGGCCGACGCCCCGGGCCACCCGGCAAGGGAACCGGTTGCGAGCATGTGGCCGGGCACGCTGTCGGCGATGCGGCTGAGCACGGAGCGGTCTTCGGATCTCGATGACGTCGATCTTCATCGTCGGAGGCGAAGCATCAGTCCGGCCTGAGTCGCCGTACTCATCTTCCCCGCCTGCCGGCGCTCAGTCCGGTCGCTCCGCAGCGGCCCCGCTCACGATCTCGCCCGGATCAGTGGAGCCGAGGAAGTCCATGCGCCTCTGCCACCTCGCCGCTGTGACGAGGTGGAAGAGCGCGGGAGGACTCCGCTTGAGCGGTCGGACGGCGACTGCCGGCCGCCCGCGCGTGGTGCGCGGCCGGCCGGCAGTCGCCGGTGGACGGTTCGGATCACACCGTGAGCCTGACCGCTTCGATCCACAAGTCGTTGTCGTGGGTGCCGACGTAGGTGAAGTCGAACCCGGTGCCGGGGTCGTCGCACGCCAGGCCGATCCAGGTGTCGTTGTGGACGTAGGAGTTCTGGCAGACGGTGCCGGCGCCACCGTCGACGTTGATGGTGAATCCCAGCATGTGCGGGGCGTCCTTCTCGGTACTGCCGACGTAGTTGTCGACGCCGTCGGTGGCACTCGCCCACGGGTCGGGGAAGTGTCCCTCGCCATTGGTCGACGCGGGGTCGTAGACGTAGGCGGCGCTGGACGTGCCCTTGGTTCCGGACACGGCGATGTTGACGGCCGTGGTCGGCTTCCCCGAGCCCTCCTCGCCCGCTGTTTCGCCGTCGCACACGGCGTCGGACCAGCCCTGGTCCGCCACATAGATCCGGTAGCAGATGTGCCGCTTGCCCGGTTCCTCCGCGGCCATTTGCTGGACGGCGGTCGCCGCGGTCTTCTCCGGAGCCTTGGTCTCCTTCTCCTCGGAACCACCACCCCCCGCCGCGGCTCCGTCTCCGTCTCCGTTTCCGCCTCCGGCTCCGTCCCCGTCTCCGCCGGCCTGCTGTGGCTCGGTCGCGGCCGGGGGTGCCGGGACGTCGG
>NZ_JBIBUK010000035.1:0-64108 GCF_043079345.1 Streptomyces sp. NPDC015220 | reverse complement strand
TGCGGTCATCTGGGTTGCTGTCCCTCGCTGTGCGTGTTCCGTGGGTGGGGGTGGTGCGCGCTGCGCGCGGCATCCGTCAGGGAGCGGACGCCGCGGGCTCGGGTCCGTCGAGCGGCTCCAGCTCGTCGGGCCGGAAGTAGTGGAAGCGGCCGTACCAGGTGTGCAGTTCGGCCGCCGGGTCGTCGTCGAGGGTGACGGCGAGGTGCACGCTGCCGTCCACGTCGTGGAAGACGGCGGCGACCCGGGCGGTGCGTCCGGCGAGGAACATGTCCTGGACGTCGCCGCCGCGGGCCCGGGGCCGCAGCCGGACCCGGCTGCCGCCGCCCACGCGCACACCGGCCACCGGCACCGTGTCGGTCGTCGGGGACAGACCGTCGTCGCCGCCCTCCTGCCACCAGGCGGGCCGTCCGGCGCCGGCGGCCGCCGGCCCGGCGGCGCCGTCGGCCGGGGCCAGCGAGCGGATGGCGCCGTGCAGGCGGGCGAAGACCTCCGGGGGCATGCTGTCGACCCGGTCGAGGATCTCGGCGGCACGCGGGTCGGTGGCGCGGGCCTCGGCCTTCTCCTCGTCGGTCAGGAGCATCGTGCGCAGCGTGAGGATCTCGTCGATCTCCCCGGCGTCGTGCAGATCGCCGGGGCTCTCCGGAGCGATCCGCGGATGGTCGGGCAGGATGATCGGCGAGGAGAGCAGCGCCGGCCCGGTGCCTTGGCCGGACGCCCACGGCCCGAAGGCTTCGCCGGCCGGCGGTTCGCCGCCGAGGACCGGGAAGGTGAACTCGTTGCGGCACCGGCCCGCCTGTTCCGCCAGCTCGGCGGGCGGGTCGGTCAGCGACACGAACTCCACGCCCTCGCCGCCGACGAGCGTGTGCGTCGCGATGAGCGCCCGGCGCAGCGCCTCCTCGCGCGGGACGCCGGGGTCCGCCGCCCGCCCCGTGTTCTCGGTGCGCACCCGCAGCCGGACCAGGTTCTCCGCGAGGGGTTCGGCCGTGAGCGTCGTGCTCGCCCGGATCTCCTCCCGTCGCCGTACCACCCGGCCGGCGCCCGAGGGCAACGGGTCGGTCTCCGTCCCGGCCGGCGCGCCGGCCGGCGCGGTGTGCTCCCGCCGGAGCAGGTCGTCCAGGGCCACGGTGAGGCCGGTCTCGCACGGCACCGCCTCGTCGAAGGTGAGGTGCGTGGCGCCGTCGGCCGTCCGCAGCGACCCCACGGGGCGGTGGCCGCCGTCCGGTCCCGCCTCCTCGACCTGCTTGTGCTGCATCTGCAGACAGCGCACCCGCACCCGCAGGACGGCGTCGGGCCGGCGGATCCGCAGCAGGCACTCGGTCCGCTGGTACCAGGAGTCGGCGGAGCCGGAGACGCCGGGCACGACCGGGCCGTCCCGCTCAACCCAGTCGCGGGGCAGCAGCACCCCGAACTGCCACCGGACCCGGTTCTTGGGCGAGGAGCGGCGATAGGGGTAGAGCAGGTAGCCCTCGTACAGGACGGCGTCGGCCACCGCGCTCAGCTGCTCGAAGCCCGCCGGGCCACGGCCGGCGGGGCGGGCGCCGTCCTCGGCGGCGGCGCGGTCAACGCCGTCCTCGGCCACGGCATCGGGCATCCGGACTCCTCGGGTTCGCGTGTGCGCCATCCCTTCCACCGCCGGCACACCGCTCACGCGCCCCGCACCCCTTGGGTCCAGTGGGTTGGGCCGGGCGGCGCAACACCGGGCGCGCGCCGGCGGGAAGACGGAAGACTGCCCGAGGGGACCCGGGCCGGCCCCCTGACGCGGCCCCCGGCGGCGCCTTCGAGCGGGACCCCGGCCGGCCCTTCGGGAACGACCCCGGTGAGAGCCGGCCGGCCCCGGGTACGGGGCCGCCCCGGACCTCCTCGCGCCCCTTCGACCCACCACGGACGGACCCCATGCAGACCTTCCTGCCGTATCCGGGCTTCACCGAGTCCGCGCTGGTGCTCGACAGCCGCCGGCTGGGCAAGCAGCGGGTGGAGGCGTTGCAGGTGCTGCGCGGCCTGACCGTGCCCGGCTACGGATGGCGCCGGCATCCGGCGGTGCGCATGTGGGCCGGTTACGAGGAGGCGCTGGTGCGGTACGGACTGGACGTCTGCCGGGTCTGGCGGGACCACGGCCACCAGGACAGCTGCGCGGCCACGCTCGTCGCCGACCTCGCCGCCCACCGTCCCGGCGCCGCTGTGCGCGGCCAGGAGGAACTGGCGGCCGCGGGCGAGCTGCCGCCCTGGCTCGGCGACGAGGCGCTGCACCTCAGCCACCGCTCGGCACTGGTGCGCAAGGACCCGGACCGGTACGCCCCGCTGTTCCCGGGCGTGCCGGACGACCTGCCGTACGTCTGGCCGGCCTCGGACCGGGACCCGGAACCGCCCGCCGGACACCGGCCGAAACGCTGAGCGCGGGGGCGTACGCCCGCGCGCGCCGGCCGGGCGCCGGGCACGCGCGTCCCCGGGACCCGGCCGGGCGCCGGGCCGGGTCCCGGGGACGCGCGCCTACTCCCGCTCCTCGTCGCCGGCCGTCCCCGGCTCGGCCATCCTGCGGTGCGCGGCGGCCTTGGCGCTGTCGGGCAGCACCTTGGCGGCGGCGCCCTGCGCCTTCGTCCTCAGCGAGCCGGTGACCACCTTCTTCCGGCCCTTCGCCACCGCCTCGTAGGCCTGCTCGGCGACCTGCGCCGGGTCGTCCTTGGCCCCGCTGCCGATCCTGGTGTCGGTCATCCCGGCCCGCCGGAAGAAGTCCGTGTCGGTCGGTCCGGGCATGAACACGGTGACGGCCACCCCGGTGTCCTTCACCTCGTCCTGCAACGCCTGCGCGAAGGACTGCACGAAGGACTTCGAGGCGTTGTAGACCGACTGGAAGGGGCCCGGCATGGCGGCGGCGACGGAGGACGTGAACACCAGGCTGCCCGCGCCCCGGGCCGCCATGTCCCGCAGCAGCGGCTTGGCGAGCCGGACCGTCGAGGTGACGTTCAGGTCGATCACGCAGAGGTCGTCGGCCAGGTCGGTGTCGACGAAGGCGCCACCCCGGCCCACGCCCGCGTTGAGCACGGCCACGTCCACCTCCAGCCCCGTCGTGGCGGCCACCAGGTGGTCCACCCCCGCCGGGTCCCCGAGGTCCGCCCGCACCGCCCGCACCTCCGCGCCGGTCTCCCGCAGCCGCTGCGCGGCGTGGTCGAGACGGTCGTCCTCGGCGTTGACCAGGAGGTCGTACCCGTGCTCGGCGAACTGCCGGGCCAGCTCGTATCCGATCCCGCCGGAAGCCCCGGTCACCAGGGCGAGCGGCCTGCTGTCCTCGTTGGTGTCCATGGGGACGGAGTAACCGCGCACACCGTGCCCAACCGCCCCGGCAGCCGCGACCGGCACCCGCCGTCCCGCATGGAACCGCCTGGCCAGGGCACCTGGAACCGGTGGCGGCCGGGGTGAGCGGAGCCACGGCCGACGGTGTGGGAGAGCGCATGGACGTGCTGGCCCGACTGGATGCCTACCAGCGGCGGCATCGCTGGGCGGGGCTGCCGCTGGCCGTGGTCTACAAGTTCTACGACGACCAGGCCGCGTACCTGGCCGCGCTGCTGACGTACTACGGGTTCCTGGCGCTCTTCCCCCTGCTGCTGTTCCTCGTCGCGGTCCTCAGCGCCGTGCTGAGCAGCAGCCCGCACCTGCAACAGGCGGTGCTGCACTCGGCCCTGAGCGAGTTCCCGGTGATCGGGGATCAGATAGGCAGCAACATCCACTCCTTCCACGGCAGCGCCGTCGCCGTCGCGGTGGGCGTGGTCGGCAGCGCCTACGGCGCGCTCAACGTGGCGCAGGCCGCCCAGCACGCCCTGAACAAGATCTTCGCGGTGCCCAGGCACGCCCGCCCCGATCCGTTCCACTCGCGCTGGCGGGGCCTGAAGTTCCTGACCCTGCTCGCGCTCGGCCTGTGCGTGGCCACGGCCCTGTCCACCGCCGCGGAGTGGGCGTCGGGGCTGTTCGGCGCCCGGCTCCAGGTCGGTGTGCGCGTCGCCGCCGGGCTGCTGGGCGTCCTGCTGTACGCCGCGCTGCTGGTCGGCAGCTACCGGCTGCTGACCCGGCGCCGGCTGCCGCTGCGGGTGATGTACGGCCCGGCGCTGGGCGCGGCGTGCGCCTGGCAGGGGCTGCTGTGGGGCGGCACGTACTACGTCGACCACGTGCTGCACGGCGCCACCGCGACGTACGGCCTGTTCGGCATCGTGCTCGGCCTGCTGGCGTGGATCTACCTGGGGGCGCTGGTGTACGTCTTCACGGCGGAGATCAGCGCGGTGCGGTGCATGCGGCTGTGGCCCCGCAGCCTGCTCAGCCCGTTCACCGACCGCGTCCACCTGACCGCCGGCGACCAGCGGGCCTACCGTTCCTACGCGGCCACGGAGTCCTTCAAGGGCTTCCAGAAGATCACCGTCCACTTCGACCCGCCGCCGCACGCCGACGCCGGCGACAGACCGGACTCCGGGGACCCGGACCCCGGCTGTCCGTCCTAGGGCCGCGACAGGGCGGACGCGGCCCGTCGCACCGCCCGTTCCCGTCCGAACGACACGGAAGGCACCCTCATGGCCAAGCAGATCACCTACCGCCGCGTCTACGAGGACACCTCGCCGCAGGACGGCAAGCGCGTGCTCGTCGACCGGGTCTGGCCGCGCGGGATGCGCAAGGAGGACGCCCACCTGGACGAGTGGCTGCGCGACGTCGCCCCCTCCAGCGACCTGCGCCGCTGGTACGGCCACGAGCCCGGCCGGTTCGCCGAGTTCCGCCGGCGCTACCTCGCCGAGCTGCGCGACGCCGGGCACCGGGAGGCGGCCGGCCGGCTGCGCGACCTCGCCGCCCACGACCGGCTCACGCTGCTGACCGCGACCAAGGACGTGGACCACAGCCAGGCCGCCGTCCTGGCCGAGTGGCTCGGCGACGGCAAGCGCTCGGACGGCTGAGCCGGGGGAGCGGCCGGCCCGCCGGGACCGGGGCGCAGGCCGGTCGGAACCGGGCCCGAGGACCGGCGGTCCGCCGACCGGGCCCGACGGCGACCGCTCCGGGAGCCGGGCGAGCCGGCTACGCCGCCGCCCCGTCCGACGGCACCCGCAGCGCCAGCAGGGCCACGTCGTCGTCGTACACGGGCTCCCCGTCGACCAGCGTGTCGCACAGCCGGCGCAGCGGGGCCGCGGAGAGCCCGGAGGCGCGCTCGGCCAGGTCCCGCAACCCGACGTCGATGTCCTGCCGGCGGCGTTCGATCAGGCCGTCGGTGAACATCAGCAGGGTGCTTCCCGCGGGCAGCGGGTGGCGGTGGTCGGGGCGGGGCAGCGCCGGATCGACGCCGACGGGGATGCCGTGCGGCTCCGGAGCCAGCCGGTGCACCGCCCCGTCGGCCATGAGCAGCAGCGGCGGCGGATGCCCGGCGTTGGTCCAGTGCACCGTGTACCCGGCGTCCGGCCCGCCCTCGATCCGGGCCGCCACCAGCGTGGCCGCCGTGGGGTCGCCGAACCGGGCCAGCACGCGGTCCAGCTTCCGCACGATCAGGCTCGGCGGCCCGCCCCGGTCGCACGCCAGGGCCCGCAGCATGTTGCGGATCTGCCCCATCATCGGCGCCGCCTCGACATCGTGCCCGGTGACGTCGCCGACGACCACGAAGACCGCCCCGTCCGGCAGGACCATGGCGTCGTACCAGTCCCCGCCCAGCCGGGGCACCTCGGACGCCGGCTGGTAGCGGGCCGCCACCCGCAGGGGGCCCAGATCGGGCAGGACGGGCAGCAGCCGGCGCTGGAACTGCTCGGCGGTCCGCTTGAGGTGTTCGTACAGGCGGGTGTTCTCGATGCTGACGCTCGCGGCGCTGGCCAGCGCGGCCAGCAGCGCCTCGTCGTCGTCGCTGAACGAGGTGCCGTCCAGCTTGTCGGCCAGGTAGAGGTTGCCGTAGACCGTGCCGCGCACCGTCAGGGGCACTCCGAGCAGCGTCTTCATCACCGGGTGGTCGGGCGGGAAGCCCACCGAGCGGGGGTCCGCCCCGATGTCGTCGACCCGCAGGGGCCTGCGCTCCGTGATCAGGGTGCCCAGCAGGCCGTGGCTCTGCGGCAGGCCGGAGGCGGCCAGGAGCCGCTCCGCGTCCACACCGACGGTGAGCAGGTCGACGAAGTCGCCGCCCTCCCCGAGCACCCCCAGGGCGCCGTAGCGGGCGGCGACGAGGTCGGTGCCCGCGTCCACGATGTGCTGGAGCACGGTCCGGGTGTCCATGTCGGCGCTGATGGCCACCACCGCGTCCAGCAGTCGGCGGAGCCGGCGTTGGCCGAAGGCCAGGTGCCGGACCTGTGCGCTGAGCTCCGCGAAGGCCCCGCTCTCCTCGGCCGCCGCCTCCGGTTCCGGCCGCCGCGGTTCGTCCGCCATGCCAGCACCTCCCGCCAGGACCGAACCGGTCCCACCGCCCCAGTGCCCCGGCACGGACAACCTACGCCCGCCACGGGACGCCGGCCCCCGGCCCGGCCGTCGTCCCCCGCCGGCAGGCCCTCGGCCTCACGACCGGGCCCGATCGTTTCGCGCGTTTCGCGCGCCCTGCCGGCAGGCCCCCGGCCCCGCGACCGGGCCCGGCCGATTCGCGTTCGCGCGATCGGCCGCTTGCGGCGACGGTGGCGGGCGGCGAAGACTGGCCATGGCCGGTTCCGTCCCCGCCCCGCGAGGCCGGGGGGACCGGCTGTTCCGCGGTCCCGCGGGCCCCTTCCACCGTATGCGGCCCGGCGGGTCGGACGCGTCATGGCGCAAGAAAGGCGAGGGTGTGAGCACCGACCGCTCTGGTGAGGCGCTCGAGCGACTGATGCGTTCGGCGCAGTACTTCTTCCCCGGGGAGCAGTCGCCCGACCGGCGGATCCTGTACCGGGACGGAGGACGGGCGGCGGAGGAGTTCTACCGGGAGAGATGGCGGCACGACCGGGAGGTGCGCTCCACCCACGGGGTGAACTGCACGGGCTCCTGCTCCTGGCGGGTGTTCGTCAAGGACGGCATCATCACCTGGGAGACTCAGGCGACCGACTATCCGACCGTGGGTCCCGACTCGCCCGAGTACGAGCCCCGGGGCTGCCCGCGGGGCGCGTCGTTCTCCTGGTACACCTACTCGCCCACCCGGATCCGCTACCCCTATGTCCGCGCACCCCTGCTGGAGCTGTGGCGGCGGGCCCGCGCCCGGACCGCCGACCCCGTCGACGCGTGGGAGTGGCTGACCTCCGACCCCGAGCGGTGCGCCACGTACAAACGCGCCCGCGGCAAGGGCGGCTTCGTGCGCTGCACCTGGCAGGAGGTCACCGAGCTGGTGGCGGCTGCGCAGGTGCACACGGTCAAGCGGTACGGGCCCGACCGCATCGTCGGCTTCTCGCCGATCCCGGCGATGTCGATGGCCTCGTACGCGGCGGGCACCCGCTACCTGTCGATGATCGGCGGGACGATCTCCTCGTTCTACGACTGGTACGCCGACCTGCCGATGGCCTCGCCGCAGGTGTTCGGCGACCAGACCGACGTACCGGAGTCCGGCGACTGGTGGAACGCCGGCTACCTGATCGTGTGGGGCACCAACCTGCCGATCACCCGCACCCCCGACGCCCACTTCATGACCGAGGCCCGCTACCGGGGGCAGAAGGTCGTGGTGGTCTCCCCGGACTACGGGGACCACACCAAGTTCGCCGACGACTGGCTCGCGGCGGCCCCCGGCACCGACGGCGCGCTCGCCATGGCCATGGGGCACGTGATCCTCACCGAGTTCCACCGCGACCGGCCGGTGCCCCGCTTCACCGAGTACGCCAAGACCTACACCGACCTGCCGTTCCTGGTCCGGCTGCGCGAGCGCGAGGGGGCGGCCGGGGCGTACGTGCCCGACAAGTTCCTCACCGCCGCCGACCTGCCCGGCCGGGGCGACGAGGAGGCGGCCGAGTTCAAGACCGTGCTGCTGGACGCGGACACCGGCGAACCGGTCGTGCCCAACGGCTCGCTCGGCTTCCGCTGGACGTCCCGGGAGGGCGAGCCCCGCTGGAACCTGCGGCTCGACGGCGTCGACCCGCTGCTCTCCCTGCACGCCCGGCCGGGCGGCGAGGCGGTGGCGGTGGACCTGCCGCGCTTCGACACCGGGCCTGGGGAGTCCGGCGGCGTGGTGCGGCGCGGGGTGCCGGCGACCCGGATCGGCCGCCACCTGGTGACGACGGTGTACGACCTGGTCCTCGCCCAGTACGCGGTGGCGCGCGAGGGCCTGCCCGGCGAGTGGCCCACCGGGTACGACGACGCGAGCGTGCCCTGCACCCCGGCCTGGCAGGAGGCCCTGACCTCGGTGCCGGCCGAGGCCGCCGCCCGGGTGGCCCGGGAGTTCGCGCGCAACGCCGAGCGCACCGGCGGCCGGTCCATGATCGCGATGGGCGCCGGCACCAACCACTGGTTCCACTCCGACCAGATCTACCGGGCGTTCCTGTCGCTGGTGATGCTGACCGGCAGCCAGGGCGTCAACGGCGGCGGCTGGGCGCACTACGTCGGCCAGGAGAAGGTGCGCCCGCTCACCGGCTGGTTCCACCTCGCCTTCGGCATGGACTGGCAGCGCCCCACCCGGCACATGGTGGGCACCCCGCTGTTCTGGCTGGCCACCGACCAGTGGCGCTACGAGGCGTTCCCCGCCGACGTGCTCACCAGCCCGGTCGGCCGGGGCCGGCCGGCGGGCCGCACCCTGCCGGACTGCAACGCGCTCGCCGCGCGCCTGGGCTGGATGCCCTCCCACCCGGCGTTCGACCGCAACCCGCTGGACGTGTGCGACGACGCCCAGCGGGCCGGCAAGGAGGTCGCCGACCACGTCGTCGACGAACTCAAGGCCGGCCGGCTGCGGTTCGCCGCCGAGGACCCCGACGACCCGGCCAACTTCCCCCGGGTGCTGCTCATCTGGCGCGCGAACCTCTTCGCGTCCTCGATGAAGGGCCACGAGTACATGCTCCGGCACCTGCTGGGCACCGACGACGCGATGACGGCCGAGGAGACCCCGCCCGGGCTGCGCCCCAGGGACGTCACCTGGCGCGAGCGGGCGCCGGTCGGCAAACTCGACCTGTCGGTGGCCGTCGACTTCCGGATGACCAGCACCTGCCTGTTCTCCGACGTGGTGCTGCCCGCCGCCACCTGGTACGAGAAGCACGACCTGTCCTCCACCGACATGCACCCCTTCGTGCACGCCTTCAGCCCGGCCATCGCACCGCCCTGGCAGACCCGCAGCGACTTCGACATCTTCCACACCGTCGCCGCCGAGTTCTCCCGCCTGGCCGAGACCCACCTCGGAGTGCGCCGGGACGTCGTCGCGGCCCCGCTCGCCCACGACACCCCGGACGAACTGGCCCAGCCGCACGGCCGGGTACGGGACTGGAGGGCCGGCGAGTGCGAACCCGTCCCCGGCGCCACCATGCCCCGGCTGACCGTGATCGAGCGCGACTACACCAAGGTCGCCGAGAAGATGGCCGCCGTGGGACCCCTGCTGGAGACCCTGGGCACCTCCACCAAGGGAGTCACCTGGAAACCGGACGAGGAGATCGCCTACCTGCGCTCCCGCAACGGCACGGTGCGCGGCGGCGTCGCCGACGGGCGGCCCTCCATCGCCCGCGACGACCAGTTCTGCGAGGCGATCCTCGCACTGTCCGGCACCACCAACGGGCGGCTGGCCGTGCGGTCGCTGCGCGCGCTGGAGGAGCGCACCGGGGTCCCGCTCGCCGACCTCGCCGAGGAACGCTCCGGCGACCGCATCACCTTCGAGGACACCCGCACCCAGCCGCGCGCCGTGATCACCTCGGCCGAGTGGTCCGGCACCGAGTCCGGCGGCCGCCGTTACTCGCCGTTCACGGTCAACGTGGAGCGGCTCAAACCCTGGCACACCCTCACCGGCCGCCAGCACTTCTTCCTCGACCACGACTGGATGGCCGAGTTCGGCGAGCAACTGCCCGTCTACCGGCCTCCGTTGAACATGCTCGCCCACGTCGGCGACCCCACCCGCGGCCCGACGGGACACCCGGAGCTCGTGGTGCGCTACCTGACCCCGCACTCGAAGTGGTCCATCCACTCCGAGTACCAGGAGAACCTGCACATGCTCACCCTCTTCCGCGGCGGTCCGGGCATCTGGATGAGCCCCCTGGACGCCGAGCGGATCGGGGTCGCCGACAACGACTGGATCGAGGCGTACAACCGCAACGGCGTGGTCGCCTGCCGGGCCGTGGTCACCCACCGCATGCCCGAGGGCACCGTGTTCATGTACCACACCATGGACCGGCACCTGAACGTGCCGCGCACCGAGACCTCCGGACTGCACGGCGGCGGGGACAACTCCCTGACCCGGCTGTTCATCAAGCCCACCCATCTGATCGGCGGCTACGCCCAGTTCACCTACGGCTTCAACTACATCGGTCCCACCGGGAACCAGCGGGACGAGATCACCGTCATCCGCCGCCGCGCACAGGAGGTCGACTTCAGATGACTGGCGGACCCACTGCCCGGCCCCGCGGCGAACCCGCCGTCGGACGGGTGATGGCCCAGGTGGCCATGGTGATGAACCTCGACAAGTGCATCGGCTGCCACACCTGCTCGGTCACCTGCAAACAGACCTGGACCAACCGGCCGGGAGCCGAGTACGTCTGGTTCAACAACGTCGAGACCAAACCCGGCGCCGGGTACCCGCGCCGCTACGAGGACCAGGAGAAGTGGAAGGGCGGCTGGACCCTGGACCGCCGGGGCAGGCTGAAGCTCAAAGCGGGCGGCCGGGCGCGCAAGCTGCTCACCCTCTTCTACAACCCCGAACTGCCCTCGCTCGACGACTTCTACGAGCCGTGGACGTACGACTACCGGAGCCTGACCACCGCGCCGCTGTCGGACTCCTTCGCCAGCACCCGCCCCAAGTCGCAGCTGACCGGCCGGGACATGCGGCCGGTCCACGGCCCCAACTGGGACGACGACCTCGCCGGCGCCGCCGGGTACGCCGCCGCCGACCCGAACCTCAAGGGCATGGCCGAACGGGTGCGGATGGAGTTCGAGCACACGTTCATGTTCTATCTGCCGCGCATCTGCGAGCACTGCCTCAACCCGTCGTGCGTGGCCTCCTGCCCGTCGGGCGCGATGTACAAGCGCGTGGAGGACGGCATCGTCCTGGTGGACCAGGACCGCTGCCGCGGCTGGCGGTTCTGCGTCTCCGGCTGCCCCTACAAGAAGGTCTACTTCAACCACCGCACCGGCAAGGCCGAGAAGTGCACCTTCTGCTACCCCCGCATCGAGGCCGGACAGCCCACCATCTGCTCCGAGACCTGCGTCGGCCGGCTCCGCCACCTGGGCGTGATGCTCTACGACGCCGACGCCGTCCTCCAAGCCGCCTCCGTCAGGGACGACAAGGACCTCTACGAGGCCCAGCTGTCGGTCTTCCTCGACCCGGAGGACCCGGCGGTGCGGGAGGCGGCCGAACGCGACGGCGTCGCCCACGACTGGATCGAGGCCGCCCGGCGCTCGCCCGTGTACGCCCTCGTCAAGCGGCACCGGGTGGCGCTGCCCCTGCACCCGGAGTACCGCACCATGCCCATGGTCTGGTACGTGCCGCCGCTCTCCCCGGTCGCCGACGCCGTGCACGCCACCGGCTACCACGACGACGACCCCGACCGGATCTTCGCCGCCATCGACGCGCTGCGCATCCCCATGGAGTACCTGGCGAACCTGTTCACCGCCGGGGACACCGCCGTGGTGGAGGGGGTGCTGCGGAAACTGACCGCGATGCGCGCCCACATGCGGGCCAAGCAGCTCGGCGACCCGGCCGACGAGGACCTGCTGCGCGACGCCGGCACCACCGCCGCCGGCGTCGAGGACCTCTACCGGCTGCTCGCCGTCGCCAAGTACGACGAACGCTATGTCATCCCCAAGGTGCACGCCGAGGGATCCGGCGCCCTCCAGGCCCAGCACTGCTCCCTGGACCACCCGGGCGGGGCCGGCGACCCCGGCGCCCATGACGAGGAACGGCTCGGCCCGCTGCCGCCGCCCGCGCTGCCCGGTCTGACGGCGCCGGGCGGCGGCAGCCAGTTCCGCGACGGCGACGGACGAGTCCGCTTCAACCTCCTCGGCTGGAACGGCAGCGGCCCGGCTCCGGGTCTCTTCGGAGCGGACGGAGAGGCCCGGTGAGCCCGCGCCGGTCCGCCGACACCCCCCTCCTGCACCGCGTCGCAGCCGTCCTGCTGCGCTATCCGGACCCCGAGACGCTCGGCTGCCTCGACGACGTGGTCGCGGTGCTCCCGGCCGTCACCGACGCCCGTGACCGGGCCCGGCTCGCCGCCGTCACCGAGCACCTGCGCGGGCTGACCGCGGCCGAGGCCGCCGAGCGGTACGTGGCCACCTTCGACCACAGCCGCCGCCGCTGTCTGCACCTGACCTACTACCGGCACGGCGACACCCGGGCCCGCGGCATGGCGCTGCTCGCCCTGAAGCACCTCTACCGACGGGCCGGGCAGGAACCGCCGGACGGGGAGCTGCCGGACTTCCTGCCGCTGATGCTGGAGTTCGCCGCGCTCGCCCCGGAGCCCGGCCGGCGCGCCCTGATGCAGTGCCGGGCGGGGCTCGAACTGCTGCGGCGGGCGCTCGCCGAGCGCTCCGACCCGTACACGCCGGTGCTGGAGGCGGTGTGCGGACGCCTGCCCCGGCCCGGCCACCGGGAACGCGACGCCTGGCAGCGCCTGGCCGCCGACGGGCCCCCGCGCGAACAGGTGGGCCTGGATCCCTTCGCCCCGCCCGCGTCCATGGCGTCCGCCCACATGGCGCCGGCAGCGACGTCGACCGAAGAGGACCGATGAACTCCTGGGACCTGTGGTGGTGGGTCATCCTGCCCTACCTCGCCCTCGCCGCCTTCGCCGTCGGCCACGTCTGGCGCTGGCGCTACGACCAGTTCGGCTGGACCAGCCGCTCCACGCAACTGCAGGAGAGACGCCTGCTCAAGTGGGGCGGGCCGCTGTTCCACTACGGCACCTTCGCGGCCATCGCCGGACATGTGCTGGGCATCCTGATCCCCGCGTCGTTCACCCGGTGGCTCGGCATCCCCGAGAACACCTACCGCTGGTTCTCCTCCGTCGGCGGCACCGTCGCCGCGCTCGCCGTGATCGCCGGAGTCGCCGTACTGGCCTTCCGGCGCACGACGGTGCCCCGCGTGCGCGCCACCACCAGCCCCGTCGACTGGCTCGCGCTGATCCTGCTGGCGATCGTGATCGTGCTGGGCATCATCCCGACCATGGGCATCAACCTGTTCGGCACGGGCTACGACTACCGGCAGAGCGTGTCCCTCTGGTTCCGCGGCCTGTTCGCCGGGAACCCCGACGTCGCGGCGATCTCCCACGCACCGCTGATCTACCGGGTCCACGCCACCGCCGCCTGGGCCATCCTCGCCGTGTGGCCCTTCACCCGGCTCGTGCACGCCTGGAGCGTTCCGCTGTGGTACCTGTGGCGGCCCTACGTCCTCTACCGCCGCCGCGTCGCCGCCCATCCCACCGAGCCGGGCACCAGCGGACGCCGCTGGCGCCGCATCGGCGTCCGCTACTGACGCGGGCCGGCCCGGACGCCGCCGCCCGTCCCGCGTCGACCGGTACCCGTCCGGCCCCGGACAGCGCCCCCCGCGACGCCCGCCGCCGCCCGTCCCCGTCCGCCGACAGGAGCGAAGCCATCCGGAAGACCTCCCTCGACGCGCGCGTCCGCGAGCACCTGGAACGCGCGACGTCGGCCCCGACCGGCCGCAGGGCGGAGACCGTCTACGGCGGTCACGAACACGTCCCGCGGCAGACCCTCATCACCCTGCGGGCCGGCGCCTCGCTCGCCGAGCACGATCATCCCGGTGAGGCCACGGTGCTGGTGCCGCGCGGCCGGGTCCGGCTGCACAGCGGCGGGACGTTTCGGGAGGGCGTGGCGGGGGACCTGCTCGTCGTGGAGCGGGCCAGGCACGGCCTGGAGGCCGTCGAGGACCCTGCGGCCCTGCTCACCGTCGCCAGAAAACCCTGAGGTACCCGCCCCGGGAACCCGTGAGGAGCCGGGCATGGACAGCACGGGAACACCGGACCGGCCGCGGACGCGCGCCGAGCGGCTGCGCGAGACGGCCGCCGAGGTGTTCGGCTGGGACACCCTGCGGCCCGAGCAGCTCACGGCCATGGAGTGGGTGCTGGACGGCAGCGACGCCTTGGTGGTGATGCCGACCGGGTCCGGGAAGTCGGCCGTCTTCCAGGTTCCCGCGCTGCTGCTGACCGGGCCGGTCGTGGTGGTCTCGCCGCTGCTGGCCCTCCAGCGCGACCAGATCGGCGGGCTGCCGACGGGCGAGCGGGCGCCGGGCGCCGTGGCGCTGAACTCCGCGCTCACCTCGGCCGAGGAACAGGCCGCCTGGCAGGAGGTGGCCCAGGGCTCCGTCCGCTTCCTGTACCTCGCCCCCGAGCAACTGGCCAAGGACGAGGTCGTGGAGCGGCTGGCCGAGGCACGGCCCGCCCTGTTCGTGGTGGACGAGGCGCAGTGCGTCTCCTCCTGGGGCCACGACTTCCGGCCCGACTACCTGCGCCTTGAACAGGCCGTGCGCCGTCTGGGCCGCCCGCCGCTGCTGGCGCTGACGGCCACCGCGGCCCCTCCGGTGCGCCGGGAGATCACCGAACGGCTCGGCATGCGGCGGCCGAAGGTGCTGGTGACCGGGTTCGACCGGCCCAACATCACCCTGGAGGTGCGGCGCTTCCAGGACGAGGACGACCGGCGCCGCGCCCTGGTCGAGCGGGCCGCCGCCGAGCCGAAACCCGGCCTGGTCTACGCGTCGACCCGGAAGGACACCGAGCACTACGCGGCGGAGCTCGCCGCACTCGGGTTCGCCGCCGAGGCCTACCACGCGGGACTGCGCGCCGCCGACCGCAGACGGATCCACGACGCCTTCCAGTCCGGGCGTGCGGACGTCGTGGTGGCCACCTCGGCCTTCGGCATGGGCATCGACAAGGAGGACGTGCGGTTCGTGCTGCACGCCGCGCTGCCCGGTTCGCTCGACGCCTACTACCAGGAGATCGGCCGCTGCGGCCGGGACGGACGGCCCGCGCTGGCGGTCCTGCACTACCGGCCCGAGGACACCGGAATGCGGGCGTACTTCGCCTCCCGCACGGCCGGCCGGGACACACTGAGCGAGGTCGCGGACGCCGTTCACGAGCACCGGGACGACCCCGCCGACCTGGCGGAACTGCGCGAGGACACCGGTCTGTCCCGGCCCCGGGTGACCGCGGCCGTGAACCTGCTGGAGGAGGCCGGCGGCGTCACCACGGGCGAGCGGGGCGAGGTGCGTCCCGACCCGGACACACCACCGGACGAGGCGGTGGACGAGGCGGCGCGGACGGCCGAGGCGCATCGCGTGACCGACCGGTCCCGGGTCGACATGGCCCGGGCGTACGCCGAGACGACCGGCTGCCGCCGGCACTTCCTGCTCGGCTACTTCGGCGAGAGCTGCGAACCGCCGTGCGGGAACTGCGACCGGTGCCGGGACGGCGCGGGAGGAACCGCCGGGGCCGCGCGGCCCGCCCACCCCGCCGCCGCCCGCTACCCGGTCGGAGCCCAGGTGCGGCACGGCAGGTGGGGTGAGGGCACCGTGCTCAGCGAGGACGGCGACCGCATCACCGTCCTGTTCGACCAGGCCGGCTACCGCACCCTGTCCCTGGAGACCCTGGCCGGGCAGGACGACCTCCTCACGGTGGTGGCCCGGCCCGGCCCGGACGGTCCTCAGGGCTGACGGGAGCCCGCTCGGGTGCTCCGGACGGACGTCAGCAGGCGCCCTCGTCCTGCCAGGCGCCCCACTGGGAGGCCCCGGGGGTCTCGTTCTGGGTCCACCACTTGGCCTTCCAGTTGTGCTTGTTGTACGAGACCTCGCTGCCCCCGGTGTACGCCGTGCTCGCGCTCCAGGCCGCCTTGCACTGGGTGCCCGGGCTCGGCGGCGGAGTGGTGGGCGGCGTGGTCGGCGGTGTGGTGGGCGGTGTGGTGGGCGGCGTGACCCCGGCGAACTTCACCGAGTACTTGGCGAAGTCCCAGGAGCTCTGCGGGACGCTGGAGCAGGTGCCGGACGTACGGCCGCCGTTGTCGGCCGGGGTGCACTGGCGGTCGCGGTTGAGCGACCAGAACGTGAAGCGGTCCATGTTGTGGCTGGTGGCGTAGTCCAGCACGGTCTGGAAGTCGGCCTGGCTGAACATCTCGCCGGTGTCGCTGCGGCCGTTCATCCCGCTGAAGCCCTCGTGGGCGTAGGCGGTCGCCTCGTCCCAGCCGAACGTGGACTGCAGCACCTGGTTGAACTTGGTCAGCGCGCTGGTCTGCGAGGCCGCGCCGTTGAAACCGCCGTCGAACGGCATGATGGAGAAGTTGTTCGGGGTGAACCCCTGCGCCTTCGCCTCCAGCAGCATCTGCTTGCCGAACCAGCCGGTGCCGTCGGCCGTCCCCGCCGTGGTGACGGAGACGTACAGGCCGGGGTTGTTCTGCTGGAGGATCTTGGCGGCGCCGATCTCGTTCCTGATGGCGGCCGTGTTCTCGTACTCCGGCTCCTCCAGGTCGAAGTCGATGGCGTGCAGGCCGTACTTGGTGATGACCTGCTGGTACGCCGCCGCCGTGGCCGCCGCGTCCGAGCACGCCTGGCCGAGCTTGGTGCCGCCGTAGCCGCCGATGGAGACGGAGACGTCGCCGCCCTTGGCGCGGATGCCGTCGATCACCGACTTCACGGCGGTGTCGGAGGAGACCGCGGCCGTGCCGTCCCAGGTGGGGGAGCAGCCGCCGCCGTTGGGCGCCAGGATGAAGGCGAGCTGGAACGCCTTCAGGCCGCTGGCGTCCATGATGGCGCCCGCGTCCGGCGGGTCGTTGTCGAGCGGCATCAGGTACGGCGCCGCGGCGTACCAGCGGTTGCTCAGCGCGCTCGCCGCGCTGGTCGCGCCCGAGGCGTTGCCCGCGACCAGCGCGGTGGTGCCGACGGCGGCGAGCCCGACGGCGGCGGCCGCGCCCAGACATGCGCGAAGACGTCTCACTGACTGCCTCCAGGGTGGGGTGGGGAAGTGGGCCCCAGCTTCCTGACCCTGTTGAGAGCACGTCAATGGATTGGTCTGGACCAGATGATTCTTTGGACTAGACCATACGATCCCTTTACCTTTTTGGCCCCCGGAGACGACGAACGCCCGGCACCGGGCCGGGCGTACGTCCGCGCTGCTGGGGGACGGCCGTCGTGGAGCCGACCGCCGTCACCAGCGGTACCAGCGCCCCCTGCGGCCGCCGCTGCCCGCGGGTCGCACGACGAAGCCGAGCAACCACAGCACGAGGACGACGATGGCGATCCACCACAGGGCCTTCAGGGCGAAGCCGGCGCCGAAGAGGACCAGGGCGAGCAGAAGGACGAGCAGCAAAGGAACCATGGTTATCAACCTCCGCACGACCGTATGCCCCGCATTCCCAGGAAAACGCGTCACACGTTTCGGCGTTTCCATGCCCTGAGTGGGGGAACCCGGGGGTGCTATGACGGTGCGTCGCATCGGCCTGGTGGTGCACGGCGGCCGCCCGGAGGCCATGGCCGCCGAGCGGACCGTGCACGCCTGGTGCGAGGAGCGCGACGTCGGCTGCGCGGACATCGACGTGTGGCACGACGGCGGGCGGCGCAACGCCGAGGAAGAGGTCGAGGCGGCGGGCGATCCGGACCTCATCGTCACCCTGGGCGGGGACGGCACGTTCCTGCGCGGCGCCCGGCTCGCCGCCGAGCACGACGCCCTCGTCCTCGGTGTCGACCTGGGACGGGTCGGCTTCCTCACCGAGGTGCCCGCCACCGTCGTGCGCTCCGCGCTGGACGCCGTCGTCGAGGGGCGGCTGACCGTCGAGAGCCGCATGCTGCTCACCGTGCGCGCCTCGCGCCGCCTGGAGGTGCCCGCGGGCATCGAGGAACTGATGCGCTACGGCCGCCGCCCGATGCTGCCCCCGCCCCGGGTGCGCACCGACTGCGAGTCCGGCAGCGACTGGGGCGTCGCCTTGAACATCACCGCCCTGAACGACGTCGTCGTGGAGAAACTGGCCCGGGACCGGCAGGTCTCCGCCGGCGTCTACCTCGCCGGCCGGCTCCTCGCCTCCTACTCGGCCGACGCGCTGCTGGTCGCCACGCCGACCGGCTCGACGGCGTACAGCTTCGCCGCCGGCGGCCCGGTCGTCTCCCCGCGCGCCGACGCCCTGGTCTTCACTCCCGTGGCCCCGCACATGGCGTTCGACCGTTCGGTCGTGGCCGCTCCGGACGAACCCGTCGCCCTGCGCGTGCTGGAGCGCTCGGGCCAGGCCGTCGTCAGCGTCGACGGCCAGCTGCGCGGGGTGCTCGACCCCGGCGACTGGATCGGCGTGTACGCCGCCCCGCGCCGGCTGCGGGCCGTGCGGCTCGGCCCGATGGACTTCTACGGCCGCCTGCGCGACCGCATGAACCTCACCGACGCGCCCGCCGCGGTCGCCGACGGAACCCCGCCGCCGCTGTGGCCGGTGACCAGCCCGCGCCCCGGCGACCTGGCCCATCTCGCGCTGCCGCCGCGCCCCGAGAACGCGCCGGGGTGAGCCCGGGGCCTCGTCGCCCGGATCATTCCGGGCCCGCGGGCCCGCGGGCGTGCGCCGGGGCGGCGGGCGCACGAATTGCGGGGCCCGCGGCGTCCGGGGAATCTGGGATTCGGCCGGTTCCTCCGCACGGTGCGTCCCGCCGGAGGCCGGTTGGCCGGCGAGACCCAGGGCACCCGGCCGTCACCGAGGGCACCCGGCCGGCACCGACCGGGAGGACACCGACTCGCGGAGGCACGCGTGGCAGTACGGCACCGTCTGATCAAGACCAGCCCGGAGACGGTATGGGCCGTCCTCGCGGACGGCACCCGGTACGGGGAGTGGGTGGTCGGCACAGTGGACTCCCGGCCCGTGCGCGGACAGTGGCCGCAGGTGGACGCGGCCCTGAAGTACCAGGTGCGCCTCGGACCGGCACGGCTCACCAACCAGACGATCGTGCGGAACCGCGAAGAGGGATCGCTCCTCGAACTCGAGGCCCACGCCGGCTTCCTCGGCACCGCCCGGATCGCCATCGAACTGCGCCCCTGGGGCGAGCACTGCCTGGTCATCGTGGACGAACACCCGCTCCAGGGGGCGGGCGGCATGCTGCACAACATGGCGGTCGAAACGTTCATCCAGCTCCGCCACCGCGCCATGCTCGCCCGGCTCGCCAAGGTCTGCGAGGCCGACGCCGAGGGCGAACGCCGGCGCCGGGCGGCCCGCCGGGCCGCGGGCGTGCCGCGAACGGGGGGCGGGCATGCCTGACGCCGTGGTGATCGGCGCCGGCCCGAACGGCCTGGTGGCCGCCAACCTGCTCGCCGACGCGGGCTGGAGCGTGGAGGTCCTGGAGGAGCAGCCCGAACCCGGCGGCGCGGTGCGCCACGACCGGGGCGTGGACCCGGACTTCGTCAACGACCTGTTCAGCTCGTTCTACCCCCTCGCCGTCGCCTCCCCGGTAGTGGCCGGGCTCCGGCTGCACGACCACGGCCTGCGGTGGAGCCACGCCCCCCATGTGCTGGCCCACCCCCTGACCGACGGCCGGTGCGCCGTCCTCGACCGCGGGATCGACGTGACCGCGGCCTCGCTCGACGCCTTCTCCCCCGGCGACGGGGCGGCCTGGCGCCGGCTGCACGAACTGTGGGAACGCCTCGGCGGGGATCTCATGGACGCCCTGTTCGCCCCGTTCCCGCCGGTGCGGGCCGGCGTCAGGCTGCTCGCCCGGGTCCGCGGCGCGGGCGGGCTGCGCCTGGCCCGCACGATGCTGCTGCCCGTCCGTCGCATGGGCGAGGAGGAGTTCCGCGGCGAGGGCGGCAGACTGCTCCTGGCCGGCAACGCCCTGCACGCCGACCTCGCCCCGGAGTCGGCCGGCAGCGGCGGATTCGGCTGGCTGATGTCGATGCTCGGCCAGAGCCACGGCTTCCCCGTCCCGGTCGGCGGATCCGGCGCCTTCACCGCGGCCCTGGCCCGGCGGCTGCGCACCCGCGGCGGCACCCTGCGCTGCGGCGAGCGGGTCGACCACGTCGTGGTGCGCGGCGGCCGGGCCGTCGGCGTCCGCACGGCGGGCGGCGAAGCGGTGGCCGCGCGCCGCGCCGTACTCGCGGACGTGTCCGCCCCCGACCTGTACGGCCGGCTCGTCGACCCCGCGCACCTGCCCGACCAGCTGCTGGCGGATCTACGGCGCTTCCAGTGGGACTTCGCCACCTTCAAGGTCGACTGGGCGCTGGACGGGCCGGTGCCCTGGCGGACCGAAGGCGCCGTGGGGGCCGGCACAGTCCACCTGGCCGACGGATTCGACGAACTCACCCGGTTCACCTCCCAGATCGCCATGCGCCAGGTGCCCGACCGGCCCTTCGCCGTCTTCGGCCAGATGACGACGGCGGACTCCTCCCGCTCACCGCTGGGCACCGAGTCGGCCTGGGCCTACACCCACATCCCCCGGGAGGTCACCGGGGACGCGGGGGACGAGGGCCTGACCGGCGCCTGGGACACCGGGGAGCAGGAGATCATGGCCGACCGGATGGAACGCCAGGTCGAACGATTCGCCCCCGGGTTCCGCTCCAGGATCCGCGCCCGCCGGGTCCTGGCCCCGCCCACGCTGCAGTCGCTCGACCGCAACCTCGACACCGGATCCATCAACGGCGGGACCACGGCCGTCCACCAGCAGCTCGTGTTCCGCCCGGTGCCCGGCACCGGGCGACCGGAGACCCCGGTGGCCGGACTGTTCCTGGCCTCCGCGGGCGCCCACCCCGGCGGGGGCGTGCACGGCGCGCCGGGCGCCAACGCCGCCCGCGCCGCGCTCCGCCGCCGCCTGCCGCCCGGACTGGCCCGGGCGCAGCGCGTGCTGGCCCGCCGTGACCGGGCGGGTGACCGGACAGGGTGAGCCCGCGGGTCCACGACGGCGACCGGCACGGGTGACCGGCGGGCGACCGGCCCCCCGGCGCCGTCAGGTACCGGCCTCGTCGGGCAGGCGGTACGCGGCGAGTGCGGCGATGTCGTCGTCGAGGCGGCCGCCGCTGTAGTCGAGCAGGTCCTCGTGCAACTGGTCGAGGAGTTCGCGCGGCGGCAGACCCGCCCACGGCCCGACCCGTTCGGCAAGCGGGTAGAAGGCCCCGTCGGGGTCGCGGGTCTCGGTGACGCCGTCGGTGTAGAGCAGCAACTGGTCACCGGGACGGAAGGAACGCACGTCCACCTGGTAGCCGTTGCCGGCCAGCAGGGCCAGGTTGATCGGCGGCGAGGGGGAGGTGGCGTGCAGCTCGGTGACCCGGCCGGCGTGGATGAGCACCGGTGGCGGATGGCCGCAGTTGACGATGCGGACGACGGGATCGTCGTCGGGGATCTCCGCGAACACCGCCGTGACGAAACGCTCCGCCGCCTCCCCGCCGGGCAACTGCGCGGCATGGCGGCTCATGCTCCGCTCCATGCGGTGCGCCACGCCGGCCAGGTCGGGCTCGTCGTGGGCGGCCTCCCGGAACGCGCCCAGCACCGCGGCCGCCGTCTCCACCGCGACCAGGCCCTTGCCGCGCACGTCACCGACGAGCAGCCGTACGCCGTACGCCGTCGGCACCGCCTCGTACAGGTCGCCGCCGATCCGGGCCTCCGCGGCGGCGGACAGGTAGAGCGTCTCCACGGAGACCTGACCGAGCCGGCGCGGCACCGGCCGCAGCAGCACCCGCTGCGCCGTCTCGGCCACCGAACGCACGGTGGCCAGCGTGCGTTCCCGGCGGATGCGGTGCACCGCCAGGATCGTGCCGAGGATGCCGACCAGGGTGGTGCACATGTAGTTGGCCACGTAGTGGCGGTCCCAGAGGTATCCCACGGGACGCCCCGCGCAGCACGGGGTGCCCGCCAGCACGCCCTCGAACACGATCGCGCACACCGTGAAGGCGGCCACCGCGACCGGGCCGTAGGCGTAGGCCGCGGCCAGGGGCAGTGCGATGAGCAGGAAACTGACGGGCCAGTCGACCGGGGTGACCGGCTCGATGGCCAGGACCACCGCGAGGTACCCGAACGGAAGCCAGCGCAGCCACCTCGGGGGAGCGGGCGCCCGCGGCCGCTCGGTACCGGCCGCCACCGCGCGCTCGTTCGTGGTCCGGCGCCGGCCCGGCCGCCTCACCGCCCGCTCCGGCGGCGTCCGGACGGTGGCGCCCAAGGCGTCGGCGGGCCGGACGAGTGCGGGGGCGGGCGTCCCGGTCCCGGACGACGGTCCTCGGGGAAACACTCAGGCGGCCTGTTCACAGGAACTCCCGGCGGGCTTGATCAAGACCACCAGCCTGCTCGGGCCCACCGTCCCGACCGCTCCATTGCTCCACGCACGGGCATGTCAGCCACTCCCGGCAGGGGCGGGCCGGCCACGGGGTTCCGGTGAACCGGGTGATCCCGGGCATACGGCGGGGGTGATCTTCACCGCCACCGAGGAGGGGACCCCGTCGCCGTGACCACGCCCGCACGCCGCATCCGCCGGACCGGAAGCCGACGGAGCTTCGACCTCCGCGCGACCACTCTCTTCTTCGCGCTGCTCGCCGTCGCCCTGGTCGTCCTGGGCCTCACCGCCCGCGCGGCCGTCTCCGCCGCCGAGCGGCGCCCGGTCTGGGCCGCCGTCCTCTGCCTCTTCGGCACGGCCGCGGCCCTCGCGCTGTGGCGCCGTCGGCGCCGGCACGCGGCGCGACGGGTCGCGCGCCGGGCGGCCGCCGCGCTGCGGGAGGGGACGAGAACGGCGCTCGGCGCGCTGGAGACCCCGTCCCCGGGCATACCCGGGCCCGCCGTGCCCGCCCGTGAGGCGGTGGTGGGCGAGGTGGTGCTCGACGAGACGGTGGTGGTGGACGAGGCGGTGGCCGGCGGTCTGGTGGTGACCGGTCCGGTGGTGGACTACGACGCCCTCGGGCCGGACGAGTTCGAACAGGCGGTGGCGGCGCTGTGCGAGCGGGACGGATGCTCCGCGGTGGAGGTGGCGGGCGGGGCCGGGGACCTCGGCGCCGATGTGCTGGCCGTCGCTCCGGACGGGCGGCGTGTGGTCGTCCAGTGCAAGCGCTACTGCGCCACCAACCGGGTCGGTTCCGAGGAACTTCAGCGCTTCGGCGGCACCTGCTACACCGTGCACGAGGCCGATGTCGCGGTCTTCGTGACGACCAGCGACTTCACCGCGCCGGCCGTCGAGTACGCCGAGCAGTGCGGGATCGTCTGCGTGGACGGGCAGGCCCTGCGGGCGTGGAGCGACGGCACGGCCCCGGAGCCGTGGGCCTGCCTCACCACCGGTCACCGGCCGCCGTCGTCTCCTTCAGGGCGTGGTCGATGAAGCGCCGGGAGACCGGGGGCAGCGTGCGTCCGGTGAGCCAGGCGATGCCGATGTCACGGGCGCCGTGCACATCGGTGATCTCCAGGTAGCGGATCGGGAAGTCGGGCGTGGCCGCCGCGTCCGGCGACGACGGGATCAGGGAAACGCCGAGGCCGGCCGCGACGAGGCCGCGCAGGGTGTGCACCTCCTCGCCCTCGAACCCCACGAGCGGGGCGAACCCGGCCTGCCGGCACAGCGTCTCGGTGACGCTGCGCAGCCCGTAGCCGGGCTTGAGCAGGATGAACGGCTCCTCGGCGACCTCGGCGAGCCGGACCCGGCGACGCTGGGCCAGACGGTGCCCGGTGGGGACGGCCAGCCAGAGCGGTTCCACCAGGAGCCGGCGCCAGGTGATCAGCGGGTGCCCCGGGTCCCCGCTGGTGATCATCAGGTCCGCGGTGGCGTCGAGCAGGTGCTGCACCAGGCCGTTCTCCTCGTGCTGGTGCAGCTCGAACCGCACCTGCGGGAGGGCCTTTCGGAACCCGGTGACGAGCCTGGGCACCAGCCAGGTGCCGAGGGTGTGCAGGAAGGCCAGCGACACCACGCCCGCGTCTGGGTCGACCACCTCGGCCACCGCCCGGCGCCCCCGGTCGTAGCTGTCGAGGGCGGCGTCGACGTACTCCTTGAACACCCGCCCCGCCGGGGTGGGGCGCAACCCGCGGCCGACCCGCTGGAGGAGCTCCGCGCCCACCTCCTCCTCGAGCCGGCGCAGTGCCCGTGACAGGGCGGGCTGGGTGATCCGGGCCTCCGCGGCGGCCTCCGTCACCGTCAGGCCCTCGGCCACCGCCTGGAAGGAACGCAGCACCTGGAGATCCATCGCGCTCATCCTCCCACCCGGCAGGAGGCGGCGCATCGAGACCCCGGCGCGGAGGAGTCCGTTCCCGGGGAGGCGGCGCCGGGGGAGGCCGGGTCGGCGGGCGCGGGGACCGGGGAGGCCGCCCCCGTGGGAGCCGGGCCCGGGGCGGCGGAGGCGGCGGAGGTGGAATCAGGGAAGGCCGGGCCCGAGGACGGCGGGTCGGGCTCTCCCGGACCCCGCGTCCGGCCGAGGGAGTCCGCCGTGCCGCCCAGGTTCCGCGCGCTGACCTCGTCGCAGAGCCGTTCCGCCGAGGCGATGGCGTCCTCCCAGGCGGGACGGGCACGACCGGGGCGGGCGAACTCGCGCCGGGCGTGCGCGACGGCCCGCCGGGCCTCCGCGAGCCGGTGGTAGGCGGTCCGGCGCAGCGCGTGCCGCTGGGCCGGGGCGGCCCCGGCGGCGAGGTCCCGGTACCGGTGGGCGGCGGCCAGCGCGGCCTCGGTCTGCGCGGCGGCCCGGCCGGCCGCCGAGTCCGGCCACAGCGCGAAGTGCGCGACGAGCACGATCACCGCCGCCAGCGCGGTGTCGAGGATGCGGGCGGAGTACAGGGAACGGTGGTCGCCCAGCATGTCGACGAGGACGAACACGACCGCCGTCAGCCCCGTCGTGGCGAGCGCGTAGTGGTGGCGCACGCCCACGGCCATCACCGCGCCGAAGAGCGCTATGGCGCCGATCAGGACGTAGGTGTCGGTCGTCAGCACGGTCACCGCGCCGATGGCGGCGACCCCGAGGACGGTGCCCGCGCACCGGTGCAGGGACCGGCGCAGCACGGGTCCGAAGTCGGGCTTGTAGACGAAGGCCACCGTCATGGGCAGCCAGTATCCGCGCGGGCCGTGCAGCAGTTCGGCGCAGAGCTGGGCGGCGAGCACACAGCCCGCCAGCAGCACGGCGTACCGCACCCGCGCCGCCCGCCCGTGCCAGGGGTACGCCGGCAGGCGCGACGCCGTCCCGTCCGGGCGGGCCCGGACGGGCTCCGCGGCCAGCGCGGCCAGCGCGCGCAGCGCCGGGGAGTCCGCGTCGGCGGGGAGCGCGGACCGGGTGGGCGCGGGGGCCGGGCGGCCGGCGGACGCGGTGGCGCGACCCGCCTCCGGCAACAGGCGCGCGGCCATCAGCAGCGGCACGTCCGCCACGGGCCCGGGGAGCGTGCGTCCCTCCCACACCAGCGCGGACGCCACCTCGCCGAGCCGCACCGCGGTGTCGAAGGCGGCGCGCAGCGCGCTCAGCCCGGTTCCGGGCCGGTCCGGGCGTGCCAGGTGGCGGCCCATCACATGGTGGGCGTGGTCGAGTGCGGCGGTCAGCCGCCGGCGCGCGGCCTCGGCCGCCGGTGAGCCGGCCGCCGACAGGGCCTCGGAGGCGGCCCGGTACACCGCGAGGACGGCGGCCCGCTCGATGGTGTGACGGCGCCACAGCCAGGGCGTCGCGGACAGCAGGATCACCAGGGCCACCCCGGCGAGCAGTGCGAGCGGCGGCTGCCACCACGGCCCCGGCACCGGGATGCCGCCGCCGATGGTGACACCGAGCAGCAGGTGCATGCCGCAGACGGAGGCCAGGCGGCCGCGCAGGCTGACGGAGCCGGCCAGCAGGGCCGCGACGACCAGGCAGCCGGTCACCGCGGCCGGGTGCCCGCCGCGCAGCGCGAGTTCCCCGGCGAGCAGACCGAGGGCGGCCGACAGGCCCATGCAGCCGAGCCGCCGGACCCGCAGCCGGTAGGGGTCCGAACCGTCCTGGCTCACTCCCCACAGGGCGCCGATCCCCGCGATCACGGCCGGGATCACGCTCCCGGTCCACACGCCGACGAGCAGCGGCACGGCGAGCGCGACGGCTCCCCGCAGGGCCGCCGCGAGAGGCACCGGGGTGAGGGTGGCGCCGCGCGATGCCTTCATGGACTGATCGACTCCTCGGGTGCCTTCGGCGGGGACAGCAGGTTCCTCCAGGGTCGGTTTTCAGGATGTATGCGTCAAATGCCTGTCGCAGCATTCATTCATGCTGTATGCGCATGTATGGCGCGGGTCCCGGGCCGTACCGGAGGTGGGCCGCCTGACCGAAGGGTGACTGTGGCGGAGGCCGCGACCGCCGCGCGGGCATCCATCACTCCCACGCATGGACGGCCGCCTTCGCGGTGCGTCGCGCGGTCGGCCGGCCCCGAGCGGCGGTCGCGTCCCCCTCGGCGCCCGAACCCCGCCGACGGCTCCCGCCGCCGAGTTGTGTCAGGTAGCCTGACATAACTCGGCCGAGGGTCGGCCGGGTCGCCGAAGGCAGGTGCCGCATGACCATCGAGTACGCCACCAAGTACCGGACCCGCTCGCTCATCCCGCCCGAGCCGGGCAAGCCGTACTTCATCGAGAAGGGCATGGGGGACCGGGCCCACCTCTTCGGGGACCTGGTCACGATCTACGCGGGCGGGGAGCAGACGGAGAACACCTTCAACTTCTTCACCTGCGAGGGGCCGAAGGGGGACATCATCCCGGCCCACTCGCACCCGGAAACCCACGAGGTCTTCTACGTCACCCAGGGCGCGGTGCGGCTGTTCGTCGAGGACCTGGAGGGCGAGCAGCACGAGAAGCTGCTGACCTCCGGCGACTTCGGCTTCGTGCCGAAGAACTGCCCGCACGCCTACCGCATGGAGCGGCACCACACCCAGATCGTCGGCGTCGCCGCCGGTCCGGGCGGCACCTTCGAGCGCTTCTTCGAGAACCTGGGCACCCCCACCGACGAGCTCACCCTGCCCGCTCAGCCGTTCGTGCCCGCGCCGGAGAAGTTCGGCACGGTGCCGCAGCGGTTCGACGTCGACTTCCTGCCCGGTCACAAGTGGCGCACCGGGAGCTGACACCATGCCCTACCTCAAGGCACTGCTGGCGGGCGCGCTGGTCGGGGCGCTGTACACGGTGGCGCGGGTGAGGTCGCCCGCGCCACCGCCGGTCGCCCTGTGCGGACTGCTCGGCATGCTGCTCGGGCAGGCCCTGCTGGGAGCGCTGTGAGCGCACCGGCGCCCGGACCCCGGCGGCCGGCCCGGGCCGCCGCCGTCCGGCGGGCGGCCGCGGTGTCCTTCGCCGCGGGTCTGCTGATGGGCGCCGTCTACTGGGCACTGGGCATCGTCTCGCCCGCACCGCCCCTGCTCGGTCTGACCGGGCTCCTCGGCATCGTCATGGGGGAGCGGGGCGCGGCCGCGCTGCGCACGTGGCTGCGCGGCCGCCGCCCCGCCCCCCGGACCGGCCCGTCCGCCACCGCGCCGTCCCCCGCCCGCGAACCGTCCACCCCGCCCCCGGTCCACGAGACCGCGCCCGACGAGGAACCGCCCCGCGAAGAGGGCGGGAACCCGACGGGGACCCCGTCCCACGGGGGCCGTGAAGATGAGGACTGAGCCATGACTTCCACGAGCAGCACCCCCGACCGACCCGGACTCGTCGACGTCCACGCCCACTTCGTCACCGACTCCTACGTCCGCCGCGCCAGGGCCGCCGGCCACGAGCTGCCCGACGGCGTGCCGGCCTGGCCGAGCTGGTCGGCCGAGGCGCACCTGGAGCTGATGGACCGCAGCGGCATCGACACGGCCGTGCTCTCCGTGTCCTCGCCGGGCGTGTTCTTCGGCGATCCGGTGGCCGCCCGGGAGCTGGCCCGCGAGGTCAACGAGGACGGCGCGCGGATCGTACGGGACCATCCCGGGCGCTTCGGGCTGTTCGCCTCCCTGCCGCTGCCCGACGTCGACGGCGCCCTCGCCGAGATCGCGTACGCCTTCGACGGGCTCGGCGCGGACGGCGTGGTCCTGGAGACCAACACCCACGGCGTCTACCTCGGCGACCCGAGCCTGGAGCCGGTCTTCGCCGAGCTGGGCCGGCGGCAGGCCGTGGTCTTCCTGCACCCCACCTCGCCGGTGTGCTGGGAACGGTCCGCGCTCGGCCGGCCCCGCCCCATGGTCGAGTTCATCTTCGACACCGCCCGCACCGTCACCGACCTGCTCTTCGCCGGCACCCTGGAACGCCATCCGGACCTGAAGGTCGTCGTGCCGCACTGCGGTGGCGCGCTGCCCGTCCTGGCCGACCGGGTCAACGGCTTCATGAAACTGTTCATGCCTACGGACGCCGGGGCGCCGGACGCGGTCGCCCAGCTGCGCCGCCTCCACTACGACCTGGCCGGACCCGCCTTCCCCCGCCAGGTGCCCGCCCTGCTGAGCCTCGCCGACCCCGGACGGCTGCTCTACGGCAGCGACTACTGCTGGACCCCGGCCGCCGCCGCCGAGGCGCACGCGGCGTCCTTCGACACCGCCGCGCCCCCCGTGGACGGCACCACCTGGCGGTCCCTGACCACCTCCAACGCGCGGACCCTGCTGCCCCGCCTCGCCCGCTGACCCCCGCCCCCAGGAGCCCGCACACCATGCCCGTCCCCGAACGCCCCGACGCCCCCCGGCCGTCCGGACCCGCCGGACCCACGGCCCCTTCTCCGCCGCCCCGCCAGGCGTTCCCGCTGGAACTGCTCGCACCGCCGGACCCGGCCCGCCTGCCCCTGCCGCCGGCCGCGCGACCCGCTCCGGGCGTACGACTGCTGCGCGGCGCCGTCCACTCCGTCCCCGAGGGCACCCGGCCGCTGGAAGCGGACCTGTGGCTGCCCGAGGAGACCTCCGGGCCCGTGCCGGTCGTCGTGTTCGTGCACGGCGGAGCCTGGCGCACCGGCCTGCGCGACGACCTCGGGCCCCGCTTCCGGCACTGGACGCCCGGCCCGTTCGCCCGGCTGGCGCGCGCCGGGTTCGCCGTGGTCTGCCCCGACTACCGGCTCAGCGGGGAGGCCGCCCACCCCGCACAGCTGGACGACCTGCGCAGCGCTCTGGACTGGCTGCACGGGCGGGCCGCCGAACTCGGTCTGGACACCGGCCGCACCGTCCTGTGGGGCGAGTCCGCCGGCGGTCACCTCGCCGCGCTGGCCGCGCTGACCGCGCCGGCGACCGCCGGCCGGCCGGACACCGCGACCGTCCGCGGCTGCGCCGTCTGGTACGCGCCCACCGACCTCACCCGGATCTTCGCGGACCACCCGCGAGGAGGCGGCGACCCGGCCGACCCCACCACCTTCGAGGCGCTGCTGCTCGGCGCGGCGCCCGCGGACGCGCCCGGCCGCGCCCGCGACGCCAGCCCGGTCGCCCATGTGACCGCGCAGGCGCCGCCGTTCCTGGTCCTGCACGGCACCGAGGACTCCGTCGTGCCCTTCGCGCAGAGCGAGCGGCTGGCAGCCGCCCTGGGCCGGGCCGGCGCCCCGGTGGACTTCCGGCCCGTGCCGGGCGGCGACCACCTGTGGGTGGGCGTCGAGGACGCCGAGGTGGAACGGTGTTTCACCGCCACGCTCGACTTCGCCGCCGGGTGCGTACGCTGAACCCATGAGCCACCCCGCCGCCAACCTGCCCCAACTGTTCTCCGAGGCCAGACGCTGGTTCGAGGACGCGCTGTTCGCGAGCATGGAGGCGGCGGGCGAGCAACCGGTGACGACCGCGCAGGCGTCCGTCTTCGCGATGCTCGACACCGACGGCACGACGGTGTCCGAACTCGCCCGCCGCATGGGCGTGACCCGGCAGACGGCCCATCAGGCGGTGCACGGACTCATCGGCATGGAACTGCTCGAACAGGTTCCCGACCCGGGCTCCGCACGCCGCCGGCTGATCCGTACGACGGCCGAGGGACGGCGCGTCCACGAGCGCGCCCAGGCCACCATCGCGGTCATCGAGTCGGTGCTCGCCGAGCGCATCGGCGCGGCGGACGTCCGGTCCCTGCGCCTGGGACTCACCGCCGACTGGGGGCGGCCACCCCTGGTGGGCGCGCCCTGACACCCGTGCGCACCCACGGCGGCGGGGACCGTTCCGGCGATCCCCGCCGCCGCGCAACGGCCCCCGGGCGCCGACCGCGCCCGCGGCAGGGGGCCTCGGCGCGGGCCGCCGACCGGCGTGGTCGAGGCGCCGGTCAGGAGGCCGTGCAGGCCCCGAGCGTCGGGACGGCGGAGCTGCCGTTCTTCGCCACGGTGAACCCGAAGCTGGTCGACGCGCCGGCCGCCAGGTTCCCGTTGTACGTCGGCCGCACCGTCGCGACGGTACCGCCGCCGTCCCAGCTCGGGCTGCCGTTCCACAGGGCGGTCACCTTCTGCGGCGAGGCGAAGGTGACCGGCACGCTCCAGCCGGTGATGGGGGAGGAGCCCGCCGTCACGGTGACCTGACCGTTGTAGCCGTCGTTCCAGTCCGCGGTCCTGGTGAAGGAGACGGTGCACGTCGCCGCGGTGCCGCCGCCACCGCCGTCGTCACCGCCGCCACCGCCGCCCGCCGAGCCGCCGAGGGCGGTGAGGACGGCGTCGTACGCGGGCTTCTTGGCGTAGTTGGAGTCGAACAGCAGCGGGGTGCCGCTGCTGCGCCAGGAGTACTTGTCGGTGATGCCCCAGACGGTCATGCCGGTGCAGCGGGTGACACCCAGACATGCCTTGACGACGTTGGCGTAGTTGTTCGCCTGGGCGGTGCCGGAGCCCTCGATGTCCAGCTCGGTGATCTGCACGTCGACGCCCAGGTCGGCGAAGCGCTGGAGGTTCGCCTGGTAGTCCGAGGGGACCGGGGAGGCGCTGTTGAAGTGGGACTGGAAGCCCACGCAGTCGATCGGCACGCCACGGGACTTGAAGTCCTTGACCATGTTGTAGACGGCGTTGCTCTTCGCGTTGACGCCGTCGGTGTTGTAGTCGTTGTAGCAGAGCTTGGCGGCCGGGTCGACGGACCGGGCGGTGCGGAAGGCCTCCTCGATGTAGCCGTCGCCGAGCTTGTCCTGGAAGGGCGAGCTGCGCCGGGCGCCGCTGGAGCCGTCCTGGAACGCCTCGTTGACCACGTCCCAGGCGTAGATCTTGCCCTTGTAGTGCTGCATGAGCTGGGTGATGTGGTTGTTCATCGCCGCGCGCAGGTCGGTGGCGCCCAGCCCGGACACCCAGGAGGGCAGCTGGGAGTGCCACACCAGCGTGTGCCCGCGGATCTTCATCCCCTTGCCCTGCGCATGGCCGACGATCTGGTCGGCGGCGGTGAACGTGAAGGTGTTGCGGGTGCCCTCGGTGGCGTCCCACTTCATCTCGTTCTCCGGCGTCACCGCGCCGAACTCCTGGTCGAGCGTGCCGGCGTAGGCCGATTCCCCGAGGTGGTTCGCGGCCACCGCCGTACCGAAGTAGCGGCCCTTCGCGGCCGCGGCGGAGGCCAGTGAGTCGGCGGCCGAGGCGCTGTGCGCCAGGGCCGTGACCGTGGCCGTGGCGAGCAGCGCGGACGTCAGCGCCCGCACCGCCCGTCCGGTCGCTTTGGATGTGAGCATGTCATTCCTTGTCTCGAAACTTTCGGCTGAACGATCGAATGCGACGCGCAGATTACGAACAGAAGAGACGGCGGTCAACGGTCCGCGCATGCTCTCGGGGTGGATGGCCGAAAGGTCGACTTCCGTCTGATGAATCGGGAGTTGAGGTGCGGGCAGGTGGTTGACGCGACCGTTCGGTGCCCCTACCGTGACCCGACGCCTTCCCGAAATACATCCGAAACTTTCGAACTCAGGGTGGTGTCGTGATCCGAAGAAAGCCGGTACTCCGGCCCCTGCTGACCGTTCTGCTCGCCGGCGTCGTACCCCTCCTCGCGGCTCTGACACTGGCGGCGCCCGGCGCCCGGGCGGCCTCCCTGACGGAGGTGACCGGATTCGGCGCCAACCCGAGCGGCCTGCGCATGTACGTGTACCGCCCCGACAGCGCGCCGGCCCGGCCGGCGGTCCTGGTGGCCGTCCACTACTGCACCGGCTCCGGTCCCGCCTTGTACTCGGGCACCGAGTTCGCCTCCCTCGCCGACCGGTACGGCTTCATCGTCGTCTATCCCTCGGCCACCCGTAGCGGCGGCTGCTTCGACGTCTCCTCGCCGCAGGCGCTCAAGCGGGGCGGTGGCAGCGACCCGGTGGGCATCATGTCGATGGTCGCCTACGCGGAACAGCACTACGGCGCCGACCCCGACCGGGTCTTCGTCACCGGCGCCTCCTCCGGGGCGATGATGACCAACGTCCTGCTCGGCGACTACCCCGACGTCTTCAAGGCCGGCGCCGCCTTCATGGGCGTGCCCTTCGGGTGCTTCGCCACGACCGACGGCTCGAGCTGGAACAGCGCCTGCGCCAACGGCACCGTGACCCGGACGCCGCAGCAGTGGGGGGACCTGGCACGCGCGGCGTACCCCGGGTACAGCGGGCCCCGGCCCCGGATGCAGGTGTGGCACGGCACCGAGGACGCCACGCTGCGCTACCCGAACCTCGCCGAGGAGGTCAAGCAGTGGACGGACGTCCTGGGGGTGAGCCCGACGCCGGCGCTCACCGATCACCCCCAGTCCACCTGGACCCGTACGCGGTACGGCGGCACCGGTGACCGGGCGCCCGTCGAGGCCGTCAGCGTCCAGGGCGCCGGACACACCCTGCCGACCTCGGGCATGGCCGCCCGCGCCATCGCCTTCTTCGGACTGGACTCCGCCACCGCTCCACCGTCCACCGACCCGCCGACCGATCCGCCCACCACACCGGTGGGCGCCTGCCGGGTGGCGTACACGACCAGCGCCTGGAACACCGGTCTGACCGCGTCGATCACCGTCACCAACACCGGCGCCGCCCCGGTCGACGGGTGGGCGCTGACGTTCACCCTGCCCGCCGGACAGACCATCACCTCCGGCTGGAACGCCGCGTTCTCGCCGTCCGGCGGCACCGTCACCGCGCGGAACGCCGCCTACAACGGCACCCTGGCGCCCGGCGCCTCCACCACCCTCGGGTTCCAGGCCACCCACACCGGCGACACCTCGGCGCCCACCTCCTTCGGCCTCAACGGCGTCGGCTGTCAGACGGGTTGACCTTCAGCCTCAACGGCCGCCTCTGTCAGTCCGGTTGAGCGGCCGCAGGCGCCGACCCGCGGATGCCGGGCCCGGGTCCGTCCCCCGCCCGGGTGTCCTCCTTCCGTGGGAGCCGGAGTGCGCATGTCGCCACTTATGTCCCAGTATCTGCCAATCTGTCCGGGCCGGGCGCACGGTGCGGCCGGCACAAGGAGGTGGGTGCTGTGTCCGGTCGCATCGGACGCCCCGGCGGGCGGCGGGCAGTTGCGGTTCTGGCGCTGGCGGGCGGTCTTCTGCTCGGCCCGGTGGTGCCGGCGGCCCAAGCGGCCACGGTCGCGGACGACGCGTGGGGACTGGCCGACAGCGGGCCCATGCCGATCGCCATGGGCGTGGTCCGCGAGCTGGTGGTCCCCTTCCTCGGGAGCGACGACTCCCGCGAGCACGGGAAGGGCGAGGGCAAGTCCGAGGGCAAGGGCGAAGGCAAGTCCGAGGGCAAGTCCGAGGGGAAGGAGCGCGCGGGCAAGGACTAGGGACCGCCCGTCGGTGAGGCCGCCCGGCGGGCGGTCAGGGGCGGAGGATCAGGCGGACCGGATCGCCTTCCTTCTTCTCCAGACGCTCGACCGCCAGCGCGGCCTCCGCCAGTGGCAGTACCCCGCTGACGGAGGCGGAGAAGTCCACGCGTCCGCCCTGGATCAGCCGCAGCAACTGCGGCAGCGCCACCGGCATGTCGGACCCGTAGTGGCCGAGGATCCGCTGCTGGAGGTAGCTGAAGCGGGTGCCGTCCGCGACGCTGAGCGGCTGGTCGGTCAGCCCGACCAGGACGAGCCTCCCCTTGGGCGCCAGCACCGACAGGGCCTGCGCCCGTACGGCCGGCACACCCGCGAAGTCGAAGGCCGCCGCCAGCCCGGCCCCCGCGGTGAGCGCGCCGATCCGGGCGCGCAGTTCGGGATCGGCCGGGTCCAAGGCGAGGTCGACCCCGGCGGCCAGGGCGCGTTCGCGGGCCACCGGGTTCGGGTCGACCGCCACGACCGGGCAGGCGCCCACCGCACGCAGCAACTGCACGGCGTGCACGCCCAGCCCGCCGGCGCCCCACACGCCGACCGCCTCGGCGGGCCGGACGGCCCCGGTGGCGGTGATGGCGCCCCAGGGCGTCGACACGGCGTCCGGGATGATCGCGCCCTGCTCGAAGGGAATGGTGTCCGGCAGCTCGGTCAGCGCGTCGGCCGAGGACAGGGCGTACTCCGCCCAGCCGCCGTCGTAGTCGACCCCGCGGGTGTACGTGACGCCGTCGCGCACCTCACCCGCGTACAGCACCACCCGCCGGCCCACCGTCCAGGCGGTGACGCCCGCTCCGACCTCCGCGATCGTGCCCGACACCTCGTGGCCGAGGGTGACCGTGTCGCCCTGGAGGAGCAGCGGCGTGAGGGTGCCGTCGATCAGGTGCACGTCGGACAGGCACACCCCGGCCGCCGCCACCTTGACCAGCACCTGTCCGGGCCCGGGCTGGGGCCGCGGCACCTCCTCCAGGCGCAGGGTGCGGCTCGGCACGTGCAGACGGGCGGCGAGCATCCGGTCCATGGCGACCTCCTGAGTACGGCGGTGACCCTGACGTCCTATCGCAAGCCACCTTGCTTTGCACCGTACGACGGTGTCCCGCACAACGCAACCCGACCTGCGTTAGTATGAGGACATGACCTCCCGCGCGACCCCGGGCGGCCCCGCCGCCGCGCCCCTGCGCCGCCGGGGCGAGCGCATGCGACGGGCCGTCCTCGACGCCACGGTGGACCTGCTGTCCGCCGAAGGACTGGCGGGCGCGACCGTCGCGGCCGTCGCCCGTGCGGCGGGCGTGCACGAGACCTCGGTCTACCGGCGCTGGGGGACCCGCGAGAACCTGATCCTCGACGCGCTGACCGCGCAGCTGGACGACGCGCTGCCGATCCCGGACACCGGCGACGTGCGCGAGGACCTGGTGAGCTTCTTCGCCTGCCTGGCGGAACTGCTCGGCACCGCCCAGGGCCGGGCCCTGCTCCGGCTGAGCGTGGAGTGCGACGACACGCTCGACGACCGCCGGGGCCCCTACTGGAGCGAGCGCCTGGAGCGCGCCGCGGCCATGGTCCGGCGGGGCGTCGAGCGGGGCGAGCTGGCCGCGGGCGCCGAGCCGGGCCTGCTCGTGGAGGCCGTCAGCGGGCCGCTGTTCACCCGCGTCCTGCTCAGCCAGGCCCCGTTCGACAGAACCTATGTGGAGCGGCTGGTCGAGCTCGCGCTGAACGGTGCGAGGCCCCGGCGACACCCCTGACCAGCGCCGCCGAGGCGTTCGGATGAGGCCGCGCGCGTTCCGTGCGGCACGGTCGGCGCACCCGGGTTACGGTGGGAACGGCAGCAGGACGCCCCGGAACTCCCGGTCCGCGGCCCCGCGTTGGTGGTCCAAGGAAAGACACCCCGCTTCCCGCGGGGAGATGCAGGTGCAAGGCCTGCCCAACGCTCATGACGCGCAGGGCCCCCACTCGCACGGAAGAACGAGTGGGGGCCCTGCGCGTCGTCGGCTGCCGGTCAGCCCAGGTTTCCGGTGCGGGCCCCGCGCCACAGGTCGACGCCGCCGTCGGTGGCGTACTTGTCGATCTCGGCCAGCTCCTCGCCGCTGAACTCCATGTTCTCCAGCGCGGCCACGTTCTGCTCGAGCTGCTCCACGCGCGAGGCGCCGACGACGAGCGAGGTGACGCGCTCGTCGCGCAGGGCCCAGGCGAGCGCCATCTGGGCGAGGGTCTGCCCGCGGCGGGCGGCGATGCCGTCGAGCGCGCGCAGCCTCTCCAGCATGTCCTCCGAAAGCCAGCCGGCGTCGAAGGAAGTGCCCCGCGCGGCCCGCGAGTCCCGCGGGATGCCGTCGAGGTACCGTCCGGTCAGCAGCCCCTGGGCCAGGGCGGTGAAGCCGATGACGCCGAACCCCTCCTGCCCGGCGGCGTCCAGCAGGCCCTCGGTCTCGATCCAGCGGTTGACCATGCTGTACGACGGCTGGTGGATCAGCAGCGGCGTACCGAGGTCCCGCAGGATCGCGGCGGCCCGCCGACTCCGCTCGGCGTCGTAGGAGGAGATGCCGACGTACAGCGCCTTGCCCTGGCGGACGGCCGTGTCCAGCGCGCCCATCGTCTCCTCCAGCGGCGTGCTCGCGTCCAGCCGGTGGGAGTAGAAGATGTCGACGTACTCCAGCCCCATCCGCTTCAGCGACTGGTCGAGCGAGGCGAGCAGGTACTTGCGGGAGCCGCCGCCCTGGCCGTAGGGGCCGGGCCACATGTCCCAGCCCGCCTTGGTGGAGATCACCAGCTCGTCCCGGTACGGAGCGAGGTCCTGCCGCATCAGGCGACCGAAGTTGGTCTCCGCGGAGCCGTAGGGCGGGCCGTAGTTGTTCGCCAGGTCGTGGTGGGTGATGCCGAGGTCGAAGGCGCGCAGCGCGATCTCGCGCTGGGTCTCGAACGGACGGTCGTCGCCGAAGTTGTGCCAGTAGCCCAGGGACAGGACGGGCAGGTCGAGTCCCGAGCGTCCCGTGCGCCGGTAGCGCATGGCGCCGTCATAGCGCTCGGGGTCCGCGACGTAGGTCATCGGGTGTTCTCCGGGTGGTGCGGTGCGGGGGCGTCCCGCCCGGTTCGACGGGACGCCCCCCACCTTGCTCCTGCGTGATCCGGAAGTCCAACCGCCGTTCCCCATCGCATTGAGCGGCGTCGCTTCTGAATCGGCCCGGGTTCCTACGGCTCCAGCCGGACCGGCAGCTCGAAGAGGTCGTTCTGGGTCACCACCGGCTTGTTGCGCAGTTCGCCGGCCGGCACCGCCAGATCCAGGCGGGGGAAGCGGGCGTACAGGGCCGGCAGCGCCACCCCGGCCTCCAGCCGGGAAAGCGCCGCGCCCGGGCACACGTGCGGGCCGTGCCCGAAGGAGATGTGCCGGTTGCCCGACTCACGTGTGATGTCGAAGTCGCCCGCGGTCGGCCCGTGCGCCGCCTCGTCCCGTCCGATCGCGCCGTAGGAGACGATCAGCGCGTCGCCCGCCGGGATCACCTTGTCGCCGACCGGGACGTCCTCGGTGGCGAAACGGATCAGGACGTGCGAGGTCGGGGTGGAGAAGCGCAGGGTCTCCTCGACCACCGCCGACCAGTCGGCGGCGCCGGACAGCACCAGGGCGAGCTGGTCGGGGTGCGTGGACAGGTTGACCACCGCGTTGACGATCAGCGAGATCGTCGTCTCGTGCCCGGCCGCGATCATCAGCTGCAGCGTGGAGACGATCTCCTGGTCGGTGAGGTGATCGGCGTCCTCGGACGCCAGGACCAGCGCGCTGGTCAGGTCGTCGCCCGGCTCGGCACGCTTGGCGGCCACCGTCTCGGCCATGATCCCCGCCAGCTCGGTCAGCGTGGCGACGACCTCGTCGGGCGGCGTCTGGGTGGAGAAGAACTTCTCGAACAGCACCTTCAGCCGGGGCAGCAGCGCGGTGTCCAGGCCCATGAGGTCGGCGATCACGTACATGGGCAGCGGATAGGCGAAGGCGGCCTTGAGGTCGACGACGCCGTCGGTGGGCAGGGCGTCGAGCAGGTCCTGGGCGAGCTTCTCGATCCGCTCGCGCATCCGCTCCACCCGGCGCGGCGTGAGCGCCTGCGCGACCAGCGTGCGCAGCCGGCGGTGCTCGGTCCCGTCCACGGTGAGCATCGAGCGGCCCGGGTTGGCCAGGCCGATCAGCGGCCAGTCGGCGGGGATCTCGCCGCGCTGCCAGGCCCCCCAGACATCGATGTCTTTGACCAGCCGCGGGTCGGTGAGCAGGGCCCGGGCCTCGGCGTGGCGGGTGACGGCCCACACCGGGACGCCACCGGGCAGCTCCACGGCCGCCAGCGGCCCGGCCGCGCGCAGCAGGGCGCTCTCGCCGTCCAGGTCGGTGACGAACGGATCGAGGGCGATACGGGCGCTGCCGGTGCCGGTCGTTTCTTCGGTGCCGGTCGTCATCGTGACATGCCTCCCAGGGCTGGGGTCGGGGGTACGGCGCCGGTCCGGGGGAGCGACCCCCGGCCCCGGCACGGAACTGGCCGGCCGGGGCGGCGAAGGGTCAGAGCACGGGTACCGGGGTGAACCGGACGGGCAGTGCGGTCAGTCCCCTCAGCCAGGGCGAGGGACGCCGGGTGAGGGAGGCCGCGGGCACCTCCAGGTCGATGTCCGGAAGCCGGTCGAGCACCACCTCGATGCCGGTCCGCGCGATCACCTCGGCGATCTCCTGCGCGGGGAACGGGCAGCGGTGCTCGCCGTGACCGAAGGAGAAGTGCGCGTTGTTGCCGCCGGTCAGTGCGGAGCCGTGGGTGCGCACCTGCGGGTCGGAGTTGGCCCCCTGCAGACCGAGCAGCACCAGATCGCCGGCCCGGATGCGGCGGCCGCCGAGCTGGGTGTCGCGGGACGCCCAGCGCCCGGCGATGTTCTGCGAGGGGGTGTCCTCCCACAGCACCTCGTTCATGGCGTCGGCGACGCTGTTGCGGCCGCCGAACAGGGACGCGGCGAACCGCTCGTCGGTCAGCATCAGCCGCAGCGAGTTGCCGATCCAGTCGGCGGTCGGCTGGTGCCCGGCCGCCATCATCACCATCAGGTCCTGGGCGATCTCCTCGTCGCTGAACCCGCTGGGGTCGGCCAGCATCCGGGAGGCCACGTCGTCGGCGGGGCGTGCGCCGCGGTCGGCGAGCAACTGCGCCATGGAGACGGCCAGATGCGTCTGGCCCGCGATCGCCCGCTCCCGGCCGTCGATCATGTCGTTGAGGGCGGTGACCAGCGCCGGCCCCTCCTCGTCGGCGAACCCGTACAGCCGGGCCAGGACCCGCACCGGCAGCAGCATCGCGTAGTCGGCGATCAGGTCGGCACGGCCCTCGGCGCAGACCGCGTCGATCAGCTCGTCGGCGAACCGCTCGGAGTGACGGCGCAGTTCCGACGCCTCGACCGCCTCCAGCGCGCCCGAGAGCATCGCGGCGCGCTCACGGTGCCGTTCGCCGACCGTGTAGAGGATGGACGGCTGCTTGCGGCCGATCATGGGCAGCAGCGGCCAGTCGTCGGGGATGTTCTCCCACTGGTTCCACAGGTCGGAGTCGCGGCTGAACAGCACCGGATCGCCGGTGACCTGGTGCAGCTCCCGGTAGCCGAGCACCAGCCAGGCCGGTACGTCGCCGTCGAGCAGCACCGGGGTGACGGCCCCGTGCTCACGCCGCATCTCCCGGTACAGGTCGGCGGGTTCGGTCTGGAACCGGGGGCCGCTGAGCGGCACCGCGTCGGTGGTCACACGAACTCCTGTCGGGGCACGGCCGCTTCGGCGGCCTGGCCGGCGTACTGGTTCTGCAGGTGCTGCACGAGCGTGATCAGGACCTGCTTGCTGGACTCCCGGGAGCGGGCGTCGCAGTCCACCAGCGGCACCCGCGGGTCGAGGTCCAGGGCGTCGCGGATCTCGGCGTGCGAGTGGGCCGGCCCGCCGAAGTCGTTGCAGGCCACGATGAACGGCGTGCCGTGGTGCTCGAGACGGTCGATGGCGTACCAGGAGTCCCCGATGCGGCGGGTGTCGACGAGGACGACCGCGCCGAGCGTGCCGGAGAACAGCCGGTCCCACAGGAACCAGAACCGCTCCTGGCCGGGGGCGCCGAACAGGTACAGCACGTTGTGCGCGTCCAGCGTGATCCGGCCGAAGTCGAAGGCGACGGTCGTGGCGGACTTGCCGCGCACGCCGCGCAGGTCGTCGACGGTCTCGCCCGCCTGGGTCATGGTCTCCTCGGTGTTGAGGGGACGTATCTCGCTGACCGAACGGACCAGCGTGGTCTTGCCGACGCCGAAGCCGCCCACGACCACGATCTTCAGACCGTTGTCGGCGGAGGCACCCAAGGGGGTGCGCGCGTCAGAGGTTGCGGAGTCCAACGAGCACCTGCTCCAGGATGTCGGGGTCGAAAACGGCTGCCTTGCGCGGGTGGCGGGCACTGACCCGGCCCGCCGCCAGGAGGTCGCACAGCAGCACCTTGGTGATGCTGACGGGCAGCCGCAGCTCGGCGGCGATCTCCACCACGGCCGTGGGGAACTCGGCCAGCTTGAGGATCGCGGCGTGCTCCGACTGCATCCCCGTAGCCGGCTCCGACTCCGCGACGACCAGGGTGACCAGGTCGAAGGGGTTGTCGGGGCCGGTGCCGGTGCGTCCGCCGGTGATGGTGTAGAGACGGTCCGGGGCGTCGTCCCTGCCGGGCCGGCTCATGACGTACGGGGCTGGGCGGTCAGGTATTCGCCGAGCTGCTCCACGAGCTCGCTCATGTTGTGCCCGACGAGCCCGGCGTCCGCGTCCTCGGTGGTGACGACGGCCAGGTGCGCGCCCTCGCCGGCCTCGACGATGAACAGCACACCGCCGTAGAACTCCGCCATCGCCGAGCGCACGCCGCCGCTGCCGTCGCCGAACTCGGCGGACGCTCCGTGCGAGAGCGACTGGATGCCGGCGGCTATCGCGGCGAGCTGGTCGGCCTGGTCGACGGTCAGCTCCGGGGTGCGGCACAGCTTCAGTCCGTCCCGGGACAGCACGAGCGCGTGCCGCGCGCCCGGGGTCCGCTCCAACAGGCCCTCCAGGAGCCAGGTGAGCTTGTCGTCGGCGGTGGTCTGGCCGGTCATGAAGTGGTGTCGCCTTCCGGGTGCGCGTACGGGTGGGGCTGGGGGTCGGTCGGCGCGGCCGGGGAGGCGGCGTCGCCTTCGGCCGGGTGCTGCCGGGTGGTCGGGTCGGGCGGGGTCGCGGGGTCGGGGCCGGCGGCGCGCACGGCCTGGCGGAAGCTGCCGAAGCGGGCGGCGCGGGTCTTGGCGTCCGTGCCCGCGGCCGCGTCGCGCGGCGCGGACGTGCGGGCCGCGGCCCGGGCGCGTTCGGCCTCGGCGAGGGTGCGGCCGCGACGCCGCTTGGGCAGGCCGGCCGGGTGCTCGGCGGTGTCGCCCTCCTTGCCGTCCGGCGCGCTCCCGTGCACGGGCGCCGGACCGGCGTCGGGGACGGCGGCGGGCGGCGCGGCCACCGCCCGGGCGGGCCGCTCCTGCCGTCCGCTCCCGCCGCCGGTCCCGGCGGGCGGGGACGCGGGCTGCGCCGGGGAGTCGGCCGGGCTGGTGAGGATCTCCTGCGGGACCAGCATCAGCACACCCGTGCCGCCCCGCGCGGACGGCCGGAAGGACACCTTCAGACCGTACTTGCGGGCCAGGCGGCCGACGACGGCCAGCCCGAGCCGGGTGCCGGTGAGCCCGCCGAGTTCGGAGATGTCGCCGGAGACGGCCTGCTCGGCCCGGCGCAGCTGGACCTCTCCCATGACCAGCCCGCTGTCCTCCACGGACACGATGATCCCGGCCGGCACCTCCTCGACGTAGACGTGCACCTCGGAGGTGGGCGGCGAGAAGTTGGCGGCGTTGTCGAGGAGTTCGGCCAGCGCGTGCATCACGCCCTCGGCCGCGTGCCCGGCGACGGCGGTCTCGCTGGCCGCGTGCACCCGGACCCGGCGGTAGGCGCTGATGCGGCCCATCGCGCCGCGCAGGATGGACTCCATCGCGATGGGACGCGCCCAACGGCGGCCCGAACGCGAGCCGGTGAGGACGGCGACCGAGTCGGCGAGCCGGCCTGCCTGCGCGGTGCGGTGGTCCAGATGGAGCAGGTCGGCGAGGACCTCCTCGTCGGTGTGCCGCTCCTCCATCGCGCGCAGGTCGGCGAGCATGGCGGTGGTCAGCGCCTGCATCCGGCCGGCCGCGTTCGACGTCGCCGAGACCGCGGCGTCACGCGCCTTGGCCGCGCGCTCCAGCTCACCGGTGAGGCGGGCGTTCTCCCGCGTGAGGCGGTGGAGCTCGTCGGCGCCGGCGCCTTCCAGGCGGGCCTGCTCCCGGGCGAAGGACTCCGCGAACTCCGCCCGCTGCCGGGCCAGTTCGTCGATCAGGTGCTGTCGCTCGCGCTGCGCCTCCTCGAACACCCGGCCGCGCTCGGCACGGAGACGTTCTGCGTCCTGCCGCGCCGTCTGCAGTTCACGCCGGGCGATCCGGGCGGTCTGTGCGGCACGGACGGCGAGGAACACGGCGGCCACCAGGACGACGGCCGCCAGGCCCGTGCCCCAGGCGAGCGGGGCGCGTACCGAGGCGGGCGCCGCGGAGACCGCCGACGCCACCGCGGCGACGGACACGACGGCGGTGAGCGCGGGAAGGGGCGCGAGAGTGCGGACGGTGGGTCGCTCGCCGCGAGGCGTGGGCGCGGTCATCAATCGGATCCTCGGGCGGCCGCCGCTCGGTCGAGGGCGGCCCTCGGTCTGGTCCTTGGGCAGGGCCTGGCTGGTGACAGGTGACACGTGGTGCTCAACTGACGGTCACTATACGAGTTTTGGTGATCATATTGGAAAGGGTCTGGTGGTATTCCCCGACCAGGGCCGTCACTTCGGTGCGCGGCCGCCGCCGGCGGGCTCCCGGACGGGGCCGCGAACGGGCCCACCGGGGCCGTGGGGCCCTGACTCTTCCGGGCCGCCGGCCATCGGCTCTCCTGGACCGTCGGGCACTTGCTCGATCGGGCACCCGTGCGGGTCACGCCGGGCCCGGGCATTCGCGTGTCCGTTCACGCCGGGCCCCGGCACGCGCGCGTCCGTCACCTCGGGGCAGGACACCCGGTACGCCCGCCGCCCCGGGGCAGGACACCCGGTACGCCCGCCACGTTGCCGCAACAACACCGCAACGCTCGATCACTACGGTCACAGTGTTCCCGAATCCCAAACCCCCGATTCCCGAACCTCGACCCCCGACCCCCGACTCGGAAGGCGCTGTGATGCGTAGCCGGACCACCCTCGCCGCCCTCGTGCTGACGGCGCTCGCCGCGACCGTGCCATCCGCCCGAGCCGGAGACTACGGGCCGCTGCCGCCGGCGAACCCGTACACCGCCGGCACCGGCACCGCCACCATGCACGGTGACACCGCCAACTCCGACACCACGCCGTACGCGGGCACGGGCACCGCACCGGTCACCGCCGAACGCACCGCCCTGCAGTCGGCGTGCCCGACCGTCACGGCCGGCGGCGACGGACTCCTCGTGGCCCTGTGCACCCGCATCTTCGGCCGCAACCCGGTCGTGTACCTCCTCGATCCCGCCGACGGCGAGCGGCTGGCCACGTTCGACCTGCCGCAGGGCAGCCTCTTCGGCGGCGTCTACGCCTACCTCGACCACGAGGACCGGCTCGTCACCGTCGACCCCGACGGCAACCTGCTGCGCATCGGCCACCACCGCACCTCCTCCGGAACCTGGGAACTTCGCGCCGACTCCACCGCCGCGCTGGGGGCGGCCGCCCGGGGCGGAGTCGTGGGCCTGGCCCCGGACTGGCGGGGGAACGTCTGGTTCGCCACGCCCGGCGGCACGGTCGGCGTCCTCACCCCGTCGGGCGGCGTGCGCACCCTCGCCCTGCCGTCCGGTGAGACGGTCGCGAACTCCCTGTCCACCGTTCCCGGCCAGACGGCGGTGACCACCAGCCACGCCCTGTACGCGCTGGACACCGACGCGGACGGCGCCCCGCGCATCCAGTGGCGCCGCGCCTACGACCGGGGCACCGCCCGCAAGCCGGGCCAGCTCTCCTGGGGGACGGGGGCCACTGCGGTCTACTTCGGCCCCGGCGACGGCACCGACTACATCGCGATCACTGACAACGCCGACGGCCGGGAGAACCTGGTCATCCGCCGGCGCGACGGATCGGAGGTGTGCACGCTGCCGGTCGTCGACGGCACCGAGGACGCCGTGATCGGCAGTGGCCGGAGCGTCTTCGTCACCTCCACCTACGGCTACCCGTACCCGGCGCTGCCCGACGACGCCGGAACCTCCCGGCCCGCGTCCGCGCCCTTCGCCGGCGGTCTGTCCCGTGTCGACGTCGACGCGGACGGCAAGGGCTGCCACCTCGTCTGGAGCAACGGGACCAAGAGCGCCGCCCTGCCCCGCCTGTCGGTGGCCGACGGCCGGATCTACACGGTCACCGTCACCGGCCCGACCGACACCTCGGCCGGCACGAACACCTTCGCCGCGTACCACTACGCCGTCCTGGACCCCGCCACGGGCGAGACGCTCACCACCCGGTACCTGGGCCTGGGACTCCTCTACAACCCGTTGCAGATGACCGGCACCACGACGGCCGACGGCACGTTCTGGCAGGGCACCGCCACCGGAGTGGTCGCCGTGCGCCGTGCCTCCTGAGCGGCGGCGGCCCACTGGTGCCGCGGAGGGTGACGTCCGCCCGTCGAGGAGCGCGTCCGGTGCGTGCGCCGGGGCCCCGCTCGAAGCGCCGGGGTGAGGCGTGCCGGGCGTCGCGTCGCCTGTCGCGGTACCGGCTAGGGCGGGCCGTCGCCGCGGTGCGCGGTCCGGTGCCCGTCGTGCCCGGCCGGGGCCCGGCGGATCGCGACCAGGGCGACGTCGTCGCCGAGGCGGCCACCGGTGTGCGCGAGCAGATCGCGCTGGACGTGGTCGAGCAGGGCGCCCGGCGGACAGCCGGTCCACCGCGCGGTCCGCTCCGCGAACGGGTAGAAGACGCCGTGGTGATCGCGGGCCTCGACGACGCCGTCGGTGTAGAGGAGCAGCGTCTGACCGGAAGCGAAGGGCAGCACGTCCACGGCGGAGCCCCGCGGGTCCGTCAGCCCGATCCCGAGGGGCGGGGCGGGGCTCAGGTCCGGCACCGTCACCCGGTGGTCCGGACCGAGCAGCAGGGGCGCCACATGACCGCAGCTCGTCATCCGGATGACCGGATCGTCGTCCGGGATCTCCAGCAGCAGCGCGGTGACGAAGCGTTCCCCCGCCTCCTCCGCCGGCTCGAAGTCGGCGAGGTAACGGGTGACGCTGCGCTCCAGGGAGGCGGCGAGCGCCGGCAGCGCGGTGTGGTGGTGGGCGGCCTCGCGGAACGCGCCGAGCAGCAGGGCGGCCTCTCCGACGGCGGGCAGCCCCTTGCCCCGCACGTCCCCGATCAGCACACGCGCCCCGCTGTCCGTGCGGGCCGCGGCGTACAGATCGCCCCCGATCGACGCCTCGTCCTCGGCCGCCAGGTACAGGCAGGCCAGTTGCAGCGGGCCCAGCCGGTCCGGCAGCGGCCACAGCAGCACCCGCTGGGCGGCCTCGGCGACCGTCCGCACCCGCGCCAGCTCCCGCCGGCGCCGGTCGCGGACCAGGCACAGCGCCACGATCAGCAGGGACAGCAGCGCCAGGGCGATCAACTGGACGATCACGTTGCGGGAGGACAGCAGGCCGGAGTGCCAGCCGATGAACGCCTGCGCCGCCACCGCCACGGCCCCCACGCAGCCCGTCGTCCAGGGGCCCTCGTACCACGCGGTGATCGCGGGCGCGATCACCAGCAGCGGGCCGAGGACGATGTCGGCCGGGGTCACGACATCGAAGACGGTGATGAGGACGATGAGCGCGACCGCGATCAGCATCGGCACATGGCCCGACTGCCACGGCCACGCGCGATCGGCGGAGCGTCCCTGCCAGGAACCCACGCATTCCACAGTGCACCGCGGTGACCGCACCGCGCATCACGGAGGCGGCGGCATACGGCGCGTGCCCCGCGCCCCGGGGTGGCGTACGTCGGAGCGGCCCCCGGTGTCCTTCCCGCCGCCGCGGGCGGTGCCACCGAGTCGGAGGGCCCGGAAGCGGCGGCAGGGCGCCAGGAGGCCGTGCGGGGCGGTGAGCTGACGGCGAACTCCCGGCCGCCGTTTTCCTCAGGACGCCCGTTCGAGCGCGCTCGGTTGCCTAGCATGAGGCGTTCACCAACGGCCCGACCCGGGGAGGTCCGCGATGCGGGTGTCCGGCCCAGGCGTGCGGTCGCCGCGGACGTGGGCCGCGGCCGCTCTGTCGCTGGCGGTCGGCCTGGCCTGCCTGCCGGCCCTCGTGCACGCCTTCGACGAGGCGGGCGCCGCGCCGGACGGACCGCCCCGTACCACCGTCGAGGTGTCGCCCGGCCGCTGCGGCCGCGGCTGGGACCGGGCGGTGCCCGGCACGCAGGTCTTCGAGCTGCACAACACCTCCGGCGGGGCCGCCGAGGTGTACCTGGAGGACCCCGGCAGCCGCGCCGTGTACGCGGAGGCCGAGGGCATCGGTCCGGGCGCCACCCGGTCGCTGACCGTCCGTCTCGGCAAGGGCGCGTACGCGTTCCGGTGCGTGCCCGAGGACGCCGACGCGGTCACCGGGCCCACGGTCCGCATCGGCCGGGGCCGGGCCGGGCCGGCCGCGGCGGCCGTCACCGAGCACGACCTGATCCCGCCGGCGATCGCCTACCAGAAGTGGGTCGCCCAGGGCCTGGACGAAGTGGTGCGACTGACCGGGCGGCTGCGCGCCGCGGTCGACCGCGGCGACCTCGCCGGGGCCCGTGCGGCCTGGCTGCCGGCGCATCTCGGGTACGAACGGCTCGGGGCGGCCTACGACGCCTTCGGCGCCGTCGACGCCCGGATCAACGGCACCGACGCCGGCCTGCCCGCAGGGGCCCGCGACCCCTCGTTCGCGGGCTTCCACCGGATCGAGTACGGGCTGTGGCACGGTGCGTCCGCCCCTTCGCTGCGCGCCCCGGCCGCCGCCCTGACCGGGGCCGTCACCGCGCTGCGCGACGAGTGGTCGCGGACCCGGATGGACCCCGCCCAGCTCGGCCTGCGGGCCCACGAGATCCTGGAGAACACGGTGCAGTTCGAGCTGACCGGGCGCACCGACTACGGCAGCGGCAGCAACCTGGCCACCGCCCGCGCCAACCTCGACGGCACCCGGGCCGTGCTGTCCCGGCTGCGTCCCCTGCTGGCCACCCGCCACGCAGATCTGCCGGGCCTGGACCGGGGCCTGCGGCGTGCCGGGGCCCTCCTCGACGGCTTCCGTCACGGGGACCGCTGGGACGCACTGGACAGCCTGAGCCGGGCCCAGCGGGAGCGGACCGACGCGGCGCTCGGCGACCTGGTGGAGCGGCTGGCCCCGGTGGCCACCCTGTGCGACCCGCGGAGGACGGCGTGAGCGCGGCCGAGGGGCCGGACGGAGCCGGTGGGGAGCGCGAGGCGCGGCGGGCCGGGCGAGCGGAGCGCGGGGGCCGGGCCGCGGGAGTGGGACGGCGCCGGTTCCTGAGCGGTGCCGCTCTGGCCGGCGCCTCACTCGCGGGCGCGGCGGCGAGCGGTGGCCCGGCGGCGGGCGACGAGAGCGGCGCGGGCGGCGGCTGCGGCCCGGCCGGGCCCGCCCTCGCGCCGTTCCACGGCCCGCACCAGTTGTCGGTGCTCGGCGCCCCGCGCCGGTCCAGCGCCTTCGTCGCCTTCGACGTCACCGCGGGCGACCGGGCCGGACTCACCGAGCTGCTGCGCACCCTCACCGCCCGCGCCCGGTTCCTCACCTCCGGCGGCACGCCCGATCCGGTGGGCGTCACCGGTCCGCCCGCCGACTCCGGTCTGCTGGGCGGACGGCTGCCCTCCGGCGCGCTGGCGGTGACCGTGGGAGTGGGTGCCGCGCTCTTCGACGACCGGTTCGGACTGAGCCGACTGCGCCCCCGCCGTCTGACGACGATGCCCCCGTTCCCCGACGACGACCTGCGGCCGGACTGGTGCCACGGCGACCTCGGCCTGCACCTGCACGCCGACGACCCGGACACGGTCCTGCACGCGCTGCGGGACATCGCCCGGCACACCCGCGGCGGACTCCAGGTCCGCTGGCGCATGGACGGCTTCACCAGCCCGCCCCGCCCGTCCGGCACCCCGCGCAACCTGCTGGGCTTCAAGGACGGCACGGCCGGCCCGGACGCCGGCGACGCCCGGGAGATGGACCGGCTGGTGTGGGTGGGCCGGGGGAGCGGCGAGCCCGGCTGGGCCGTCGGCGGCAGCTATCAGGCCGTCCGGCTGATCCGCATGCTGGTGGAGTTCTGGGACCGGGTCTCGCTCGGCGAGCAGGAACGGATGGTCGGCAGGGTCAAGGAGTCCGGAGCCCCCCTGGACGGCGACGCCGAGCACGACGTCCCGGACTACGCCGAGGACCCCAAGGGCGACGTCGTCCCGCTGGACGCCCACATCCGGCGCGCCAACCCGCGTACCGCCACCACCGCGGACCAGCGGATCCTCCGGCGGGCCTACAACTACGACCGGGGCATGGACGGCAACGGCAACCTCGACATGGGCCTGCTCTTCTGCTGTTACCAGCAGGACCTCGCCCGCCAGTTCGAGACGATCCAGCGTCGCCTCGCGGGCGAGCCCCTGGCCGACTACGTCAAGCCGTTCGGCGGCGGCTACTTCTTCGTCCTGCCCGGCGTCCGGGACGACACGGACTGGTACGGTCGCGGACTGCTCACCTGACCCGGTCGTCCCGGTCGGTGACGGACGGCTCACTGCGCCATTCGGTCAATTCACGGTCAATATTCGGCTCGACCGCCCTGCCCCGGTGTTCACTTCCGCGCCATCATGGCTCCGCCACCGCGCCGCCCGCCCGGCGGAGCGTCCCAGGCCGTACGCGGCACACACGATCCCGTCCGGAGGGTGAGGCAGCATGGCCCGCAGGGGAAGACGAGCAGTGATACGGGGCCTTGTGGCCCTGGCCGGCGCCGCGGCGCTCACCGTCCTGGGCGGCGCGGCCCCCGGGCAGGCGGCCGCGCCCGCCGGCCGGCCCGGCCACACCCGCACGGCCACGCCCATCGAGCACGTGGTCGTCCTCTTCGACGAGAACATCTCCTTCGACCACTACTTCGCCACCTACCCGGAGGCCGCCAACACCGACGGCACGAGGTTCACCGCGTCGAAGAAGACGCCGAAGGACATCGACACCCTGGCGCACGCCGGGCTGCTGACGAGGAACCCCAACCAGTACGCGCCCAAGCGGCTCACCCCGGCACAGGCCATGACCTGCGACCAGAACCACTCCTACGGGCCCGAGCAGTACGCCGCCGACGGCGGCAGGGCCGACAAGTACGTGGAGAACACCGAGGTCGGCAGGTGCAGCGGCGGCCTGTTCGGCGAGCCGGGCCTGGTCATGGACTACTACGACGGCAACACCGTCACCGGTCTGTGGAACTACGCCCAGCACTACGCCCTCGGCGACCGCTCCTTCAGCTCGACCTACGGCCCGTCCACCCCCGGCGCCATCAACCTGGTCTCGGGGCAGACGCACGGGATCGTCTCAGTCGACCCGGCCTCCGGCACCGAGGACCCCGAGCAGACCGCGACACCCGACCCGTACACCGTCAAGTCGCCCGACGCCGACGGCGTCGGCACGATGATCAACGACCCGGACCCGGCCTTCGACGACTGCTCGGGCAAGGACCACACCAGCTCCGCCGCGCTCGCGGTGATGAAGGGCCGCAACATCGGCGACCTGCTCAACGCCCGGAACGTCAGCTGGGGCTGGTTCCAGGGCGGCTTCCGGCCGTCCGCCGCGTGGACCGGCGAGCGGGGCGAGTACGCCGAGTGCGACACCACGCACACCAACGTGGGCGGCGCCGCGGTCGTCGACTACAGCCCGCACCACAACCCGTTCGCGTACTACAGGTCCACGGCCAATCCGCACCACCTGCCGCCCGAGGACGTCGCCGAGATCGGCCACGCCGGGCAGGCCAACCACAACTACGACCTGACCGACTTCTCCGCAGCGCTGAGGGCGGGCCGGCTCCCGGCGGTCAGCTTCGTCAAGGCGGCCGCCTACCAGGACGGCCACGCCGGATACTCCGACCCGCTGGACGAGCAGCACTTCCTCGTCGACCGGATCAACGAGATCCAGAGCTCGCCCCAGTGGCGGTCGACCGCCGTCGTCATCGCCTACGACGACTCCGACGGCTGGTACGACCACGCCTACGCCGAGGTGCGCAACGGCTCCACCGACACCGCCGCGGGCTCCAACGGCAAGGCCACCGACAGCCCCGCCTGCCAGGCCGGCCCCCGGGCGTCCGGCGGCTACCAGGACCGCTGCGGCCCCGGGCCCCGCCAGCCGCTGCTGGTCGTCTCCCCGTACAGCAAGGTCAACGAGGTCGACCACACGCCGACCGACCAGACGTCGATCATCCGCTTCATCGAGGACAACTGGCGCACCGGGCGCATCGGCGACCACTCCTTCGACGCCGGGGCGGGCTCGCTCGACGGGATGTTCGACTTCCGTCACCCCAACGGCAAGCAGGTCCTGCTGAACGCCGACGGCTCGGTGAGGTCCGTGGGACCGATCCGGCACGTGGCACCGGTCGCCACCGGCATCACGCCCGGTCCGGGCCTGGAGAACACGGCCGCGGCCACCGACGCCTCCTCCTTCCCGGAAGTCCCGGTCACGGTGGTGGCCTGCGCCCTGCTGGCCGCGGGCGTCACGGGCACGTACCTGACCCTGCGCCGCAGGAGCCGCGACGCGGTCTGACGGGCCCGGGACACCCGGGGGCCGCCCCGTCGCGTGACGGGGCGGCCCCCGGGCGCCGGTGCCGGCCGCCGGCGGTCAGAGCCGCAGCGGCAGCGTCGCGCACTCGGACTGCGCCGGCTCGCCGGCGAGGCGGTCGGTCAGCCAGGAGACGGCCGCGCCCTGGTCGGAGAGCAGCGGCCCGAAGTGGTTGAGCAGGGGGCTGATCACGTTCGGCAGCACGACCGGCTTGTAGGTGACGTCGGCGCCCTTGCGGCACCAGTCGACGGCGAGCTGCCGCGCCTGGCCGTGCGGGACCAGGTTGTCGCTGGTGCCGGTGGCCACGCGCACCGGGCCGGCCGGCTTCAGCGTGCCGATCCGCTGGGTGGCGAGGAAGTCCCGCAGGGCGGGGGTGGCGGCGATGATGTCGCCGAGGGACTTCCCGTCGGTCGTCCACTTGGTGCTCCTGGCGTAGCCGTAGCTCAGGAGCGCGTCGCCCACGCACATGGTCGACAGGTCGGCCAGGGCGGCCTTGCCGGCGGCGTTGAGGTGCGCCTCGGCGATCGGCCTGAGCGCCGGGTCGGTCTGCAGGAAGCCGTTGAGGGACCAGCCCAGGGCGCCGGCCAGTTCGCTGCCGTCGATGCCCTTGGTGACCTCGGTCAGGTCGGCGGGCGGCGCGCCGGCGTAGGTGCCGGCCAGGGCGACGTCGGGGGCGTAGCTCGGCTGCAGTTCGGCGGCGGCCGCGGTGGCGCCGCCGCCCTGGCTGTAGCCGTACAGGCCGATGCGCGAGTCCGGGGTGACGGACGCGCCCTCGACGGCGTGGGCGGCGCGGGCCGCGTCGAGCACGGCGTGCGCCTCGTCGACCCGGTTGACGTAGGTGTGCAGCCTGTCCGTGGCGCCCAGGCCGACGTAGTCGGTGACCATGACCGCGGTGCCCGCGGCCAGCAGCCGGTAGATCGACAGGTCCTCGTAACCGACCGACATCGTCTGACCGTTGAGGATGATCGGGTGCTCCAGTCCCAGGGAGGCCGCGCACTGGTCGCCCTGGCCCATGGTGCCCGGCGCGACGACGACCAGGGGGCGTGCTCCGGCGCCCTTCCAGCGCGCCGTCGGCTCGATGTAGGCGCCGGTGACCGCGACCGGCAGGCCGCCCGTGTCCGTGGACTTGTACATCACCCGGGTGGCCCGGCCGGGCAGCGGTCCGTCGGTGCCGGACAGGCTGAGGGCGAGCGGGAGCGGCTCGCTGCGGACCAGCGCGCCGTTGGCCGCCGGCAGTTCGGCGGGCGGGTCGTAGAACGCGGGGATCGTGACGCCCCGGGACACCACCGGAGCGGCGTCCGTGGCCGCGGCGGCCGGCAGGGCCGTCAGACCGAGGCAGGAGACCGCGGTGACGGCCGCGGCGAGCAGGTAACTGCGTGGGGGCATGGGGAACCTCCTGGGACTGCGGCGGGCAGGGGAGACGGCATCGCTCCGGAACGGCGGCCCGGGTCCGCATGATGACGGGTGCATGTCAAGAAGAAGCGGCGCGGTCGGCCACCGGCTTCCTTACGGTGCGGGGGTGGGCTTCCATGAAGTTACCCGGCAGTCAGTTACCGGCGGTAGCCCGCGTTGGGTTACGGTTCGGTAATATGACTCGACGTCTGATGGCGAGCCGACGCGGGCCGGTGCGGACCGCCGGGAGTCAGCCGGACCGCCCGCCCACGCCCGCCCCTCACCAGGCCGTCAGCCGGACCGCCCGCCCGCCCCTCACCAGGCCATCTCGTCCAGCAGCAGGCTCGGGTCCGGCTCGGGGGCGCGGCCCAGGGACTGCTCCGCCCAGATCACCTTGCCGTTGGCCACGTAGCGGGTGCCCCACCGCTCCGCGAACTGCGAGACCAGGAACAGGCCGCGCCCACCCTCGTCGGTGGTGGCCGCGCGCCGCAGCCGGGGCGAGGTGTTGCTGCCGTCGGAGACCTCGCACACCAGGGTGCGGCCCAGCAGGACCCTGACCCGGACCGGCGGCGCGCCGTAGCGGATCGCGTTGGTGAGCAGCTCGCTGAGGATCAGCTCCGTGGCGAACGACGACTCCTCCAGCCCCCACTCCCGCAGTTGCCGGCTCACCTCCGTGCGCACCCGGGGGACCGCCATGACGTCGAACGGCACGTCCCACGCCCCCACGCAGGACGGGTCGAACAGCCGGGTCCGGGCGACCAGCAGGGCGACGTCGTCGCTCGGGTGCTCCGGCAGCATCGTCTCCATCAGCGCCCGGCAGGTCTCCTCCGGGGTCTGGTCCGGGTGCGCGACGGCCGACGCGAGCCGCTCCAGCCCCTCGTCGATGTCCCGCCTGCGGTCCTCGACCAGGCCGTCGGTGAAAAGGATCAGCCGGCTGCCCTCCGGCAGGTCCAGCTCGCCCGACTCGAACGGATGTCCGCCCACGCCCAGGGGCGGGGAGAGGGGCAGGTCGGGGTAGGTGACCCGGCCCAGCGGATCGACCACGGCCGGCACGCCGTGCCCGGCGCGGGAGAGGGCGCAGTGCCCGCTCACCGGGTCGTAGATGGCGTACAGACAGGTGGCCCCGGTGACCAGGGAGCCCTCCCCGTCCGAGTCCTCCGTCTGGGTGTCCAGCCGCGTCACCATCTCGTCGAGGTGTCCGAGCAGTTCGTCCGGCGGCAGGTCCAGCGAGGAGAAGTTCAGCACCGCCGTCCGCAGCCGGCCCATGGTCACCGCCGCGTGCAGTCCGTGACCCACGACGTCGCCGACCACCAGCGCCACCCGGAACCCGGGGAGCGGGATCACGTCGAACCAGTCGCCGCCCACGCCCGACTGCGCCGGCAGATAGCGCCACGCCATCTCCAGCGCGTCCTGGTCCGGAAGGTCCCGGGGCAGCAGACTGCGCTGCAACGTCACGGCCATCGCGTGCTCCCGGGAGTAGCGGCGCGCGTTGTCGATCGCCACCGCCGCCCGGGCCCCCAGCTCCTCGGCGACCGCGACGTCCTCCTCCTCGAACCGCGGGGTGCCGGCCACCCGCCAGAAGTTGACCATGCCGAGCACCACTTCGCGCGCCCTGAGCGGCACCGTGATCAGCGAATGCACACCGGAATCCAGCACCCGGCGTGCCCCGTCCGGATCCTGGGCCCGCCAGTCCTCGGCGGTGTGCAGATCCGGTACCAGCACGGCCTTGCCCCGGCGCAGCGCCGCCACCATGGGAGTGTCGGCGACGACGAACTGGATGAGGTCCCCCACCGGCTGGAGCGGATGCGTCTCCTGCGAGGAGCGCAGCGCGATCCGGCGCATCCGGTTCATCGCTCCGGTGGGCTCCTCGCCGTGCAGCACGGTGTCCAGCAGTTCCACCGTGACCACGTCCGCGAGCTCGGGGACCGCCACGTCGGCGAGCTCCTGCGCGGTACGCCGTACGTCCAGGGTCGTGCCGATCCGCACGCCCGCCTCGTACAGGAGCGTCAGGCGCCCCCGCGCCACCTCGGCCCGGCCGGACAGGGCCCGCAGCTCCGTGGTGTCCCGGAAGCTGGCCACCAGGCCCGGTGTGCCGCCGTAGGGCGCGGTCCGCCGGGTGTTGACCGCCAGCAGCCGGTCCCCGGCCGGGAACACCTCGTCGGAGGTGGCCTCGCCCGACTCCAGCACCCGGGCCAGCCCCGGGGCCAGTCCGAGTTCGTTGACGTGTCGCCGGTCGGCGTCCTCGGGGAGGCTCAGCAGCCGGCGCGCCTCGTCGTTGGCGAGCAGCAGCCGGCCGTCGCCGTCCAGGATCAGGACTCCCTCGCGCACCGCGTGCAGCACCGCGTCGTGGTGTTCGTACATCCGGGTCATCTCGGCCGGGCCGAGACCGTGGGTCTGGCGGCGCAGCCGCCGGGTGACCAGCGCGGTGCCCCCCGTGGCGAGCGTGAGGGCCAGCGCCGCCGAACCCAGCACCATGGGCACCTGCTTGTCCACCAGGCGCCCCAGGTTCTCGACCTGGATCCCCGCGGAGACGATGCCGATCACGCGCCGGCTCGGATCCAGCACCGGCACCACCGCGCGCACGGCGTCGGACGGCGCGCCGTGGAACCGCTCGGTGAACGTCTCGCCCGCGGCGGCCCGCTCGACACCCTGGGACTTGGTGCCGATCAGCCGCGGCTGAGTGTCGCTGAGCCGCACGCCGTCCTTGTTCAGCACCGTGATGAAGTCGACCCCGGAACCCACCTGCGCCTCCACCGTCGCCGGCTGCAACAGTGGCGTGGGGTGCGGCGACTGGAGCGCGCGCATCGTCCCGGGCGCGTGCGCGAACGCCTCCGCCGCGGCCAGCGACCGCACCCGGGCGCTGTTCTCGCCGTCGTAGCGCCCCTGGAGGACCAGGGCGGTGGCAGCCGCCGCGACGAGCACCAGGACGACGACCACCTGGAGCAGGAACACCTGCGCGGCCACCGTGCCGAGGTTCCAGGAGGACGGCGTGAGACGGCGCCCCGCGGAGCGCCGCGGCCCCGGAGGACGCGACGCGTCACCGGCCCGCCGGCCGTTGGACGGCGGTGCCGCCCGGGAACGGGACCGGCGGGAACGTCCGACCATGTTCCCAGTTCTAGCACCGGGCTCGACCGACGGGCGACCGGTATGTCCGCCTGATCCCCCTTCCCGGTCGCCGGACGCCCCGGGAATGCGCCCCCCGCCACCGCTGTTGACCCCAGTGGTCGGCATGCTCGGGTCAAACCCGGGAGCGGCCGAAAGGAGGACCCCATGGCACGCAGCACCGTGCGTCCCGTCGTCCGGCTGAGGTCCACGGCCGGAACGGGCGTCACCTACGTGACCCGCAAGAACCGTCTCAACGACCCCGACCGCCTCGTCCTGCGCAAGTACGACCCGGCGGCGGGCCGGCACGTCCTGTTCCGTGAGGAGCGCTGAACATGAAGGTACGCAAGTCGCTGCGGTCGCTGAAGTCCAAGCCGGGCGCGCAGGTGGTGCGCCGCCGGGGCACGGTCTTCGTCGTCAACAAGAAGAATCCCCGTCTCAAGGCGCGTCAGGGCTGACGGACGGCTGAGCGCCCGGGCGGCCCGCGCCCCGCACCGCGGGGCCGGGCCGCCCGCGCCGCCGCGCACGGGCCCTCAGGCCCCGGGCAGCTGGAGCTCCGCCCAGATCACCTTGCCCGAACCGGTGTACCGGGTGCCCCAGCGCTGGGCTATCTGGGCGACCAGGAACAGCCCCCGTCCGCCCTCGTCCGTGCTGCCCGCCCGCCTCAGGTGCGGGGAGGTGTTGCTCGCGTCGGAGACCTCGCAGATCAGGGCGTGCTCATGGATGAGGCGCAGCCCGATCGGGCCGCACGCGTGCCGGATGGCGTTGGTCAGCAGCTCGCTGACGATCAGTTCCGTGGTGAACGCGGACTCCTCCATGCCCCACCGGGACAGCTGCTCGGTGACGTTCTCCCGGGCCACGTGCACGGCCGACGGTTCGGTGGCCACATCCCAGGACGCCACCAGGCCGGAGCCGAGGACATGGGTCCGGGCGACGAGGAAGGCCACGTCGTCGCGCGGCCGGACCGGCAGCAGGGTGCGGACCATGACGTCGCAGATCTCCTCCAGCGGCCGGTCGGGGTGGGCCAGTGTGAAGCACAGCCGTTCCATGCCGACGTCGACGTCCCGGTCGGAGGCCTCGATCAGCCCGTCCGTGTAGAGGGCGATGACGCTGCCCTCCTCCACCGTCACCTCGGCCGACTCGAACGGCAGCCCGCCCAGCCCGAGCGGCGGCCCCGCGGGGATGTCGGGGAACTCCACGGGCTCGCTCAGACGGGCGATCACGGGGGCGGGGTGCCCGGCCCGCGACACGACGATCTTTCGCGCGATCGGGTCGTAGACGGCGTACACGCAGGTGGCGCCGATCACCGTGCCCCGGTCGGCCGCCTCCGCCTCGTCCGACAGCCGTAGGACGAGGTCGTCGACGTGCGCCAGCAACTCGTCCGGCGGCAGGTCCAGATCGGCCAGGGTGTGCACGGCGGCCCGCAGTCTGCCCATGCTGGCCGCGGCGTGCAGGCCGTGGCCCACCACGTCGCCGACCACCAGCGCGACCCTGGCCCCGGAGAGCGGGATGACGTCGAACCAGTCACCGCCCACTCCCGCCTCGGCGTCGGCCGGCAGATAGCGGTGGGCGACCTCGACGGCGGTGTGCCCGGGCAGGGCCGGCGGCAGCAGGCTGGTCTGGAGGGTCAGCGCCGCCTGGTGCTCGCGGTCGAAGCGCCGGGCGTTGTCCACGCACACCGCGGCCCGCGCCACCAGCTCCTCGACCAGCAGCAGGTCGTCCTCGTCGAACGGATCGGGATTCCTCCAGCGCAGCAGGGTCACCACGCCCATGGTGATGCCCCGGGCCCGCAGCGGGACGACCAGATGCGCGTGCACGCCGAGCTGGATCAGCTGCTGCCGGCGCCGGGGGTCGTCGGCGAGCCAGGGCGTGCCGGCCCCGATGGCCTCGCACAGTGGTCTCCCGGTGGTCAGGCAGCGGTACTGGGGATAGCGCGCCGGGTAGTGGGCGGGTTCCCCGACCGCGACGATCGTCTCGGGCCGGCCCTCCTGGATCGACAGGCGGACCGCGCGGCGCAGCATCGCCGTGCCGTCCGCCGGCTCGCCCGTGCGAAACTCATCCGTCCGTACGACGTCCAGCAGGTCGACGGTCACGAAGTCGGCCACCTGCGGCACCAGGACCTCGGCCAGTTCCCGCACGGTCCGGCCGAGATCCAGCGTGGTCCCGATGTGCTCACCGGCGGCGTTCAGCAGCGCCAGCCGTTCGCGTGCCGGGTCCCTGCCGGTCAGGTCCAGGGCGGCGTAGCAGATGCCCAGCGTCCGTCCCGCGCGGTCCCGCAGCGGGAAGAAGGAACGCAGTCTCGAGTGCCCGGCCCGTCCCCGGCGGGGCGTCCCGCGGCGGGGCGGGGTGTGCTCGAGGGTGACCTGCGACCGTCCGGAGGCCAGCACCTGCCTGGCCTGCCGGGTCACCACGGGGGACACCGGGCCCGTCCCGCAGCGATCGCCCGCGGCGGCCGGACTCCCGTCCGCAGGGGCCCCCTCGCCCCCCGCGGAGCACCCCTCCATGGTGGCCAGCGCCCGGTTCATCCACCGGTACCGCAGCCTCCGGTCCAGGACTCCCACACCGATCGGCGACTGCTCCAGCAGGGCGCGCGCGACCGCCTCGTATCCCTCGCGCCGACGCCGGTCCGCCGCGTGGCACCCGACGACGAGCCAGTCCCGCTCCCCGTCGGCGGCGACCAGCGGGCACACCCGGACGGCCAGCCGGACGGCGTGGCCCGCACGGTGGCGCACGGTGACCACTCCGTCCCAGCCCCGCTCGATCGAGCGCAGCCGGGCCAGTACGGCGTCGTCGTCACCGTCCGCCAGCAGGGAGCCGGCCGGACGCCGCAGCACGTCGCGGGCCCGGTGGCCGAGCAGGTCCCGCGCTCCCCGGCTCCAGTGGGCGATCAGTCCGTCGGCGTCGACGACCGCCACGGCCGGGGAGGTGGTGTCGAACGGATCAACCGGTTGTGCGCCGCTCGGCGCGCCGCTGACGCCCATGCCTTCATCCCCATCAACGGGCAGGACCCCCCACGGCACATCTTCGCATCGGGGGCCCTGCCCCGCCGCCCGGGAAGGGACCCGGCGCGGTGCGTGGGCACGGTGTCGGGGGGCATGTGCGGGACAGCCCGCGGCGGGGCGGCCCGGGCCGCCCCGCCGCGGGCCGTGGGTCTCAGCCGCGCCGGCCCAGCGCGGCCAGCGCCCCGTCGGTCAGCCGGTACACCGTCCACCCCGCCTGCGGGCGCGCGCCCAGGGCGTCGTAGAAGTCGATCGCCGGGCGGTTCCAGTCCAGGACGGACCACTCCAGGCGTTCGTAGCCACGTGCGGCGCAGATGCGGGCCAGCTCCGTGAGCAGGGCCTTGCCGTGGCCGCCGCCGCGGGCCTCGGGGCGGACGTAGAGGTCCTCCAGGTGGATGCCGTGCACCCCCCGCCAGGTGGAGAAGTTGAGGAACCACAGCGCGAAGCCCACGACCTCGCCGCCGGCGTCCTCGGCCACATGCGCGTAGGCGGCCGGGCGCTCGCCGAACAGTGCCTCGCCGAGCTGCTCCTCGGTCGCCCTGGCCTCGTCGAGCGCCTTCTCGTACTCGGCGAGTTCGCGGATCAGGGTGTGGATGACGGGGACGTCGGCGGGGGTCGCGCTACGGATCATGCGCGCAGTCTCACACACCCGGCCCGCGGGGCCCCGCTCCGGCCCGGCCCGGCGCGGGACCGGCCCGGCACCCCCTCGCGGGGGAACCGGGCCGGTGGGCGGGCCGGGCGCCGGGATCAGACGGCCGGCGCCGGGTAGGTCGGGTACTCCACCCCGGAGACGTGCTGGACGACGCGGATCACCTGGCAGGAGTAGCCGAACTCGTTGTCGTACCACAGGTAGAGGATCGCGTTGTCGCCCTCGACCTTGGTGGCGCCGGCGTCGACGATCGAGGCGTGGCGCGAGCCGATGAAGTCGCTGGAGACCGCGTCGGGCGCGCTGATGAAGTCGATCTGGCGCTTGAGCGGCGAGGTCAGCGAGACCTCGCGCAGGTGGTCGAGGACCTCCTCGCGGGTGGTCTCGCGGGCGAGCTGGAGGTTGAGGATCGCGATCGAGACGTCGGGCACCGGAACGCGGATGGAGCTGCCGGTGATCCGGGCCTTGAGGTCCGGCAGCGCCTTGGCGACGGCGGAGGCGGCGCCGGTCTCGGTGATGACCATGTTGAGCGGCGCGGAGCGGCCGCGACGCTCGGACTTGTGGTAGTTGTCCAGCAGGTTCTGGTCGTTGGTGAACGAGTGGACCGTCTCCACGTGGCCGCGCTTCACCCCGAACTCGTCGTCCATCGCCTTCAGCGGCGGCACGATCGCGTTGGTGGTGCAGGAGGCGCAGGACAGGATCCGCTCGTCCGGCTTGACCGTGTCGTGGTTGACGCCGTGCACGATGTTGGGGACGTCGCCCTTGCCGGGAGCGGTCAGGACGACCTTGTCGATGCCCGGGCGCAGGTGCTTCGACAGGCCCTCGCGGTCGCGCCACTTGCCGGTGTTGTCGACGAGGATGGCGTCCTTGATGCCGTACGCCGTGTAGTCCACCGACGTCGGGTCGTCGGCGTAGATCACCTTGATCTCGTTGCCGTTGGCGACGATGGTGCTGTTCGCCTCGTCGACGGTGATCGTGCCCTGGAACTGGCCGTGGATGGAGTCGCGGCGCAGCAGCGAGGCGCGCTTGACGATGTCCTGCTCGCCGCCGCCGCGGACGACGATCGCGCGCAGCCGCAGACCGTTGCCCGAGCCGGACTTCTCGATCAGCAGCCGGGCGACGAGACGGCCGATGCGGCCGAAGCCGTAGAGGACGACGTCGCGCCCCTGACGTCGCTCGATCTTGTTCGCGCCGGTGGCGCCGGCGACGGCCTCGGCGGTGAACTCCTCGACCGACAGACCGCGGTCGTCGGCCCGGTAGGTCGCGGCCAGCATGCCGATGTCGATCTGGGACGGGCCGAGGTCGAGCGTGGTGAGGGTCCGCAGGAAGGGCAGCGTCTCGGTGACCGAGAGCTCCGCGCCGGCGATCTGCCGGGCGAACCGGTGGGTCTTGAGGATGCTCACCACCGACTTGTTCACCAGGGAGCGGCTGTGCAGCAGGACGGTGACGTCCCGCTCCCGGTGCAGCTTCCCGATCATCGGGATCATCGACTCCGCGATCTCCTCGCGGTTCTTCCAGTTGGTGAACGAGTCGTCGTTGACAGTCACTGAACTCTCTTTCGAGCTAGGTGGCGCTCATATGCTAACCCCATGGCATGTTGATCGATCAAGCGGTGCCCCCGGAGCCGCTCCAGGGCGCCGGAAGGGGGCGGGCGGGCGATGCCCGACCCGCGCGGCGGGATCCCTCGCCGAACCGTCCGGCGCCGTCGGAGCACCCCCCTTCCTGCGCGTGCGCCGCATCACTCCGGGTGGGGGCGGACCGGCACGGAACGGCTCATTTCGGCCCGGGGTTTGGCACTGCCCTCCGGCGTGGGTTAAGAAAACGCCAGTGACCGATCAGGACTTGGGGAGGGTCTGTGGCACGGACAGAGGCGCCCGAGGAGTATCTGACGGAGTACACCCGGATCCTGGCCGACGTGTGCGGCACCGGCCGCCGGCTCACCCGTGACGAAGTGGAGTCCCTTCGGGCCCAGGGGGAGCGGGCGGCGGAGGCGGGTCACGGACTGCGCAGGCTCGTGGGGCGGCACCTGTCCGAGACCCGGGCGTTCGCGCCCGCCCTGGCCGCCGCCGGGGTCGACCGGGTCCTCGCCGTCGTCGAACAGGCCCTCGACGCCTTCGCCGAGGGACACGAGCGCGCCCAGCGGTTCGCCATGCGCCAGGAGGAGGCCGACCGCCGGGAGTTCATCGACGACCTGCTCTACGGGCGCAGCGACCTCGGCCGGCTGGCGGAACGGGCGGAGCGCTACGGACTGCTCTTCTCCCGCGCCCACGCGGTGGCGGTCGCCCAGGGGGCGCGGCCGGTCGACGACACCCACCCGGCGACCCGGCACGTCCAGACCGCGCTGCTCGGCCGGTTCGGTGACCGCCGCATCCTGCTCACCACCAAGGACGGCCGGCTGGTCTGCGTCGCCCCGGGCGACCAGGACGACGTCCTCGCCTTCTTCGCGAACCACGCCCGCACCGCCACCGACGGCGGCCGGGTCGCCATCGGACGCCCCCACCCGGGCGCCGGGGGAGTGGTCTACTCCTACGAGGAAGCCCTCAACTCCCTCGAACTGGCCGAACGCCTCGACCTCCAGGAGCCCGTGCTGCGCGCCGCGGACCTTCTGGTCTACCCCGTGCTGACCCGCGACCGGCAGGCCATGGCCGATCTGGTGCGGGACACCCTCGGCCCGCTGCGGACCGCCCGCGGCGGCGCCCAGCCGCTGGTGGACACGCTCAGCGCGTACTTCGATGCCGGGTGCACGGCGGCCGAGGCGGCGCGTCGCCTCAGTCTCAGCGTCCGCGCCTTCACCTACCGCCTGGAGCGCATCCACAAACTGACCGGCGCCGATCCGTCCGACCCCGTGCACCGCTACACGTTGCAGACCGCGGTGATCGGCGCCAGGCTCCTCGGCTGGCCCGAGAAGGAGGTGTGACCCGGGCAGGGAGGCGACGAAGGCATCGAGGTGTGACAGTCGCTTCGAGGTGTGAGCGTGCGGTGTGAAACGCGTCCGGGACGCGGGCGCGCGGCTCAGGCGCCGGGCTCGGGCGGTTGGGGGCCCGGCGTCGGCGGCCCGGAGCGGAGGTCGTCCGCCTCCCTGTCGAGGGCGTCGGCGGCCGCCTCGGCGGCGGAGCTCACCCGGTCGCGCGCGGCCAGGGCGAGGACCGCGGCGCCGGAGCCGTAGACACATGTCAGGACCGCCGCGGCCCTGCCGCGCGGCATGACCGACTCCAGTGCCCGCAGCACGGTCTCGTGGGCCGTCCACAGCGCCAGGATGCCGCACACTCCGGCGCCCGCGAACAGCGCTCCGCCCTCCTCGAACCTGCGCAGCCCGGCCATGAGGTCGCCCTGCATCGCCCTGACCTCGCGGCGCGCCAGCTCCGCGGCGTCCTGGCCCAGCCGGGCGGCGGCCTCGCTCACCCGGGCAGCGCTCGACGATCCGTCCTCGCGCGGTGTACGCATCGTCGCCTCCTGCTCTCGTCGCCGTTCCGGTCCTCGTCCGGCCCCCGGCCGTCCGGTGGGGAGCGCCGCCGGCGTCCGTTTCACGCACCGCCCGCGCGCACTCGCCGGAGCCCGGGTGCCACCCGCGGCGAACAGGAAAACACCCGCCGGCACCGTCCGCGCGATCCGCCCGGTTCGGGTGCCGCCCGGTGCGGCCCGCGGGGGCTCGGCGCCGGCGCCCGCTCGTCACTCCGCTGCCCCAGCAGAACGCGCGGCCCCGGACGGCCGGTGCGAGCCTGGTCCAGGGACGGACGGCCCGCCCCGGCGCCGGGCGGCGTCCGCCGCGGGCGCCCGCATGCCGCCGGTCCCGTCGACGACCCTCCGGCGCCATGGCACCGCCCCGCGGGGCCGCCGGCTCTTCGTCACGTCCGCCCCGACGAGCCGCGGCCGCGGGCCGCTGCCCCGGACGAGGAAAGGTGCGATGGACGCCATCGAACTGTTGAAGCACGACCACCGCATGGTGGAGCAACTGTTCCGCGACTACCATGCCGCGGCCTCCGAGACCCAGCGGCGCGGGGTGATCGAGCTGGCCGTCCGCGAGCTGTCCAAGCACGCGGCGCTCGAGGAGATGATGTTCTATCCGATGGCCAGGAAGGTCCTCCCGGACGGCGCGCGGAAGATCGACGAGCACCTGAGCGAGCACCTGGCCGTCAAGAAGCTGCTGCTCGCCCTCGACAAGCTGCCCGCAGGCGACGATCGCGAGGGCGACCTCATGACCCAGCTCAAGCGGGAGATCGAGGAGCACGTGCGCGAGGAGGAGGGCGAGCTGATGCCCGAACTGCGCGAGCACGTGTCCCAGCAGGACCTGGACGAGCTGGGCCGGCTGATCGACGAGGCCAAGCGCAGCGCCCCGACCAGACCGCACCCGAACGCGCCGGACCAGCCGCCGGCGCTCACGGTGATCGGCCCGGTGGCCGCCGCCTACGACCGATTCCGCGACCGTCTCCAGGGGAGGCCGAGCACATGACCACCGACAGCGGTACCACTCGCGTCAGCCGGATGCCCGAACCGGCCCCGGAGAGCAACGGCTTCGACGAGATCTCCATCCTCTGGATCTCCGAGGGCATGAGCTGCGACGGCGACACCGTCTCGATGACCGCTGCGGGCCAGCCGGCGATCGAGGACGTCGTGCTCGGGCTCATCCCCGGGCTGCCGAAGGTGAACCTGTACAACAAGGTGCTCTCGCCGAGCCTGGGCGGAGAGGACTACCTCGCGCCGTTCCGCGCGGCGGCCCGCGGTGAGATGACCCCGTTCATCCTGGTCATCGAGGGGTCGGTCCCCAATCAGAACATCATCGAGGGCGACGGCTACTGGACCTCGTTCGGCAACGACCCGGAGACCGGCGAGCCGCTCACCCTCAACTGGTGGATCGACCAGCTCGCGCCCAAGGCGTGGGCGGTCGTCGCGGTCGGCACCTGCGCGACGTACGGCGGCATCCACGCGATGGCCGGCAACCCGACCGGTTCAATGGGCCTCGCGGACTACCTGGGCTGGGACTTCAAGTCGCAGGGCGCCCTGCCCATCGTCAACGTGCCCGGTTGCCCGATCCAGCCCGAGAACTTCATGGAGACCCTGATCTGGGTGCTCTACCACGCCGCGGGCTCGGCGCCGCCCCCGCCGCTGGACCACATGCTCCGCCCGCAGTGGCTGTTCGGGAAGACGGTGCACGAGGGCTGCGACCGGGCCGCGTACTACGAGCAGGGCGACTTCGCCAGGGACTACAACTCGCCGAAGTGCCAGGTCAAGGTGGGCTGTTGGGGACCGGTGGTCAACTGCAACGTGCCCAAGCGCGGCTGGATGGCCGGCATCGGCGGCTGCCCGAACGTGGGCGGCATCTGCATCGGCTGCACCATGCCCGGCTTCCCGGACACCTTCATGCCGTTCATGGACGAGCCCACCGGAGGCAGCCTCTCCTCGGTCATCATCCGGCCGTACGGCGCCTTCATCCGGCGGATGCGCGGCATCACCAGCATGGCCGTCAACAAGGAACCCAAGTGGCGGCACAACCGGGACGAGCTGACCAGCGGCTACGATCCGCGCTGGCGCTCCGGACAGCGCAGCGAGGTGCACTGACATGACGGCG
>NZ_JBIBUK010000034.1:0-66644 GCF_043079345.1 Streptomyces sp. NPDC015220 | reverse complement strand
GGTGTTTCCGACTCTATCAGATCTTTTTCCGATCCGATTTCCTCGGTGCTTTCCAGGTTCCCGCTCTCGCGTTTCCCTTTCCGGCGGTTCCGACTTTATCAGAGATTCTGAGTCGGATTTCCCGCCCCTCCGGGAGGACCGTCTGGAGCGCTTGAAGCGTCCTGGTTCCCGTCCGGGCGGAGCCGTAAACGTACTGGAGCGGGGTGCCCCGATGCAAATCGAGGCACCCCGCTGCCAGTTCGGAGGTCAGACCTCCACGACGACCGGGAGGATCATCGGCCGACGCCGGTAGGTGTCGGAGACCCACTTGCCCAGCGTGCGGCGGATGAGCTGCTGAAGCTGGTGCGGGTCGGCGATGCCCTCCTGGGCCGACTTCTCCAGCGCCTCCGCGATCTTCGGGATGACCGCGCCGAAGGCGGAGTCCTCGATGCCCGAACCGCGGGCCTGCACATGCGGGCCGCCGGTGACCTTGCCGGTGGTGGAGTCGACCACCACGAAGACCGAGATGATGCCCTCGTCACCGAGGATCTTGCGGTCCTTGAGGGCGGGCTCGCCCACGCCGCCGACGGAGAGGCCGTCCACGTAGACGTAACCCGCCTGGACCTTGCCGGAGATCTTGGCCTTGCCCTCGACGAGGTCGACGGTGACGCCGTCCTCGGCGATGACGATCCGGTCGTGCGGCACCCCCGTCATCGCGCCCAGCTCGGCGTTGGCCCGCAGATGGCGCCATTCGCCGTGGACCGGCATCAGGTTCCTGGGCCGGCAGATGTTGTAGAAGTACAGCAGCTCACCGGCCGAGGCGTGGCCCGAGACGTGCACCTTGGCGTTGCCCTTGTGGACGACGTTGGCGCCCCAGCGGGTCAGGCCGTTGATGACCCGGTACACCGCGTTCTCGTTGCCCGGGATGAGCGACGACGCCAGGATCACCGTGTCGCCCTCGACGATGCGGATCTGGTGGTCCCTGTTGGCCATCCTCGACAGCGCGGCCATGGGCTCGCCCTGGGAACCCGTGCAGACCAGGACCACCTCGTGGTCGGGCAGGTCGTCGAGTGTCCTGACGTCCACCACCAGACCCGGCGGGACCTTCAGGTAGCCGAGGTCCCTCGCGATGCCCATGTTGCGGACCATCGAGCGGCCGACGAACGCGACCCGGCGGCCGTACTCGTGGGCCGCGTCCAGGATCTGCTGGATGCGGTGGACGTGGCTGGCGAAGCTCGCCACGATGATCCGCTTCCGGGCGCCGGCGAAGACCTGGCGCAGCACGCCCGAGATGTCCCGCTCGTGCGGGGTGAAGCCGGGCACCTCGGCGTTCGTGGAGTCGGTGAGGAGGAGGTCGATACCTTCCTCGCTCAGCCGTGCGAAGGCATGGAGGTCGGTCAGACGGTTGTCCAGCGGCAGCTGGTCCATCTTGAAGTCGCCGGTGTGGACCACCATGCCGGCCGGGGTACGGATGGCCACGGCCAGGGCGTCCGGGATGGAGTGGTTGACCGCGACGAACTCGCAGTCGAAGGGACCGATGCGCTCCCGGTTCCCCTCGGCCACCTCTAGCGTGTAGGGCCGGATGCGGTGTTCCTGGAGCTTGGCCTCGATGAGGGCGAGGGTCAGCTTGGAGCCGATCAGGGGGATGTCGGGCTTCTCCCGCAGGAGGTACGGGACACCGCCGATGTGGTCCTCGTGGCCGTGCGTGAGGACGATGCCCTCGATGTCGTCGAGGCGGTCCCGGATGGACGAGAAGTCCGGCAGGATCAGATCGATTCCGGGCTGCTCCTCCTCGGGGAAGAGCACTCCGCAGTCGACGATCAGCAGACGGCCGCCGAACTCGAAGACCGTCATGTTTCGGCCGATCTCGCCGAGGCCGCCCAGCGGAGTGACCCGGAGGCCGCCGGCGGCGAGCGGCGGGGGCGGGGCGAGTTCAGGATGCGGATGACTCAAAAGACCCTCCTCACCACGCGCGCCACGTACCGGTGGGCACGTGGCGCGCGTGACGTTCGTGCAGAAGCAGTTGTCGTTGTGGGGTGTGCGGGCACCGGTGGCCCGCGTATTCAGTTGCCTGTTCGGTTGTGGAGCCCGGTTCCCGGCGTGCTGCCGGATGTCACCGGGCGGTGCGAGGCGAGCTCGCGAAGTCTCGTTGTCAGAGCTGTACCCCGCCGGCGGCAAGATCGATCTTGAGCTGCTCGGTCTCCTCGGGCGTGAGCTCGACCATGGGCGGCCGCAGCGGTCCGCCGGGCAGTCCCTGGAGGGCGAGCGCCGCCTTGGTGGTCATGACGCCCTGGGTGCGGAACATCCCGGTGTAGACCGGGAGCAGCTTCTGGTGGATCTCGGTGGCCTTCTGGACGTCGCCGGAGGTGTAGGCCTCGATGAGGGCCCGCAGGTCCGGGGTGACGACGTGGCCGACGACCGAGACGAAGCCGACCGCGCCCACGGAGAGCAGCGGGAGGTTCAGCATGTCGTCGCCGGAGTACCAGGCGAGGCCGGAGCGGGCGATGGCCCAGCTCGCGCGGCCGAGGTCGCCCTTGGCGTCCTTGTTGGCGACGATCCTCGGGTGCTCGGCCAGGCGGACGAGGGTCTCCGTGTTGATCGGGACGCCGCTGCGGCCGGGGATGTCGTAGAGCATGACCGGCAGGCCGGTCGCGTCGGCGATGGCCGTGAAGTGCCGGTACAGGCCCTCCTGAGGGGGCTTGTTGTAGTACGGCGTGACGGTCAGCAGGCCGTGCGCGCCGGCCTGCTCGGCGGCGCGGGCGAGCTCGATGCTGTGGTGGGTGTCGTTGGTGCCGACGCCGGCCACGACGTGGGCGCGGTCTCCGACGGCCTCCAGGACCGCGCGTACCAGCTCCGATTTCTCCGCATCGCTGGTGGTGGGGGACTCCCCGGTGGTGCCGTTGACGACCAGGCCGTCATTGCCTGCGTCCACCAGGCGGGCGGCGAGCCGCTGCGCGCCGTCGAGGTCGAGTGCGCCGTCCGCCGTGAAGGGCGTGACCATGGCGGTGAGGACCCGCCCGAAGGGGGTCTGCGGAGTGGAGGTCGGAGCCATGGGTAACACGCTACTCGTTGCTCAGGAGGAGGTCTGCCCTCGGGGCGGACGACAAGTCGTGACAAATGTGGAGCCCGGCACTGCCTGCTCGGGGGTTCAAGCAGTGCCGGGTCCGTTCGATCAGGCTAGATGAACTTCCACAAAGGCCGCAATACGGACACTTCGCGAGGCTGATGCGCACACCAGTACCTGGGCACACGCACCGTGCGCTCGGTTACGGCGCGACTCGCCCGTTGGCGTTGAAGGCCGCGTACGTCAGCGGCATGAGCCCCGCCCACTCGGCCTCCATGCGCTCGCCCACCATCTCGATCTCCCGCTGCGGGAAGGACGGCACCTTCGCCAGCTCGTGCTGGGTGCGCAGGCCCAGGAAGTGCATCAGCGAGCGGGCGTTGCAGGTGGCGTACATCGAGGAGAACAGGCCGACGGGCAGCACCGAGCGGGCGACCTCACGGGCGACGCCGGCGGCGAGCATCTCCTGGTACGCCTCGTAGGCCTGCCGGTAGGAGTCCTCCATGACCCGTCCCACCAGCTCCTGCTGGGCCTGGGTGCCCTCGACGAACCGGTACTTGCCGGGCCGGCCCTCCTGGACCAGCTTGCGGGACTCGTCGGGGACGTAGAAGACCGGCTGGAGCTCGCGGTAGCGCCCGGACTCCTCGTTGTAGGACCAGCCGACGCGGTGCCGCATGAACTCGCGGAAGACGAAGATCGGGGCGCTGATGAAGAACGTCATCGAGTTGTGCTCGAAGGGGCTGCCGTGCCGGTCCCGCATCAGGTAGTTGATCAGGCCCCTGGAGCGCTCCGGGTCCTTGTCCAGCTCTGCCAGGGACTGCTCTCCGACGGTCGAGACACGGGCTGCGAACAGCACGTCGGCGTCCGACGCGGTGTGCTTGACCAGCTCGACGGTGACGTCGCTGCGGAAACTGGGTTTCAGGTCGTCGGCGGGGGTGTCGGTCACGGCTCGGAGGGTCCCTTCCATCACTTCTCTCGGGCGGCGCCCACTCTACGGCCCGGCTGTGACACCGGGGCGTTCGGCGCCGGGCCGCGACATCTTCGGTGAAGATCCGCGAATTCGGGGAAAGCGGGCACCTTCCGGGACACTCGTGCGTCTGTATGGATGAGACACCCCAGTTCGACCCCCGAAGGGAGCCGTACCTCCGATGTTCCGTCGGCGCGAGCCCGTCCCGTTCGCCTTCGTCGCCGAGGCGGACAGGTTCCGCAGCAATGTCACTCCCCCGCCCCGCCGGCGGGCCTCCACCGGTCAGATAGCCGGGCGCTGCCTGCTGGGACTGACCATCGTCGCGGGGCTCGTGGGTTCCCTGGTCCTGGGGATGCCCGCGTTGTCGACCTCCCACTCCCCCACGCAGACGCAGCAGGCCTCGCACGAGCGCTGAGTGCCGTCTCCACTCCCCCGGCCCCCGTGGGTGGTGAGCGGGGACACGGGCGGATAGCCTCACCGGGCACAGCCCCCGCGTGAACCGAGTGAGGACCCGCCGTGCCCCTGCCCTTCCTGACGGCCGACCGCGCCTTCGACACCGCGGACGACATCGCGCTGCCGTCCGACGACCGCGAGCACTGGCGGCGCCCCTACCGGCCCGGCCCCTGGCGGGTGGGCATGGCCGCCCTGGTGCTGCTGCTCGCCTCGTTCGTGCTGTTCTCGGCCGTCGTGATCGTGCTGACCGGCGCGCTGTCCTCCGCCGCGATCTGCTTCGGCGTCGCGCTGGTGGTCATCGCCGGTGCGCTGCGCCTGCTGCGCATGGGCGTGTGGGTCGGCGCCCGCGGACTGCGCCACGTGGGCTTCCTCGTCACCCGTACGACGCCATGGGTCCAGGTCGTCAGCATCCGGACCGTGCAGCAGCCGGTCCGCTGGCTCGGGCTGCCGCGCACGGTGCAGGGACAGGCACTGCTGCTCGCCCGACGGGGCCGGTCCGCGGAGGCCGTGCCGGCGCTGCTGACCACGCACGACGCCGACTTCCTGGGCCGCGTCACGGCGTTCGACCGGGCGGCGGACGCGGTGGAGGCCTGGGCCGAGGAGTACCGGCCCCGCTGAGCCCGGCCGGTCGGCGAACGCTGAGAGCGGCGGCCGTTCGGCCGCGGGCCGCCCGTGCACCGGGCCGTCCGCGTGCCCGGTGGGGCCGTAGGCCGGTGGGGCCGTAGGCCGGTGGGGCCGTAGGCCGGTGGGGCCGTAGGCCGGTGGGGCCGTAGGCCGGTGGGGCCGTAGGCCGGTGGGGCCGGTCCGCGGATGTGCCGCGGACCGGCCCCACCGGTGTGTACGGGGTGCCGCGGACGGCGTCAGGCGGCCGGGACCGGCTTGCCGTCGTGCAGTGCGATCGCCCGCTGCATCGCCTTGCGGGCGCGCGGGGTGTCACGGGCGTCGTGGTAGGCGATGGCGAGCCGGAACCAGGTGCGCCAGTCGTCGGGGGCCGCCTCCGTCTCGGCCTTGCGCCGGCCGAAGACCTCGTCGGCCGAGTCCCGGTCGACGCGCCCGCTGGGCGTGCGCCTGAGCTCGTCGACGGGCAGGCCGCCCTCGGCGTCGAGCTCGACGGCGAGCTGGTTGGCCCGGCGGACGAACTGGGTGTTCTTCCACAGGAACCACAGGCCGATCACCGGCAGGATCAGCACGGCGACCCCGAAGGTCACCGTCACCAGGGTGCCGGACTCGATGAGCATGACGCCGCGGCTGCCGACCAGGACGAAGTAGAAGACCAGGACGGCGGCCGTGACGAGGTAGGTGATCTTCGCGCGCATGAGGGCTCGGGGCTCAGTTCAGGTCGAGGAAGTGCTCCAGGCCGAAGGTCAGGCCGGGAGTGGTCACCACGCGGCGCGCGCCGAGCAGGATGCCCGGCATGAAGCTGCTGTGGTGGAGCGAGTCGTGGCGGATGGTGAGCGTCTCGCCCTCGCCGCCCAGGAGGACCTCCTGGTGGGCGAGCAGGCCGCGCAGGCGCACGGCGTGCACGGGGACGCCGTCGACGTTCGCGCCCCGCGCGCCGTCCAGGGCGGTGGCGGTGGCGTCCGGCGCCGGGGCGGAGCCGGCCCTGGCGCGGGCCTCGGCGATGAGCTGCGCGGTGCGCGTGGCGGTGCCGGAGGGGGCGTCGACCTTGTTCGGGTGGTGCAGTTCGACGACCTCGACCGACTCGAAGTACGGCGCGGCGATCTGCGCGAACTTCATGGTCAGCACGGCCCCGATGGAGAAGTTCGGGGCGATGAGCACGCCGGTCCCCGCGGACCGGTCGAGCCAGTCCCGCAGCTGTGCGAGGCGTTCGTCGGTCCAGCCGGTGGTGCCGACGACGGCGTGGATGCCATGCCGCACGCAGTAGTCGAGGTTGTCCATGACCGAGGCCGGGGTGGTCAGTTCGACCGCCACCTGGGCACCGCTCTCGGCGAGGGCCTCCAGCTTGTCGCCCCTGCCCAGGGCGGCGACCAGCTCCATGTCCTCGGCGGCCTCCACCGCCCGTACCGCCTCTGAGCCGATCCGGCCCCCGGCACCGAGGACCGCCACGCGCAGCTTGCTCATCTGTTGCTTCCTTACCGACCGGAGTGGGTTATGCGACGGCGTCGTGCAGGCGTGCGGCCTGCTTGTCCTTGAGCGGGCCGATGACCGACAGCGACGGGCGCTGTCCCAGGATGTCCCGGGCGACGGCGCGGACCTCGTCCGGGGTCACCGCAGCTATCCGGGCCAGCATGTCGTCGACGGAGATCTGCTCACCCCAGCAGAGTTCGCTCTTGCCGATACGGTTCATCAGCGCACCGGTGTCCTCCAGGCCGAGGACCGTGGAGCCCTGGAGCTGGCCGATGGCGCGGGCGATCTCGTCGTCGGTCAGACCGTTGCCGGCGACGTGGTCGAGTTCGTCGCGGCAGATCCTCAGCACGTCGTGGACCTGGCTCGGGCGGCAGCCCGCGTAGACGCCGAACAGGCCGCAGTCGGCGAATCCGGAGGTGTAGGAGTACACGCTGTAGGCCAGGCCGCGCTTCTCCCGGACCTCCTGGAAGAGACGGGAGGACATGCCGCCGCCGAGGGCGGTGTTGAGTACGCCGAGGGCCCAGCGCCGGTCGTCGGTGCGGGCGATCCCGGGCATGCCGAGGACGACGTGGGCCTGTTCCGTCCTGCGGTTCTGCAGTTCCACGCGGCCCGCGGTGCGCAGTGCGCGGCGGCCGTCGCGCGGGGCGATGGGCACGGCCTCCGCGTTCCGGAAGGCGCCGGCCTTCTCGAAGGCGGCGCGGACCCGGCGTACGACCTTGTTGTGGTCGATGTTGCCGGCGCAGGCCACCACGAGGTGGGTCGGGTCGTAGTGCCTCTTGTAGAAGCGGCGGATGCGGTCGGCGGTGAGGGCGTTGACCGTGTCGACGGTGCCGAGGACGGGGCGGCCGAGGGGGTTGTCGCCGAACATGGTGTGCGCGAACAGGTCGTGCACGCAGTCACCCGGGTCGTCCTCGGTCATGGCGATCTCCTCGAGGATCGCGCCGCGCTCGACGTCGACGTCCTCCTCCCGGATCAGCGAGCCGGTGAGCATGTCGCAGACCACGTCGATGGCGAGCGGCAGGTCCGTGTCGAGCACGCGCGCGTAGTAGCACGTGTACTCCTTGGCCGTGAACGCGTTCATCTCGCCGCCGACGGCGTCGATGGCGGAGGAGATGTCCAGGGCGGACCTGCGGGAGGTGCCCTTGAACAGCAGGTGCTCCAGGTAGTGCGTGGCGCCGCCCAGGGCCGGGGTCTCGTCGCGGGAGCCGACGTGCGCCCAGATGCCGAAGGTGGCGGAGCGCACGGAGGGCAGGGTCTCGGTGACGATGCGCAGGCCGCCCGGGAGGGTGGTCTTGCGGACGGTGCCGATGCCGTTCATGCCCTTGACGAGGGTTTGGGTACGGGCGACGGCCCGCGCCTCCGAGGAGGTGCGGGCCGTCGCCTTCACGCTACGGGACGTCACTTGGCGGCGTCGTCCTTCTGCTCCTCGGCACCTTCCTCGCCCTCGATCACGGGGATCAGGGAGAGCTTGCCGCGGGAGTCGATCTCGGCGATCTCGACCTGGACCTTGTGGCCCACGCCGAGCACGTCCTCGACGTTCTCCACGCGCTTGCCGCCGGCCAGCTTGCGGATCTGCGAGATGTGCAGCAGACCGTCCTTGCCGGGCAGGAGGGAGACGAAGGCGCCGAACGTCGTCGTCTTCACGACCGTGCCCAGGTAGCGCTCGCCGACCTCGGGCATCGTCGGGTTGGCGATGCTGTTGATCGTGGTGCGGGCGGCCTCGGCGGACGGACCGTCGGCGGCGCCGATGTAGATGGTGCCGTCGTCCTCGATGGTGATCTCGGCGCCGGTGTCCTCCTGGATCTGGTTGATCATCTTGCCCTTGGGGCCGATGACCTCGCCGATCTTGTCGACCGGGATCTTCACGGTGATGATCCGCGGCGCGTTGGGGGACATCTCGTCCGGCGTGTCGATCGCTTCCATCATCACGTCGAGGATGTGGAGGCGGGCGTCACGGGCCTGCTTGAGGGCGGCGGCCAGGACGGAGGCCGGGATGCCGTCCAGCTTGGTGTCGAGCTGGAGGGCGGTCACGAACTCCTTGGTGCCGGCGACCTTGAAGTCCATGTCGCCGAAGGCGTCCTCGGCGCCGAGGATGTCGGTGAGGGTGACGTAGTGCGTCTCGCCCTCGATCTCCTGGGAGATCAGGCCCATGGCGATGCCGGCGACCGGGGCCTTCAGCGGCACACCGGCGTTCAGCAGCGACATGGTGGAGGCGCAGACCGAACCCATCGACGTGGAGCCGTTGGAACCGAGGGCCTCGGAGACCTGACGGATCGCGTACGGGAACTCCTCGCGCGCGGGCAGCACCGGCACCAGGGCGCGCTCGGCGAGGGCGCCGTGACCGATCTCGCGGCGCTTGGGGGAGCCGACGCGGCCGGTCTCGCCGGTGGAGTACGGCGGGAAGTTGTAGTTGTGCATGTAGCGCTTGCGGGTCACCGGGGAGAGGGTGTCCAGCTGCTGCTCCATGCGGAGCATGTTCAGGGTGGTGACGCCCAGGATCTGGGTCTCGCCGCGCTCGAACAGCGCCGAGCCGTGCACCCGCGGGATCGCCTCGACCTCGGCGGCCAGGGTGCGGATGTCGGTGACACCGCGGCCGTCGATGCGCTTCTTCTCCTTGATGACGCGCTCGCGGACCAGGGTCTTGGTCAGCGAGCGGTACGCGGCGGAGATCTCCTTCTCGCGGCCCTCGAACTCGGGCAGCAGCTTCTCGGCGGCCAGGCCCTTGACGCGGTCCAGCTCGGACTCGCGCTCCTGCTTGCCGGCGATGGTGAGCGCCTGGGCGAGCTCGGGTCGGACGGCGGCGGTGAGCGCCTCCAGGACGTCGTCCTGGTAGTCCAGGAAGATCGGGAACTCGCCGGTCGGCTTGGCGGCCTTGGCGGCGAGGTCCGACTGGGCCTTGCACAGCACCTTGATGAAGGGCTTGGCGGCCTCCAGGCCGGCGGCGACGACCTCCTCGGTGGGGGCTTCGGCGCCGCCCTTGACCAGCTGGATGGTCTTCTCGGTGGCCTCGGCCTCGACCATCATGATCGCGACGTCGCCGTCCTCCAGGACGCGGCCGGCCACCACCATGTCGAAGACGGCGTCCTCGAGCTCGGTGTGGGTCGGGAACGCGACCCACTGGCCGTTGATCAGCGCGACGCGGACGCCGCCGATCGGGCCGGAGAAGGGCAGGCCGGCCAGCTGCGTGGACGCGGACGCGGCGTTGATCGCCACGACGTCGTACAGGTGGTCGGGGTTGAGCGCCATGACGGTGCAGACGACCTGGATCTCGTTGCGCAGGCCCTTCCTGAAGGACGGGCGCAGCGGGCGGTCGATCAGGCGGCAGGTGAGGATCGCGTCCTCGCTGGGCCGGCCCTCGCGGCGGAAGAAGCTGCCGGGGATCTTGCCGGCGGCGTACATCCGCTCCTCGACGTCCACCGTCAGCGGGAAGAAGTCGAGCTGGTCCTTGGGGTTCTTGGAGGCGGTGGTGGCCGACAGCACCATGGTGTCGTCGTCCAGGTACGCCACGGCGGAGCCGGCGGCCTGCTTGGCCAGGCGGCCCGTCTCGAAACGGATGGTGCGGGTGCCGAAGGAACCGTTGTCGATCACGGCTTCGGCGTAGTGGGTCTCGTTCTCCACTAGCGTTTTCTCCTCGTCCTCGTCCCTCCTCGCCCGTGTGGCGGGGGGACGGTGGCGGAAGAGCGCTCCGTCTGGTGCGGGCCGGTCTTCGATCGAAGCACCCGGGGCTCATTCGCCCGGGGGCCACTACCGAGGACCGGCGGCGGCGAGGTGCGCTCCTCCTCGTTCGTCGTGCGTGATGACGCCCATACCCACTACGGGTAGGCACTATCACGCTGTGTCATGCGTATTGCTTTCCGCTACCACACTACAAAGCGGCGGTGACACTCCGCACGTTCGTGTGCGTACGGCAAAGGGAGCGGCCCCCTGTCCTACGGGAACCGCTCCCTTCACGGCGTCTTACTTGGCGCCCGCCGCACCACGGCGGATGCCGAGGCGGTCGACCAGCGCACGGAAGCGCTGGATGTCCTTCTTGGCGAGGTACTGCAGCAGGCGGCGGCGCTGACCGACCAGGATCAGCAGGCCACGGCGGGAGTGGTGGTCGTGCTTGTGGGTCTTGAGGTGCTCGGTCAGGTCGGAGATCCGACGGGACAGCAGAGCGACCTGGACCTCGGGGGAGCCGGTGTCACCCTCCTTGGCACCGAACTCGGCGATGATCTGCTTCTTCGTAGCGGCGTCGAGCGACACGCGTACTCCTCATGGTCTGTGAGTGGCCACCGAGTGCCCCCGGTCTTCATCTCGGGAGGGCTTCCGTTACTCGGGAGGCGGGGATCCGCTGCGCGCGGCCTCCGAGGCTTCGCGGGGCTTGCCCGCGAGGGCTTCGAGGGTGCGTACACAAACGGCCGTCACTCAGGGTACCAGGCGGTGGCGGTGGGGTTTACCCCGGTTTTCCGGTCGCCCCGTCGGGGCCGCCGCGAGGGCTAGGGTGAGCGCCGGCACACGGTACCGACGTCGGGAAGGGGTCGCTGCGTCATGGCGGAGACGGAAGCGGAGATGAAGGCGCGCAAGGAGCGGGAGCGGGACGAGCTCTACGCCCTCGACATCTCGGACGTGGAGTGGCACGGCGCGCCCGGCACGGAGGCGCACGAGGAGCGGGTCGAGATCGCCTATCTGCCGGACGGCGCCGTGGCCATGCGCTCCTCCCTGGACCACGGCACGGTGCTGCGCTACACCGAGGCCGAGTGGCGGGCCTTCGTACTGGGGGCGCGGGACGGGGAGTTCGACCTGGAACCGGAGCCGCAGGACGGGGAGCGCACGACGCGGTGAGCGGCGTACGGATGTGAGGAGGGGGCGGCACTTGCAGTGCCGCCCCCTCCTCACATCCGTACGCCCCCGGTCGTGCGCCGGTGTGCCGGTTCCTTCGGCCGCCGGGTCAGTGCGTCAGACCGGCGCTCGTGTAACCGATGGCCATCAGCACCTTGCTCTTGGGCGCGTCGTCGTCGCGGGCGAGTTCGCGCGGGGCGAAGAAGACGCTTCCGTGCTCGACGACGACGTCCGTCCGCTGCGGGTCGCTGAGCTCGCCCTCGTCGTCCTCGGGGAGCGCGAACAGCAGGAGCGGGGTCTCCTCGTCGGTGCGCGGGTTCCAGCGGACCAGGGCCGCCGGTGCGATGGGCTCCGCGCCCGCGCGGTAGATCAGCAGGTCGTCGCCGCTGGCCCGGAGCGGGTACACCCTCTGGAACTCACGGCCCTCGAACTTGCCCGCCGTCCTGCCGGTCGTGGTGTCGAAGGCGACGATCCAGTCCGAGGGCTGCCCGCTGGCGATGTTCTCCTTGCTCATGACGTAGGCACGGGTCCGTCCCACGACGACGCCGTCGCAGTTCTCCACCACGCCGAAGAACGGCTTGGAGTAGTACCGGGTGCCGCATTCGGCGTCGTAGCCGTTGAGCGAGACGGTGGCGAGGTGCCGGCCCCGGCCGTCGAGCGTGATCAGGTCGGTCACCTCGATGTCCCCGGCCGCGACGGCGAGGACGGGCGGGTCGGAGGAGGGCAGGAAGACCTTGTCCACCCCGCGCGCGACCTTGTAGGTCCACTCGGTCCGGCCGGTCCGCGGATCGAGCTTCTGCACCTCGAACGTGGTGTCGGGCGCCGCACCGCAGCCGACCACCGCGAGCAGCGCCCGCCCGCCGGCGAAGCCCTTGTCCTCGCACCGGGCGGTGGTCGTGGTGTTCCACAGCCGCTTGCCGCTCTTCATGTCGTACGCCACCGAGCCGTGGCCCCAGGCCACGGCGACCACACCCTCGGTGAGGGTCAGGTTGGTGTTGGTGACGTAGGCGAAGCCGGCCGCGGGCATCTTCTCCTGCCACAGTTTGCGGCCGGTGTTCAGGTCAAAGAAGACCACTTGGTCGCAGACGCCCCGGTCCGGCGAACCGTCGCTCCTGGGCGGCTGGACGACGACGGCGGTACGGCCGTCGGCGGTGACGTGCCGGCTGGTGGCGCAGATGTGGCCGCCGAGTTCGAGGGTCCAGGCGGTCTCGTCGTAGTGGGGCTTGATCCGGTAGCCCTCGACGCGGTCGGCGACGCCCCTGGCGAATATCTTGTCGGTGGCCCAGGAGCCGGGGGCGTAACGCGGGTTGGTGTCGGTGTTCTTCTCCAGGTGCTCGGCGTAGTGCTCGATCGCCTGCTGGCCCTCGGGCGAGGCGGGGATCTCCTCGACCGTGGTGCGGACCTCGTCCGGCCGCTGGGCGGCGGTGGCCTTGTCGTCGGCCCGGGCGCCGTCGTCCGCCGAGGAGGACAGGAGCAGCCGGCCGCCGACGCCCAGGGCGACGGCCAGCAGCACGGCCACGGCGCCGCTCAGCAGCCGGATGCGGCGCCGCCTTCGCGCCTGGTCCGCCGCCACGGCGGACTGGGTGTAGGGGGAAGGGGGCGGGCCGAAGCTCATGCGCCGGGCACCTTTCGTTGCCGGGTCGGGGCGGCGGACGGCCCCGCTCGTCGTGTCATGCCTCGCGGCCGCGCAGGCGTCGTCCCTGCTCCGGTCGCTCCTCGCACCGGTCGTCGCGGCCGACGGTCAGGGCCGGTGGTCGCGGCCGGTCGTGGCTGTGGGCGGTCGGTCACTGTGGACGGTCTCGGCCGCCGACCGCCGGCCACCGGTGACGGTCGCCGCCCGGTGTCCGGGGCGGGCGTTCCGACCGGTCGTGCGGGCCCGGCCGGTCGAGCGGGTCGTCCCCACCGGCCGTGCCGACCGGCCGTCCGCACCGGGCACCGCGTCGGCCGTACGGGCCGGCGCAGTGGCCGTCGTTCGTTCGGACCGGCACTCTCAGCTGGTCATCGCCCGCACGCTCGCGTACACGTCGAACACGGCCAGGGTGAGCGGCACCAGGGTGAGCAGGACGAAGCTCTCGGCGATCTCCAGGAAGCGGCCCCAGAAGGGGGTGACGCCGCGCCGCGGGGTGATCAGGCCGATCGCGGTGACCAGGGCCGCCGCCGCCGCGACGGCCGCGGCCAGCCATACGCTGCGGATGTCGAAGGCGGTGGTGTCTCCGCTCAGTGCGTCCCGCACCGCCGCCACCGGCGGGTTCAGCGCCAGGCCGATTCCGAGGAAGACGAGGGCGGCGAGGCCCGCGGCCAGGGTGGCGCCGACCTGAGCGGTGTAGCGGAACAGGCTCGCGCGCATGAGCATCGCAACTCCGGTCGCGAGCGCCAGGAGCTGCGCCCATACGTCGCTGGAGAAGCCGAGGACGATCGACGCGCCCACCGAGACGAGCGCGCAGCCGCCGACGAGGCCGACGAGCAGTTCGTGGCCGCGGCGGGCCCGGGCCGCCACGCGCTCGGCGTCGACGGGCTCGTGCGTGTTCGGCTCGCCCTCCGCATAGCCGCCCCGGGACGGACTCGGCGCGTCGAAGCCGATGGGCAGCCGTGCGAAGCGCATGGACAGTCCGGGCAGGAAGGCGAGCGCGCCCACGGCGAGCGGAGCGCAGACGGCGGCCGTCTCGATGGGCCTGAGGTCGGTCAGGATGCCGATGAAGGTGGTGAGCAGCCCCACCGCCGAGGCGAAGACGAACGCCACGAAGGGCCCGTCGCCGCTCGGCGAGACCAGGGTGAGCACGAGGGCGGCGATCAGGACCGCCGTGCAGGCGAGCAGGAACTGGAGCCGTCCGATGCCCTGGTCCGCGGTGAGCGGAAGCAGCCCGGAGCCCGCCACGGCGATGTTCGGCAGCGCGCCCAGGCCCAGGGCGACCGCGGACCCGGGGTCGTCGTACACCCGTGCGCGTACGCACGCGATGGTGGTCAGGAGGACTCCGGCGACGGCGGCGAGGACGCCCTGGAGGCTGTGCATGTCGTGGCGGATCTGGGAACTCCAGGCCACGAAGGCCAGCAGCGCGGGCAGGATGCCGCCGGCGACCAGACCGGCGGCGCGCGTCAGGTCGCCGCCCCACAGGGCGCGGTCGCGGGTGACGGCGGAGGCGACCGCCTCGGAGACGTCGTCGAAGACGGCGGGCGGCAGCGACTCGGAGAACGGCCGCAGCGTGAGCAGTTCGCCGTCGAGGATGCGCTGGGCCGCGAAGGAGCGGGCGCTGTCGAGGACGGTGCCGTCCCGGCGCACGAGGTGGTAGCCGACGGGGGCGCCCTCGGCCGGGCTCTGCTGGGAGAGCCGCAGGATCTCCGGATACAGGTCGGCGACCGGTACGTCGTCGGGCAGTGCCACGTCGATGCGGCTGTCGGGCGCCACGATGGTGACCCGGCAGAAGCCGAGCCCGGTGCCCGTGCCCGCAGGGGTGTCGGCGCCCGGTCCGGTGGTGGCGCCGCCCGGCGCGGAGGCCGTCATGCTCACCTGCTGTTCCCCCTCGTCGTCGGTGGTGCGATCGGTCGGCGCGGCTCCCCGCACACCGACCGTGGAGATCATGTGCACGTTCCGGTGGGAGTTCGTGCGGCGCCTCCCCCGTCGGCGGCCGACCGGGCCGTCAGGGCGGGGAAGTGCGCGAGCCACTCGCTTCGAACGCCGTGAATCGCCCGTTTTCACCAGGCCGATTCGCAACTGCTCACATGTCTCACCGGCACCCTACCGCCCACTGGCGTGACCGGTTGTCAGTAGGATCGCGGTTCGCGATCGGCGTCCGCCTGACACGGGGCGGCGGACAGAACACCTCGGTCGGGCAAGGGAATTGGTGCGTAGTGAGCCATATCGTCGTCAAGCGCCCCCCGCGGGCACTGCCGAAGGACGTGCCCACAGACGAGATCGTGCTCCAACCCCCGCCGGAACTGCCGCGCGGACAGCAGGAGGGCGCGCTGATGCAGCTCCTGCCCATGCTCGGCATGGGCGGCTCGGTCGTGTTCTTCTTCAACCCGCAGGCCCAGCCCTTCATGAAGATCATGGGCATGGTGATGGTGGCCTCCACGATCGCCATGGGCATCTCCATGCTGGTCCGCTACCGCCGCGGCAACCAGGGGCAGATGGCCGACCTGCGCCGCGACTACCTGCGGTACCTGTCGCAGACCCGGCGCGCGGCCCTGGACACCGCGAAGGCCCAGCGCGACGCCCAGTACTACCTGCATCCTTCACCTGAGCAACTGTGGGCGCTGGTCGCCGAGGGCAGCCGGGTGTGGGAGAGGCGCACCGGGGACGAGGACTTCGGCCAGGTCCGCGTGGGTCTCGGCCCGCAGTCCCTGGCCACTCCGCTGCTCGCGCCCGAGACCGCGCCGGTGGACCAACTGGAGCCGCTGACCGCGGGCGCGATGCAGCGCTTCCTCGCCGCCCACAGCACCCTCGAGGACCTGCCGATGGCGGTCTCGCTGCGTGCCTTCTACCACGTGACCGTCAGCGGCGAGCCGGCGACCGTGCGCGGCACGACGCGCGCCCTCGTCGGGTCCCTCGCCTCCCTGCACTCGCCCGAGGACCTGGTCGTGGCGGTTGCCGCCCACCGGGAGGCCGCACCGGAGTGGGAGTGGGCCAAGTGGCTGCCGCACAGTCAGGCCCCGGGCGTGGCGGACGGCGCGGGCAGCCGGCGTCTGATCACGGCCGACCCGCAGGAGCTGGAGGATCTGCTCGACGCCCGGCTGCAGGGCCGGCCGCGCTTCCACCCGGGCGGGCCGCCGGTCCCCGAGCAGCCGCACCTGCTGATCGTCCTCGACGGCGTCTCCCTGTCGCCCACCTCGCTGCTGGCCTCCCCCGAGGGCGTGCAGGGCGTGACGGTCCTCGAAGTCGTGCCCGGCGAGCTCACCGCCGGCCGCGGCGACCTCTCCGTCGTCGTGCGCCCGCAGGAGCTGAGCCTGGAGTCGGCCCACGGAATGGTGTACGAGGGGACGCCCGACGTCCTGTCGTACGAGGCGGCGGAGGCGCTGGCCCGTCAACTGGCCCCGCTGCGAGTGGCGTCGGGCGGCGACGACGACGAACCGCTGCTCGCCAATCTGGAGTTCACCGACCTGTTGAACCTGGGCGACGCCGCCTCCGTCGACCCCAAGCGCACCTGGCGGCCGCGCGCGCAGGCCGAGCGGCTGCGCGTGCCCATCGGACTCGGCGAGGACGGCCGGCCCGTCATGCTCGACCTCAAGGAGGCGGCCCAGGAGGGCATGGGCCCGCACGGACTGTGCGTGGGCGCCACCGGCTCCGGCAAGTCGGAACTGCTGCGCACCCTGGTCCTCGGCCTGGCCGTGACCCACTCCTCCGAGACGCTCAACTTCGTCCTCGCCGACTTCAAGGGCGGTGCGACGTTCGCGGGCATGGCCCAGATGCCGCACGTCGCGGCCGTGATCACCAACCTGGCCGACGACCTGACGCTCGTGGACCGCATGGGTGACTCGATCCGCGGTGAGCTGAACCGCCGTCAGGAGATGCTGCGCGACGCGGGCAACTACGCCAACATCCACGACTACGAGAAGGCCCGCGCGGCCGGCGCTCCGCTCCAGCCGATCCCCTCCCTCGTCCTGGTGATCGACGAGTTCAGCGAACTGCTCACCGCCAAGCCGGACTTCATCGACATGTTCGTCCAGATCGGCCGCATCGGCCGGTCGCTGGGCGTGCACCTGCTCCTCGCCTCGCAGCGGCTGGAGGAGGGCCGGCTGCGCGGCCTGGAGACCTACCTGTCGTACCGGATCGGTCTGCGCACCTTCTCCGCGGCCGAGTCGCGTGCCGCGCTCGGCGTGCCCGACGCCTACGAACTGCCGAACATCCCGGGTTCCGGCTTCCTGAAGTTCGGCACCGACGAAATGGTCCGCTTCAAGGCGGCATACGTCTCGGGCGTCTACCGCACGGGTTCCCAGCAGGCGGAGCTCGGCGGGCCGCTCCCGGTGGACCGCAGGCCGGTGCTGTTCACTGCGGCCGAGGTGCCGGTGCGGTACGTGCCCGTGCCTCGGCAGCGCCAGGACACGGAACGCGACGAGAAGGACGACGCGCTCGCCGACACCGTGCTGGACGTGATCGTACGGCGGCTGGAGGCGCAGGGGCCGGCCGCGCACCAGGTGTGGCTGCCGCCCCTGGACAGCCCGCCGTCGCTGGACTCGCTGCTGCCCGGCCTCGCCCCGGTCCCCGGCCGCGGCCTGACCCAGCCGGGCTACGAGGGGGCGGGCCGACTGGTCGTTCCGGCCGGCATCGTCGACAAGCCGTACGAGCAGCGGCGCGACCCGCTGTGGCTCGACTTCGGCGGGGCGGCGGGACACATGCAGATCCTCGGTGGTCCGCAGTCCGGCAAGTCGACCCTGGTGCGCTCCGTCGTCGCCTCCTTCGCCCTCACCCACACCCCGCACGAAGTGCAGTTCTACGCCCTGGACTTCGGTGGCGGCGGCATGTCCTCCCTGGCGGGGCTGCCGCACGTGGGCGGTGTGGCCTCGCGCCTGGACCCGGAGAAGGTACGGCGCACGGCGGCCGAGGTGTACGGCGTGCTGACCCGGCGCGAGGAGTACTTCCGCGCCGCGGGCATCTCCTCCATCGCGGAGTACCGCAGCCGTCGCGCCCGGGGCGACATCTCGGTCGACGACCAGCCGTGGGGCGACGTCTTCCTGGTGATCGACGGCTGGGGCAACTTCCGCTCCGACTACGAGGCGCTGGAGCCGCTGGTACTGGACATCGCCGCCCGCGGTCTCGGTTACGGCATCCACCTCATCCTCACCGCCTCCCGGTCGATGGAGGTCCGTTCGAACATGAAGGACCACCTGATGAACCGCCTGGAGCTGCGGCTCGGCGACCCGATGGACTCCGAGTTCGACCGCAAGGTCGCGGCGAACGTGCCGACGGGTGTGCCGGGGCGCGGCCAGACCCCGCAGAAGCAGCACTTCATGGCGGCGGTCCCGCGGATCGACGGCCTCTCCTCCGACACGGACCTGGCGGACGCGGCGACGGCCCTCGCCGCCGAGGTGACCCGCCACTGGCAGCAGCCGGGCGCGCCCGAGGTCCGGCTCCTGCCCCGCGAGTTCCCCGCGGCCCAGCTGCCGCCGGGCGACCGCTTCCCCCACCGGGGCGTCGCCTTCGCCCTCGACGAGGACAACCTCGAACCGGTCTTCGTGGACTTCGACCAGGATCCGTTCTTCCTCGTCTTCGGCGAGAGCGAGTCCGGCAAGTCGAATCTGCTGAGGCTGCTCATCCAGCGCCTCACCGAGCGTTACGACGGCGACAGCTGCAAGCTCTTCGTGGTCGACAACCGCCGCTCGCTGCTCGGGGTGACGCCGACCTCGCACCTGGCGGAGTACATCCCGATGTCGAACCAGATGCAGCACCACATGGACGCGCTTGCCGACCTGATGCAGCGCCGGACGCCGACCCCGGACGTCACGCCCGAGCAGTTGCGCGACCGCAGCTGGTGGCGCGGCCCCACGGTGTACGTCGTCATCGACGACTACGACCTGGTGTCGACGTCGAGCGGCAACCCCCTGGCCGGCCTCACCGAGCTGCTGCCCTTCGCCCGCGACGTCGGTGTCCGCTTCGTCATCGCCCGCTCCACGGCCGGCGCGGGCCGCGCCGGCTACGAGACCTTCATGCAGCGCATCAAGGAACTCGGCGCCCAGGGCGTGGTCCTGGCCGGTGACCCGGCGGAGGGCGAGATCCTCGGCAACATCCGCCCGCGGCCGATGCCGCCCGGCCGGGGTGTGTTCGTCTCCCGCCGCCAGGGCCGGCCGTTGGTCCAGGTGGGGCTGGTCCAGGAGGGCAACGGCTGAACCGGGGTGGCCCGCGGACGGCTCAGCGGTTCATCGAGGGTTGGGCGAACCGCGGGGGGCCGGGGGCTGTGTCCGGGGGCGGGGGCTGTGTCCGGGGGCGGGGCCGGGGTCGCGGTGTACGGGGAGGCGGGGCCGGGGCTCCAGGTGTCCGGTCAGGGCCGGGGGCCGGTCGGGGCCGGGAGCCGGGCCTGCTCCGCCCCTGATGTCCTTCCGGTGGCCGGTGCCTCGCTTTTCCGGTCTCCGGCGTCGTCTTTCGTGGTTCCCCGGGGGCTCGTCCTTCGCGGTCCCGGCGTCTCGTCCTTCGCGGTCCCGGTCTCTCGTCTTCCGCCGCCCTAGTCTCTCGTCCTCCGCGGTCCCTGGGATCTCGTCCTCCGCGGTCCCTGGGATCTCGTCCTCCGCGGTCCCTGGGATCTCGTCTTCCGCCGTCCTCGGTTCCCGGTTCGCGGTGGTCCGCTGTCGCTTCCGTGCGCGGACGTGAAGAGGGTGGGCGCCTCCCGCGCGCGCCCACCCTTTCGTCACTGCCTCTCGGCTGTCCGGCCTACCGGAAGTAGCTGGCGGCCTGCTTGTCGCCGTCCATGTAGTCGCCGCCGGCCTGGTGCACCACGTGACCGATGCCGGTCAGGGCGGTGTGGATGTCGTTGGCCTCCTTGTCCCACTTCTGCAGCTTCTCGTGGAAGGTGCCCTGGGCCTCGCCCTCCCAGTACTGCAGGCTCTGCACGACCAGCTTCCGGAGCTCCTCCAGGTCCTGGTCGAGGGCCTTCGCCTCGTTGCCGATCTTCGTCGCCGCGATGTCGAGCCCGTTGTAAGTGACGCTCAACCCGTCGCCGTTGCTGACCATTTCCGTCTACCTCGTCTCGCTCGTGTCTGTCCGATGGTGGCCGGCTGCCCGGCCGCTTCCGCGAAGCCGCCCGTGTCAGTACGAGCTGAAGGGGGAGACCGTCGGCGCGCCGTCGTGCACGTCGATCCGGTTCACCGACGCGCGCACGTCGTCTTCCTTGCTGTCCTTGATGTGCCGCGTCTTGGTCATCGCCTCGATGACGTCGCCGAGGATCTTGCCGATGTTCTGCAGGGACTCGTTGATCTCGTACTGCTTCTTGTCGAACGCGGCACGGCCGATGCCCTGCCACTGGCCCTCGAGCCCGTCGATGACGCCCTGCAGGCCGTGCACCCGGGCACGGATGTTCTCGTACTTCGTGAACATGTCGTTCTGCAGCTTGACTACCGCACTGTCTTCGAGCTTCTGCTTGTCAGCCACCAGCCCGCCCTTTCTGTCTCTGTCTTCCGGTCCAACTGGGTCGGCTCACCACCCGGGTGGCGGCGAGCACACGTGCGATGCCTGTCGGTACGCACTCGGTCGAGCGGTGTCCGACGGGCTTCGAAAGCCTGCGATCCGAGCGGTCGGCGCCCTCATCCGGTGCGGCGCGCCCGCATGACGGCGAAGGCGCCGCCGCCGATCACGACGACTGCCGCCGCGGCACCGAGGGCGATCCAGAGGGTGGTACCGCCGCCGGACGATTCCGTCTTTGATCCTGCAACAGACGTGCCGCCGGTCGAACCCTTTTCCGCGGCTTGTGACGCGCTTGATGCAGACGCGGACGGTGTGGCGGACGCGGACGTCGAGGACGAGCCCGAGGACTTGGCCAGCAGGTCGCCGCCGTTCTCCTTGGCGAGTGGGTCGACGTCCGCCGGGCCCGGGTCGTAGTTGGGGTTCTCCAGGACGTTCTTGGGCCGGACCGCACCGTAGCCCAGGTATTTGCTCGGGTCGTTCTTCGGCCAGCTGCGGCCGGCGGTGTCGATCAGGGCCCGGGTCACCTGGTTCACCGTCCAGTCCGGATGGGCGGACCAGATCAGCGCGGCGGAGGCGGCGGCGATGGCCGTGGCCGGGCTCGTTCCGTTCCTGTCGTCGCAGTAGGAGCGGAAAGTGGCGTCGCACCAGCCGGGGATCCCCTCTCCGGGGGCGGTCAGGTCGACGTAGTTCCCATGGGAGGAGAACTTCGACACGGTACCGGAGGAGTTCATCGAGGAGACGCCGATCACGTAGTCGAAAGCAGCCGGGTAGTCGATGTCGTCTCCGCCGTCCTCGCCCGCGTTCCCGACGGCCGCGATCATCAACTTGCCCTTCGAAGCGGCGTATTCGACCGCCGCTTCCTCCTTCGGGGAGAACAGCCCGCCGAACGACATGCTGATGATCTTGGCGTCGGTGTCAGCCGCAGCCCGGATCGCCTGCCAGGGTTCCGGGGTTTTCTTCGCCTCCGCTCCCTTCAGGCCTTCGAGGGCGACACGATACGGAACGATCTTCGCTTCAGGAGCCAGTCCCTTGAGGCCGCCGCCGGCTCCGGTACCGGCGATCAACTCCGCCATGCTCGTTCCGTGGCCGTCGAAGTCCTGTGTGGCCCCGTGGGCGACCGACCGGGGAACTTGACCGGCAAGCACCTGTCCTTTCAGGGAGGGGGTGTCCGGGTTCACCCCCGTGTCGATGACAGCCACTTTCACGCCCTTGCCCGTGCCGGTCTTCCACATCTGCTCGGCCCGCATGGGTTTCAGGTACCACTGTTGAGCCTGTGCGTCGTAGGCAGCGGCACTCGGGGCCAGCCCCGTGCCCAGTGCCGCCAGGGCGCCGACGACCACGCCCACCGCGCGCACTCGTCGTCCGCGGCGCGTTCTGCGGAGCGCCGCTCGCTCGGCTCGTGGGCCGGTCCCTGACTTCATGGTCTCGTACGTCCTTGTCCGCGCTCAGTTGACGACCGGCGGCACGTCGCGCCGCGGCTTGGTGGGGAGCTGGTTCTCGGTCTCTTCGACCACGTGTTCAGGGCGGGGCGCGTCCTCCGCCTCCGTCTCGTCGTCGCCCTTCCTCCCGCTGCCGGGCCCGCGTACGAGGCCGGCGCCACCGCGCGTCATGCCGTTGCGTTGGGCTCGTGCAAGGGAGTTACGGGTGGTCGGCGTGCCGCTGACGGGCTCTGCCGCTCCCCCGCCGCTTCGAGGTGCAGGCGCGGCCGTCCGGGGCCTGGGAGCCCCTTCGGGTGTTCCGAGGACGCCACGGGTACCGGAGCGGCCGGCTGACGGCCGGGGCCCGGCCGTTCCCTCGGCACCGATGACGGTGCCGCGCGGAATCCTCGATCCGCTCCCCTTCGATGACACACCGGGTGTCGTCGTGGGACGTCCCCCCACGACACCGTTCGCGCGCCCGGCACCGGTGGCAGGACCGCCGGTGGCACGTGGCCCTGCGGTGCCGCCGGCCCGCGGAGTCCCGCCTGTGACACCTCGTCCCATGGATGTCGTCGCGGGCTTCGCTCCAGCCTGCGTGGCGTTGCCGATCGGCTGTCCCGTCGGCGTGGCGCGCCCCGGCTGATTCGTGAGACCACGGGCCTGAGAACGCCCCCCGGCCGGAGCGTTCGGTCCGGAGGTGGTGGTCCGTCCCTGTGCGTACGCAGGGGTCCGGAACCTGCCCGAGCCACCGGCGCCCCTACCCGATGTGCCGGGAGGAGGCGAAATCCCGAGGCCGCCCTCGAACATGCTGCTGTGACCGCCGCTCGGGACAGGACTGCCCGTGGCCGGCGGAGTGTGGACGGGGGGAGACGACGTCACAGGAGGAGGCAGCGTGCCTACGCTGTCGATGTCAGTACCGACAGGAGTGGTGCCGACAGGGACAGCCGGCGGTGTGGTGGCCGGCGCAGGTTCCGTGACGTGCCGCACGGACGTCGGACTGTCCGCCGCGACGCGACCGGCGGCGTGATCGGCTGGGGCGCCCGTCTCGTGATGAGGCGGCACAGTCGCCGGACCGGACCCGGCCGTCCCGTCCGGGGTGGCCCCGGTCGGGACGTTGCGATGCTCTCTTCGGACGGGCTCGGGTACTCCCACGTCCGGCATGGGGTCGAACGTCGGGCCGCGCAAGGCTGCCAACTGCTGCTTCGAGACCGCGTAGTAGGACGCCAACCGGTTCATCTGGTTGATGGCCTCTTGGCGATCCTTCTCCACCCTCACGGCAGCCGCGTAGTCGTCCTTGTTCGCGGCCTTCTCGGCATCGGTGAACTCATGAGGCCGCTTGCGGTTCGCCTGTGTGTCCCGGGACGGCATCGCGCCGCGCACGGACGCGAGACCCTCCGCGGCGGCGCTGAGCTGGTCACCCGCGCCGCCGGCGAAGTCGCTCAACAGGTGTGTCTTTCCGACCAGCGTCCCGCCCCAGTCACGGAAGGCGTCGCCGGACGCTCCCACCCAGTGCACGTTGTCGATGTGTCCCGCGAGTTCGTCGGCCGCCGCTCTGATGGCGTCACGTGCGTCCCACAGCGCCGTGCCGGACGACTCCAGGTCTGCCGGGTCGGTCTGCTCGACCAGGTCGAGCAACTGATTGAGGCCGAGGTCGGTGCCACCGAAGTCGGTGCTGTGCTGGACGGCTGGCGCGTACGGGCTCTGGCGGGCGACCGCGCGCAGGGTGCCGTTCACCATCCTGCTGAGCAGCCCGTCACCCTCCGGAAGATCGTCGGCGGTCCGAGTGAAGTCCGTGAAGGAGTTCTGCGCAGCCGCCCGGTCCTGGTCGGCCTTGTGGTCGTGGCTCATTCGAGGGTCGCACCGCCCTTCGCGTCGTTCGAGCGCTGCTTGGGGTCCTGGATCTCCTTGATCTGCGTCTGGATCTCCCAGAACCGCCGTCGCTGCTCCTCCTCGAGGTTCTCGAAGCCGTGATCCGCTCCCTGCACGGCGATGCCGATCGCCTCGATCTGCAGGTGGAGCGTCTTGGACAGGGAGATGAGCTCCTCATGCACCGACCGGTACTGCGTGTACAGATCGTGCGCCTCCGGGAAGACGCTCTCGCTCCCCGCGCTCAGGGACGACAGCCTGATCGTCTGGGCGCCGACCTTGGTCGGAGCGCCCGCCGATCCCTCGAGGTCGCGCAGGACCGCGTCCACCCGCTTCACGAACGTGGCCAGCGCCTCACCGCTGGCCTCCAGGTTCGCCGCCCTGGTGGTCGACACTCCTCCCACCATGTCCGCCGGAAGCACGACACTCCTCCCCGTTTCCCCGTTCGCACGCCGTTCGAGGCCGGCAGCCGCTCTCGGTACGATCGCAAAGCCCGCCGCGCCCTCACAACGCGTTTACCACTCTAGTCAGGCGGTGCGACCGCTCCAACCCAGGTGCGCATCAGCCTCGTTGCGAACGGGGCGGGGTACGCCGGTCGGCCTGGTTCACCGTTGCCACGGCGGGTCCCCTGTCCTCCGCGAGGGGCCGTGGCGGGTTCGGCGCCCCTCAGCCTCACGGGTCCCGACCTGCACGGAATTTCCACACCTGGGGGTGACGCGGCGGGCGGTCGAGGAGCCGGGGGCCGCGGCGGCAGGCGGGCGACCTGCGCGTCCGTCGTACTCACCGCCCGTCGGTGTCCCGCCCCTTCCCCGTGTCCCCGTGCCACGGGCCCGCAGCTCCTTTGAACGTTCACGGCGGACATTAGCCCCATGGTGGACGCGGGCCAGTCTCCGCCTGCCCGGGATTGCTAATTTGACCGGGCGCCGCGCCATCGGTACGCCAGTGTCCACCCGGTGCGAGCAGCGAGACGGAGCACGCGGGGAAGGGGTCCACCATGGCGTGGGACGAGTGGGAGAAGCTCAAGGCCCAGGCGGCCGAGCGGCAGTCGACCAGCATGCGCCTGAACCAGCTGGAAGCGGACGGCGGTGGCGGAGGCGGCGGTTCCGGTGACCTGGTCGCGCATGCGGACGACCTCGGCGCCGTCGGGCACGAGGCCTACATCCTGTGCGACAAACTCAACAACGAGGCGGACATCGCCGGGGCGGGTGCCGGCAACGGCGACAGCGGATCGACGATGCAGGCGGCGGCGTCGCTGAAGTCCCACGGATTCGCCACCGGCGGCGCCCTGGAGACCACCGTGACGGTGTGGACGTCGCAGGTCAAGGCGGTCCGCCAGGCTTGCGCCCACATCTCGAACCACCTGGACTACAGCAAGAAGCGCCACTCGGCGGACGACGCGAACATCGCCGCCCTCGTGCGCGGCCGTGACGGCTCGGCCGTATCGGTGTCGAAGCTCAACGAGTACTTCAAATAGGGGAACCGCCGATGGCTCTGAAGTTCACGGATCTCGTCGACGTCGATCTCGGGAAGCTCGATACGGCCGTATCGGACTGGAAGAAGACCGTCGACAACCTCAAGACGCTGGCGGAGGACGCCCGCGACGGCATGCAGTCCAAGTCGAACTCGGCACAGTGGGCGGGCGTCAACGCGACGGTGACACGGGAGTTCATCACCAAGACGGCGAAGGAGATCTCTGACCTCCACACCGAGGCGAAGAGCATCCACCAGGTGCTGAGCGACGGGCACGCGGAACTCGTCGCGCTGCAGAAACAGATCAAGCAGGCGGTGGGGACGGACGCGAGCAACCTCGGCATCCGGGTCGAGGACATCGGCGACGGCAGGGTCCGCTGCTACTTCCAGCACATCCGGGGTGACACCGACGAGCGGTCCCAGGAAGAGCTGGACGCCCGGCAGGAGTTGGAGAGCCGGATCAACGGCATCCTCTCGCATGCCGCGGAGATCGACGACTCCGTCGCCCGGGCGTTGGCCAAGAGCCACGGCAACGACGCCTACGACGCCGGGCACAGCGCGTACGAGTCCCTCAACGACGCCGAGGTCGAGCGCGCTGTGGAACTGGCCCGCAAGGGCGACGGGATGTCCGACGCGGAACTGCGGGAGCTCAACCGCCTGCTGCGGTTCAACTCGCGAGAGAAGGACGGCGAGTTCGCGACCGAGTTCTACCAGGGCCTCGGCGGCCCCGAGAAGGCGCTGCAGTTCTACGCGGAGATGTCCGAAGACGGCACCGGCTCCGACGCCACCAAGACCCGCCTCGACGAGGTGCGGGACCTGCAGAAGGTCATGGGCTACACGCTGGCCAACGCCACCGACCCCGATCACAAGCACCATCTGCCGGAGGACTGGAACACTCAGTTCCGGCGCCTGGGCACCCAGCAGATCGGCTGGGAACGGGGGCAGATGAACAAGCCCTACGGCTATCAGGTCCTCGGCGGGCTGCTCCGTTACGGCAACTACGACGCACGGTTCCTCGACCCCATCGCGGAGCACATCACCCAGCTCCACAAGGAGGACCCGCACCGCTTCCTGATGAACAAGCCCGGGGGCAGCCCCGACATCTACGGCTTCAACCCGTCCGGGAAGCTGGGCACCGGCAACGACCCCCTCAACAGCGTTCTGGAGGCGTTGGGGCACAGTCCCGAGGCCGCGGAGAAGTTCTTCACCCAGCCGCCCACCGCCTACAACGAGGACGGCACGGTGAAGAAGGGCGGTCACCTGGGCTTCGACTCGTACCTCGACCTGTTCACCGACAAGGACTTCGAGTGGACGATCGACACCAACGACTCCAATGTCCTCATCGACCAGGACAAGTCCACCAAGGCCCTGACCTTCGGTCCCGAGGCCCTCGGCCACGCCCTGGAGGCGGCGACGACGGGACGGCCGTACGACACCGACGCGACCGGTGACGCCATCAAGCACACCGAGGCCCGGGCGCACCTGGTGAGCGAGATCGTCGACAAGTTCGGCGAGAACCCCGAACTCCTCAGGCACAACGAGAACGGTGACCTGGAAAGCGAGGAGACCGGTCCCCTGTACGCGCTGCGCGGCAGCCTGGGTGACATCACCGCGGAGTACATGGGGGACTTCCAGCGGGCGATGTACAAGGAGGATCCGAACAGCACCTTGTTCCCGACGTTCGGTGCCGCGGCTGGGCTGGACACCGGTCACACGGCTCGTTTTCTGGGTGCGGTGGGACAGGATCCCGATGCCTATGCGGCGATTACGAGCGCTCAGCAGGCATACACGACCGACGTGGTGCATCACGTCATCAACGGGGACAGCCAGTCGACGGCGTCCTTGGACGGTCGGGTGGGTGCGGCAGTGTCGCCGGGAGCGACCATCGCGGGCATCATGAGTGACGCTCGGGCCGACGCGATCTACGACTACCACACTGCTTCGGACAAGGACTTCAACGAAGCCGCGGCCGACAAACAGAAGTGGGTCAACCGCATCCTCGGCATGGGCCTGGAAAAGGTCGGTGAGCGAGTACCGATCGCGGGCGCTCCTCTTGAATGGGCGTCGGAGGACATCCAGGAATCCATCATGAAGAGCATCGAACAGGACACGGTGCAGGATGCGGAGCGTGAGGCGGGGAACACATACGCCAGCGGCCGCGAAGCAACCCTGGATGCGGCTAGGGACGCTGTCGATCGCGCCTTGATGAACAACGAGAAAGTCAACCCGGACACTGCCGATGACTTGCGACGTGCCGCTCGTACGGCCGCCGGCCTCGGGCATGACTCAGGTGCCCAATGGAATTCGGAGAGTGACGGATCTTGAGGGCCATCATGCATGCCATGCGCGGCATCCCTCTGCTCATCGTCGCAGTTGGCGTTGCCGGATGCTCGTCGGACGAGCCCAAGAGGGAGTTCGCGGTGCCGAAGGTGCTCTGCGAGGTGCCTGTTCCCGGTGACGCGCTGTCCGCACTTCTACCTGAATCAGGCAAGCTTCTCACCTCACCCGAGTACACCTTCTCGATCGACGGTGAGGGGCTGTGCAAAGTCAGCGTCGACGACGACGTGGTCCTGATGGTCAGCAGAGAGCGCATCGATATCGGCGACTCCGCGTACAACATCCTCCGCAGCAGGGCTCGTGTGCCGAGTCAGAAGTCGGCAGAGGACGGCTCCATCTCGTACGCCGATCGGGCTGCCGCCTCCCTGACCAAGTGTCGAGGTGCCGGCGTGGAGAAAGAGGACATCAGCATCCTCATCACGGTTCTGAAACCCGCTCGGCCCGACGAGGACGCCATGAAGGACCTCATCACCAGCTACACGACGGGCTACCAGAAGCAGCACCCGTGCAGACCGGGTTCCTGACGTAGCGGGGCCCCGGCCCCGCTACGACCCCCCGCCCACCCGTGCCCGTCGGCGGCGGGCGTCGCGTACCGCCACCGCCGTGCCGCTGAGGCCGGCGGCCAGGACCAGGGCGCCGAAGGCGACGTAGGTGCCGAGACGCTGGTTGCGTTCGTCGGTGGTCTCGCCGAAGTGGAGGGGGGTGACGGACGGCGCCTCGGCTCGGGTGACACCGCCTTCTGGGCGGGGTGACTGGACCGGGCGGGCGGGGTCGACGTCGGTGAGGGCCTTGACCGGGTCGACCACGCCCCAGCCGACCAGGCGGTCATGGCCCGGGATGGAGCGCTCCGCGGTCTGCTCGATCTGGGCGACGATCTCGGAGGCCGTCCACTTGGGGTACTTGGACTTCAGCAGGGCGGCCACCCCGGCCACGTAGGGGGCCGAGAAGCTGGTGCCGTCGTCGGAGCAGTGGCCGCCGCCGGGGACGGTCGAGACCATGTCCACTCCGGGGGCCGCGACGCCCACGAAGTCTCCGGACTGGGAGAAGGAGGCGCGTTCGTTGTTGCGGTCGGAGGCGGCCACCGCGAGGACGCCCTGGTAGGACGCCGGGTAGGTGATCTTCACATTGCCGCCCAGGCCGTCGTTGCCGGCGGAGGCGACGACCACCACGTCGTGGTCGAGGGCGTACCGGACCGCCTGTTCCAGACTGGAGTCCGGCCGCACGGCGTTCGACGTGTCCTGGGAGATGTTGATGACGCCCGCGCCCTCGTCCACCGCGTGCTTGATCGCTTTCGCGAGGGTCTCGGCCGTGCCGTCGCCCTCGGCGTCGTTCTGTTTGATCGGGATGATCCGGGCGCCGGGCGCCAGGCCGACGAAGCCGGTGCCCTTGGCGGGGCGGGCCGCGATGATGCCGGCGACGCGTGTGCCGTGGCCGACGGTGTCCGTGGTGCCGTGGGCGTCGCCGCGCTCGATCTTCTCGCCCTTGGCGTTCTTGTCCGGGAGGTTGTTCAGGCCCTTGGACGCGTCGACCGCCTGCTTCAGCTGCGGGTTCTTGATGTCGACGCCGGTGTCGATCACGGCGACCTTGACGTTCTCGCCGGTGGACTGGGCCCACAGCTCGTCGAGGTTGACGCGTTGCAGGGCCCACGGACGGCCGGTGTACGGCTTCGACGGGAAGGTGCACTGGCCCTCGTCGGCGCGGGCAGCGGTGGCGGGCAGGGCGAACACCGAGGTCGCCGTCGTGAGCGCGGTGGCGGCGGCCAGGACCGTCGCCCGGGCCGCGGTGCCCGTGCCGTGGCCTCGGCGGCGCTCGGCCCGTGTGTGTGCCTTCAGCATGAGTGCGTCTCCTCCGGCGGCTAGGAGCCCTGCGGCTGGCGGGCCGCAGCCTCGGACAGGCGCGGGCCGGTCGGCAGGAACGTCGACCACTCCATGGGGACGGGCGTGGGGTTCACCTTGGCGTAGCCCAGCCGGGTCTGGGCGATCTTCGCCTCGTTGAGCGCGTCCTTGCGCTGCTTGGCGGAGGTGCCGATGCCCTTGTCGTCGGTGGCGCTGTCGCTGTTGGACTGCAGGGCGTAGCGCAGGCCCGTGTCGGTCACCAGGAAGACGCCGCCCGCCTGGGTCTCCGTGCCCTGGATCTGGCGGTAGAGCAGGCCGGCGCCGGCGGTGACGTAGGCGCTGGAGGAGCCGGTGGGCAGGTCGGCGGGGAAGTCGGCGCCCGCCCAGGTGGACAGGGTGGGCCGGCCCTGCGCGTCGACCGAGCGCAGGACGTTGCAGACCGTGTCGCGGCCGGCCGTGGCGCCGTCGCCGTCGTTCACCGTTCTCGGCTTGTACGCGGGCCAGGTCTTGTCGCCTTCGAAGGCCGTGCTGTCGGTGACCGCGCCCGGGCTGACCTGCTGTGCCTCACCGGCCTGGCCGACGCCGACGAGCTGCCTGCTGTTGAGCAGCAGCGTGGCGGTGAACTCCGAGATCCGGGCGACACGGCCGCGCAGCACCACGTAGTACTGCATGCGCCGGCCGTCGTACGCCTTGATGACCATGCCGATCTTGTCGTACTGGTCGTACTGCTGGAGTCCGCTGAACGCGCCCGCCTTCGCGCCCGGCTCGCCGTCGATCTCCGGGATGGAGACCGGGTCGCCCTTGTGGAAGGTGGCGAGCCATTCCTGGGAGACGCGCTGGGGCGCCCGGCCCTGCGTGTCGAGGGCCTTGAGCAGTTCCTTGCTGGTGGGTTCGGCCAGTCGGTACGCGTAGCCGCGGGCGTCGACGACGTACCGCGTGCTGCCGTCGGGGCCCACGACGTACATGAGGTCGCCGCCGGTCAGCCGGCCGCCGCCCTCCACTTTGGACCACTCCTTCTTGGCCAGGACGAACGCCGCCTTCTGGATGGCGCGGCCGCCGGCTCCCGGGCGTTCGCAGACCGCCCAGCGCTTGGCCGCTCCGGCCTCCTCCGGGGACGGCAGCCGGTCGGGCGCGTACGGGATGCCGATCGTGGCGCCGTGCGGGGGTTCGCCGCTGTCGAGGACCTCCTCGTCGACGGTGATCACGCTGTCCTTGCTCGGGTCGAGCAGGAGCCTGGCGGACGCCATGTTCAGGACCGGGTGCAGCTGGACCTGCTTGCCGGTCTTCAACACCACGTAGCGCGTGGTCGACTTGCTGGCGACGATGACGTGTTCCTCGGGCTTGTCCCAGCCCTTGGGCGCCGTCGGGCTGAACAGGCCGATGCCTCCGAACACCGCGAGGACCACCACGCCGACGACGACGCCGGGCACCACCGCGCCCAGGGGCTTGGGGGCGCTCTCCTCCGATCCCGACGGAGAGGGCCGCAGGAAGGACGCGAGCATGCGGCGCTTCGCGAAGGTGTAGGCGTTGAGTTCGTCCCGCCGTGATGCCATCTGTTCCGCTCTCTCCCCGTGCAGAGCTGTGGAGGGGGTGTGGAGGAACCGCGCGCTCCGTGCCCGTCCCCCGAACTGCCTCTGGTGCCTCGGCTGTCAGCACCGGCCCCTACTATGCCTGTTGCGGCGCGCCGCCCGCGGCACGGGTAGGGTGCTGGGGCCCGGAAGGGGCGGTGCACGAGGGTTTTCGGGAGAGTTCGGGGGTTTTGCAGTGGTGGCTTCCGCAGGACGTGCCCGGTCGCGATCGCAATCGGGGTCGCGACCGGACGGCGGGAGACGGTCGGGTACCCGCGCGCCCCGCTCCGCCGCGCCGTCCGGGACGCGGTCCCAGGGCCCCCTCGCACCGCGTCCGACGTCCCGCCCGGGAGGCGGCGGCTCACCCGCGCGGCAGCGGCTCGTACTGCTGGAACTGGCCGCCGCGCTCGTGCTCTGCGGTTGGGCCGTGGGCACGATGGCGCTCGTTCCGGCGGCCGCCGTCGCCGCCGTTCTGGTGGCGCTGGCCTTCGTGCGCCGTCGTGGGCGCACCCTGCCGGAGTGGCTGGGCACACTGCTCGCGCTGCGCGCCCGCAGGCGGCGGGCCGCGGGCACTCCGGCTCCGCAGGGCACCGAGCCCGGGCTGGCCCCGGTCGTCGAGTGCGACCCCAGTCTGCGGACCTGCTCCTACGGCGGCCGGGACCGGCGTCCCGTCGGGATGATCGGGGACGGCACGTTCGTCAGCGCGTTGGTGCAGGTGGAGGCGGACGTCTCCGCGCTGCGGGCCGCGCGGGGGCGGCAGCCGCTGCCGGTCGGGCTGGTGCGGGACGCGCTGGAGGTGGACGGGATCCGGCTGGAGTCGGCGCAGATAGTGCTGCACACCCAGCCCGCGCCCGCGCTGCACCTGCCGCAGCACTCGGTGGCGGTGACGAACTACGCGCCGTTGCAGGCGCAGACCGGCGCCCCGGCGGTACGCATCACCTGGATCGCGTTGAAGCTCGACCCGGAGCTGTGCCGGGAGGCGGTGGCGGCGCGGGGCGGCGGCCTGGAGGGGGCGCAGAAGTGCCTCGTGCGCGTCTGCGATCACCTCGCCAGTCGGCTGTCCGGGGCCGGGTTCCGCGCGACCGTGCTCAACGAGGAGGAGCTGACCGCCGCGCTCGCCACTTCCGCGTGCGCCAACCCGCTGGTGACGGCGGAGGCCGGGCGGAGCGAGGCGCGGGAGCGTCGGACCGAGGAGTCCGGGCGGAGCTGGCGCTGCGACAACCGCCGGCACACCACGTACTGGATCCGCCGCTGGCCGCAACTGGGGCGTCAGCAGACGCCGTTGGCGCAGCTCGTGGCGCAGCTCACCAGTGTGCCGGCGCTCGCCACGACGTTCAGTCTGACACTGTCGCGCGGCGAGCGGCAGGAGACGGCGCTGTGCGGGCACCTGCGGGTGACCGGACGCAGCGACGACGAACTGGTCGCCGCTCGGCGCGCGTTGGAGGACGCGGCACGACAGGCGGGCGCGGGGCTCGCCCGGCTCGACCGGGAGCAGACGCCCGGCATGTTGGCCACGCTGCCCTTGGGAGGCGCCCGATGAGCTCCAGGAGCACCGTGAACGCCGTGAACACGACGACCGCGCAGGGTGCCGGTTCCCCGGCCGTCGCGGGCTTCCGGGCCACCGCCGGTTCTTCCGCAGCCCCGCCGTCGGCGGCCGGGCGGGTGCGCGGTCGGCTGCGCAGCGGCCTGGGGCTGATCGGGCCGCGGCACGCGCGGCACGCGCTGTCCGCGGAGCAGGTGGACGCGCTCACGTTGCCCATCGGGGACGACGGCGTCGTCGTCGGCGTGGACACCGAGGGACAGCCCGCCGTCCTGGGGCTCAACCGGCCGACGCCGTACGACGTCGTGCTCATCGGCAGCCTGTGGACCGCGCAGGTCCTCGCCCTGCGGGCGGCCGCCACCGGCGCGCGCGTCGCCGTGGAGACGGGCCGGGCCCCGGCGTGGATGCAGATGGTGCACGCCATGGGCGGCGGGCAGAACGGCCTGGCCGTGTACGAGGTCGGCAGGGTGCCTCCGCAGGGCGCGTCGGCCGGCACACCCGTGCTGGTGGTGCGGGACTGCGGTATGCGGCCGCCGCGCGGCCGGGTGGTCTCCGGGCCCTGGCAGTCGGTGGTGACCCTGCTGCCGTACCTGAGTCCCGTGGCCCCGCGGCTGATCCGGCAGGCGCGGCTCGTGGGCGTCCAGCGGATCTCGCCGGACGAGGCCGCCGAGCTGGGCCGCACGATGGCGCTGCCGCGCGCGGACATCGAGTCCCTGCCCACGCTCCCCGACGGTGTCACCCTCTGGTGTGCCGACCGCGACCGGCAGTACGTGATGACGCAGCCCACCGACGCCGAGATCGGCTTGCTGGGTACGCCGCGCCGGATGGACTGAACCGCGGCCGGGACCGCGAACGGTGCCGCCGGCGAACGGTGTTGTGCCGTCGGGATCGGTTCGCCCCGTCCTCGCCCGGTTGCCGGCCCCCCGGCCTGCCGAACGGCACGGACGCCGCACGGTGTTGGCGGCACGAGCCGATTCGCGGCTTCGTCCCGCCACCGTCGACGTCCCGTCAGCCGGCTCCCGGCGCGGCCGCCCGGCCGTTGACGCGCCATCGGCCGGCCATCGGAGCGGGCTGCCGCCGGGGGCGTGGTGACGTATCGTCCGGGTTCGGTGTGTTATCGGGTGTGCGCACAGGTGAGTTGGATGCCGGCCGTGACGTGGCGGTCGAGGGTGCGGGGCCGGACGGGCCTGCCGTGAGCGCGCCTGTGGTGATTAGGCTGGGACCGGGCGCCACATCAGAACCCACGGCTGAGCCGTCGGCGCTCCGGGGGAGGCCGGGCGGGCCGGATCGGTTCCGATCCGCCGGCGACCGCTTCCGACCGACCCCTTAGGAAACGAACGGTCGCCCCAGCACGGCATGAGGGTGCTCGACCACACCAGGAGGAACTGTGAACAGCGATCGGGACGGGATCCGCGGGGGCTGGGCCACGCCCGGCGACGACCAGCCCGACGCGGCGTCCTCCGTCGAGGCGACGGGTGAGTTCACCATCGACTACGCGCCGCCGGCCTGGTACACGCAGAACTCGTCGGGCCCGGCCGCCGACTCCGCTTCGTCCGACCCGGCCGCGCCCGCCTCTCCGGCCCCGCCGGCTGCTCCGACTGCTCCGACTGCTCCGACTGCTCCGGCGACTCCGCCCCCGCCGGTCGGGCCTCCGGTCAACCTTCCCGACCCGCCGCCGGGCAGCGGCTTCCAGCCCGCCTGGGCACCCGCGCCGCCGCCCGCCGCCCCTCCGACGCCCGCTGCCCCTTCCCCTCCGTCGGAGGTGGCGGACGCCGGGAACGGTGACCTCGTCAGCGGTGCGACGATGCGGATCTCCGCGGCCGCGCTGAAGCGTGAGTTCGCGGCGCGCGACGGCGCGGCCGAGGGCGCCGGACGGACGGGCGTCGACGAGTCGTCCCCGGCGGACCCGACGGGTGGCGAGGCCGCTGCCGCGACCGGGGAGGCGGAAGCCGCCGACAGGACCCGGGACGCCGTCGCGGCGGACGAGGAGGCTCCGGCGCCGTCGCCTGAGGCAGAGATCGCGGTCTCGGCGGACACGACCCCTTCCGGGTCCGAGGGTGACGACACGGCTGTGGTCGGCGATGCCGAGTCCGCCCCGGCTGAGCCCGGGGACGGGAACGACCGGGACACCGCGGACGACGGCCACGACGAGGGCGCCGACCACACGGCCCGCGCGGATGCGACCGGCGGGACCGAGGACTCGGCCGCCGGCGATGCCGCACCGCCCGCCGAGAACGCCGAACACCCGCTGGCCGAGCCGGAGGCTCCGGGCTCCGAAGTCGGCGACGACGTGGCGGACGCACCGGACGCATCGGCCTCCGGTGCCGGCACCGGCACCGGCACCGCTGATGGGAACGCTTCCTCCCAGGAGGACGGCCCGGCCGGTCGGCCCGCCGACGACGTGCAGGACGCCGTAGCGCAGGCCGCGGTCCCGGCCGACGGGGCGGGAGGCGCGGTGCAGGACGCCGTGCCCGGGTGGGGTCCGCCGCCGGCGTCGCAGGACACGGTCCCGCCGCTTCCTCCGTCCTACCAGCCCGCCGCCCCGACCCCCGCGGCCCAGTGGCCCGCACAACCGCAGGCGCAGCCCGGACAACCGGGACAGCCGGGGCAGCCGCCGGTGCCGGGTCAGCAGCCGCCCTTCCAGCCGCAGGCGCCGCAGCCCGCGCCGCCCGCCTGGAACACGCCCGCCGCCCCGCAGCAGGCAGCGACACCCGCTCCCCCGGCGCCGCCGGCCGGTTACGGCTTCCCGCCGCCACCCGCACCGCAGACCACCGCGCCCGGCACTCCCCAGCCGACTCCGCCCAACCCGGCACAGCACGGCTACGGCTTCCCCCACCCCGGCGCAGCCACCCCCACACCCGGAGCTCCCACACCCAACCCACCCGCACCGCCGGCCGGTTACGGCTTCCCGCCGCCACCCGCACCGCAGACCACCGCGCCCGGCACTCCCCAGCCGGCTCCGCCCAACCCGGCACAGCACGGCTACGGCTTCCCCCACCCCGGCGCAGCCACCCCCGCACCCGGAACCCCCACACCCAACCCACCCGCACCGCCGGCCGGTTACGGCTTCCCGCCGCCGCCCGCACCGCAGACCGACCGGCCGGGGCAGCCGCAGGCGGGGCCGGCCGGGACGCCTGGCGCCGATGCGGCGGAGCCCTCCTCCGCCGCCGTCCAGCAGGGTGCTCCCCAAGCCCCTCAGCCCCAGGCGTTCGCGCCGCAGCACCCGCAGCAGCCCGTGGACCCGCGTACCGGCGCCGCGTGGCCCCAGCCCATACAGCACGACCAGCGGCAGCCGACCAATCCCGGCGCGGCACCGCTCGGTTACACGGCGGCGGTGGAGCTGTCCTCCGACCGGCTGCTCAACAACAAGAAGCAGAAGGCGCGCAGCGGCCGGCCGGCCGCGGCCGGGTCCCGCTTCCGGATCGGTGCGAAGAAGGAGGAGGCCGAGCGGCAGCGGAAGCTCGAACTGATCCGTACGCCGGTGCTGTCCTGCTACCGGATCGCGGTCATCAGCCTCAAGGGCGGGGTCGGCAAGACGACGACGACCACCGCGCTCGGCTCCACGCTCGCCACCGAGCGGCAGGACAAGATCCTGGCCATCGACGCCAACCCGGACGCCGGCACCCTCGGCCGCCGGGTGCGCCGGGAGACCGGGGCCACCATCCGTGACCTCGTGCAGGCGATCCCGTACCTCAACTCGTACATGGACATCCGGCGGTTCACCTCGCAGGCGCCCTCGGGGCTGGAGATCATCGCCAACGACGTCGACCCGGCGGTGTCCACGACCTTCAACGACGAGGACTACCGGCGCGCGATCGACGTCCTGGGCAACCAGTACCCGATCATCCTGACGGACTCCGGCACCGGTCTGCTGTACAGCGCCATGCGCGGGGTACTGGACCTCGCCGACCAACTGATCATCATCTCCACGCCGTCCGTGGACGGTGCGAGCAGCGCCAGCACGACACTGGACTGGCTGTCCGCGCACGGGTACTCCGACCTGGTCGCCCGCTCCCTCACCGTGATCTCCGGGGTGCGCGAGACCGGCAAGATGATCAAGGTGGAGGACATCGTCGCCCACTTCGAGACCCGCTGCCGCGGAGTCGTCGTGGTGCCGTTCGACGAGCACCTGGCCGCCGGCGCCGAGGTCAACCTGGACATGATGCGGCCGAAGGTGCGCGAGGCCTACTTCAACCTGGCGGCGATGGTGGCCGAGGACTTCGTCCGGCACCAGCAGGCTCACGGTTTGTGGACGTCCGACGGCAACCCGCCGCCGGTGGCCGCCCCGCCGCTGCCGGGCCAGCCGTACCCGGGGCAGCCGGCCCAGGCCTACCCGGGCGCGCAGCAGCCGTATCCGGGGCAGCCCGGACAGCCCATGCCCGGTCAGCCCATGCCCGGACAGCCCGGGCAGTCGCCGTTCCCGGGACAGCAGGGGCAGCCGCCCGCCCCGGGACAGCCCGGACAGCCCGCTCCTGGGCAGTTCGCCCCCCAACCGCAGCCCCCGCACCAGCCGCAGCCGGGGCCGGGTCAGCCGTACGCACACCCCGCGCAACAGCCCGGGCAGCCCTACCCGCAGCAGGGCGGGCAGCCCCTCCCGCCGGGCCAGCCGTATCCCGCCCAGCCGTATGCGGGACAGCCGTATCCGGGACAGCCCGCTCCGGGGCAGTCCGCGCCGCAGCCGCTGCCCCCGCAGCAGCCCGGGCAGGTGCCCCAGCACCCCGGGCAGGCCCAGCAGCCCCCGCAGCAGCCGTACCCGCAGTACCCCGGCCACCCGCAGCCCGCGCCGGGCCAGACCCACCAGGACCAGGCGCCCCAGGACCAGGCGCCGCAGGACCAGGCGCCGCAGGGGCAGACCCCGCCCCCTCCGCCCCCTCAGCAGTAGCCCGACCGGTCCCCAGGCCCGCGTCGACGACGCTCACCCGTCGTCGACGCGGGCCTTCGCACGTTCGCGGGCCGAACCGGCGGAAACGCGCCGCCATGCCCTCACCAGGGAGGCGTCAGTGGTCTACACCACTGAGGGGAACGTCGTGATCGACTTGTTGTTTCCGCAGGCCACATGGGGTTTGACGCACCGTTGACGCGCGCAGACTGCGCTGATAGACACTCACTTCATTCCGTCGGCGCCATCCGATCAAGCTCCTGCAAGCTCGTTCAAGCCCGCTCAAGCTTCTTCCAGTTCGCTCCAGCTCGTTCACATCTGTTCACAGCCCGCCCCGTGCGGGACGCACTCCGTCCCGCGCGTGCGATGACGCGAGGTCACCGAGCCATGAACACACAAGATCAGCACGGCAGAGGACGTACCGGACCGCGCCCGAGGAGGACGCGACTGCTCGCCGCCGCGGGAGCCGCCGCCCTCCTCCTCGCGTCGGGACTCGCGGCCCCCGCCGCCTCGGCCGCGCAGGCCGCCCGCGCGGCGGAGGGCGGGAAGGGCGACCGGACGCTCACCGTCGCCGTCGCGCAGAGCGTCGACTCGCTCAGCCCGTTCCTCGCGGTGCGGCTGCTCAGCACGAGCGTGGGCCGGCTGATGTACGAGTACCTGACCGACTACGACCCCAAGGACGCCCACGCCGTCCCGGGCCTGGCCACCAGGTGGGAGCCGTCGCCGGACAAGCTGACCTGGACGTACACGATCCGCGAGAACTCCAAGTGGTCGGACGGGCAGCCGGTCACCGCCGAGGACGCCGCGTGGACGTTCAACAAGATGATGACCGATCAGGGCGCCGCCACCGCCAACGGCAGCTTCGTCGGCAACTTCGCGTCGGTCACCGCGCCCAGCCCCACCAAACTGGTGATCCGGCTGAAGAAGCCGCAGGCCACCATGACCGCGCTCGACGTGCCGATCGTTCCCAAGCACGTCTGGGAGAAGGTCAAGGACTTCTCGAAGTTCAACAACGACAAGAGCTTCCCGATCGTCGGTGACGGCCCGTTCGTCCTCACCGACTACAAGCCGGACAGCTATGTGCGGCTGAAGGCCAACAAGGACTTCTGGCGAGGAGCGCCGAAGTTCGACGAACTGGTGTTCCGTTACTACAAGGACCAGGACGCCGCCGTCGCCGCGCTGCGCAAGGGCGAGGTGTCCTTCGTGGCCGGCTCGCCGTCCCTGACGCCCGCCCAGGCCGCCTCCCTCAAGGGCGACAAGAACATCCGCGTCAACGACGCGCCCGGCCGCCGCTTCTACGCGCTGGCCACCAACCCGGGTGCCCAGGCGAAGGACGGCACGAAGTTCGGTGACGGCGATCCGTCCCTGCTCGACGAGCGGGTGCGGCACGCGCTGTTCATGGCGGTGGACCGCGCGACCATCGTCGACAAGGTCTTCCAGGGCCACGCGGTCCAGGGCCAGGGGTATGTTCCGCCTCGCTTCACGTCGTACTTCTGGAAGCCCTCCGCCGGGCAGGAACTGGCGTACGACCCGGCGAAGGCCGCCGCGCTGCTGGATCAGGCCGGCTACCGGAGGAACGGGGACGGCAAGCGCGTCGGCAAGGACGGCAAGCCGCTGAGCTACCGCGTCCTGTGTCACGCCACCGACCCGAACGACAAGGCGGTCGGCAAGTACCTCCAGGAGTGGTGGGGCTCACTGGGCATCGGGGTCACCCTCGACTGCCTGGACAACGTGACCGATCCGTGGCTGGCCGGAAAGTACGACCTCGCCTTCGACGGCTGGTCCGTCAACCCGGACCCCGACTTCGTGCTCTCCATCCACACCTGCGCCGCACGTCCCACCACCCCCAAGGACACCGGCGCGACCGACAACTTCATCTGCGACAGGACGTACGACCAGCTCTACGCCCAGCAGCTCGCCGAGTACGACCCTGCCAAGCGGGCGGACCTCGTCAAGCGGATGGAGTCGCGGCTGTACGACCTGGGGTACATGAACGTCATGGCGTATCCGAACGCGGTCGAGGCCTACCGCACGGACCAGATCAAGTCGATCACCACCATGCCGGCCGCGGCCGGCAACATCTACGGCCAGGACGGCTACTGGAGCTGGTGGTCCGCCGTGCCGGCGGGCTCGGGTGACTCCTCCGGCGATTCCTCGTCCACCGGCGTCGTCATCGGGATCGCCGCGGGTGTCGTGGTCCTGGCCGGCCTCGCCGTTCTCTTCGCGGTGCGTCGCCGGGCCACCGCGGAAGACCGTGAGTAGGGGCGTGCGCCGATGACCGCCGAAGCGACACCCGCGCTGGTCGAGGGCGCGGCCGGCGCCGGCCCGGAGGGATCCGGGCCGGCGGCCCGCCGACGGGCCCGGGCCGGCACCGCGTATCCGCGGTACGTGGCCGGCAAACTGGTCGGCGCGGCCGTCTCGCTGCTCGCCGTCCTCGTCACCAGTTTCTTCCTCTTCCGGCTGATCCCGGGCGATCCGGTGAAGTTCATGACCGGCGGGCGCCCGGTCTCGGCCCAGCAGATCGCCGCCTACCGGCGTGAGTTCGGACTCGACCTGCCGCTGTGGCGGCAGTTCACGGACTATTGCGGCAAGGCGCTGACCGGGGACCTGGGGACCTCCTACCAGTTCCACGGCCCCGTCCTCGACAAGATCACGGAGGCGCTGCCGAACACCCTGCTGCTCACCGGCACGGCGTTCGTCCTCTACACGGCCCTGGGGGTGCTGCTCGGCACCCGCTCCGCGTGGCGGCACGGCCGGTTCGCCGACCGCTTCCACACCGGTCTCGCGCTGACCCTCTACTCGATCCCGTCCTTCTGGCTGGGGCTGCTGCTGATCATCGTGCTGTCGGTCGGCGCGGGCCCGGTGCCGGGGCTGTTCCCGACCGGAGGCATGGAGTCCGGCGGCGAGGAGGGCTTCGCCCACGTCCTCGACGTCGCCCATCATCTCGTGCTGCCGGTGGTGACGCTGGTCGCGGTGGAGTACGGGCAGACGCTCCTGGTGACGCGGTCCGCGCTGCTGGACGAGATGGGCGGCGACTATCTGACGACCGCGCGGGCCAAGGGGCTCCGGGACGACCTGGTCCGGCGCCGCCACGCGGTGCCGAACGCGCTGCTGCCGACCGTGACGCTGATCTTCGTCAACCTCGGCCGGACCGTCGCGGGTGTCATCCTCGTCGAGACGGTCTTCTCCTGGCCCGGGCTCGGCGGACTGTTCTACCAGGCGCTGAGCGTGCCCGACCTGCCGCTGGTGCAGGGGCTGTTCTTCGTCTTCGCCGCGGCGGTGATCGTGATGAACACCCTCGCCGACCTCCTGTATCCGCTGCTCGATCCGAGGGTGGGCCGATGACGACCGCCGAGACCGCCCAGAGCGCGAAACCACCCGGCCCGCGTGCTCTCGCGTGGCGGCGTCGCCGGGCGTCCGCCGCCCGCTTCTGGAAGGAGTACCGCCGGCACCGCGCGGGCCTGCTCGGGCTGGCCGGACTCGTCGTGTGCGCGCTGGTCGCGCTGACCGCGCCGCTGACCGTCGGATCGGACGTGTCGAGCGTGACGGACGCGCCCGGACGGCCGCTGGAGAGCCCGAGCGGTCACTTCCCGCTGGGCACCGACCAGTTCGGTCGCGACCTGCTGGGACTGGTGATCTGGGGATCGCGCGTCTCGCTGCTCGTGGGGCTGCTCGCCGCCGTGCTGTCGGTGGCGATCGGCGCACTCATCGGGATCACCGCGGGACACTTCCGCGGCTGGTACGCCACGGTGATGATGCGGGTCACGGACTGGTTCCTGGTGATGCCGACGCTGGTGCTCGCCATCGCGCTGGCGACCGTGCTGTCCCGTTCGCTCGGCACGGTCGTCCTGGCCATCGGCGTGACCACCTGGCCGACCACCGCACGGCTGGTGCGGGCGCAGACGCTGGCGGTGGAGTCACGGCCGTACATCGAACGCTCGAAGGCGCTCGGCGGCGGTCACTGGCACATCATGTCCCGGCACGTGCTGCCCAACGTGATGCCGCTGATCCTCGCCCAGACGACCCTGATCATCTCCTCCGCGATCCTGGCCGAGGCGACGCTCGCCTTCCTCGGGCTCGGGGACCCGACGGTCGTCTCGTGGGGCGGCCTGCTCCAGGACGCGCGGGAGGCCGGAGCGGTGAGCTCCGGCGACTGGTGGTACCTGGTGCCGCCGGGCATCGCGATCGCGGTCGTCGCGCTGGCGTTCACGCTGTGCGGGCGAGCCGTCGAGTCCGTTCTCAACCCCAGGCTGGGGGTGTCCCGTTGAGTCTGCTGGACGTACGCGACCTCGAGGTGACCTATCCGGGCGGCGCGGCCGCCGTGCGGGGAGTCGACCTGACGCTGGCCGCGGGCGAGAAGCTCGGCATCGCCGGGGAGTCCGGGTGTGGCAAGTCGACACTGGCCCTGGCGCTGCTGCGGCTGCTGCCGGCCGGTACCCGGATCGGGGGCCAGCTCCTCCTCGACGGGGAGGACGTGCTGACGATGAAGTGGGGCCGGGTGCGGGCGGTGCGCTGGGCCGGGGCGTCCATCGTCTTCCAGGGCGCGATGCACTCCCTCAACGCCGTGCACCGGGTGGGCGACCAGATCGCCGAGCCGATCCTGCTGCACCGGCGGGCCACTTCGGCGGCCGCGAAGAAGCGGGCCGGGGAACTGCTGGAGCAGGTGGGCCTGCCGGCGGCACGGGCGAGCGCGTACCCGCACGAGCTCTCCGGCGGCCAGCGCCAGCGGGTGATGATCGCGATGGCGCTCGCCTGCGATCCACGTCTGATCGTCGCCGACGAGCCCACCACCGCACTCGACGTGATGATCCAGGCCCAGATCCTGCGGCTGATCGAGGAGTTGGTCAGCGAGCAGGACGTGGGTCTCGTCATGATCAGTCATGATCTCGCCGTGCTCGCCGACACCTGCGACCGGCTCGCGGTGATGTACGCGGGCCGGGTGGTGGAGGAGGGCCCGGCCCGGCAGGTCTACGAGGACGCCCGGCACCCCTACGGCAGGGCCCTGTCGGGCGCGTTCCCGCGCATCGGCGACCCGTCGTCGCGGTTCGCCCCGCGCGGACTGCCCGGCGATCCACCGGACCCGGCCGCGGTCCCGTCCGGATGCGCGTTCCATCCGCGCTGCCCGGTCGCGCTGGACCTGTGCGCCGCACAGGACCAGGTGCTGCGGGCGGCGGAGGCGGGCCGCTGGGCGGCGTGTGTGCACGTGGGGTCCGACGCCGGGCCGGGCAGGCGGTCCGGCGCGCTCGGGGACGAGGGGCCGGGGGGCGACGGGGAGCCCGGGCGCCCGGAGGCGGCCGGGACGGGGCCGAGGACGGAGGGCGGGGCCCAGGCCGGGTCTCCGGTCCGCGGAGACGGGCCGGCCGCGGACGCCGTCCCCGCGGACGCCGTCCCCGCGGACGACGTCCCCGAGGACGGCGCGACCGGGCACGGCCCGGGGGCGGAGGAAGCGGAAGTGAGGAGCCGTACCGCATGACGAGCACGCCACCGCTGCTGAGCGTCGAGGGCCTGCGCATCGCGTTTCCCGGACGCGGCGGCGCGCCGCGGGCCCGGGCCGTGGACGGAGTGGACCTCGACATCCGCCCGGGCGAGATCGTGGCGCTGGTCGGCGAGTCGGGCTGCGGCAAGACGACGCTGGCCCGCTCCCTGCTCGGCCTGGTCCCGCCGACCGCGGGCCGCGTCACCTTCGACGGCTCCCCGCTCGACTACTCCTCCCGCGCGCTGAAGGCGTACCGCAAACGGGTCCAGCTGGTGCTGCAGGACCCGAGCGGTTCGCTCAACCCGCGCCACACGGTGTACGACGCCGTGGCCGAGGGGCTGCGCATCCACGGGTACGGCGGCGACGAACGGACAGCGGTCGCCGAGGCGCTGGCCCGGGCCGGGCTGCGGCCGCCCGAGCGCTTCTTCCTGCGCTACCCGCACGAGTTGTCCGGCGGTCAGCGCCAGCGGGTGGTCATCGCGGGCGCGCTGGTCCTGGAGCCCGAACTCGTCGTCGCCGACGAGCCGGTGGCCTCCCTCGACGCCTCGGTGCGCGGCGAGATCCTCGCGCTGCTGCTGCGGCTGCGCACCGAACTCGGCCTGTCCGCGCTGGTGGTCACCCATGACCTGGGGCTGGCGTGGAACATCGCCGACCGGGTCGCGGTGATGTACCTCGGCCGGATCGTGGAGACGGGTGCGGTCGAGCAGGTGCTGACGGCGCCCCGGCACCCGTACACCCAGGCGCTGCTGTCCGTGCTGCCCGAGGCCCCGGGCACTCCGGTGGTCCTCACCGGGGAGCCGCCCGACCCCTCGCGGATCCCCGGCGGCTGCCGGTTCCACGCTCGCTGCCAGGTCCTGGCGGGCGGCGAGGCCGAACGCGCCGGCGTCGCCGAGGCCTGCCGGAACCAGGACCTGGAGGTCCTGGCAGGGAGCGGCGAGGCCCAGGTGGCGTGCCACTGGGCACGGGCACGGGCGGAGGCGGTCACGCCGCCGCGGTGACGGGGCGACCGGCGACGGCCGGAGGACGGCCGGACGCGGTGATCAGCGACCCGTCCGGCGCGGTGACCGGTGGACGGACGTGGCGGCCGTACCGGTGGGGCCGGCCGCGGCCGGTCCCACCGGTACGGCCGGTCCCGTCGGTCAGTTCGTCCGGGGCTGCTGCTCGTCCGCCGCGATGATCTCGCGGCACTTCTTGACGTCCTCCGCCATCGTTTCGAGCAGCGCTTCGAGCGAGTCGAACTTGGCCTGGCCGCGCACGAAGGCCAGGAAGTCGACGGCGACGTGCAGGCCGTACAGGTCGAGGCCGACGCGGTCGATGGCATACGCCTCGACCGTGCGCTCGGTGCCGTCGAACTGCGGGTTGGTGCCGACGGAGACCGCGGCCGGCATCACTTCGCCCTGGGCGTGCAGATAGCCGGCGTAGACGCCGTCGGCGGGGATCGCGGTGTGCGGGAGGGTCTCGACGTTGGCCGTGGGGAAGCCCAGCTCGCGGCCGCGCTGCGCGCCCCGGACCACCACGCCCTCCACGCGGTGCGGGCGGCCCAGGATCTCGCGGGCGCCCCCGACGTCGCCCTCGGCGACCAGCCGCCGGGTCAGGGTGGAGGAGAAGGGCTCGCCGCCGCCCGCCGCACCGGTGACGTACAGGTCGACGACCTCGACCTCGAAGTCGTGCAGCTTGCCCTGCTCGGTGAGGAAGTCCACGTTTCCGGCGGCCTTGTGGCCGAAGCGGAAGTTCGGTCCCTCGACGACCGCCCTGGCGTGCAGCCGGTCGACCAGCACCTTGACGACGAAGTCGGCCGGGGACAGTTGCGAGAACTCGGTGGTGAAGGGCAGGACGAGGACCGCGTCCACACCCAGGTCCGCCATCAGCTCCGCACGACGGTGGTGCGGGGCCAGCAGCGGCGGGTGGCTGCCGGGGCGGACGACCTCACTGGGGTGCGGGTCGAAGGTGACGACCACCGCGGGGACACCGAGCTCGCGGGCGCGGTTCACGGCGTGCTCGATGATGAGCTGGTGGCCGCGGTGGACTCCGTCGTAGGAGCCGATGGTGACGACGCTGCGCCCCCAGTCCTGGGGGATGTCCTCCAAGCCACGCCAGCGCTGCACTGTGACCGCTCCTCGTCGAACCCGTGTCCGTGTTGCCTTGGTTGCCATGCGTCTTGTCCGCAGGTCTAAGGGTGCCATGCCCCACGTCGCCCGCCCGCATCGGCATGGGAGCTGTGACGGGGCGCACGTCCCCCGCGCGCCCGACGTCACCACACCGCACGTCCCCCGCAGGCCGGACGCCACCGCGCCGGACACCACGGCACCGCACGCTGGGTGCCGCCCCGGCGTGCGGCGGCGCCGCGTCCGCGTCCGGCGCCGGACGCCCGTCGTCCGGCAGGGCGTCTCGGGCGCGACGGCGCAGGGTGGCACGGCACGAGAAGGGGCGAGGTCCTGCCGTCAGGCGGGGGCGGGGGCCCCCGCGAGGTCCCCGATCGTCCGGCGGGCGCTGGGCCCCACCAGCGCGGCCCAGTCCTGCGGCGCCCCGGACAGCCAGCCGGCCAGGTGGACGGCGAAGCCGGGGACGTGTCGGCCCAGCTCCAGCAGGGCGCGGTCGAACACGGCCGCGCCCTCCGGAGTGCGGACGAGGAGGAGGCCGACGCGGTGGACGAGGTCGCAAAGGTCCCCCTCGGGGCTGGGGACGGCCGCGTACAGCACCGCCTCCAGGACGGCCGGGTGTTCCTCGTGGTCCAGCAGGAAGCCGAGGAGTTCCCGGCGCAGCGCGCGGCAGGCGGGCGCGCCGGAGGCCGCCAGTACACCGCCCAGCGCGGCCCGCAGCTGAGCCGCTCCACCCTCCAGTAGGCCGGTGACCAGTGGGGACATCACCGCGTGTGCGGCCGGCCCGGCCCGCAGCCGCCGGTCCACGTAGGCCGCCACCGAGCCGGCGAGGTCCGGCCGCCGTTCCACCGCTTCGCGGGCCAGTGCGGCGAGGCGGGGGGCGAGCGCGGGCGTGATCACGTCGGCGAGGGCGCGCAGCGCCTCGGCGGTCCCGGGGCCGCGCCGCATCCGCCCGCCGAACGAGGCGAGGACCGCATCGGGATGGGTGGTCAGGGCTCCGGCCAGCACGTCCGGCGGCAGGTTGGGGTCACCCGCCGCGAAGTGCCGCAACGCCTGCGGCAGATGACGGGCGCGGGTGTGCGGGTCCTGTACCAGGAGGGCGAGCGCACCGCCGTGCAGGGCGGCGTCGGCGGGCCGGGCGAGCAGGGTGAACGCGGCGTCGCGCAGCAGTTCGCGGTCGGTCTCGGTGCGCACGTGGGGGGCGGTGCGCAGGCCGTGCGTGACCGCCGCGGCCCGCCGGTCGGAGCGGTCGTCGTGCGCCCACCGGCCGACGGCCCGGCACAGGGTGGCCGGTTCCTCCTCGGCGAGCGCGGCGAGCAGTTCGTCGGCCCGCTCGTGCGGGCACGCGACCAGCGTTTCGACGAGGTCGTCGGGGGCGCGGTGCCGGTGGGTGTGGAGCAGCGCCTGTGCGGCGGTGGCCACGGTGGCGTGCGGGGCGGCGGGCAACGGCCGCTCGTCGTCGAACCAGCGGGTGAGGTGCGGTTGGACGGCGACCGGGTCGGCGGCGAGGAGCCGTGCGACGGCGTCGAGATAGCGGGGCGGCTGGGCGGTCCGGGACGCGTGGGGCGGGGAGCCGTCCGGTCGGGTCCCGTCCGGACCCCCGGCGCCCGGTCGGCCGGGCGCCGACGCTGCGGAGCCCGCCGGCCCGTGCCCCGGCCGTCCGCGCCCCGGTCGTCCGTGTCCTGGTCGCTCGGGGTCCGGCTCTCCGTGGTCCTGCGGGGCCCGGTCGGCGAGCAGGAGGCGGCGGAGCAGGTCGCAGCGGTCGGCGTGCGACAGGTGCAGGGCGGTCCAGAAGCCCGGTCCGAAGCCGCCCGGCACGGGCAGGTCGCACTGCTGCCGGGCGACGATCCACTCGGCGAGCAGCCGCAGCACACCGGCGTACGGCGCGGCGTCCGGTACCCGCAGCAGTACGCCGGCGAGCAGCCGGGAGGCCCACCAGGAGTGCGGGTCGGTGTCCAGCGCGCACACCAGCTCCTCCAGCCGGACGGCGAGCCTGCGGGTCCCGTGCTGGCGGGCCAGGAGCATCAGCGCCTGCACCACGGGGCCGATGCGGTGGTGCGAGACGGGCGGCGGAGGGTGCTGCTCGCCGGGGATGTGCCGCCGGTGGACCAGGACGCGGAGTGCCTCGTCCAGGTCGAGGTGGGTGCCCTGGAGCCAGTCGGCGACTTCCTCGTGGGCGAAGCGGTAGCCGTCGCCGGCCGGGACCAGGAGGCCCTCGGTGAGGACGGCCGACGCCCAGCCGGTGCCGCCGCCGAGGCGTGCGGGGGCGGGCCCCCACGGGAACACGTCCTCGAAGGTCCCCCGGTCCAGCTCGCCGTGTCCGGGGCCGAGGCTGCGCCGGGCCGCCTCGTGCACCTGTCCGGACACCTTCGCCGCGAGTCGCCGTACGGCGGATCCGCGCAGGTCGTTCTCGGCGGCGAGGCGGACCGCGATGCGCAGGCACATCAGGTCCAGGTGGGCCGCGAGGACGTCGGCGCGGTCGACAGGGGGGTGGCCGGGGAGGTCGGGGAGGGCCGCGCGCACCTCGGAGAGGAGGCGCAGGGTGAGCGGGTGGCGGGCGTCGGCCTCGACCAGCGCTCCGTCCGGGATGCCGTAGCGGGAGCGGGCCTCACGGGCCTCGTCGGCGGTGAGGTCGCCGAGGCGCAGCCCGGCCGGGACGTCGGGGCCGGGGGCAGGCCGGTCGTGGGAACGGTCGGTGCGGCGTACGTCGGCACCCGGTGGGGTCTGTGTGGCCTGTGTGTCCTCTGTGGCCGGCGCCTCGGAAGGGGCGTGAGCGCCCACTGTTCGCGGACTGCCAGGAGTGGCGGGGGCGCCCGGTGTCCCGTGCGAGCCGGCGGAGGGGTCCGGGGCGTGCAGCAGGCCGGGCGGGACCAGCGCTCCCGCGTGCTCCCAGTACTCCTCCCGGCACGCCACGACCAGTCGCGCGCCCGCCGACCGCAGCCACTGGGCGGTTTCCCGCGTCCACTCGGCGAGCCGGTGGGCGAGGGCGGAGGGCATCTCCTCGGGCCCGTCCAGGAGGAGCAGCAGCGGCCGGCCGTGGGCATGGGCGAGTCGGGCGACGCGCTCCGGGGTGAGGTCGGTGGACTCGGTGTGCAGGGGCTCCCGGGCGGCCGCGACGATCCTGGCCGCCCGGTCCAGCGCGCGGCACGCGGCGTCCGCCACGGAGGTGTCGGCGCCGTCGAGGTCGGCCCCGCGCAGCCACAACGTGGGCGTGGGGGTGTCGCCCCGGGCCCGGCGGCCGGCGAGGGCCACGAGTTCGGTCGTACGGCCGCTGCCCGGTGCGCCGACGAGACCGAGGACGACGGCCGGGCCGGCGGCGAAGGCGGCCAACTCCCCCACGATCCCGGACCGTTCGACGGGCAGGGCGGCCCGCCCGGGGTGAGCGGCGGAAGCGGTCGGGTCCGGGCCGGCCGGGTCGGGGGCGAGGGCGCCGCCGACGGTCCGCGACAGCCGCGCGGTTCCCGGTGCGGGGCTGTCCGGCCCGTCGGGTTCCACGGCGTCGAGCGAGGGGGCCACTGTGCCGACCGGGAGGTCCACGACGTCGACCGGTCGGCCCGGGGCCCCCGGACCGCCGAGGTCGGCGGCATCGGCCGGCCGCAGCGGGGCTCCCGGGTCGCCGGTGGCCGTGGTGCCGCCCCGCCGGCCCGGGGCTTGCGCTGGGCAGGGGCGTGCGGCGCCTGGGTCGACGGGCCGCGCCGGATGCGCCGCGTCCGGAGTGGCGGCGTCCCGGTGGAGTGCGGGTGGTGGTGTCGCGCCCGCCCGCGGCGCCGGTCGGTCCGTGGCGGCGGGGCGGGCCGGGGCCGGACGCCGGCCGGGATCCGGGACGGTGTCCGGTCGGCCAGGATCCGTCCGAGCGCCGCGGGCGGGGGCGGGGGCGGGGGCAGGGGCAGGAATGGTGGCGGGCGCGGAGTGAGCCGCCGGCCGGAAGAACGGCTGCGGAACCGTGCCGTGCGGGCGGTCCGGCAGGATGCCCCGCGGCCCGTCCTGGGCGACCGCGGTGGCCGTGAGTTCCAGGACGCCCGCCAGGTTGAGGTCGGGGCCGTAGGCGGGGACGGTGGCCGCGTTGCGGGCGAGCAGGTCGGCGAGGCGGTTGTCCCCCGCCCGGGCGTGGCGCAGAGCCGCCGGGCGCAGCGGCACCGCGAACCTGGACTCGCGGTCCCCGGACCGCAGTGCCGTGCCGAGGACGGCGACCACGGTGCCGGTCGCCGCGTCCAGCACCGGCCCCCCGGCCGTCCCACCGCCCCTCCTGAGCGCGTCGCGGCCGGCCGTGCCGATCGCCAACTCGAGCGCGCCGTCCAGGAGATGACGGCCCTCCATGGCGGTGTAGGCGACGGAGGCGGGTCCGAGCACCCGCGCCTCACGCCAGCCCCCGGCCGCGATCCGGACGTAGGCGCCGGTCCCGACGGCGGCGCGCGTGGTGACCGGGAGCGGCTCGACGCCGAGCCCCTCGGTCCGTACCAGAGCCAGGTCCAGCTCGGGCAGCGCGGTCACCGCGTCGGCGGTCACCACGCAGGACCGGCCGCCCGCGCCGGGAGCGTGCAGCACGAGACGGGCCAGGCCGTCGACGGCCTCGTGGCTGGTCAGGACCGTGCCGTGGTGGTCGGCCGCGAAGCCGGTGCCGCGCGGTCGGCCGGCGAGGTCGCGGATGCACACCAGGGAACCGTCCAGGGCGCGGTCCCGGGCCTCCGCCACGGTCTCCGGCCGGGGCGTCGTCGGTTCCGGGCCGCCGTGGGACGCCGGTCGAACGGTTCCGTCGCCCCGGGCGTCGGTGGTGCCCGAAGCACGGCCTCCGTCGAGTGGGCGGGCGCCGCCGGGCGCCCGGCTCCCGGGACGCCGACCGCGCACCGCACCAGCCGCACCAGCCGCACCAGCCGCACCAGTTGTGCGAACCCCGTCGGTCTCGCGAACCCCGTCGGCCTCGCCCATCGCAGCCGCACCGTCCGGCTCCGCCGGGCCCATCGGCCCCGCCGCGAAGGCCGCGTTGGTCCCGCCGGCCGCGCTTTCCGGGCCCGCGGGCCCGCTCCGAGCGGGGGATTCCGCCGCTGTGCCGCCGCCCCTCGTCCGGCCCGGCGGCACGGCCTTGGTCCGCGGTTCCCGTACCGCCATGGTCGAACCTCCCGCCGTGCCGCCGCGCCACAGTGCCCTGGCTTCGACGGTAGGCACGGAATGATCAGCGGGAAAGATCGCACGGTGAACGCGCCCCCTCGCACTCCCTCGGTTCACTCCGAGCGCCCGCACGGTCGGGTGAATAGCGGGGGGGCGGCCAGACGCACCCTAGGTGTGGGGGAACCGAAGGGGGACCGTGGAGCGGCGAACGTGGGACACCCCGTGTTCGCCGCTCCACGGACGAGCGGACGACCGGACAGGCGGACGGCCGGACAGGGGCGGGCATACGCAAGCAGCGGCGCGGACCCGTCCGGGTATGAGTCCGGCGCCTCCTGACGCGCCCGCGCACGCGGACGGGCGGGGCCCATGCGGACGGGACGCGCGCGGGTGTGCGGAGGCGCACGCCCGCATCGGCGTCCGGCCCGCGCGTCGGCGGAAGACGGCCGGACTCGCGTCAGGCGAAGACGGCCAGGCTCTTGGCCTTGCCCCGGTGCTCCTCCACGAGGGCGAGGAGGCGGTTCTCGGGGCCGAAGACGGCGACCGGGCCGCCGCCCGCGTACTCGTCGGGCATCTCCAGCCGTACACCGTTGGTGAGCAGCCGGGCGCGTCGGGCGTCGACGTCCCAGCGCGGGAACGCGGCCGAGGCGGCCTCGGCGACCGGCATGACGGTCAACTCCTGCTGGAGCTGGTCCAGCGTCCTGGCGGCGTCCAGCTTGTACGGTCCGACCCGGGTGCGGCGCAGCGCCGTGAGGTGGCCGCCGACGCCGAGGTCGGCGCCCAGGTCACGGGCGAGCGCCCGGATGTAGGTGCCGGAGGAGCAGACCACCGAGACGACCAGGTCGAGCACGGGGGTGCCGTCCTCGGCGACGGCCTCCCGGACGTCGTACACGCGGAAGGAGGAGACCGTCACCGGCCGGGCCGGGATCTCGAACTCCTCGCCCTCCCGGGCCCGCTTGTAGGACCGCACGCCGTTGATCTTGATGGCGCTGACCTTGGACGGCACCTGCATGATGTCGCCGGTCAGCTTGGCGACGGCGGTGTCCACCGCCTCCCTGGTGATCCCGGAGGCGTCGGCGGCGGAGGTGATCTCCCCCTCGGCGTCGTCGGTGAGGGTGTTCTGCCCGAGACGGACGGTGCCGACGTACTCCTTCTCGGTCAGCGCGAGGTGGCCGAGGAGCTTGGTGGCCCGCTCCACGCCGAGGACGAGGACGCCCGTCGCCATGGGGTCGAGGGTGCCGGCGTGGCCGACGCGGCGGGTCCTGGCGATTCCGCGCATCTTGGCCACGACGTCGTGCGAGGTGAAGCCCGACGGCTTGTCGACGATGACGAGGCCGTCGGGCGGGGTGGGCTTGCTGGTCATTCGGTGGTGTCGTCCGTCTCGTCGGATCCGTCCTCGGCCCCCGGCTTCCGGTACGGGTCGGCCCCGCCGGCGTAGCTGGCGCCCGCGGACGCCTCGCGCACCTTGGCGTCGGACTGGCGCGCCTTGTCGAGCAGGTCCTCGATGGTCCGGGCGGTGTCGGGGAGGGCGTCCGCGACGAAGGTGAGGGTCGGGGTGAACTTCACGCCGGCCGCGCGGCCGACCTCGGAGCGCAGGATGCCCTTGGCGCTCTCCAGGCCGGCGGCGGCGGCCTGCCGCTCCTCCTCGTCCCCGTAGACCGTGTAGAAGACGGTCGCCTCCCGCAGGTCACCCGTGACCCGGGTGTCCGTGATGGTGACGTGCGAGCCGAGCCGCGGGTCCTTGATCCCGCGCTGCAGCTTCTGGGCCACCACCTCCCGGATGAGGTCCGCCAGCCTTTTCGCCCGCGCGTTGTCGGCCACTGGTCCGTCTCCCGTTCTTTCTTCTTCTACGTTCTGTCTTGGTGTGGTGCGGTGTGGTCCGCCGAGGACTAGTCGTCCTCGCCGTGGAAGCGCCGTCGTACGGACAGCAGCTCCACCTCGGGGTGGCCGGCGACCAGCCGCTCGCACCGATCCAGTACGTCGGTCAGGTGCGTCGCGTCGCCGGAGACCGCGGCAAGACCGATGACGGCTCGCCGGTGGAGGTTCATGTGGTCCACCTCGGCCACGCTCACCGCGTACTTGCGCTGGAGCTCGGCGACGATCGGGCGGACGACGGAGCGCTTCTCCTTCAGCGAGTGGACGTCGCCGAGGAGCAGGTCGAAGGACAGAGTCCCCACGTACATGTGTGTGCCGGGTTGCCCGCCGGTACGGGGTCGATGGTCCTGCCTTCGGTACGGGCAGGGACATCAAGAACGGTACCGCGAACCCGTCGGCGGCTCGACGGGGTTTCCCCCCGCCCGGCCGTCCGTCCGGCCCGGAGCGGAACGGGTTCCGGCCCCGGTCCCGACGGTGGCTCCGTCCCCGCACCCCTGCTCGTGCAAGCGGGCGTGCGGGAGCGTGGGCTCCGACTCCTGCCCCGGTACGGCACGCGGCCTCCCAGGTGGTGTGCGGGACCGGGCGCGCGCCTCGCGGCACACGCCGCACCGGCCGACGGGACGCGGTCCCGTCGGCCGGTGCTCAGACGCCTGGGGCCGTTACGCCCGCGGCTTCTCGCGCATCTCGTACGTCGCGATGACGTCGTCGACCTTGATGTCGTTGAAGTTTCCGAGGTTGATACCGCCCTCGAAGCCTTCGCGGATCTCGGTGACGTCGTCCTTGAAGCGACGCAGACCCTCGATGTTGAGGTTCTCCGCGATGACCTTGCCGTCGCGGAGGAGGCGCGCCTTGGTGTTGCGCCGGACCTCGCCGGAGCGGATGAGAACACCCGCGATGTTGCCCAGCTTGGACGAGCGGAAGACCTCGCGGATCTCCGCCGTGCCGAGCTCGACCTCTTCGTACTCCGGCTTGAGCATGCCCTTGAGGGCCGCCTCGATCTCCTCGATCGCCTGGTAGATGACCGAGTAGTACCGGACGTCCACGCCCTCGCGCTCGGCCATCTGCTGCGCACGGCCGGCCGCGCGCACGTTGAAGCCGATCACGATGGCGTCGGAGCCCATCGCCAGGTCGATGTCGGACTCCGTGACCGCACCGACGCCGCGGTGCAGGACGCGGATGTCGACCTCTTCGCCGACGTCCAGCTGGAGCAGGGAGGACTCCAGTGCCTCGACCGATCCGGACGCGTCGCCCTTGATGATCAGGTTCAGCTGCTGGACCTCGCCGGCCTTCAGCACCTTGTCCAGGTCCTCCAGCGACACGCGGCGCGTGCGCTTGGCGAACGCGGCGTTGCGCTCGCGGGCGGCGCGCTTCTCCGCGATCTGGCGGGCCGTACGGTCCTCCTCGACCACGATGAAGTTGTCGCCCGCGCCCGGGACGTTGGTCAGGCCCAGGACCTGTACCGGCGTCGACGGACCGGCCTCGGCGACGTTGTTGCCGTTGTCGTCGAGCATCGCCCGGACGCGGCCGTAGGCGTCGCCGACCACCATCGTGTCGCCGACCCGCAGGGTGCCGCGCTGGACGAGGACCGTCGCCACGGCGCCGCGGCCGCGGTCGAGGCGGGACTCGATCGAGATGCCCTGCGCGTCCTGGTTCGGGTTGGCCCGCAGGTCGAGCGAGGCGTCGGCCGTGAGGATCACGGCCTCCAGCAGCGAGTCGATGTGCAGACCCTGCTTGGCGGAGATGTCGACGAACATCGTGTCGCCGCCGTACTCCTCGGCCACCAGGCCGTACTCGGTCAGCTGACCGCGCACCTTGGTCGGGTCCGCGCCCTCGACGTCGATCTTGTTGACCGCGACCACGATCGGCACGTCGGCCGCCTTGGCGTGGTTCAGCGCCTCGACCGTCTGCGGCATGACGCCGTCGTTGGCCGCGACGACCAGGATCGCGATGTCGGTCGACTTGGCACCACGGGCACGCATGGCGGTGAACGCCTCGTGACCCGGGGTGTCGATGAAGGTGATCCGGCGATCCTCTTCGTTGACCTCGGTCGTGACCTGGTAGGCACCGATGTGCTGGGTGATGCCGCCGGCCTCGCCCGCGATGACGTTCGTCTTGCGGATGGCGTCGAGCAGGCGGGTCTTGCCGTGGTCGACGTGACCCATGACGGTGACGACCGGCGGACGGACCACCAGGTCCTCCTCGCCGCCCTCGTCCTCGCCGAACTCCAGGTCGAAGGACTCGAGCAGCTCGCGGTCCTCCTCCTCCGGGCTGACGATCTGAACGGTGTAGTTCATCTCGTCGGCGAGGAGCTGGAGCGTCTCGTCGGAGACGGACTGCGTGGCCGTGACCATCTCGCCGAGGTTCATCATGACCGCGACGAGGGAGGCCGGGTTCGCGTTGATCTTCTCCGCGAAGTCGGTGAGCGACGCACCGCGCGACAGGCGAATGGCCTCGCCGTTGCCGCGAGGCAGCATCACGCCGCCGACCGACGGGGCCTGCATGGCCTCGTACTCCTGACGGCGCTGCCGCTTCGACTTGCGGCCGCGACGCGCCGGACCGCCGGGACGGCCGAAGGCGCCCTGCGTGCCACCGCGGCCACCGGGACCGCCGGGACGACCGCCGAAGCCGGGACGGCCACCGCCGCCGCCGAAGCCGCCGCCACCGGGACCGCCGCCACCGGGACGACCGGCGAAACCGCCGCCGCCACCCGGACGACCGCCGCCGCCGCCACCGGGACGGCCGGCGAAGCCGCCACCGCCGCCCGGACGGCCGGCGCCGCCGGGACGACCCGCACCGCCCGGACCGCGGCCGCCGGGGCCGGGACGCGGGCCGGCAGCGGGACGCTGCGGCATCATGCCGGGGTTCGGACGCGGGCCGCCGGGACGCGGACCGCCCGGACCGCCCTGCGGACGGGGCATCGAGCCCGGGGTCGGGCGGGGACCGCCCGGAGCCTGCGGACGCGGACCGCCGCCCTGCGCGCCGGGCGCCTGCGGACGGGGACCGGCGCCGCCGGGACCACCCGCACCCGGACCGCCGGGCCGCTGGCCCTGCGGACGGGGCGACTGCGGGCGTGCCATACCGGTGGAGCCACCGGAGGTGAAGGGGTTGTTGCCCGGACGCGGACCGGCCGGACGGGCACCCGGACGGGGGGCCTGGCCACCGGGGCGCGGCGCGCCCTGGCCCGGACGGGCCTGACCCTGGCCCTGACCTCCGGGACGACCGCCGCCGGGCTTGGGACCACCCGGACGGGCGCCGGGGCGCGGGCCCTGGGCGGCGGCCGGGGACGGAGCCGGAGCCGACGGCGGAGCGGTGAACTCCGGCGTGGCCGGCGCCGCCGGGGCGGGCCGCGGGGCGGGCTTGGGACCCGGCACCGGACGCGGGCCGGGGGCCGGCGCGGGAGCCGAGGGGGCCGCGGGCTGCTGCGCCGCGGCGGGCCTGGGGGCGGCCGGCGGCTTGGGAGCAGCCGGACGAGCCGCCTGCGCCGGGGTGGGCGCGGCGGGCCTGGGGGCGGCCTTCTTCGGGCCCGGCTTGGCGGACCTGCCGCCGCCGTTGCCCTGCTGGAAGGCGTCTGTCAGTTTGCGTACAACGGGCGCCTCGATCGTCGAGGACGCCGATCGGACGAATTCACCGAGTTCCTGGAGCTTGGCCATGACGACCTTGCTCTCCACACCGAACTCCTTGGCGAGTTCGTATACCCGGACCTTAGCCACTTCGCTCCTTTGAGGTCCGGGTTGCGGCCGGACCGTCGCTAGTTCATGGGCGTACTCATCGCGTACTCATCGAGTGCTCATCGCAATCTCGACCTGCTTTCGACTCGCGAGGTACCAGGCCGCACGGGGATCCGCACGACACGTCTTTCCTTACCGCGTTGCCTGTTCGGCAACTGTCGTCTCCTCGACGTACCGGCGCAACGCCTTTGTGTCGAGCGCTCCCGGGGCGCGCAACGCCCGCGTGAACGCCCGACGGCGCACCGCCTGGTCGAGACAGACCAGGGCGGGGTGTACGTACGCACCCCGGCCGGGCAGCGTACCGCGAGGATCAGGGGCGCACTCGCCCTCGATCGCCACGATCCGCAGCAGATCAGTCTTGGCCGCTCGTTCCCGGCACCCCACACAGGTGCGTTCAGGGCACACTCGGGCCCGCGTCCGGCCAGACACCGCTAAGTCTACCTCCCCGAACGCACCTCACCCCTTTGGGGCAGGATGCGAACACTTGCCGCGCACAAACCTGTCGTGATCTGAGCGCCCGACGGCCAGGATCTATTCCCCGGTCCGCCCGGTGCGGCCCCTACTCCCCGGGCTGCTCGGTGTCCGGGCGGATGTCGATGCGCCATCCGGTGAGCCGGGCCGCGAGCCGCGCGTTCTGGCCCTCCTTGCCGATGGCCAGCGACAGCTGGTAGTCCGGCACCGTGACGCGGGCCGACCGGGCCGCCAGGTCCACGACCTCCACCTTGGAGACGCGGGCCGGGGACAGCGCGTTCGCCACCATCTCGGCCGGGTCGTCCGACCAGTCGACGATGTCGATCTTCTCGCCGTTCAGCTCGCCCATGACATTGCGCACCCGGCCGCCCATGGGGCCGATGCAGGCGCCCTTGGCGTTCAGGCCGGAGCGGGTGGAGCGCACCGCGATCTTCGTGCGGTGACCGGCCTCACGGGCGATCGCCGCGATCTCCACCGATCCGTCGGCGATCTCCGGGACCTCCAGGGCGAAGAGCTTCTTCACCAGGTTGGGGTGCGTACGCGACAGGGTCACGGACGGGCCGCGGACGCCCTTGGCCACCCGGACGACGTACGACCTCAGCCGCATGCCGTGCGGGTAGGTCTCACCGGGGACCTGCTCCTGCACCGGCAGGATGGCCTCCAGCTTGCCGATGTCGACGAGCACGTTCTTCGGGTCGCGGCCCTGCTGCACCACGCCGGTGACGATGTCGCCCTCGCGGCCGGCGTACTCGCCCAGCGTCGCGTCGTCCTCGGCGTCGCGCAGCCGCTGCAGGATGACCTGCTTGGCGGTGGTGGCGGCGATACGGCCGAAGCCGGACGGGGTGTCGTCGAACTCGCGGGCCGCCTGGCCCTCCTCGAGGTCCTCCGGGTCCTCCTTCGCCCACACGGTCACATGCCCGGTCTCCCGGTTGAGCTCCACGCGCGCGTGACGGCGGCTTCCCTCGGTGCGGTGGTAGGCGATGAGGAGGGCCGACTCGATCGCCTCGACCAGCAGGTCGAAGGAGATCTCCTTCTCCCGTACCAAGCCCCGCAGGGCACTCATGTCGATGTCCACGGCTACGCCTCCTCCTCTTCCTTCATGTCCTTCATGTCCTTGCGGTTGAACTCGACCTGCACGCGCGCCCGGACCACGTCCGGGAAGGCGACCCTGCGGGTCGTGGCCTTGCGGCCCTTCACTCCGGGCACCTCGAGGTCCAGTCCCTCGTCGTCGACCCCGAGGATCCTGGCCACCAGCTCGCCGCCCTCGGCCAGCTGGAACCTGGCCAGCCGGCCCGTGGCGCGCACGTAGTGCCGGTGTTCCGTGAGGAGGCGCTCCGCGCCCGGGGTGCCGACCTCGAGGGTGTACTCGCCCTCGCCCATCGCGTCGGACTCGTCGAGCCTCGCCGAGAGCGCGCGGCTCACATCGGCGATCTGGTCGAGGTCGGCTCCGGTGTCGGAGTCGACGACCACGCGCAGCACCCGCTTGCGGCCGACGGAGTCCACGGCGATCTCTTCGAGATCCAGTCCCTGGGAGGCGACGAGCGGTTCCAGCAGTTCTCGCAGCCTCTCGCTCTGGGTGGTGCTCATCCGGGTGACTCCTCGGCCGCGTGTGCTGTTGTGGGATGGTCGCGTGTCCGGTCAAAGGGTATCCGGTTCCAGGGGGTGTTGCCGTCCACCTGGCCAGGGGTGGTGCCGCCGGGTCGCGCCCCCGGCGCACGCGGGTACGGTGATCACGGGCGAGCCGCCCGTGAAGCCCGTTCGTACGCACCCGAGGACGTCTGCCGTGCCGTTGCCTCCACTCCCGCGCGCCCTCCCGGGGCCGCGCAGAAGGAGCCTGCTCGCCTCGGCGGCGGGGGCCGCCCTGCTCGTGGGCTGCTCCGCCGGAACCGACGGCTCCGCCGCCTCGGACGGCGGTCCGTCGCCCGCCGAGCGGGCGCGGGCGCAGGCGGCCCGGGACAGCGCGGAACTCATACGGCGGTACGACGCCGTGATCGCCGCGCATCCGGCGCTGGCGGGGCGGCTGCGCCCGCTGCGGACCGAAGTGGCGCACCACGTGGCCGCGTTCGGCGGCGACGGGGCGGCGGCGTCCCCGGCGCCCACCCCGTCCACCGCCTCCGGAGCGGCCACGACGGCTCCCCCGGCGGCCCCCTTGACGTCTCCCGCGGCGACGGACGGGGCCGGTCTCGCGGCGGGGGCGCGGGAGTCCGACGGCCCGTCGGCCTCCGCCCCGGCGGTCCCGGAGAAGCCGAAGGACGCCCTCGCCCGGCTCGCCACCGCCGAGCGGTCGCTCGCCGACCGGCGCGCGGCCGCCCTGCTGGACGTACCGGGCGAACTGGCCCGGCTGCTGGCGTCGGTGGCGGCGGCCGGGGCGGCACACGTGTATCTGCTGACGGAGGGTGGCAAGTGAGCGGGACGGTGGACGCACAGGAGCTGAAGGCCCTGCAGGCGGCGCTCGCGGCGGAGCACGCGGCCGTGTACGGCTACGGCGTGGTGGGCGGGCGGATCCGCCCGGGGCGGCGCGCGGAGGCCCGGACGGCGTACGACGCGCACCGCGCTCGGCGGGACGCGCTCGTGCGCCGGGTGCGGGACCTGGGCGGCCGGCCGGTGGCCGCGGCGCCGGCCTACGCGCTGCCGTTCCCGGTGCCGGACTCGGCCGCCGCCGTCCGGTTCGCCGCCGAGCTGGAGGACCGGGTGGCCGGGGTCTACTCCGACCTGGTGCGGGCGAGTTCCGGCGAGCGGCGGCGTGAGGCCGCCGGGGCGCTGCGGGAGGCGGCGGTCCGGGCGGTGCGCTGGCGCGGGCGGAGCGTAGCCTTCCCTGGTCTCGCCGAACGGGCCGGAGCCGGCCCGTCGGAGGCGCCGACGCCGTAGCGCCGTCGCCGCGGCGCGGCGCGGAAGACGGGAAGACGGACGGGGAGCGGGACCCGGCTCACGGCGCGGTACGGACGCAGGAGGCGCCCCCCGGCGCAGACGACCGACAGGGAACGCGTCGCGACGCGTCCAGGAAGGAACGACTCGCGCATGGCTTTCGAACCACCGCAGCGGCTGGTGCGTGCGCTCGGTGAGACGGCTCCCGAGGGTGACGACTGGCTGGAGCGGCTGCCGGAACTGGCGCGGCGGGCCGTCGCCCGGAGCGAGTTGACGGTCGAGCGGGTGCAGGTGCCCGGCGGGCGCAGCAGCCTGGTGGTGCTGGTGCGGACGGCGGACGGCACCCCGGCCGTGCTCAAACTGGCGCCGCCGCGGGCCCGGCCGGCCGCTGAGCTGGCCGCCCTGGCGCACTGGGCCGGGCGGGGCGCCGTACGGCTCCTCGAACCCGGCGCGGCGGGCGAGGGCGCGCTGCTGCTGGAGCGGCTGCACCCGGACGTGTCGGTGCGGTCGCTGCCGGAGGCGCGGGCGTTGCTGGAGGCGGCGGACACGCTGCGGCGGCTGTGGGTGGCGCCGCCGGAGGACTCCGGTCATGTCTTCGAGACGGTCGCCGAGCGGACCGGACGGCAGTCCGAGGCGATGCGGGCGGGCGCCGAGCTGGACGCCGAGGCGGCGCCGCTGGTGGCTGCGGCGCTCGCGGCCCGTGCGGAGCTGCTGGCCGCGCCGCCCGAGCGGCTGCTGCTGCACGGCACGTTCCGGCAGAGCAAGGTGCTGGCGGGCGACCGCGTGCCGTGGCTGGCGGTGGGCCCCGATCCGGTGGTCGGCGAGAGCGCCTTCGATTTGGCGCGGCTGGTCCGGGACCGGGTGGAGGACCTGATCGCCTCGCCGTCCGGTCCGGCGACCACCCGGCGCCGGATCAAGCGGCTCGCCGAGTCGCTGGAGGTGGACCGGGAACGGCTGCGCGGCTGGACGCTGTTCCGCGCCGTGGAGTCCGGGGTACGGGCCCGCCGGGTGGGCCGGCCGAAGGACGCCGAACTCCTCCTGGAGTTCGCCGCCTGGCTCTGACCTCCGGCCCGCGCCACGAGTCCGGGACCGGAGCCGCTGCGTCCGGGGCCGGTGCCGCGGTGCCCGGGACGGATCCGCTGTGTCCCGGTCCCTAGCCGCTGCGTCCGGGACCGGCGCCGCGGTGCCCGGGACCGGATCCGCTGTGTCCCGGTCCCTAGCCGCTGCGTCCGGGCCCGGTGCCGCTGTGTCCGGGTCCGGCGTGCCCACCGGCACGGGCCGAGCAGCCCCACCGGCAGGCCGGCGGCCCGGCCGCCGCGGCGGGAAGCGCCGGAGCGACACGCTCCCGCCTGTCCGCCCGCGCCCACCGGACACCGGCCCGTCACCCCGGCGGGAGGCACCACCGAGGCACCGCCGGGACGGAGACACCGCCGGGCCGCGGCACGGAGACACCAGGCCGGGCACGGAGACACCAGGCCGCGGCACGGAGAGACCCCCGGGTCGTGGCACGGAGGCATCGCCGGAACGACGGAGGCACCGCCCCGGCCGTGGGGCGGTGCCTCCTGGTGCCGTCGCCGAAGGGCGCTTACGCCGTCAGCCGGGCGATGGCCTCCTCGACCGTCAGTTCCTCGCGCTCGCCGGAGCGGCGGTCCTTGAGCTCGACGACGCCCTCGCCCGCGCGCCGGCCGGCGACCAGGATCCGGGGGACGCCGATGAGTTCGGCGTCGGTGAACTTCACGCCCGGGGAGACGCCGGCGCGGTCGTCGACCAGGACGCGTACGCCGGCCGCGGCCAGCTTCTGCGAGACGTCGAGGGCCAGCTCGGTCTGCAGGGCCTTGCCCGCGGCGACCACGTGCACGTCGGCCGGGGCGACCTCCGCGGGCCAGACCAGGCCGTGCTCGTCGGCGTGCTGCTCGGCGAGGGCCGCGACCGCGCGGGAGACGCCGATGCCGTAGGAGCCCATGGTCACGCGGACCGGCTTGCCGTTCTGGCCGAGCACGTCGAGCTTGAGGGCGTCGGTGTACTTGCGGCCGAGCTGGAAGATGTGGCCGATCTCGATGGCGCGGTCCAGCTTGAGGCCGGTGCCGCACTTCGGGCACGGGTCGCCGTCCTGGACGACCACGGCGTCCACGTACTCGTCGACCTCGAAGTCACGGCCGGCGACGACGTTCCTGGCGTGCGTGTGCTCCTTGTTGGCGCCGGTGATCCAGGCGGTGCCGGGGGCCACGCGCGGGTCGGCGATGTACTTGACCTTCTCGCCCAGGCCCTGCGGACCGACGTAGCCGCGGACCAGGTCCGGGCGGCCGGTGAAGTCCTCGGCGGTGACCATCTCGACGACGGCCGGGGCGAAGTGCGCCTCGACCTTGTCCATGTCGACCTCGCGGTCGCCGGGCACGCCGACGGCCACGATCTCGCCGTCGACCTTCACCAGCAGGTTCTTCAGCGTGGCGGAGGCCGGGACGCCGAGGGAGGCGGCCAGCGTCTCGATGGTGGGGGTGTCCGGGGTGGGGATCTCCTCCAGCGCGCCGACGTCACCCGCCTCCACCGGCTTCAGCTCGTACGTGATCGCCTCGGTGTTGGCGGCGAAGTCGCAGTTCGGGCAGTCGGCGAAGGTGTCCTCGCCGGCCTCGGCCGGGGCGAGGAACTCCTCGGACTTGGAACCGCCCATCGCGCCCGCGGTCGCCGCGCAGATGCGGTAGTCCAGGCCGAGGCGTTCGAAGATGCGCTGGTAGGCCTGGCGGTGCAGGGCGTAGGACTCGGCGAGGCCCTCGTCCGCGGTGTCGAAGGAGTAGGAGTCCTTCATCAGGAACTCACGGCCGCGCAGGATGCCCGCGCGCGGCCGGGCCTCGTCCCGGTACTTGCTCTGGATCTGGTAGAGGATGACCGGCAGGTCCTTGTAGGAGGACGCCTGGTCCTTCACCAGCAGGGTGAAGATCTCCTCGTGGGTCGGACCGAGGAGGTAGTCGCCGCCCTTGCGGTCCTTCAGGCGGAACAGCTCGCCGCCGTACTCGTCCCAGCGGCCGGTCGCCTCGTACGGCTCCTTCGGCAGCAGCGCGGGCAGCAGCACCTCCTGGGCGCCGATGGCGTCCATCTCCTCGCGGACGATCCGCTCGACGTTCGCGAGGACCTTCTTGCCCAGCGGCAGCCAGCTCCAGATGCCCGCGGCGGTGCGGCGGACGTAACCGGCGCGGACCAGCAGCTTGTGACTGAGGACCTCGGCGTCGGCCGGGTCGTCGCGCAGTGTCTTGGCCATCAACTGGGACATGCGCTGGACCGGTGCGTTCGCCATCGTTCTCGTACTCCTGCCGGATATAGGTGATGGCTAGGAGGTTAGCCGGGCGGACTGTGCCGGTGGAAATCGGTTAGCGGCGGCGCAGCGGCAGCGGCGCGCCCATCACGGCGTACGGCTTCGGCGCGCTGGGGAAGAGGACCTGCCGGGCGAGGTCCACGTAGCCCAGGGAGTGGTAGAGGCCGCGGGCCGGACTGTCGGTGTCGATCGCGGAGAGGATCGACCGGGGCTCGGCGGCGCCGTCGGTGATGGCGGTGATCAGGGCGCGGCCGATGCCGCGGTTCTGGTGGCGCGGGTGGACGTGCAGCTCGGTGATGACGAAGGAGCCGTCGAGCCAGTCCTCGTGGCCGCGGGCGCGCAGGTAGGGCTCGACGACGGTGGACCACCAGTGGGTGCGGTCGTTGGGCATGCCATAGACGAATCCGGCGAGGCGTCCGCCGGCGGTGGTGGCGCCCAGCGCGCGGGCGCCCGGGCTGGTCATGTGGCGCAGCACGATCTGCCGGCGTACGGCGACCTCCTCCGCGCCGAGCCCGAAGGCGACGGCCTGCACCGCGAGGGCCTCGTCGACGCGGGCCGACAGGTCGAGGGGGCCGATCACGATGTCGTCCGCGATCTCGTCGGGCCGGCCGGAGCCATGACCGGGAAAGTGCGCCATGCCGGGGAGACTACCCGGCCCGCACCGGCCCAAGAGCAGCGCTGTGGAACGGGACCGGGGACCGGCTGGAACGGCACGGTGGAGCGGGGCCGGGGACGGGCCGGAACGGCAGGACGGAGCAGGAGCGGGGTCGGGTCAGAACAGCACGCTCGTGAAGGCGCCGGTCTCCTGGAAGCCCACGCTGCGGTAGGTCCGCCGGGCCGGGGTGTTGAAGTCGTTGACGTAGAGGCTCACCACCGGGGCCACGTCGGCGAGCGCGTAGCGCAGGACCGCCGCCATGCCGGGGGCGGCCAGGCCGCGTCCGCGGTACTCGGGGGCGACCCAGACGCCCTGGATCTGGCAGACCCGGTCGGTCGCCGCGCCGATCTCCGCCTTGAACATGACCCTGCCGTACTCGTCGATGCGGGCGAAGGAGCGGCCGGAGCCGACGAGTTCGGCGACCCGGGCCTGGTAGAGCAGGCCGCCGTCGCCGGCGAGCGGGGAGACGCCGACCTCCTCGGTGAACATCGCCACGCAGGCCGGCAGGATCGTCTCCATCTCGTCCTTGCGGACGCGGCGGACGTAGGGGTCCGGGGCCAGGCCGTCCGGCATGCGGTCGGTGACCATGAGCGGCTGGTGGGCGCGGACCTCGCGGGCCGGGCCCCAGGTGGGTTCGAGCAGCCGCCACAGCAGGGTGGTGGGTTCGGTGGGGCCGACGATGGAGGAGCAGCGGCGGCCGGCCCGGCGGGCGCGGTCCGCGAAGGCGCGTACGGCCCGCGGGGTGGCGCATATCGGGACGAGGTTGGCGCCCGCGTAGCACAGCGAGGTCAGTATGCCGTCCTCGTACCAGCCCCACATCTCGCCGCCGAGCCGCCACGGGTCGAGGCCGGCGATCTGTACGCGTGAGGTCACGAAGGCGTTCACGACCGGCTCGCGGTCGAGGACGGCGAGCGCGGCGTCCAGGTCACTCGGTTCGAGCACCCGTGAGGTGGTCTGTGTCAACACGTACGGGGCCTCACGCTGGGGGTTCTGCTGATCTCCGCACTGTACCCGTCCGGCCCCGGCCGTGCCGCCCCCCGGGTGGCCGCCCGGCGGGGCCGGAGGCGGCTTCGCACGGAGGCGGTGGGGCCGCCGGACGGGGCCGGCGGGAACGGGCGGCGGGTCCCGCGGTCCTCCGGCCGGACGGGCGCGACCGGTGGGCGGACGGGCGTGGGCGGTGAGCGGACGCGCGGACGGGCGGCGGGTCCCGCGGTCCTCGGGTCGGACGGGCGCGACCGGTGGGCGGACGGGCGTGGGCGGCGGGCGGACGCGCGGACGGGCGGCGGGTCCCGCGGTCCTCCGGTCGGACGGGCGCGACCGGTGGGCGGACGGGCGTGGGCGGCGGGCGGACCGGCAGGCGGGCGGCGGGGCCTGGCAACACGCTCGGTCAGAGGGGAAGGGTTCGGGCGTAACGGGTCAGAATGGAATGGGTACCCATGTGTCCGGCGGTTTCGGGAAGCGGTGATCGCGGTGGCAGCACACCGGAGGTCCGACCGGGACGCCCCAGGGAGCGGGGCCGTGAGCGAGGCCGGCGGGGCCCTCGACCCGGATTTCCCGCACGCCGTCCTGCGCGACCTCGGCACCGGCGTCTTCACCATGGACGCCTCGGACCGGATCACGTTCGTCAATCCATGGGCCGAGCGGCTGCTGGGCCGGTCGGAGGCCGAGATGCTCGGCCGGGACGCGCACGACCTGCTGCACCGCCGCCCCGACGGCAGCCGGGTGCCCCGCGAGCAGTGCACGATGCGGACGCCGGTGACCGCCGTCCGGCCGGCCGAGCAGGGCAGCGAGGAGTACTTCCTGCGGGCCGACGGCAGCGTCGTGCCGATCATCTGGGCGACCACCCCCCTGCTGCTGGCGGGGAGCCGGGCCGGGCTGGTGGTCGTCTTCAGCGACTTCAGCCTGCACCGCGACGCCGAGGAGCGGGCGGCGGCGCACACGGCCGCGCTGGAGGCGCTGACCAGCCGGCTGAACCTGGTGGCCGAGGTCTCCACCCTGCTGATGTCGGCCATGGACGTCTCCAGCTCGGTCCGCCGGCTGCTGCGGCTGCTGGTCCCGGAACTGGGCGACTGGGCCGCGGTGGCGCTGTCCGAGGAGCGCTTGGGGGTGCTGGAGCGGATCGCCGTGCGCTGCCCCGCCCATCCGCGCCGCGCGCGGCGCCTGGAGGGCCCGCTGCCGCCGTTGCCGGGCAGGGCCCGCTCGGCGGTGGCGCGGATCCTGAGCGCCGCCGAACCCGTGCTGCTGACCGCCGAGGAGCTGCGGGACCCGGAGGCCCCGCTCACCCTGACCCAGGGCAAGCTGTTCGAACGGCTGGGCGGCCACTCGGCGGTGGTGGTGCCGCTCAACGCCCGGCGGCACCACTACGGGATGCTGACCGTGGGCCGCGCCGGCGTCTCCCCCGCCCCCACCGAGGCCGAGGTCCGGCTGCTGTCCGACATCGGCCGCCGACTGGGGTTGGTGCTCGACAACGCCCGGCTCTACCGGGAGCAGCGGAACGTCGCCGAGACCATGCAGCGCCAACTCCTGGCCCCGCTGCCGCAGGTCGACCACCTGCGGATGGCCGCCCGCTACCTGCCCGCGCAGAGCGCGATGGAGATCGGCGGCGACTGGTACGACGCCTTCCTCCTTGGGGACGGCGTCCTGGCGGTGGTGATCGGGGACGTGGTCGGCCACGACCTGCAGGCCGCCGCGCACATGGCCGAGGTCCGCAACATGCTGCGCGCGCTCGCCTGGGACCATCTGGAGCCGCCCAGCCTGATCGTGCGCCGGCTGGACGAGGCGGTGACGAACACCAGCGACGCTCCCATGGCCACCCTCGTCTTCGCCCGTGTCGAGGGGCCCGAGGGCGGGCCGTGGCGGCTGTGCTGGGTCACCGCCGGGCATCCGCCTCCGCTGCTGGTGACCCGTGAGGGTGACGCGCGGTTCCTGACCGGCGGGCACGGGCCGCTGATCGGCATGAGTGCCGCCCTGCACCTCGGACTGAGCTGGCCGGACGCGGACGAGAACCTCCCGCCCGAGTCCACCGTCCTGCTCTACACCGACGGGCTCGTGGAGAGCCGGGGCCGGCCGATCGATCTCGGGATGGCCAAGCTCCGTCATCACGCCGCCGTCCTGACCCGGCGTCTGCGCGACAGGACGGTGGACGAGTTCTGCGACGCACTGCTGGAGCGGGTCCCGCCCAGCGGCGACGACGCCGCGCTGCTGGTCCTGCGTCTGCCCCCGTCGGGCGCGGGCGCCCCGGGCGACCAGAGCCCGCCGCCGCCCCGGCAGTCCCCGTACAGTCCGGCCGCTCCGGACCGGGCCGCGCCCGGATCGGTCCAGGAGAACGCTCCGGTCGAGGATCCCACGCGTGGTGTCCGGGAGGAGTTCCCGGGCGATCTGCGCCAGGAGTGAGGCCACGGCGGCTCGTGTCCCCGGCGGACACGGCCGAGTCCCGGCACCACCGGGATGCCGGGACTCGTGGGAAGGGTTCGGACGGAGCGCGCGAACGAGCGACGCGACGGGAACGCACCGGTTCGGCCGGACCCGTACGGGACTCAGCCCGCGACCGAGACCTCCGGCTCGCCGGAGGCCACTCCCTCGGCCTCCATCCGCTCGGCGAGCTTCATGGCCTCCTCGATCAGGGTCTCCACGATCTTCGACTCGGGCACGGTCTTGATGACCTCGCCCTTCACGAA